>CASDSU010000001.1 GCA_949283575.1 uncultured Eubacteriales bacterium
TGGTTGATTACGATTTATTGCAACCCCTAGCAAAAACCTTATAAATAAAGGCTTTTCTTGATTTTTGATCTTGCACATTTTTGATGAAAAAAGCCTAAAATCATTCAAAATAGATAAAAATATAGCAAATTTAATGATATTTATGATGGGAATTAGAATGGTGATTACGTCATTGCAACCCCCTAAAAAAAAATCGCCCTTGAAACAAGAAAATAGTTGTTACACATTTTCATTTGCTAAAAAAATATAGTATCATATTTATATGAAATGAGAGTGTGATAAAAATGAAAAAAATAAAATTAAAAGTTGATAATATAGAATATGGAATGCTTGTGAATGGATTAGTTGAATTAAGAAATAAATTATTAAGAGAAAAAGAAGATACATCTCCTGTTGATGAATTATTATTAAGGTTAGTAGATAAGAAATAAATAACATATAACATATTTTGAACTGGTAGTAAAATATCAGTTCTTTTTTTGTGCCTTGAAAGGCAGTACATAGCCATTTTATTTAAGATGGCTAAATATAAAAAGAAAGGAGGAGATGAAAATGTCACAATGTAGAGTAATTGCTGTTGCAAATCAAAAAGGTGGCGTTGGTAAAACTACTACAACTTTTAGTTTAGGAGTAGCATTATCAAAAATGGGTAAAAAAGTTCTTTTAGTAGACGCTGATCCACAAGGCGATTTAACAACTTATATGGGTTGGTATGAACAAGATAAATTACCATTAACATTAGCAGACCTAATGGAACAGTCTATGAATGATGAGCCAATAAGGGCAAAGGAAGCGATATTACACCATAAAGAGAATGTAGACTTAATTCCATCTAATCTTGATTTATCGGCAATGGAAATGTCATTAGTAAATGCAATGAGTAGGGAGTACACTATGAGAAATTGTTTGTCAGAAGTCAAAAAAGATTATGACTATATTATTTTAGACTGTATGCCTAGTTTAGGAATGGTAACAATAAATGCTCTTGCTAGTGCTGATAGTGTAATTATACCGATACAGTCGCAATATCTTGCTGCGAAAGGTATGACACATTTATTGAAAACAATTTCAAAAGTAAAAAGACAAATTAACCCAGATTTAAAAGTAGATGGTGCATTATTAACTTTGGTAGATAAAAGGACAAATTTATCAAAAGAAATGAAAGTACAATTACAAGAGAATTACGGAAGTTTATTAAAACTTTTTGATACTCAAATACCTCTTGCAATTAAAACAGCAGAATCTACTTCACGAGGTAAAAGTATATTTACCTATGACAAAAATAGCAAGGTGGCAGAAGCATATTCTTCATTTGCAAAGGAGGTGGTTGATATTGGCAAAGAACGAAGCAAAAATGCCGTTACCAAAGTTAGATGAGTTATTTACAACAGAGGAAGAAAGACAAACGGCTAATTTAGAAAAAGTTATTGATATACCAATAACAGAAATTGAGGACTTTCCAAATCACCCATTTAGAGTTATTGTAAATGATGAATTAAAAGAAATGGCAAGTAGTATAGAAAAAGATGGCGTACGAGAGCCTGCGTTAGTAAGATCAATAGGAAATGGTAAATATCAAATGATTTCTGGACATAGAAGAAAGAAAGCAAGTGAAATTGCAAATAAAAATACTATGCCTTGTATTGTTCGAGATTTAACTGATGAGCAGGCTGCAATTATAATGGTTGATAGTAACTTGCAACAAAGACAAAAAATACTATTTAGTGAAAGAGCATTTGCTTATAAAATGAAATTAGAAGCAATGACACATCAAGGCAAGAGAAATGATTTAACTTCTGACCAAGTTGGGGAGAAGTTGACATCAGTAGAAAAATTATCTGCTAATAGTCCAGATAGCAAATCACAAATACAAAGATATATAAGACTTACTGAACTAATAAAGCCATTGCTTGATATGGTCGATAATGAAGAAATTGCATTTAGTCCAGCAGTAGAACTTTCATTCTTAACAAAGCAAGAACAAAAATGGCTTATGAATAGTATTGAATGTAATGTTGCTACACCATCGTTATCTCAAGCTCAAGAGTTGAAACGATTAAGTCAAAGTGGGAATTTAGATGAAGATAAAATCGAAGAACTTTTGAGCCAACAAAAGCCAAATCAAGTAGAAAAATTAAAACTTGATTTCAAAAACCTAACTCCAAAAATGCCAAGAGGTATGCCAAAGGAGAAATATGCCGATCACATTTACAAAGCATTGGACTTTTACAACAGGTATTTGGAAAAAAAGCGAAGTATGGAAGCAAGGTAGTGGGAGTATCTTTTACGGTAAATCCCTCCTTACAAACCTCCCTAGTATATTACTAACTGTAATACTAACTGAAAAAAAATATATAATTACACAAATGCAAGAATAAATATTTTAGATTATACTAATACCAAAGGAAGTGATTGGTATGAGAAAAAAAGTTGTAGTTGTAATTATTTTTGTGCTCTTGATTGCTATTGGTGTTGCAATATTTACACTAAACAGAGAAAATGCGAAAACAGAGGTGGAAGAAAAAGTGAACGTGGGAAGTGAAATTGAAGAAACAAATGAGATGAAAGAAAATATAGAAACGGTTAATGAAACAGAAAAGGCAGAAACTTCAAATGGAGCGACAGAAGAAAAACAAGAGGAGCAAGAAAATAAAGAGGCTCAAAGGAATACCGAAAAACAAACTACTGTAACTCCAAAAGAGGAAACGAAACAGTCTGTTAAAACGGAGCAAAGCGAAAACAAATCTCAAATTCAAGAAGAACAATTACCAACTCAAAATCCACCAACTACTAGCAATGTTCAAGAAGAAATACAGGAGCAAACACCACAAGTTGATGAGGAATATGAAAGGTTAAAAAAACAGGTGGAATATGATACTTACGAGGAATGCCAGAAAGCAGGTTTTGAAAAAGCCTTTGCAGACACAGTAAATATATTGGGTTTTAGTTGTCAAGAAATAATTTATAAAGGCGAAGTGTTAGGATATAAGTTACACATTGATTATACAAATCCAATGGAATAATTAAATAAAATTTTAGTTATAAGCGACCAATAAAACGGTTGCTTTTTTTAATTTAGGAAAGGAAATGATAGAGTATGAAAAAGAAAAAATTATTATCAGTATTGTTAATAGCACTTACTTTGTTTGAAGTATTTGCTTTTTCTATACCAGCAATAGTAAGTGCAGCGACAAATGAAACATTATCACATCCAAAAGTACCAGATGTATGGTACACAAGACGTGGTGGTGGAAAGCCATATATGTCAGCACAATATGAAACTTATACGATGAACGGAAAAGTTGTCTATTGCATAGAGCCGGGAATTGATATTGCTACAACAAGTTATTTAGGCTATGATGGATTACAGTCATCTCCATATAGTGATGAGATCAATAAAAAAATAGAACTTATTGGTCACTATGGATATGACTATCCCGGACATCAAACATTAAGATATAGAATGGCTGCACAAGCCCTTATATGGGAAACAACAGGTGGTCAAATTGTAGAATTTTGGACTCAAGCCTCTGGATATGGGGATTATATCAACATAGACGCAGAGAAAAATGAAATAATGAGATTAGTAAATTCTCATTATAATAAACCTAGCTTCAATGGAACAACACAAGAAGCAGTAATAGGTCAAGAATTTAAACTAACTGATACAAATGGTGTATTAAGTGAATATGAAGTTTATAGTTCTGATGGACTTTCTGTTAGAATAGATGGAAATGATATATATGTCACACCACTTGAAGTTGGTGAGCAAACATTAAATGTCGTAAGAAAACATTACGATAATTTTACAACTATTGTGTATTTAGGAAATGGAGTAAATTCTCAAAAAATGGGTTATTTTAGATTTTCTGATCCAGTAGTTGCTTCTGTTAAAGTCGATACCAAAGGTGGAGATGTAACAGTAGAAAAGAAAGATAATGATACTCAAACAAACGAGCCACAAGGTGTTGAAGCAACACTAGAGGGAGCAGTTTATGGTATTTATAATCTTAATGATGAATTAGTAGAAAAAGTTACAACAAAAGCAGATGGTACAGTAACAAGTCCAATTTTACCAGACATTGGAACATTCTATTTAAAAGAAATTAGTCCAAGTACAGGTTATGAACTAGATACAAATAAATACTATTTTGAAATTACTACTGAAGATTTACACCCTGCAATAAGTGTGTATGAGCAAATCATTAAAAGAGATGTTGAAATCAATAAGTATTATGCAAGTGCAGAAACAGGAATTTTAAAACCAGAAGTTAATATCGAATTTGGTATTTATGATAGCAAGGGAAATCACGTTACAACTGTTAAGACAGATGAACAAGGTTACTCAAAAGTTAATCTCGTTTATGGCACTTATACAGTAAAACAACTTAATGCAACAGATGGACACGAAAAAGTAAAAGACTTTAAAATAGTTGTTAATGGAAATTCACCAGAAACAATAAGATATTCATTATCAAATGCTCCAATTACAGCAAAATTAAAACTTGTAAAGACAGATTCTGAATCTGGAAAAGTTATACCTTATGAAAATGTAACCTTTAAAATTAAAAATCTTGATACTGGAGAATATGTATGTCAAAAAGTAACTTATCCAGATAAAGAAGAAATCTGTGAGTTTAAAACTGATAAGAACGGTGTATTTATTACTCCATACCCTTTAACAAGTGCCACTTATCAAATCGAGGAACTAACAAGTCCGTCTGGCTATCTTTTAAATGAAGAAGGTATTGTATTTAGATTAGATGAGAATAGTACAATTATCGAAGATGATGATTATGGCAAATATATTGAAGTTGAATTTGCTAATGATAAAATAATGGGCGAAGTTGTAATCGAAAAAACAGGAGAAGCATTTACTATTGAAGATGGAAAATACTCTTATGAAGAAATCAAATTAAGTGGAGTAGAGTTTTCAATTTATGCAGATGAGGACATTATTACACCAGATGGTGTTACTCATTATAAAAAGGGCGAGTTCATAAAATCCATTGAAACAGGATCAGAGGGAACTGCCACATTTACTGACCTTTATTTAGGAAAATATCTAATTAAGGAAACCAAGACAGTAGATAATCACGTTATTGATACAACTGAACACAAAATTGAATTAACTGAAATTGATAATAAAACTGCTATTGTATCTGAAACATTAAAATTAAAAAATGAATTGAAAAAGGGAGAACTTGAATTTACAAAAACTGATTTAGTAAATGGAGAGCCTATTTCAAATACAGTTATTGAAATCTATGTAGAAGATACAGATGAACTAATTTTCACAGGAGTAACTGATGAGAATGGTCAAATTAAAATTACTGACCTAGTTGCAGGAAAAAAATACTATATTTTAGAAAAGGAAAGTGCAACTGGCTATGTAATAACAGATGAAAAAGTTACTTTTGAAATCACAGAAGATGGCGAGGTAATTAAAGCAGAAATGAAAAATAAACCTATTACAGGTACTCTTGAATTTACAAAAGTAGATTTATCAACAGGAACACCATTACCAAATACACTAATAGAAATTTATAATGACAAAGATGAATTAGTATTTAGTGGTAGAACTGACGAAAATGGAAAAATTATTATTGAAGAAATGAGATATGGTCGCTATTATATTTTAGAAAAAGAGGCACCAGAGGGCTATATCCTTAATGAAGAAAGAATGTATTTTGAAATTCTTGAGGATGGAGAAATTGTAAAAGCCACAATGGAAAATGAAAAAGTTGTTGTTGAAGTTCCAAATACAGGAATTAACGATTATCATATTATCGAAATTGTTGGTGGATTACTAATTATAAGTGGAATAGGAGTTGTTGTTTATGTTAAAAAAAGAAAAAAACAACAATAAGAAAGGCAAAAAGAGTCAACTTTTAATAGTTGGCTCTTTGCTTATCTTAATTGGTATTAGTGTAATTGGAATTAAAATATTCCTTGATGTAAGAGCAGATAATTTAGAAGATATTGCTTTGGTAGAATTTTATGAAGAACAAGAAAAAATTGATAATGAAATACCAACTGAAACAGAAGAAACGGATAATACAACTGAACAAGCAAAAAGTACAAATTCACTAGATTATATTGCAGTTTTAAAAATACCTAGTATAGGACTAGAAAAAGGATTAGTTGCCAAAGATAGTTATTATAATAATGTAAATCGAAACATTAAAATACT
This sequence comes from uncultured Eubacteriales bacterium, assembly GCA_949283575.1. GTDB lineage: Bacteria > Bacillota > Clostridia > TANB77 > UBA1234 > UBA1234. Next base: position 6,194 of record CASDSU010000001.1, read on the forward strand.
AGATGAATCAGATATGCCTGATCAAGAAAATGGAAATGTTATTTTAGCTGCACATAGTGGAAATGGAAGAACAGCATTTTTTAAAAATCTTGATAAATTACAAATAGATGACACGGTTAGTATTTTCTACAATGGATATGAGTATAAGTACAGAATGATAAATACTTATGATGTAGAAAAAACTGGAAGTGTTGAAATAACAAGAAATGCCCAAAAAAGCACTTTAACACTAATAACGTGCAGACATAATACTAATAAACAAATAGTAATTATATGTGAATTGGTAGAAAAGATATAGAGGAGGGATAAAATGGAGGTAAAGTATAGTTTAAATCTAATTACAAAAACATTAGAAAAATTATTTAAAGCAGGTTTTAATACAGATAAAAAAATACTTGCAATGCAGATGGCAGATTTAAAGAAAATACCAACATTATCTTCTGCCGAAATAATGACTATTATTGAGTTCAAAGAAGCAATTAAAAATAAACAGATAATTGCTTTTTTAAGTGGAAATTATGAGAAAGGAAATGAGAGCAAATGAAAACATTTGAAGTAGATGTAAATATAAATGGAAAAATTACTTTTGAAGTTCAAGCACATAATAAAAAAGAAGCACAATCAAAAGTAGATGAATTACTAGCAAATACTGCTTTGAAAGAAGCATTAGAAAAATATCAAAACAATATTTCTTTAGTCAGCAAAGTAAAAGAAAATAGAGATTTTGAAAGATAGAAAGGAGATTATAAAATGCCATATCAAAAAAGAATACCACCTGTAAAAGTGGAATTAAGTATAGAAAAATTTAATTTATTAGTGGAAATGCTTACAAGATATACACAAATGAGTGATGAAAGAGTTGCACAACTTGCAACTAAAATGAAAGATAAACTATTAAGATATAGTATTCCAAGAACAGAGGAGGGACAAGATACAAAAGTTGATATTAGATTTTATCCTAATGAAGCGTCAGAAATTATATATATGCTAATTTACAATGTAGATGACCTAGATATTAGTACCAACTATTTTGAAGTCCTACAAAAGGTAAGAGAAGCGAAAAAACAAGAAATGAATAATGAATAAGAAGCAAAATATAAAACAGAATGGAGGTGACTATATTGACTAGAAGAATTAGAGATATTACAGAATTATATGGAGAAACATTAAAAGAAATAAGTAAAAGTCCAGATGAGTGGCTTTCATTTATGGAATGTGCTGCAATGAATTATAAATATTCTTTCTCCGATCAAGCACTTATATATGCCCAAAAACCAGAAACTGTTGCTTGTGCTGAAATTGAAACTTGGAATAGAAGTTTTAAAAGATGGGTAAATAAAGGAGCGACTGGTATTGCTCTACTTACCGAAAAAAATGGGTATCCGTTTTTAAGATATGTGTTTGATGTATCGGATACCAATAGTAGATTAGGCAAAAACTTTCTTCTTTGGACAGTAACAAAGGCTTATGAAGAAAATGTTATAGAAGCATTAGAAAACAGATATGGAGAATTAGAGAATAAAACCTCTCTTGCGACTGCAATTATTTCATCTGCATATAATATGGTAGAAGATAACTTGCCAGATTATTTAGAAGATTTAAAACAATTTTCTGATAATAGTATGTTAGGCTCGCAAGATGATAACCATATTAAAGCAACATATCAGACTTTATTATCAAATAGTGTTGCTTTTATGATGATGAAAAGATGTGGTATTGATCCTACTGAATATTTTAAAGCAGATGATTTTAAAGATATACAAGAGTTCAATACTTATGACACAATAACTAGATTAGGTGTTGCTACAAGTGATATATCTGAAATGGGTTTGCGTGAAATATATGCTACTATTAAAAATGTACGAAAAAATGAAATAGATAAAATTCGCACATTTGATAAAGAAAAACAAATAGATTATGATATAAGTGAAAACAGAAATATTGAAAGTGAAAGGAGCGAGGAATATGCAAAAAGTAACTTACACAATGCAGGGAGATTACAAAATACCAGACCTAATGTTGCCACCGAAAGAGAGGAAAGAAGTCAATGGGAAATACGCATTGATGAGGCTAAACTACCTAAAAGAACACAAGAAAGCATTATACACAACACTCCTAATGAAAGACCAGTTGATGGAACATCTATCAGAGATACAGGAACAATCAGAAATGAGAGTGGAACAATTAGTATCACAGATGAGGATAAAAGAGAATATCAACGAGGAATTGAAACAACAAGACCAGATGAAATGGGTAGGCTTAATGAACAACTTGAAGATGATAGCAGAGGAGATAACAACGAAAGAACTAATTTACAATTAGGAGTATTTGATAAGGACAGTCATCACTGTCCTTATGTCGTTATAGACGCAAAAGTAAATCAAATATTAAGTTCTGCTAATTTAAAAGTTACTAATGAAGAAATTAGAAATTATTTTGAAACCGAAAAAGATAAAACTAAAAGAGCAGAATATTTAAAAAATGCTTTTGATAATGTCTATGTTGGTATTTATGTCGGTACTGAATTATATGGGTATAAAGCATTTGACAATGGACTTTTAATTTGGAAAGGAAACTTCCTATCAAGAGATACCGAAAGTTTTATAAGTTGGGAAGATTTAACTGAACATTATAATTCAATGATATTGTTGAAACAGTTATATGATAGAAAACAGAAGTTACCTACTGAAAAAGAACAATTATCATTACTAGACCTTACTGAAGAACAAGAAAGACCAGAGTTAGAATTTTCACAAGAGTTCATAGATACTTTTTTTCAAGAGCAAAACTCTGAAAGAAAGTATTATATTTATAGACAATTACAAAGCAGTTTGTCTACAAGTGATAATATAACATTTTTAAAAAATCTTTATGGAATAAGTGGAAGTAGCCATACGGTAAAAGGCTCTGGTGTTGGGTTTAATAGCAATGGTAAAGGAATTACTTTATATCGAGGATATGAAGCAGATGAGATAGAAATATTATTAAAATGGAATACTATTGAAAAACGATTAAAAGAACTAATAAGTTTGGATCGTTATCTAAACCCAAAAGAAAAAGAATATTATCCAACGTGGTTAGAAAAATATGAAAATAGTCAAAGAGAAGAATATAAAGATGAAAATGTTTTAGAACAAGAAGAACAAAATGATATTGAAATAGTAGAACAACAAGAAGATTTTATTGAAGAATATGAGTATCATTTAGGAGATAAAGTATATATTGGTGCAGAAGAATACGAAATTCTTTCATTTGATGAAAACACAGTTAGATTATATGATTATCAATATCCTTTGTTTAATAAGGAAATGACACGAGAAGAATTTGATAGGAAAGTTCAAGAAAATCCTGCTAATGACCATTTAAAGGTAAAGAAAAGTAAGACAGTAGAAGAAATAACTCCAAAAGAAGAAACAAAAGAAGAAATACAGGAGCAAACATCACAAGTTGATGATCTTGTGGGAGAACATCTAACAATAGATAATAGAGAGTTTATTGTTGATACTATCCATAATGATAGAGTATCTTTAAGAGATGTTACTTTTCAAGGTACAACTGGCTTTCCTATATTTAGAGAAGAAAATATAGACTATGTAAAAGAATTACTGACTGAAAAAGAAAAGACAGAATTTGTACCTGCTTTTGAAAAAAAGAAAAAATCGAAAGTTACTACTTTTGATTTACACCCAGAAATTAAAAATGAAGATAGGTACAATTTTCATATTACTGATGATATGTTAGGTGTTGGAACAGATAGAGAAAAGTTTAATCGAAATGTTGAAGCAATTAAAGTTTTGAAATTGTGTGAAAAAGAAAATCGTTTTGCTACACCAGAAGAACAAAAAGTGTTATCTCAATATGTTGGATGGGGTGGATTACCACAAGCCTTTGATGAGAAAAATAGTTCTTGGGAGAGTGAGTATTTAGAATTAAAGAATTTGCTAGATGAAGATGAATATAAATCAGCAATGGAATCAACTTTAACTGCTTTTTATACACCACCAGTAGTTATTAGAACAATGTATAAAGCACTAGAACAAATGGGTATGAAAACGGCAAATATCCTAGAGCCTGCGTGTGGTACGGGTAATTTTATAGGAATGTTGCCAGAAACTCTTAATGAATGTAAATTATACGGAGTAGAACTTGATAAAATATCTGGTAAAATAGCACAACAATTATATCAAAAGAGTTCTATTGCAGTACAAGGGTTTGAAAATACTGCACTTCCAGACTCTTTTTTTGATGGTTGTATTGGAAATGTCCCATTTGGAGATTTTAAATTACTAGATAAAAAGTATGATAAACACAATTTTTTGATTCACGATTATTTCTTTGCAAAAGCCATAGATAAAGTAAGACCGGGAGGAGTTATTGCTTTTATCACGAGTAAAGGTACACTTGATAAGGAAAGTTCTGCTGTACGAAAATATATTGCTCAAAGAGCAGACCTTTTAGGTGCTATTCGTTTGCCGGATAATACTTTCAAAGCAAACGCAGGAACAAAAGTAACTTCAGATATTATATTCCTACAAAAAAGAGATTCTATCACAGATTTAGAGCCAGAGTGGGTGCATTTAGATACAAATGAAGATGGTATCAAAATGAATAAATATTTCATAGATTATCCAGAGATGATTTGTGGAAATATGGTAATGGAATCTACACAATTTGGTATGGACTCTGCTTGTAAAGCAAATGAAGATACTACACTTGAAGAACAATTAAATAAAGCAATTCAAAATATACACGCTGAAATAAAAGAATATGAATTTGATGACGTAGAAGAAAATGAGGAAGATTTATCAATTCCTGCTGATGTAAGTGTTAGAAACTTCTCATACACATTAGTAGATAATAAAATATATTATCGTGAAAACAGTAGAATGTATCCACAAGAATTACCACTTACTACTCAAAATAGAATAAAAGGCTTAATTGAAATTAGAGATTGTGTTAGAACTTTAATTGAACTACAAACAGAAGATTATCCAGACGAAGATATAAAGCAAGAACAAAGAAAGTTAAATGTTTTATATGATAATTTTACAAAAAAATATGGTCTTATCAATAGCAGAGCAAATACCTCTGCTTTTTCTAATGATAATAGTTTTTATTTATTATGTTCGTTAGAAATATTAGACGAAAATAAAGAATTAAAATGCAAGGCTGATATGTTCACAAAAAGAACTATTAAGCCAAATATTGAAATAACAAAAGTTGATACTGCCCAAGAAGCATTAGTTGTATCTATATCTGAAAAGGCAAGAGTTGACCTTGATTATATGCAAAAATTAACTGGTATGGATATGGATAAAATGATAGAAGATTTAGAGGGACAGATATTCAATGTTCCAACTTACGGTGATCCAAATATATGGGTAACTGCTGATGAATATTTGAGTGGTAATGTTAGAGAAAAATTAAAAATAGCCGAAGAATTTTCTAAAACAGATTCAAGGTTTGAAACAAATGTAAAACATTTAAAAGAAGTACAACCCAAAGATTTAGAAGCAAGTGAAATTGCCGTAAGATTAGGTGCAACGTGGTTGCCACCAGAAGATATAGAAGAATTTATGTGGTATTTACTAACTCCATCTTGGTATGTAAAAGATAGTGTGAAAGTTCATTATATGGAAAGTACAGCCCAATGGAGTATTGAAAATAAAAACTATGATAGAGGAAATGTAAAAGCCAATTCTACTTTTGGTACTCATAGAGTAAATGCTTATAAAATTATAGAAGAAACACTTAATTTAAAAGATGTAAGAGTTTATGATTATACAATAGATGATGAGGGTAGGCGAGTACCAGAATTAAATAAAAAAGAAACGACTATTGCACAAGCAAAGCAAGAACAAATAAAGAGTGCTTTTGAAGAATGGATATGGACTGATCCAGAACGTAGACAAAGACTATGTAAAATATATAATGAAAAATTTAATTCAATTCGACCAAGAGAATTTGATGGCTCACATATTAGATTTAATGGAATGAATCCAGAAATAAAACTACGAAAACATCAAATAAATGGAGTAGCAAGAATACTTTATGGAGGTAATACCTTATTAGCACACGAAGTTGGAGCAGGGAAAACGTTTACAATGGTTGCTGCAGCTATGGAAGCAAAAAGATTAGGACTATGTAATAAAAGTATGTTTGTAGTACCTAATCATATTGTGGAACAGTTTAGTTCAGAATTTCTGCAATTATATCCATCTGCGAACATTCTCGTAACGACAAAGAAAGACTTTGAAACTGGTAATAGAAAGAAGTTTTGTTCACGAATCGCAACAGGAGATTATGACGCAGTTATTATCTCACACAGTCAATTTGAAAAAATACCAATGTCTGTTGAAAGACAAACACAAATACTACAAAAGCAAATAGATGACATTATGCGAAGCATAGCAGATTTAAAAGAAAATCACGGAGAAAGATTTACTATCAAACAGTTAATGAAAACACAAAAGACTTTGGAAACAAAATTAAAGAAATTAAATGACACATCAAGAAAAGATGATGTTGTCACATTTGAGGAGTTAGGTGTCGATAGAATATTTGTTGATGAAGCACATTATTATAAGAATCTCTTTTTATATACAAAGATGAGAAACGTGGGTGGCATAGCTCAAACAGAAGCACAAAAATCTAGTGATTTATATATGAAATGTCGCTATCTTGATGAACTAACTGGTGGAAAAGGTGTTACGTTTGCCACAGGAACACCAGTAAGTAATAGTATGGTAGAATTATATACAATGCAAAGATATTTGCAGTATGCAGAACTTGAAAAAAGAAATCTCCAGAATTTTGACGCTTGGGCTTCGACCTTTGGAGAAACAGTAACTGCCATAGAACTTGCACCAGAGGGGACAGGTTATCGTGCTAAAACAAGATTTGCAAAATTCTATAATCTACCAGAATTACTTGCAATGTTTAAAGAAGTTGCTGATATTCAAACATCAGATATGCTTAATCTACCAGTACCAAAAGCAAACTATGAAAATGTTGTGGTAAAGCCTACTGAATTACAAAAAGAAATGGTTGCAGAACTTGCAGAGCGTGCTGAAAGAGTAAGGAATAAAATGGTGGACTCATCTATTGATAATATGCTTAAAATTACGAATGATGGTAGAAAATTAGCACTAGACCAAAGACTTATGAATGAAATATTACCAGATGATCCAAACAGTAAAGTGGCTACCTGTGCTAAAAATATTTATCGTATATGGGAAGAAAATAAAGACCAAAAACTTACTCAACTTGTATTCTGTGACTTGTCCACTCCACACAATGATGGTAAGTTTAATGTATATGATGACTTAAAGAAAAAACTAGAA
>CASDSU010000002.1 GCA_949283575.1 uncultured Eubacteriales bacterium
AATACTTTGTTCGTTTTGTCCGTGGGAGCTGAATCTTGCATATATAACACAATTTTCCATACTAAACTCCTTTATAAGAGATTTTGTTCAAGCTGTTGCCTTTTGCAAAATGCAAAACTCTACCTCAGTAGAAAAAGGTCAGGGAAAAAGGCAATGCTTTATGCTTAACGAGGGATAAACATTGCCCCTTGAGCTTTTTCGCTGAGGGAGACACATTCCCTACAAAAGGCAATAACTCGTAAATTTTATGCACAGATATACTCACCCTTAGCATTTATAGAAAATTTATAATTTGAGCAGATATTGTTCCATTCTTTTCTAAAGTACTGAAGCTGTGATCGAAAGTATGTTTTAATTAAGTATCTGCTAAATTTATCTTCTTTAGGCTCAATAACTTCTATTGTATCATCAATAGAAATTACATATTCTCTTTCATTATAACTTGCATGCACATGTGGTCTATTATGTTTTGATTTTTCATTGCTATGTATATAAATTTTTATATTCTGTTCAGCAATAATAGTTTTTTCTAATAATTTTAAAGAACCATTATCTAAAATCATCCAATCTTCTATATGCGCTTTTTCGTCAATTAAGATTTTTTTACACATAAGCTTACCTCACTTATTTTTTATAAAATCTATATTTGTTTCATCAACAATAAAACTTTTTGCGGTTTGTGTTATATACCCATCAATAAAATGTAGTTTAATATCTTCATCGTTACACCAAGCTTCAATTGGAATATTAAATTCTTCTTTGTCTGTATCTATTTCTTTTTCTTTAAGTATCATGCAAAAACATAGCGTTTTTGAAATAGGATATATCATTATGCCCGGAATATCTTCCGCATATATCTCATTTTGGCTTTTAGGGACTATGTATCTTAATGTTGCATATGTGTTGTGTAATAGGAAATGGATATTTGATGTATTGTTAACAATAAAAGGTGAGTAATGCTTGATTGTTTTAAGTACAGTCGGATCATCATCTTTGGTTTCAGGAATAACTTTATCGTATAGGGCTTTTCTAACATCATCCATCTTTTCATCAAACATTTTCTCAAATGAATAATCTTTATACTCCGGTTTCAGCATTTCTTTATAATGATTTCCAAACAATGATTTCAACATGTTTTCAAGCTGAATACCCATTTCTTTTGCTTTTTCAAGTTGAATATCATTTCTTCGCCACATAATAACAAAAAATCGAAAAAGCATTTTATATTCCTTGTTGGAAAGGGATATAGATTCTTGCTTTTCTGATGCGGCTTTTGAAGCACGTTGAAAAATTTTAGCAACCTTTGATTCGTATTCATTGGCTAAATATTTTTCTGTTTCGGGGGAATTAAAATCGAGCAGAGAGTATGTATCTGCTATTTTTTTAGTATGGACTTGCTTTGTATCCTTGTCGTAAATCATAATTTTCTGATTTTGTTTATTTGCAGCAGGATTAATAGCGAAGCCGCGCAAAATAAATTGGGGAATGATATGATCTCTTGACATGCTTTTAACCTCGTTCAATTTCCATTATATTTGCGATGTCACAATCAAGAGCATTGCAAATACGTAATAAGATTTCTGTATTTACATTTTCTCCTTTACCAAGTTTTGCCATAGTAGCAGCACTAATTTTTGTAGCGTTACATAAATCTTGTTTATTCATTTTTTTATCTATAAGCAACTTCCAAAGCTTGTTATATGTTATTTTCATATTCACTCCAATAAATCATCATCTACAGATTTCGTAACCCAAGAAGAGCCGAATAGCTCGTTTCCGCCGCCAGATAATTCCAGTATTTTATTATTATCGATTATATCTTGCGCCGTTTTATCGTATTTCTTTGACTCATCTATAGCAATAAATATTTGCTTTTCACATTTATTATAGAGTTCCAAAATTTTCACCATTGGGTCTTGTCCAATATTGTGGAAAAGAATAGTGTCGTGTGCAATGGTTGGCAATACTGTAAGTTTCAAAGAAGCAAGATCCAACAATATAAGATTTTTATAATTTGTTCCAGTTCCGCCATCGACGTCTATTCCGAAACTATAAGAATTTGGTTTGGAAACAAGTAATGATGGAGCGACTACATCTTTGCCATAAATAAACGCATTCATTTCAGCCATAACCTTGTTTATGTCATCTGTAATTTTTTTGTAGATATCGGTAAAAAGCTTCTGATAATCAGATTTTAATTTTCTAATATCGCTTTCAATGTCCTTTTTTTCTGTATACAGCTCGTTTTGCTTTTTTAGTTCATTAATTTGGCCTTGAGTTTCTGCATATGCTTTTAATGTACTGTCAGCAATCCTTTTGGGCACCTCTAATTTCTTCAAAAGAACTTCAATTTGAGTAAGTTCCATCGAAATTTCGTTTATCATCTTCAACAATTCTGACATTGAATTTTTGAACTCGTCGCTTAATATGTTAGTAAGTTCCGAATGGAAATTTTCAATATCTTTTAGTAATTTAATATTGCTATCCGGAAAGAATCGCAATAAATATTCAAAGTCTTGTGCTGTTGAAGTGTGCGTTTTTTCAGCATTATTTTTAACAGAATAATATTTCACCCATAGTTGTTTTTTTCGTCTTGTTAGTGCTTCATAGCGGCTTTTATATTCTGCAGCTTCCTCTGCCTGTTCCGGTGCGAGGTATAATAATTCTTGACGACCAAAACGAGCCAAAGATTGTAATTCTTCAGTTAAACGTTCAATATCTGCTAAGTTTTTCTGATAATCTTTTTTACTTTTTATAATAGTAACAAGATTATATTTGTCGGCATTAATAATAGCTTTTTTCCGTTCTTCTTTCTCTTTTATATCCGAAAACAATTTTTCAATAGGCGTGTATCCATTAAATAATTTTAGAAGAGCAATAAGAGAATCTTTGGGTGCCTCACCGTCATAAGATGCAAGAGGTTTTCTTTCATTCGAACTGCCTCTTCCATACACACGAAAGTATCTTCCGACAATTTGCCGGAAGGATATATGAGGTAGGTTGATGCCATATAACGCTAAGAGCTTATTATTGTATTCGTCAATGGAGATGGTTTCATTAACAGTATAATCAGCATCACAAATATTAACCTCTTTGGGTTGGGCGGTATTTCGCGAAAAATAATAAAAATCGTCATTGAATTTGAAGCAATAATTTATTAAATGATGACCTATTTTTTTAATTAACCGCTTATCTTCTGCATATGAGTTACCGCCAAAAGCAAAATCGATAGCTAAAAGAAAGGTGGATTTGCCGATAGAGTTTGTACCAGAATCGTGTCCTTTAACAATGTTTAATTTTTCGTTAAAGTGTATAATACCACGCGGCCTTCCATTACTTATAAATTTATCACACCATATTTCATACAACATAGTGAATTCTCCTTGCTTTGTAGTCAATTACTATTTTTCCAAGAGCAAATAAACAATCTAATGTTTCAATAAAGCATTCAATATCCAAATCTGCTTTAAGTTTTTCATATAGTTCCATGACTTTATAGTCTTTGCTTTTTAAGAGGTTCAATATTATTGGAAATTTGGAAATTATACTTTCATTGTAAGAAATAACTTTATTCGGTAAACGCATGAAACACCTCGCAATTTTGGACGAAAAAAGAGATAATTTTTCTACAAGCAATATCACTTTTGCAAGAAACTCTGTTTTTAAGCCATTTTACCATTTCATAGAAGACAATTTCCTGCGAATGTGGTTGAGAAATCATGTTATCACATACATATTTTACTTCCGAAGCAAACTGATCAAAAAATGACGCATTGGTTTGAGAAGCATTTTTGAACAGATCTTCAATAAAAACGTAGTTTTCTACAACATCTTGTTTTATTTCCTTAATTAAAGAGAAATTTTCAGGAAAGATTTTCTTATCAACCTTATACGGATCATAAGACAGATTGATCTTGCGTTTTTCAGGAGACAGGAACGTTAACTCTTTTACAATCTCTGTTAACTCTCTTTCTAAAACTAAATTTGGGATTTCTATTGTGGCGGCACTTTTTGTCGCCACCTCTTTTTTTGTTGCGATAGCTTTAAGAATTGATGTAAATAATTCCGATAGTTTTGTTGTTATATTCTCATTTGATGCGTTGCCAATAAATGGCTCAAAATCATTACACAGCTCTGTGAGTGCATCATCTGCCAATAAATCATAAAAGTAGGTGTCGAATTTACCTCTATCCAAATGTGTCAAAAGATATGATGCGCTTTTTTTCGGCAGCTTTCTTGTTCCCTTAAAAAATTTTCTCAAATAATCATCATCTTGCTCGAAGATAGGGTCTTCTTGCGCATCTGAAATTTTAGAAAACAATTCTCGAAGAAAATTTGGTTGAGTGTTGCCGTTCCCGCAATGGGTGTAAAGCTTTTGAACAAATTCATTAAAAGTCAAAATATCGCCCCCTTTCTTTTGTCTTGTTATGTCCTGTTTTGTCTGGTTTTGGCCTTTTCGCATTTTAACAATCTTGATAAAATTGAGCTGCAAAGTTCAAGTAGGACATATGAATATGATTATTTATAATAATGTATCATATTTCTTCACGAAAGTCAAGTTTGTCTTTGCGAAAACGAAAACGG
>CASDSU010000003.1 GCA_949283575.1 uncultured Eubacteriales bacterium
ATTATAACATGTCGAGGACTTTGTCCGCAACCTAAGTACTTAAAAAACTCTCAAGATTTTCTTGAAAGTTTTTATACAAATCACTTTTCAAACGTTTGCTAAAACAGTATAATAACTGTCAAAAAAACGAGTTCAGAAGCTACGTCTATTATTAATAGATTTCCTTCCAGAGCAGTGACGTTGTTTAGGAGTGATTTGCAATGAATATTATAGAAAAATATAACGATAAAATCAAGGGTGTTTTAACTGGTTTTGATAGAATTATCATAAATGGTTATTCTAGGCAATTAAATAATTGTCGTCAGTTTTTATATTACATGATTCAAAATGATTGTAATTTAGTTGATTTTAATAAATTTGCTGAAGAACATACAAAATCTTTATGTGAACATATTGATAAGTTAGTTTCTGAACAAAATAGACCAACGGAATTTATTATGTCATCTAAAATTAGTAAAGACGAAGTTGCTAGAAAATTATTTAATGAATCTCCTGTTGAAGAAGGATTAGTTTGTTGTATTTCTGCAATGGAAGTATGTGATACAATGACTGTTAAAGGTAACAAAAAAACTGAAAAATTAGAAGTAACCAGACGCCCTACTAAATGTAAATATTACTATCTTTATATGATGGATAAAGATTTTGGATGGATGTATATAAAAATACAAACATGGTTTCGATTTAATGTTCAAATATACCTTAATGGAAGAGAATATATTTGTAAACAATTAGATAAGGAAGAAATCAAATACGAGAGATACAACAACTCTCTTATTGATATAGAAAATATAGAAAGAGCGCAAGAAATATCCGATCATCTTCAAAATATGGATTTAACTAGGAAATTTGATAGTTTAGTTTCAAAATACAATAACTTACTTCCAAGATTTGAGAAACACTTAGGTCATGGTTATTTTTGGACTGTATTTGAATGTGAATATGCGACCGATATTATGTTTAAGACCAGGGAAAATTTAGAAAACATATTCCCGTCTCTAGTCGAAAAATCATTCTTTACTTTTAAATGTGATGACATTATGAGTTTCTTTGGAAGAAAATTAGATCCTAAGTTTCAGGGAGAAATAGTCTCCGATGCTAGAAAACGATATCAAGGTTTTCGAATTAAACATAAAATGAAATCTAATCAAGTTAAAATGTACGATAAATATTCTTGCTTAAGAATTGAAACAACTATTAATGATCCACATGAATTTAAAGTTTTGAAAGAAACAGAAAAAATAGTAGATCATAAAGTAATAGCTACCGAAAAGCATTGGGTACCTATGGGTAAAAGCATTGCTAATCTATATCGTTATGCTGAAGTTAGTAAAGCAACTAATTTAAGGTATATCAATGCTTTGCCATTACCAGTAGACAATATTACCCCAGTTAAAGAAATAGAAAATATTTCTAAAAGTATCATAGTAAATAATAGACATATTTCAGGATTTAATATTTTAAGTCCTACAACTACAAAATTATTAGAAATTATTGCTTCTGGTGATTATATTGTAAATGGAATAACTAATAAAACTTTAAGAAATAGAATTTTTAAAGAGGAAGATTTTAATTCAATAAGAGTTAGAAACAAAACTACAAGATTACTTAA
>CASDSU010000004.1 GCA_949283575.1 uncultured Eubacteriales bacterium
AGCCTATAAGATTTCCCTTTTATTGTAATAACTACCGAATGGTGCAAAATTCTATCAATTATTGCGTTTGCTATTACTGGATCGCCAAGCACTTCATCCCACTGAGAAAAGTTAATGTTAGTAGTAATAATGGTGCTGAATTTTTCGTAACGTCTATCAATAAGTTGAAACAATAAATTTGCTTTAGCTTTGTCAATTGGCAAATAGCCAAATTCATCAATTATTAAAAGCTTATAACTACTTAATTTCTTAAGTTTTTCAGATAACTTATTTTCTAAACTGGCTTTAAAAAGATCGTTCATAAGTTGTGCACATTTTATAAAATAAGTGGAGTATCTATTTCTTGCAGCTGTAACACCTATTGCAGTTGCTAAATGTGTTTTTCCTACTCCTGAATTTCCATAAAAAATAACATTCTCACCTCTTTCAACAAATCTTAGCGTATTTAACTCATCAATTTGTGCTTTATTTAAGCTTGGTTGATAAGAGAAATCAAATTCTTGTAAATTTTTTATTTTAGGGAATCCTGCCATTTTAACTGAGTGCAAAATTACATTATTTCTTTTCATTTCACACATTTTTTCGGAATAATAAGCAAATCCTTCCATAAATGAGGAATTATTTTTTGTCGTGAAATCAATTACTTCGTCAATGATTGACAAAGATTCTTTACTTTTTAAATAAGTAAAATTGTCTTTAATTTTGTTATACGTCATTTGATATTCCATATGATTCATCTATCTCCTTTAATCTTTCTTTAGCATAAGCGGCAATTTCATCATCTTTATCAAACATGTTATACAATTTTACTATTCCTTTATAATCCTCAATTTCATAATTTATAGGCTTTTTACTCACCTTATGCGTTCTAATCAATCTTGTATTATAATAAAGGAAGATCGTATCATTCACGATTTGATATTCAACTTTTTTGCCGCAATATTCTGGTGGAACTGAATATTCATGTTTGTCTATTCTTACTAAGCAACGTGGACCAACAGCAACTAAAGTTGTTTTTATCTTGTATTGGCTTCTTATTTCTGCTGGTGGTAGTGGTAATAAGTAGCCTTTTTCTTTTTCAAAAGCAAGTATAGGAACTTTGTTGTATGAAGAGTGAAATCTTGAATTTTCACGGTTATTCATGTCCACTAATTTAATTTGCAATTGTTCTAAAGTTAATTTTCCAGAATAACATCGAATTTCATCTAAAATTCTCATTATTGATTCAACTTTGGCTTTCGTCTGTGGTCTTCCTGCAACACAAGGATGAAATTCAAAACCAAATTGTTTAGCAAATTCTTCTGCTTCTTTATTAATTTGTCCTGAATAATCCGCAGTCCTTGCTTCATCCATAATTGTGGCCATGTTATCACATAGTAATTCTTGCGGAACACCTCCGATAAGTTCAAAACTTCTTGTAAGAAAGTGAAGCAAAATTGTTCTGTTTTTATCAATACTTAGAAAGTAAAGTCTAAACCTTGAATTTGCTAATATGAAAGAAAATATATTTACCATAATAACTTCGCCTTCACTTGTATGAAACTTAATGGATTCCTTCCGATCAATTTGTGCTTGTTTTCCTAGCCCTGTTTCAAACATTAATGTGGCTTGATTTGCATTAGATACTTTCTTGCCACTTTTGAAATAATCATTAAATTCATCGTGTTTATAAATGTAATATCTAAATGTTGATTCGCTACAATTCAAACCATAATTATCAATTAAATAACGGTAAAGGAAAGATACATAATAAAATTTTTGTCTATCATCACTCAACAATTCCCTTATTGTTTTTTCATAACAATCTAATTTGAATTTTTTCTTTTTGTGTTTCGGCTTTTGATAGCCCTTTAAATACTTAGCAATGGTTCTGCGATCAACACCAAGTTCCCTTGCTTTTGCACTTTTGTTAATTTTCACAACTCCCTCCTCAATTAAAGCTTTATATTTTGTTAAATCTTCAAGGCAAGTTATTTTTAAATCAGTAACTAATTTAACTATCATAGATACACCTCACAAAGGTATATCATACTAAAAAAGTGTACATTCTTATCTTGAAGATTTTGTACACTTAGATTTTAAAATTAATAATAGGTAATATCTGTACACCATATTTGGTTAAAACCTTTGGTTTTGAACTGTCTTTTAACTAGATTTGGTTGTACGTTGTCTTCTATACGTTTTGCATTTACGTTTGGTCTTATTCTTCTAATGTATTCTGGCTTAAGATCATATTTTTTCATAATTCTTGCCACTTTCTTATGATTAAAAATTACACCATATTTAATCTTGAGACCTTCTAACACCCTACGGTATCCATACGTGCCTTTGCTTTCATCGAAG
>CASDSU010000005.1 GCA_949283575.1 uncultured Eubacteriales bacterium
ACAAAGAATATAAGGACCCTTTCAAAGGGTAGCTATGGCGTAGCCTACGGTTGCCGGACCACGAGTAGCCCTTTAGGGCAAGTGGGTAATAGCCCTTATAGGGTTTGGTCAGTACAACGTATTTTATGCGTTGGTACTATTATATTTAGGGGCTTTTTTGATAAATTTGACTATTCAGAAGATTCCTGAACAGACAAAAATGATCATCATTATAAGTGCTCGTAAGGTTCGCGTAGCATACCGATAGGTAAATAACTTAAAGTGCAACTATGCCACTCCCTTGATAGGGGGGACTTGAACTAAAGACAAATTAAAACCCAGCAACTCAGCTGGGTGTTTTTGTCGTTTACCAAATCATTAAATATTTACATAAACTGATAGCTTAAGATGGAGAGTCGTTATCCTCACGGTGTAAGGAACCTCGACTTGCAATTCACCTGTAGCGGATAATTTCAATTTTGATACGTCTTTATTTCCAACGATGATAAGAATGTCATCTTTGCTTTTTACATATGCTCTTGAATAAAGATCCTTATAGTCGAAATCATCAAATGATTCTATTTTGTTGGGAAGCTTGTTAAATTCGCTTATTATTGCTTTAGCTCTAGTTTCTGCTGAATCGACTATCAGAATAGCGTTTTCAAGATTCATTTTTTCAATCGTTAAAGAAGATATCGTTTCCATGATTTCCGTGGTCATAGAAGTGGAATAATCATCAAATTTACCGACAAATCCCTTTAATTGTTCCTTAAGAGAATTGATTCTCTCATCGATTTCATGGATCCTGTTTTTCTTTTCATCTACGTCATTTGAGGAAAAGCCCTTGATAAGCAATTCTTTAAAGTAACAGATGTTGTCTTTTATTTTTTTGGTTAGTAGTGCAAGGCCTAATTTAAATTCATCCACAGGAATGTTCTCGCCTTTGCAGTTTTTGGTGTGACGATTGCTGTTGCAGATTAGGAACCTTTTAGCTTTGACAAAATCCCTGCCATAGTAGTGGTTGACTTTGGAATTATAGTTACAGCCACAATGAGCGCAAACCACAAACCCTGTAAATTCGCTTACTGGATTCCTGCTTTCTCTATTTACCCTAAAATGCTCACATCTTTCATCAAGGACCGCTTGGACGTTATTCCATGTTTCTCTATCTGCGATAGGAGTGTGGCCGTTTCTCACGAGAACCATTTCTTCCTCGCCTCTATTCTTGCTCGATCCAGTGGAACCGATGGCTGGCTTGATTGTTTTTTGGATTAATGCATCGCCCACATATTTCTCGTTCCTTAGGATCGAGCAGATTGTGTTGTGACCCCAGCGGTTATTTCCCGTAGGGCTAGGCACATGATTTTGCTCTAGGTATTTTATTATCATTGATGAGCCGCATCCTTCTAGGCACATGGAGTAAATGGTCTTTATCCATTTTGCCTCTTCGGGAACGATGGTGATTTCACCGTTGATTGTTTTATAGCCATAAAGGTTAGGCGGTAGTGCATATTTGCCTTCCTTCTTGTTTTTTGTATATCTCCATTTGACGTTTTCGCTGATGGTAGTTAGTTCTTCCTCGGCGAATTTAGCGCATAGCGTTATCATTTGGTCGCATTTCGTATCCAACGATGAGATCCCTTGTTCCTCAAAATAGATTTCAATGCCCTTTAGCCTAAATTCTCTGACTAGTTCTAGCATATCGATTAGATTCCTTGCGAACCTTGATACTGATTTGACTAGGATGATGTCTATAAGGCCGATTCTGGCATTTTCTATCATAGTGATGAATTCTTTCCTATGAATCGCATCAGAGCCGCTTTTACCGTTATCGGGATAGATTCCAGCAAATTCCCAATGCGGGTTTTGGATGATAAGAGAGGTGTAATTTTTTATTTGCTCAGCCAAGGAAGTCTCTAAAACCTCTTTGTCATTAGATATTCTTGCATATGCAGCAACCCTAAGCTTTCTGTCTTTAGGAATCGGATGTAATGATTTAATTTGCTCCATTTTTGCCTCCTTTCAAAACTACGACTTCATAATCCAGTGTTCTTTTTTCGTTTGAAACACTAGAAGAATAAGTGGGTACAAGTTGAAGTAGTGGATGAACCTCGGTAGTAGCAAGGCTATCTTTTGATACGATAAATCTTAATGAACCATCCTTCTTTCTTATCACCATTTTTATAACGTTTCTAATTAACCTATTAGTTGGATTATGTGCCTTATCGTTTTCAATCATGTGTTTTAGATGATTAGCATCAACTGTTAAATCCCTTAGTTCATAAATTGATTGGGTGATTCTTTCAAGTTTCCCTTTTTCTTCATTTAGCCTAAAGTTGATATCGTTGAATTCAATTTCGTTTGTTTTTGAATTGGTCGATATTGAAAGGCTTTTCTTCTTGGTGTCTAGACAACGAGCTTTATCCAAACATGGCCCGCGGACTTCAAAACGAGAAAATCCAGAAATGAGGAACTAGGCTACGCCAGGTATTTGATGTACGCAGCTCAAGGAATAGATTATTCAAAGCCCAACGTCCAGCATTCGACTCCTCAATTCGATAAGATAACCATCGACCTGGATCGAATAGATAGGATAGAAAAGAAAATCGCCTACTACGAATCATTCAATGTCCTATGGGATAAATGGCAGAAGAAAATGACCCCTAGAGAGACAGACGTCTTCCATAAACGCTACATGCAAGATAAGGCGGTAGTGGACATTTCTGTTGAGTTGCAGGTTTCAAATGTACGAATTTATGGACTTATAGGCCAATTAGAGGCTAAGTATGAGGAATTTACTAAAGAAAATTCTCAATACTTATAGAGTAAATGTAATAAAAATGATATAATCTTGTTTGACTACGAGATTCGGAGGGATTCGAATGAAATATTGTGATGCTATCAAATGCCTAAGAAAAAAGCTTCTTCTATCTCAAACAGAGTTTGCAGAGAAGATGGGCGTGGCGTTTGTGACTGTTAATAGATGGGAGAACGGCAACAACGTTCCCACTTTTAAATATAAAAGAAAATTAGCACCTCTCTTCAAAGAAAACGGAATTGAGGTGGAAGAATGAAAAGATATAGATTCATTGATTTGTTTGCTGGGATCGGTGGCTTTCATCAAGCCTTGACCAATCTCGGCTGCAAATGCGTTTGTGCTTCTGAGATTGATGAAGACGCAATTAAAAGATATAAAGAAAATTTTCCTGATACCCCAGTGGTGGGAGACATAAATAAGACATACTCAAAACTCCCAGAGTTTGACATTCTTTGCGGCGGTTTCCCTTGCCAACCATTTAGTAAAGCAGGCAAGCAAGAAGGTTTTGGAGACAAAACAAGAGGCAACCTATTTTATAGAATTATGGATGTTCTCGACCTTCACCCGGAATGCAAGTTTGTCATTTTGGAGAACGTGAAGAATTTGGCCGACAAGACTGAGAATTGGGACATCATTCAAAACGAACTGAGACAAAGGAATTTTTATGTTACAGATATGCCAATTATCCTATCACCTCATCAATTTGGCATACCTCAAATCAGGGAAAGAGTCTACATTCTTGGAATCAGAAAAGATATTCGTGACGAAGCAAAATTACCAAACGGGTCAATTCATATGGAGGATCTTGGCAGGCTTTTCTCGGCGAAAAGCATCTGCTCTGGCGATGATGCCAGAAAGATACTAGAGCCATGTGATGACGAGAGTTACTTTATCAGCGAATATGAAGAGCATCTCATAAGAATGTGGTATGAATTCAAGGTTCAAACAAATTTTGATGTTGTCGGTGTTCCTGTTTGGGTTGAGTATTTTGGCTACGGGCTGACCGATAGACAGTTTGAGAAGTTTGTTGACCACAAAGGCGAAACTATAAAAACCATGCCTGATTGGAAAAAGAAGTTTGCCTTAAAAAACAGGGCTTTCTATTTGAAACACAAAGATTTCATCGACAGATGGATTGAGCGTTACAACGTCATGCAATTACCGTTGGGGTATAAGAAATTTGAATGGAATTGCAGTGGTGCTAGAGGCATCGAAGATACCATTATCCAATTCCGCCAATCTGGGATCAGGGTTAAAAAACTCAATTATTTCCCAGCTTTGGTCGCAATCAATAACACTCCAATAATCTTTGACCAAAATCATCAGAGATTCAGAAGAATCACACCTAGAGAAGCTGCGAATTTGCAGAGCTTCAACCGCGATTATGTGTTGGGTAATGATGCGAGGATTTATAAACAATTAGGCAATGCTGTAAATGTAGTCATAATCGAAAAATTAGCAAAGAAATTAATGTCGTTTGAAAGGAGCGGAAAGAAATGAAAAAACTAAACATTAGGCCAGACACTGGCGTATATGGAACATATAAAAGAATTAGTTATCAGCCATGGACCGCTCTTGCTGAGTTCGTCGATAACTCAACGCAAAGTTTCTACGACCATAAAGAAGAATTATTCAACACTAAATACTATAAGGGATTAGAAGTTGAAATCATTTATAGAGAGGATCCATCCTGTGGCGATGAAATAAAAATTATTGATAACGCCTTTGGCATGGATTATTCCGACTTCCAAAGAGCAATTATCTTGGATAGGCCACCAAAAAATACAAAAGGAAGAAACGAATTCGGTATGGGCCTTAAGGCTGCCGCATGCTGGTTTGGCAATTTGTGGTCCGTAGAAACAACCTCGCTTGGAAGTTATTTTAAATACAAAGCCGAGATTGATATTGATAATTTGGTTAAATACAAAGCCGAGACAATAGATGTTGAAGAGGAACAGGTTAGCCCTAAAGACCACTATACAGTAATAACAATCCAAAGATTGAATAAAAAAATTAAAGGCAAGAGAATCGAAAAGAAAATCCATGAATTGCTTTCTTCAATCTATAGGGCCGATTTAAGGACTGGTGATGTTAAGATTTTCTATAACGGTGAGCAACTTGAGTTCGAAGAGGTAGAACCTTATACAGACGAAAGTGGAAAAACATGGAGAAAAGATGTCGAATTTACTATTCCTCATAGAGACGAAGAACTTCATGTTAAGGGATTCATTGCTATAAGAATCCCAGGTAGCACAAGGAACGCTGGTTTAACTCTTTTAAGAAGAGGCAGAGTTATTGTTGGTGGTCCAGAGAAGAACTATCGTCCTTATGAAGTTTTCGGTCCGTCAAACTTATATACATATCAACGTTTATATGGTGAATTGGAAATGGATGACTGGCCAGTCACACAAGCAAAAGATGCCTTTGACTGGAGCAATGAAGATTTAGAAGCTAAGTTCATTGATAAGCTTGTTGAGTTGTCAAAGGACTACCATGAATACGCTGAAAAATTAAGAACCAGAGAAAAAGTTAAACTCGATGATGTTGTCGAGCAATTGACAAAAGATTTAACAAGTAACAGCAAAATATCAAACGCTGTAGTCAATATCAAAAAAACCGAAGATGTGTCTGCATCTCAAGAAGAAATAGAAGTTGATGAAGATTTATTTCCTGATTCTTCTTCTTCATTAATCGAAGATCAAGTTGAAAACGAAAGCGCTGGCGTTGGCGTTGACATTGAGGATAATTCACCCCTTCAAATTAATCTTTCGTATGCCGGGAACGACTATGATTTTACATTCATCTTTGACGACAAAAACCCAAGGAGCGAATGGTTGAAGCTAGAAGTTGAAG
Source organism: uncultured Eubacteriales bacterium (assembly GCA_949283575.1). Classification (GTDB taxonomy): domain Bacteria; phylum Bacillota; class Clostridia; order TANB77; family UBA1234; genus UBA1234. Next base: position 5,651 of record CASDSU010000005.1, read on the forward strand.
ACAAAAGCATAAATAAATACACGATTACGCTAAACACCAGACACTCATTCTTTTATCCGTTTATTCAAAAAAAGGATTTTTTGGTGCTTCTTGCAAAGTTTGCTACAGCGTTAGTAATAGCTGAGATAAACGCATGGTCTTTGGCGACAGATGGTCTGGTTTCTCCTTCAAGCATCAGAAATGAGATGGGAAGAATATTGGAGGATTTGAAGTCAAATGAGTGATTTATATAAAGTTAACGAAATAAAAAAACAAGATGCTGACAAGTTTGGCGATATCATCACAGATGGCTATTTTGCTTCCGCTGTTTCAAGAGAAATGATGAGAAGCGATGATTCAATGACAGACGATATCGTGAACAACGTTTTCGCAAATGCCTCATCGATATTAAACGAATGCCCTAATCCAAGTGGCAGTGGTGAGTTCAAGAAAACCGGCATTGTAATTGGCAAAGTACAAAGTGGTAAAACCTCAAACTTCATAGCTTTATTGGCACTGGCGTTTGATAATGGATATAACCTTGGCGTTGTCATAGGTGGCAACACAACTGAGTTGTTAACTCAAAACGTTAATAGGATTAGATCATCATTTAATGTTCCAGTGGATAGACTAGTTGTTCTCCATTCTAAAGACAATCATAACAAGATTACTCCTGATGCCATAAGGGGGTTTATTGAAAATGGTCAAAAAGTATTGATTGTTACTTTGAAGTCCCCTCAAGTAAAAACAAAAAAGCATATGTCTAGGGTGTCGGAACTCTTTGATGATCCAGTTATGGCTAACGAAAACACAATCATAATCGACGACGAAGGCGACCAAGCCACACTAAACTCAAAGGCATATTCAAAAGACATAGCAAATCAATTAGCTCAAACTTACAAGGTTGCAATCGAAATAAAGGAAAAAATAAAAAGACATTGTTTTATTTCAATCACGGCAACTCCACAAGCAAATATTTTGATTAAAACGACAGATGTTCTTTCACCGGATTTTGGTAAACTAATTTATCCAGGCAGAGGCTATTGCGGTCTTTCTGTGTTCCATGGAGAGGAACAGGACAAATATGTGAAAGTGATTCCTGAAGAGGAAGATTCGCTTCTTGATTCAGATGGTGGCGTTCCTGCATCATTTTATGATGCTTTGTCATCATTTTATGTCAGTAACGCCATAAGAAAAAGCCGTGGTGACATGAAGGTTCATTCCATGCTTATTCATCCATCAATGAAAAAATTCGACCACGCTAAGGTTGAAGAAAAAGTGAATAAACTTGTCAAGCAATGGAAAGCATATGCAAAAAACGGCATCAAGGATTTTGGCTATATTAATGCTCTCCGACCAAAACTAATCAAATCGTACGAAATGTATAAAGCCGATGGCGTTGTAACCAGAAGTTTTGGGGAGATTGAAGGCCAAATTTTAGAGTGCATCCGTCAATCATCAGATGCTTTGGTATTCAACAGCGATCAAATTAACGCTAGGTCGGATGCTGAATTATATAAAACGAGAATTTATATTGGTGGAAATATACTTGATAGAGGCATCACAATTAAAGGCTTAGCGATTACATATATCATCAGAAGAGCGAAAGGCTATAGCACCGTAGACAATACGGAGCAAAGAGCAAGATGGTTCGGATACAAAAATGTGCCTGGATTCAGCGATTATATCGACATCTGCAGAGTGTGGGCTACAGAAGCTATTAAAAAAGATTTTGCTACGATAAACGAGTCTGATGAAGACATGTGGGCTTCAATTGAGAGAAATCTTTCCAGAGGAAAGAATTTCAAAGAGCTTCCAAGATACTTTTTATTACAGGATGACGTTTCACACAAATTAAAACTTACAAGACCTCAGGTCGCTAGGACAAAAGAACTCTTTTGGTCAGAATGGAAGACACAAACATATTACGTTAAAGATAAAGATCAAGCTGCTTTTAATATGCAATTAGTTGAATCTTTCAAAAGCAATCACAAGAGCAATAATGTTGTGAGAGATTTCAAAGGAGACAACCAACATTTATATATTTACGATGTTAAATTATCCGATTTTTTGGAGAACTTGCTTGATAAATTCAAATTCTGTCAAGATGAGATGAATTATGCCGGCTATCTAAACAAACTTGAGGCATTGATCACGGAAAGAAAACTCGATGATCTAATTGATGTTGTATGGGTGAGAATAAATACAAACGAAAAACGTAAGATTTTAGAAGACGGAAGTATTCAACAATTTTTCAGAGGCCGTGACATGAGGCCAAACGAGAAAGGTGAATACAATTATTTGGGCGATAGGCACACATGCGACGATAGACCAGACAAGATTCAAGTACAGATTCACTATATCAAGGCAAGCAATATGCCAGATGTAGATTTCTATTCACCATCTATATGTATTTATGTACCGAATCATTACATTGATGAAGTGAAGATTATTGGGAGGGAAGATTAATGATTACAGTTCAAGAAATATTAAATACAATCGCCATCCCAAATGAAGGTTTGATTCTTAAAAAGAAGGATGTGTTTTACTGGGGCAAAAGCAGCAGTGGAGACATTGTTTATGGAATTGAATCTAAAAACAAAAATCTCATCTCAATGACCCAGACAACCAGATATTTAAAAATATGTCTAAATACCACATTTAATGTTTCCTTTGGTGATTTGAGCGAACAAAAGAATCTATCTTTAATTATCCTCAAGCAAGAAGGGATAAAGTTTTTAGATATTTTTATCAGGCTTACTGACACGATTGACAGTGAATTGTCGGATCAGGAATTATTGACTTATTTTCTTAATTTAAAAGACTTGTTCTCTAACGACAGTAAAAAGTCTATAAAAGAACTGCAAGGGCTTTATGGCGAATTATACGCGATGGTCTATTTAAAAGAGAAAGAACAAATTAATATTGCTCAGTTTTATCAATCTGAAGATAAGAGAAAGTTTGACTTTTCAATTGATGATAACAAGAAAATTGAAGTCAAAACAACAACGCTTCCTGCAAGAATCCATCATTTCAAATTGGATCAACTCAATGTGTTAAGATACGACATATTGGTTGCTTCCATAATGCTGCAAAAAGATGACGGTGGATTAAGTCTTAACGCCTTAATAAATAGAGCTAAAGACTTATTTTCCAATAATTTAAAATTATTGATACACATAGAAAATATGGTTAAAAACATTGACGTCGATGTTCTTGAAACCTTGAAATATAACAAATCTTTCATTGATGGTAACATCAAATTTGTTAGAGCAATTGATATTCCAAGAATTCAGGAAAAAACTATGGATGGGGTATTCAATGTTGAATTCGATTCTGACTTGTCAAACTGCAAGCAAATTGATGATAGTGAAATCTGCGAATGGATTTCGCTACGAGAGGCATAATTTTAACTAGCTCAAATTTAAGAAACTGGATAAAAAACATTCAAAATCAAAAATAAAGATGGAAAGAATGAAGGCATAAACTATGAAAAATAAAGAATTTACTTTTATTGATTTATTTGCAGGTATTGGTGGAATCAGATTGGGCTTTGAACATGTAGGCGGCAAATGTGTATTCTCGTCTGAATGGGATGCAGATGCTTGCAAGACATACGTACTATAGCTGCCACAAATTCTGGAACTAGCAAAATCTATAATTCAAGTAGTGATTATTATAATTATACTTTAGTTAGAGATCCTAATACTAAAGAATGGTCATTAGTTGCTCCTAATGCGCAAGTTATAATTAATATAATAATTGAGTTTTTAAGTTTCTCTTCAAATTGAAGAGATACTTTTTTATAATAATAAAAAAGATGTTTTCTTTCAAAAACATCTTAAAACTCAATTATTTTTTAAAAAAATTAAAAATTAATTAAAGAATTTTTCTAATTCAGAATAAACCTTTTCACTAGAAAACAATGTAATTCTATCTCCAGGGAAAATAGTTGTTTCACCATTAGGAACAATTAAGTTATCACCATGATATATAGCAATTAATAATGTATCTTTAGGTAAAGTTAAATCTTTTAATTTCTTACCAGCTGAAATAGAAGTATCACTAACTAAAAATTGAATAATAGAGTGATCTCCTTTTGATAATTTCATAAGAGTCATAAAATTCTTCATTGACATTTCTTCTACGACAATATGGCCAATAATATCAGCTTGGTTAATTGCAGCATCAACTCCATTACTTATATTAAATAACCAAGAATTTTTTGGATTATTAACTTTAGCAACGACACGAGGAGATTGAAATTCAAATTTAGCAATGGTAGAACAAACTAGGTTAACTTCATCTCTACCAGTAATACAAGCAACAACATCAGCAGTTTCAACTTTATTTGCAGCTAAAATATTAGGATCAGTGGCATCTCCAAAACAAATATGTTCATCACCAAAATCCTTTACTAACTTAGAAACAGTAGAACGATTGCTATCAATAATTACAAAATCGCATTTATTTTTACGGAGTAAATCGGCCATATATGAACCAATTTGTCCGCCACCTATAATTACAACGTACATATTTATTCCTCCGTTAGATTCCTAATAAAATTTTAAGTTTTCTTTTAGCCTCTGTTTTAATAATAAAATAGAGGATATCATTTGTTTCAATTACATCATCATCTTTTGGTAAAAATGAAGATTCTCCACGAACTATTGAGAATAACTTAAATTTCTCATCATTAATTTCTTTAACAAGCATTCCATCAATATTAGGAGTAGCTCTAATACGGACAATTTCACTACTAGCATCATTTCCAAGTAAAGCTAAACTATCCATCATATTGTAAGAAAGAAGTTCGATAGCTCTATTAATACTAAAACCTGTAGTAGAAATAGCTTTAATTCCTAATGCTTCATATACTTTAGCCTTACGTGGATTGTATAATCTAGCAATAACATATTTTACATAATATTTGTCTTTTCCAATTTTAGCAGCAACAGCGTTAATTTCATCATTTCCTGTTGCACAAACCATAGCATCGGCATATTCGATTTCAGCTTCTTCAAGAACTTTTTGATCATAGCCATTTCCAACAACGAGTGTGCCATTAAAATCAGCACCTAATCGATAAAAGCTATCTTCATCTTTATCAATTATAGAAATGGTGTGCCCCTTTCTATAAAGTTCAAGAGCTAAACCTGCACCTAATTTTCCACATCCGACAATAAGAATTTTCATATTATTGGGTCTCCTTTAAGTCCTTTTTACGATAAATATATTTTCGAAGTTCATCAGTACCAATTAAGATAAATGGGAATGTTAAGATAATTAACCAAATTCGATAATCTGTAACCATATTTGTTTCTAATACTTCGGTATTTAAGAATGGAGCAAATATTACTACTACTAATAATAATATCTCAAAAATGACCCCATAGTTAATCTCTTTATTTGAAAAGATACCAATTTTAAAGACACTTTCTTTAGTAGTACGACAATTAAAGACAATACCAATCTGACAAAAGACAATTGATATAAAGGTTACACTAGTAGCACTCATCCAAATTTCAGGATTATTCGTTTGACTGAATAAATTACTAAAATCGAATGGAATACCAAGATTTAATGTTTGGAAATAATTAAATAAGAAGAAAGCTAAACAACATAGAACTGAAGTTTGAATGCCATAGAAGAAGGCATTTGCATAAAGTTTTTTGTTAATAAGATGTTCATTAAGTTTTCTAGGAGGTCTATCCATTACACCAGCTTGAGGTTTTTCACTTCCTAAACCTAAAGCAGGTAACATATCAGTTCCAATATCAACTAATAAAATTTCAAGAATAGTAAGCATTGGTGGAATAGTATTTAATGTTAAAATTGGAATTAAGAATGGAACAGCTTCTGGAATATTTGAGTTAAAGATGTATGTAGCAAATTTTCTAATATTAGCAAAAATTGCTCGACCTTCCTCAATTGCTTGAACAATTGAGACAAAATTATCATCAGTTAATATCATATCAGCTGCTTCTTTAGCAACATCAGTTCCTGTAATTCCCATTGCAATACCAATATCTGCTTTCTTTAAAGCAGGAGCATCATTAACACCATCTCCAGTAACTGCAACAATCTCACCTAATTCTTGTAAAGCATTTACTACACGATATTTTTGTTCAGGTGCCATTCTTGCAAAAATTACTTCACCTTTTAAATATTCTTTAAGTGTATTATCATCGAGCTCAGCAAGTTCACTTCCAGAAATAATTTTTGGATCTTCTTTAGTGACAATACCTATTTTTTTAGCAATGGCTAAAGCAGTAAGAGAATAGTCACCGGTAATCATAATAATTTTTATACCAGCACGATGACAAACATTTATTGCTTCTTTAATACCTTCTCTTGGTGGATCTTGCATTGCTTCTAAACCAATAAAAGTTAAATTCTTTTCGATTAATTCAGGAGTATAAGCACTTACAGCAATTGGAATTGTTTTATCTTCTTTACTAATTAAGCGATAAGCCATCGCTAAAACTCTTAAACCATCTTTAGCATACTTGTCATTTTGTTTATTAATTTTATCGATATCTTCTTTAGTAATTTCTCTAACTTTACCATTATCAACAATATATTTACATTTAGTAATTAAATCATTTGGCGAACCTTTCGTTAGAGCTAATCTTTGAGCACCATTATATTCTTTTTCAAATTGATGAATTGTAGTCATCATTTTACGAGTGCTATCAAAAGGTAATTCTCTAATTCGAGGAGTAATTCTTAATTGATTTTCAGGATTTAGTAATCCTTTTTCACTAACAACACCTAAACAAGCTTCGGTTGGATCACCTAAAACTACAAATTGATTATGTTCATTTGTAGTAATTTTAGCATTAGAACATAATGCACCGCACATTAATAACTTCTTTAAATCAGAATTATTTAATGCAGTTTGTTTTACTTTATTTTTATCTAATATTTCACCTTTAAAACTATAGCCATCACCAGTTACATCAAATTCTTTATTAATTAAATAAAGATGTTTAACAGTCATTTCATTTTTAGTTAATGTTCCAGTCTTATCGCTACATATAACAGTAGTTGAACCTAAAGTTTCGGCACTTGATAAGTTTTTAATTAAAGCACCTTCTTTAGCTAAACGCTGTACAGCTTTAGCTAAAGATAAACTAACTGTTGGACTTAAACCTTCAGGAATAAAAGCAACAACCATTCCTAAAGCAGTAACGAATTGATTTAAATACATTGTAGGATTACTAAATTTATCTGGATTAGTTACACCAGTAACAATTAATCCTAAGACTAAAATAACTGCACCTATTGATAAAGCAATTAAAGCAATCGTTTTAGTCATTTTTTCAATCTCTTTTTCTAAAGGAGATTGTTTATTTTTGATTTCTTGAGTTAAAGATGCAATTTTACCAAATTCAGTATTCATTCCTGTAGAAATAACAATACATCTAGCAGTACCTGTTGAAACACTAGTACCTGCATAAACAATATTTTTAGCGCGAACTGAATTTTCTGGTAATTCCTTTAAACCTTCAAATTGTTTACGACTTGGAGTAGCCTCTCCATCTAAAGCACTTTGATTACAAGTTAAATCATTACAGTTAATGATTCGAGCATCAGCTGAGATTTTATCGCCTTCTTGAAGAATAACTAAATCACCAGGAACAAGTTTCCAAGCTTCAATTTGCTTTTCTTCACCATTTCTAATAACTCTAGCATAAGTTGGTAGCATTTTAGATAAAGCTTCAGTCGATTTATTTGCTTTAAATTGTTGAATAAAAGAAAAAACACCATTAATGATGTTTACTAAAAAAATCGCTATACCTAAATAAAGCATCCCAGGGTCTTTTAAAATTCCAATACTACTTGGACTTTCACTAGCAATAAAACATGAAATAATTGAAATAGTTCCAGCAATCCAAAGAAGAATTGCCATAGTGGAAATAAAATTCTTAAAAAAGAGTTTTACATTAGATTGTTTCTTTTTCTTCTCTATTTCATTTTTTCCATATTGTGCGAGTCTATTTTTTGCTTCATCGTCACTTAAACCATGTGCACTTGTTTTGAGTTCTTCATATATTTGTCTAGAAGCACCATTATAAATTTTTGTTAAACGCTCATCCATAGAATCACCTTAATAAAAATACTCTATTGATTATATATTATTAAAATTAATTTAGTAGTGTTTTTTTCTAAATCTTCAATCATCAAGATTGATTAAGTTAAAAAATATTTAAGCTTCATAAAGATTATGTTATTACATTTAAGCACGTTGGTGCTATGCCTCAATAGTTAAGTGGTATAACGGATCCATGGTAAGGATCTATTCGTAGTTCGATTCTGCGTTGAGGCACCATCTTTATTAATTACCTCTATATATACTAGGGGTGTCAAATATATTTAAAAACATTGATGGAGAGCCACTATTATAGACTAGAATAGTTCACACTAGTTCAAAATGGTGGCATTTTTTTATACTCGTACAAACTTTTCTATATTCTATTAGGCTTACGGTATAAGTAAAAGTTTTACACTAGATTAGTTTAAAACCCAAGCAACAAGCCTTGGTTTTATTTTTATGGTTTAATTATTCCTTGCGGTGGATTGTGGCAAATTTTAACCGTCAACTTCAATTTTAAATTGTTTAGCTTTATTTGAATACGGTAATAAATCTTCAATTGATATTGTATTAATATTATTTAATACCCATAAAAGATATGCTTCAACATTCAAGCAGTTAATAATTGCACTTCTTATAATGGAAAATAATATTGTAGTGTATTTTGCTCCATCATAGCTTGAAGAAATTTAAAATACTTTTCTTTGAATAACAAAAGGTTTAACCGCACATTCTGCTACATTATTTGTAAGTTCAATATGGCCTCATCTAAAAAAAGTTAGTTTGCTAACAAAAAAATATCTAATTAGAAAGGAACAAAATCTGCTTATTGAAAAACACTTGATAACCTTGATGAAAAATATGCCTCAATACCTGTAAATAATTTTAAATGCTTCTTTTCATAACAATTGGTTAATCTTCTTTAATAAAGATTATGCATGTTGAGACATTTTCCCTTATAACTACTTAAGACATTATCGCTTAGAACTCATAGTTCTGTCTTTAATTATTTTACAAACGATTATTTTAAATATTTTATAGTTATAATCATTATCACTATTGCAAGAAACATAATTAATTTTTATATTAGTTGTAATGAACAGTATTACTAATAATGACACATACGAATTCTTAATTAAAGTTGGCTTTTCTTTAAACGAAGCTAAAGTATATGTCACTTTGCTTCAAAATAAGGCTTTAAATGGCTATGAAATTGCTAAGCTTTCTGGAGTATCTAGGTCTTTAGTTTATGATGTTATTGAAAGATTATTAAACAAAGGTTTTATCATTAAAAGCGAGGGTGCAGTAAATTATTATGTGGCGCTTGATTATAATAAAGCGCTTGAAAAAATAGATAATGAAAATCGCAAAAATCTTTTAAATGCTGAAACAAATTTAAAACTGCTTTCTAAAAAAGATAACGATAATGAATTTATCTTTAATATTCGAGGTTTTGATAAATTTATAGAGAAAGCAAAAGAAAAAATAAAGTTAGCAAAAAAAGAAATATCTTTATCTATTTGGAAACAAGATTTTGCTTTTTTTAGAGATGATCTTTCAAAAGCGTTAAGAAGAGGAGTTAAGGTTTATATCTTTTCTTTTGAAGATATAATTTTAGATAATGCAGAAATATTTACTTATAAAGTTAAAGATGCTTCTAATTTATTTCCATATCGAAGAATTAGTTTGATTATCGACAATAACGATACTTTTATTGGTGAAAATATCGGTGATAAATCTGTTTCTATTTATACAAAGAATCAAGCAATTTCAAGCTTAGCGATAGATGAAATAGTCCTGAATATTTTTTGGTTTAAATTGATTAAAAAGAATTCCCTTTTGGAAAGGTGTTCAACTTCTGAAGGCTTTTTAGAAGTTTTAAATGTTTTAAGGAAAGAAATGGATATCACACCAAATATGACAAAAAATTTCATGGTTTTTAATTTTCAATACGGAGGTAACAAAAATGGATCAAATTAAATACGAAAAATTGAGAATTAAAGAAGCAAAAGAACTTAAAAGACGAGAAAAACAATCAAAATTCAAAGAGAAATAAATTTTATTTAATTTATCTTTTTATGATTTTATCTCTTGTTTTTATCACCGATGAAATCGCTTCAACAATTTCAATTCAATTTCAATCTAACATTGTAAATGAATTTTTTGTTCAAAATATGGGGATGGAATATGGGCAAGGGTTATCCATTTTCTCAGCGCTAGGCTTTATAACTTACCCAGTTTCTCTTTTAATGGTTCTTTATCGACCATTGGCAGATAAATTTGGACGAAAACCTTTCTTAGTAATTAATACATTTTGTATGGCGTTAGGCTTATTTATTGTTTATCTATCGCAAGAAATAGTTGTTTATATGATAGGTGGAACACTTATGGGATTTATGGTCTCTCACGATATGCAAGCTGTTTATATCTTAGAATGTTCTAACGAAAAAAATAGAGCAAGAAATTATTCGCTTGTAAAGTCGATTGCTATTTTAGGAACTTTGCTCATTCCTTTATTACGTGAAATTTTAATGCAAAACATCTCTTCTAAATGGCATTTGGTTTATTTAGTTCCTGCACTGATCGGTTTTGCTCTTTCTTTTATCGCGTTATTATGCGCAAAAGAAACCAATACTTTCTTAGTTAATAGAATTAAATATTTAAGAACACCAATTGAAGAAAGAGAAAGAAAAAGCAAAGAAGAAAAGTTAAATAATTCTCAAGGTGGAATTATTAGCGCTGTCAAATTTGCTTTCAAACATCATCAATTGAGATGGCTAATCATTGCTTGTATCTTCTTTTATTTTGCTTCACTAGCAACTTCAAGTTATAACACAGTTATGGCAGAAAGTGCTCATATGACCGAAGAAGAGATTACTTATGCTTTATATCTTTATCCTGTTGGTAATGCTTTATTTACCTTTATAACTGGTATTATTAGCGATAAATTTGGTCGAAAGACAACCATTATCACCATGGGATTATCATCATTAATTTGTTATTCGCTTTTTATAGCGTCTTCAATGTTAAATTGGACACCATTCTTAACCGGATTTTTTATAGGTGGCTTTATGGGTTCTTATTGGGGAGCAGGAGATACAATTGGTTCTATTATGTTTTCAGAATCAGCACCTACTAATTTAAGAAGTTCAGTTACAGTTATTAATACACTTTTAAATGGTATTATTGGTGGTGTTGCATCAATTATTATGATGATTGTTGTCCCTTTAATTCCTGTTGAGTATTTTGGATATTTTTATCTCTCCTTAACTATTCCTGGTTTGGCAGGAGCTGTTATTGTAATGTTAAGAAGAATCGGGGAAACTAAAGGATTAGATTTAACAAAAGTTACTGGATTAGAATGGGATAAGAAAAGAGGTAATCAAAATCATGAATAGCAAGATTTTTGAAATTGGAAAGAATGAAAAACCACTCGATATTATTAAAGAAAATTGTGGTTTCGCATCTATTTTTAAAGAAATAGGAGTAATTGGTGATTCTTTATCAAGTGGGGAATTTGAATCAACTGATAAAGATGGGAATATCTCTTACCATGATATGTATGAGTATTCTTGGCCCTCTATTTTAGAAAGATTAACTGGCACTAAATATTATAATTACTCGCGTGGTGGAATGACTTTTAAAGAATTTTACGATTCTTGGGCTGATGCAAATAAATTTTGGGAAAAAAGGCAAGGATATATCGTCTGTTTAGGAAATAACGATTTATATGTTTTTAATCAAAAAGTAGGAAGTAGTAAAGATATTGACCCGTTACACCCTGAAAATAACCCCGAAACATATTTTGGATATATGGGAAAAGTATTATCTAAATTAAAAGTTTTACAAAAAGACGCAAGAATTTTTTTAGTATCCTTACAAATAGATCATTTGTCTAAAGAAAAAGACGAAATGGCTTATTATGTCTCTAAAGAGATGAAAAAAGTAGTTAAGATGTTTTCTTATATATATTTAATTGATCTAACTAATTATGGCCCCATTTATGATGAAGAAGCTAGAAAAAAGTTTGCAATGGGGTTCCATCCTAATCCAATGGGGTATCATGTCTTTGCTTTAGCAATTGGAAATTATATTGATTATGTAATAAGAAAGAATTTTAAAGATTTTTTCGAAGTTCCTTTTATTGGGACCAATTTAAAAAATGAGTCGATAAAATAATAACAAAACACTAAATATTATAAGAAAATCAACAAGTTTACCATTTTCTTAATTTCATACGTTAGCTAGTACAAAACGTTAAAAAGCATAATTTCCTTACTTAATAATTCTCTAGCACATCCTAAAGAAGTTGCTAATTTTATTTTACCAATCTCAATAACGACAACATCACGATCAAATCTAGTGAAGTTAGAAGATTTCTTTTTCACTTAGTCAGGTTCAAGAACCTCCATTTCCATTCCGTAATTAGTAACTAGTTTACTTGAATCATTCGCGGCTTTGGTAATATTAATAAACCCCCCATTAAAGCTTCTAAAAGCCCGTATCCAATCTCTAAGAGTTCTAGCGTTAACTTTGATTATTTCAGCATATTTAGAAACAGGCATACCTGCATTCATATAGCCTTTAACGGCTTTAACCCTCTCAGCATCAGAATAATATCTGTGGCCGTATCCCATAAAAAATCACCTCCTTTAGGAGATGATAATTCAATAGACATTTATATATGTAAGTGTGAATATCTTTTACTTATACTTATAAGGTAATAATAAAGCAGACAGTTTATAGAAGAGGAGCTGTTCTAACTAATTATAAAATGAGAAAATAATTTTTATTTTGCAATTCTTGTGTATATATTCAAATTTTGATACAATTATTTTCAAATTAGGGGTATTGAATATGGCATATATCTTAAGTGATGATTCAGTTGAATTAATAAAAGAAATTCAAAAAGATGATAAAGAACCTTTTAAGATTACTAATAAAGATGAATTATTGGAGTTTGCAATGGGTGTCAGTATTATTATGATGGGATTTCAAGGATTAAAGGAAAAAAATAAATTATCTACTGAAGATGAAGCTAAATTAGGGAAACTTACGGCTTTAATGGATGAATTAAAAGAACATCAAGATGATATTGATTACGAAGATTTAAATAGGCGCCTATAAGATTAAAATAATGAATTTGAGACCATTAAGGCCTCTTTTTTATTTTTGAGACGAAAGGGTCTTTCAAAAAGGGATTTATTCCTAAAGTCAAGGATGAAGTTAAGAAAGTAGAAGAATAGCCTGAGACTATATCTAATAGCTTAGTCTCTATCCTAGAGATGAGTTGGATAGCTATGCTCCTTTAAGTGAACAAGTATTTGGCAAAACTTACTTTGCTAAAGATTGACAGGGGTTGCATATCGTAAATGGGGGTCGCAAGTGCATCAAAATTGTTATTTATTGCCAAATTGAAAGCATGGGTTTGATACAGTAAAAATCGCTGATCAAACCTTTTTTGTGCCAAAAATATGGGTTTTATCCTTAAAATGATTAAATTGTGAATAATGAAACTGTGTTCTGCACCTCAGTGAACCCTCAATTAGGAGTAGTGAGTTTGCACAAAAACCTTTTTGTCTAATGAATGTCGTTTTGACTCATTTTTTAATCTTGTGATTATTTAATCATAAATATTTTTTAATTTTATGTGATAGCAATTAGATGGTGTTTATTACCTCAAGGTTTATCACCGTTTATTAATTTAATTAATATTTGCTATTAAAGCTTTGCGAGTCTTGATGTAAAACTATATATGTCTTATTGTTTGAAGCGTTTAATAATCGATAATTGTAGTGTCTAGCAAGAATTTCTCTATGCCAACATAAAGAATGCCGTTTTCATCATGCCAAGGGATAATATTGTCTTTTACCACGACTATCTTTTTAAATGAGTCTTGAATGAGTTTATAGGGGCGAATTTCTTGAAGTCGTTTTTCTTCCTCTCCTATTGAGAATGCGGATTGGATATAGTATTTTTTGCTTCCACTACTAGCAATAAAATCGATTTCGAGGTTACTTTTTTTACTTTTTCCTTCTTGGTCTTTGCGATTCCATTCCACAATACCAATATCGACATCAAACCCCCTAAGGCAAAGCTCGTTATACAAGATGTTTTCCATGATGTGGTTTTCTTCGTTTTGTCTAAAGTTGAGTCGAGCATTCCTAAGACCGATGTCCGTGAAATAGTATTTATATGGCGAACCTATGTATTTTCTACCTTTCACGTCATAGCGAACAGCTTTGTTTATTAAAAAGGCATCGGTGAAATAATCAAGATATCGGGCTACGGTATCATCGGTTACCTTAATTTGCTTTTTAGAAGCAAAAGTATCAGATATCTTTTTGGGGTTAGTAAGGGAACCGGTAGAAGAAGAAACCACATCCAAAAGATCGTCCAGTAAGCTCTTGTTTTTGATGTGTTGACGTTCCAAGATGTCATTAATATAAATGTTTTTAAATAAATCTTTTAAATACTTGCTCTTTTCTTGATGCGTATTTAAAGACAATAGAAACGGCATTCCTCCATATGTGAAATAGGTTGCCCAGGCATTCTTTTTATTATCATCTAAGGCGTTATAGTATTCCTTAAAACTTAATGGATGGACACGAATTTCGTCCCCTCTTCCCCTGAATTCGGTAAGAATATCTGTCGAAAGCATTTTAGAATTGCTTCCAGTGACATATAAGTCAACGTTTTTCTTTTTCATTAAACCAAGCAATACGTCGACGAACCCCACAGTTTCACCATCTAGATAAGGGTTTTTAATGGTTTTGACCTTTTGTATTTCATCTAAAAACACATAGTAAATTTTATTTTCATCAATAAGAAAACTACGGATTATTTTTCCGAGTTCTAAAGGGTTTCGATAGCGTATATTTTCATCATCATCTAGCGATAATTCAATGATTTGATCGGAATTGATACCAATCGACTTAAGGTAATTATGATATATTCCAAAAAGTAGAGTGCTTTTGCCACATCGACGAATACCTGTGATGACCTTAATCATCCCATTTTCCTTTTTTGAGATTAACTGCTTCAAATAGTCGTTTCTTTCAATCATTGTTGAGTCCTCTAGTCGAATATTTTTCGTATAGACGAATTTTATTCGATTAAATTTTATCAGTTTAAAGAAAAATATTCAACTCTATTAGAAATAAATTCGTATTTTTACCTTTTATTCGAATAATATTGGTTGGATTTGCCACCCGTTCAAACCATGAACCACTAGTAGGCTTGCCGATGGGACAGCAAAATGCGCTATCAAAAGCAGGAAGCTAAACATAAATAATACCTCCAGTCGTCTGTGGATTTGTTACAATAAAGATGGGGGCATTGGAATCGCTTAGATTATGTTCAAATGCTATTGGATGCTGGATATGAATATAAAGGAAAAAATGGCTATGATGAAGATTCGTATTTTTTAGGAGAAGAAATTGAAATTGGATTATTAAAAGATGAAGCATATAATGCTTTTATGATTTATGTATATTCTCATAAAGTATACGTTATGCCCACAAAAACTACTTGGGAACAACATGATGTTAAATATAATACCAATGTCAAATCCGAATTAGATAATTTGATTGGCGATGCTAATTTATTACCTTGCTATGATTTTGAAAAACAATATTATTATATGCCAAGTAGTTCGACAAATTCTTACATTTTAATGGCTCAAAATTATGCTGACAATATTGATGAGAGAGGATATTATGCCGCTATTAGTCAAGATTTAATTGACTTAGGTTACGTTTTAGATTCTAGCAGCGGCAAAGATGTATATACTTATCAAGATCAATTTACAGTTAGCATTGATGCAAGCAATAGATATTGCACAATTACAATTAAACTTTTATAGTCGTTTTAGTTTATTAAAATAAAAAGGCATAGAGAATATCTATGCTTTTTTGCACCTTTTTATAAAAAAGAAATGTCTTAATAACAGAGGATTAATTTATGAAAGTTTTAAAACTATTATTAGCTATTTGCACCTGTTTAATTAGTGGGGGATGTTCGTCGATAAATTTAGGCGGAGGCGAGCCAAAACTTACCGGCATTTATGGTGAACTTAATTTATATGAGGATAACCAATATAAACCAATTATAAAAAAAGATAATAAATACATTTGCAACACGTTTTTAACTTTTGCTTTGACAATATATCCCCAATGGATTGGCTCAAAATCTATGAGTTTTGTTGGAGATATTTGTGAATTTGGTCAAGATAATCACAATTATTATATTGATTATTTTGAAAATGGTGGAGAAACTACATATTTAATATATTTTTATAAACAAGGGAATTATATTATTGATTTTTCATATTTAAACTTTTCAGCTACGATTGATGTAATATGCGATGATGAAGATTCTAGTTGGGAAAATTATTATTATGGATTAAATGAAATTTATCCATGGATTAATGATATAAAAAACGAAGATGTTAATACGGTTAGAATCGAAAATGGTTACAACGGAGTTGCTCCTGGTTCATTAATTGATATTTATTATTCTTATGATAAAGACGATATTGCTACCACATGTACATTTTTAAAAAACAAAGTTGTTTTTATCGATTCAATAATAACAAATATTGCTGGCGGATATTATTATGAAATAACTTATTATTATTCAAATACAGAAAAAAGTATTCGTATTAGTAATGGCTACATTTATATTCATAATAAAACTTATCGAATCATTGACGAATATCCATTATTAAAATTTAAAAAAAGTGAACACAGGTATTCTTTTGTTGATTATCAATTTAAATACGACGTCTTTGATTATCAAAGCGATTCTATAGTCAATACTATTTCAAATTTAAATTTAATTGAATTTGTAATTTGGCCAACACAAGATATTTATGATGAAATCGCCCCTGTTTATGTTATAAAAGAACTCATAGATTTTGTTTATATTTATTCTAAAAACAGATTTTCATATATGAATACGATGTATCAAATAAAAAGCGAATATAATTTTTCCTGTATTTTTTAAAATTCGACTTTTAAGTGGTGGTATTTGTTTTAAAAACTATTATTATTTTTGATGAGGACATAATTATGGATTTAAAACAAATCGGTGTTTTTATAAAACAAAAAAGAAAAGAAAAAGGATTAACACAAGAGCAATTAGCCGAAAAGTTAGACATTGGTTTAAAAGCGTTTCTAAATGGGAATGTGGTAAATGTTTGCCGTCTAGTTCATTAATGGTTGAATTGTGCAACATTTTAGGAATTAGCGTCAATGAATTGCTATCAGGGAAAGAAATTAAAAACGAAAACGAATTCAAAACTGAAGCGGAAAAAAACTTGCTTTTTTCTTTAAAAGAAAGACAATCAAATAAAAAGAAAATTATCTTAGCAATTATCGTTTCAATTATGTTTTCATTAGGTTCTATTCCGTTGATTGTTTTAGCGTCAATGGAATTAATTAATAACATTGCAATAAAAACATTATTGATTGTTATAGCATTTGTAATTATTGTTTTAGGTATTATTGTATGTTGCGCATTAGATATTGAGACGGGCTATTACGAATGTCCTAATTGCCATCATTTATTTATACCAAACGCTAAAGAATATGTAAAAGGAATGCACACTATAACAAAAAGAAGATTAAAATGTCCTAATTGTGGACAAATAAAATGGTGTAAGAAACGTCTTTCAAAGTGAAACTATTTATCTTTTTTTGGAAAGATACTATCTTTTATTCCGACCCAAAGCAACAATGAAATTTGAGCCGGGATTCCTAAGATGAAAAGCGGCCATAAATTATATGATAAAAATTGTAAATAACAAGCAGCAATTAATGACCAAATAAAAACGGTAATAATATAAAAGATATAGATGCGGCGTCCCCAGCGATGATTTAAATAAAATAATAAAATGCATGAAGCGGGCACGGCCCAAACATAAGCTTGCCAAAACCAATTATCTGCAGTCATTCCCATCCAAACAAAAATAATGGTGGCTAACATCCAAATTAACGACACTAATAAGCAAACGATTGAAATTTTATTGGATTTTTTAACTCTAAATTGAGCTTTAATTTTTTCATCGCCTTCGTGTGTTAAAAAATCTAATGTCACACCATAAAAAGCGCTAATTTTATATAATGTCTCTAAATCTGGCAAAGTGTCTCCGTTTTCCCATTTTGAGACTGCTTTATCTGAATAGCCAAACATTTCAGCCACTTCTAATTGGGTTAATTTTCTCTCTTTTCTTAATAATTGAAGGTTTTCTCCTACAATTTCTTTGATATTTTTCATGTTATTAATTATAACTTTTTATCAGCACTAATCAAATATATTATTATGATTCTATTTTTTGTAGAATTGATTATTTTGCTCTAATTATTGGCGATTAATCTCTATTTTAAATATTTTACACAATAGCGTGATATATATGCATGTAAGAATATAATAGCCATGTATGAAAAAGCTGACTTCAAAAACTAATCATATTATTGTTACCTCGATAGTTTGTTCACTAGCATTAATGGCAGGCACTGGTCTTGGCATCTTTTTTGGAATGAAATATTTAAAAGCGGTCCCCAATTATAATTATTCTGCTGAAGCGTTGGAAGATGATTATCAATCGTTGATGAATCGCTACAGCAAGGCTAATGGTGATTATACAAATTTTAAAGGTTACGAATTGGCAAATATTGGCATATACAAATTCGATGAAACTACTAATCATTATAGTGTTACCGATGGGTGGGTCAAAGCAACTGGCATTACTCAAACTATTAAAGGGACATCTATTCGCCAAGAAAACGATTATTTTAATGAATCTATCTCTGCGTCTTCTATTGTTAAAGTTGCTAAACGTTTTTATCAAGATGAACCTAATCAAGTTAATTTATTTAATGGCAGTTCAATTAAAAATGGTTCTTCAGCGACATGGAACGGGACTCCTAGCGATGTTTTAAATTGCGAAGAATATGAAGATTTGTGGGGGAAACAGTTGTCCAGATCATCGATTTATGTCATTTCTTCCAAAACAGTTTTGGATAGTTCTTTTTCATTAAATGATGAACAAAATTATGTAATTGATGTTGAATTAGACCCAGTTTTATCAGTAGTTAGATATGTTAAGCAAATGAAAGAAATGTCTAATTTAGAACGCTATCCAACATTTAGCAAAGTTCATATTCAATTTATTTTAGACAATCAATTAAATTTAATTAGTCGCTGTGTGAGCGAACAATATGAAGTTTATAAATTAGGATTCCATCAATCCGATTCTGTTATCAATGAATATTATTATCAAGATGTTGAAATCGATATACCAGACTTATCGACAAATTGCATTTATGAATAAGGAGTTTTTATTATGAAACATTCGTTTTTGTTAAAGCAAACTGTGTTATTTGCCACATTGTTTGGAGTTAGTGGTGCGATTACATATTATCTTTGTTATCGCAATTATACGCCACAATCAACAGAACAATTGCCAACCGATAATCCAAACACACCTTTAAAACCATCAGAAGTCTTATTTACATCATTGATGAGTTTGAATAAGTTTAATATTGACGCTAATTTAGAGTTTACTTATCAGCAAGATATGACACATGGTTGTATCGACATACAAGGGGTAGCCGATGTCAGCGATTTGTCTAATTTAAAAATTAGTGGGGATTTATTCGCTAATTATGGCGCTTCTTCTATCACAGGGTCTTTAGGATATTTTGATGAGACAATTTATGTTGATTACAATCAAAGCCATCTTAAATTAGAACAAGCTGATTTGTTTGATTTTATTGATATGCTCCCTTCTATGGGTGTCAATATTTCGATGCCAGAAGAAATCAAAACGTTAGATTTGAATGACGTGACATCAAAACTGAGCAATATGGAACCAACATCTTGTCCTGATGGGTATATGTTTGAATTGGCTTTAAATGAAACAATTTCAGTTTTCTTCAAGAGCGATTTTAATTATCAGTTTACTGGATTAAGAACTAATAAGTTTTTTTACGATGATTTATTTGTATTTTTGGATTGTGATATTAGTAGCGAAAATGTACCTACTGATGATTTGTTAAATCCAGAAACTATAGAAGGCGCTCCTACATATCAATCATTTAGACCAGCATTTAATTTAATCAATGGTTTTTATAATTTATTTCAAAATAAAAATAACACCTTCGGCTTAAACGTAAGTTTGGATAAACAAACTTTAAATGGTCTTGAAAATGTTATCAGCATCAATGGTGATCTATCGTATGATTTAACTAATAATGCTGCATCTTTTGATATTGGGATTGATGAAAATAATAGACATCATCAATTTGGTTTATATTTAAAAAATAATACTTTGTTTATCAATCAAGCTGATATAAACAAATTATCAATTCAAAATCAAACTACATCAAATTTGATTGATTATTTGTTAAATCAAATTAGTGATGACACGATTAAAACTCTTTTAGATGATTTAACCACAACTATGAGTGGACCAGAATTGTCTAATTTGATTGCAAATTTAGAAAATTTAAATTCATGGATAGTCGCAATAGATGTTTTAGAAGATAAAATTTCTATTACTATTGATTTATCGGTGTTTGGATTGCAAATTAATCAAATTACTATTTATGCTTCAATTGATTATCAAACATTGTTAGGAATTCATTTAGATGATTATGAATATAATGGTTATATTGTCAATGTCGATATTGATGTCAAGCCATTCAATTTAGTTAGTCCAGTCACATCAGAATATGTTGCTTTAGATCCTGCTATGGAATTAGTACCAACTATTTTTAACTTAATTAATCAGGAACAATTTAGATTAGAGTTTAACGGTGAAGTTACATCCTCTAGTGAAGAAGCTGCTCCTGTGTCAATTAATGGAGGGTTACAATTCGATGTTTTAGATACCTATGGATATGGTGAAGTCACAATTGTTGATCAAACTAATTATACGCATAATTTGAAAGCTGATTATCGCCAAGATAAAACTTTGCTTTTTGCATATAACCAAACACTTCGTGGAAAACTTGATGGTGCTGCAATTGATGATATTTATACTATGGTTGGAGATATCATTAACAATAAAGATGATCATTTTATGGAATTATTTGGTGACATATTACAAAAAATTAGCGAGACGCCATTATATCAGGCATTAAATGGTGACATTGGTATTTTGTTTGCCACAAATACATTTAGCAATATTCAAATAACACCTACTACTATTAATTTGGATTTAAGCGGCGCCTTAATTGGATTAGATTGCATTATGCATTTAACTATCAATTATGATTCTACGCATTTGTATGGTATCGAATTCAGTAATATAAATTTCAATAACACTATTATTAATTTTAACATAAATTTGACTGACTTTGATCCTTCCTTAGAATCTACAAGATTAGATCCTATGAATACATATTTTGATTTTTCAGATATAAAATTATTACTTTCATTAGGTATTAACACTGCTGAATTTAATGATTATCGTTTAGTTGGGAAAGCAAATTTAAATATCCTTGGAATTATTGATAAAGATTTACCTATTGATTTAAGAATCAAAAATAATCAAGGAAATGTTTCTTTATCATTGGATTTAACAGATATACCTATCGTTGGGCTTGCAAATGGTGATCCTGATTATACCTCTACAAAATCCAGAACTGCTAGCATTTATTATCGGGACGGGTTGGTATATTTGAGAAGAACAGATCGCGTTTCTAATGGAATTATTTTTACAACTCAATACGATGTTAATTATACTTCTGTTTGTCAATTGGATTATTTTATGGATAATATCATGTATTATTTGTGTGAATTTGTAATGGGCTTAAGAAGTTGGGTTATGGATCAAATTCAATCTTCTAATGTTGAAACCGATGGCCAAATTCAATACGAAAGCATATTAAAAGATTTCTATTATAAAGAACAAGGCTCTTATTTCTTTATCGATATTAATATTGCTGAATTAGCACAAAATCCTGATTTGCAATCGCTGACTGTTAAAGTTCGCGTCAATAGCGAAACCGCTATGTTGTCAGGATTAGATATTAATCTAAATATCAGCGTTGGCATCACGATAAAAATTTCCGCATCATTAGATTTGGTTGATGTAGGTAGCGAAGTGGATTTAACAGTAATGGATACATTTATTGCAGCTCATTGCAATGATGAGATAAATACTGTGATTAAAACTGCCACCAAGATTTAGATTAATTAGGATTGCAATAGCAATCCTTTTATTATTTCAAATATAATTAAAATAATATATAATTATCTCATATGAGTTCTAATGTATTTGCAACTACTGATTTAAATTTAAGCTCGCATCGGCATAAAAGTGTTTTTGATACTAGAATTGCAATCATTGATTTTTTAAGAGGATTTTGTTTAATTTTGGTCTTTTTTGATCATATTATGTATGATTTAAGGGATTATTTACCTGGAATATTAAATGCAATTGATTATGGGAATGGTTTTTGGACTGATTTTTTGCATTCATATATTTATAAATATTATTTTAATGCTTGGTATTATGCTATCGTTCGTGAAATGGCGTTGATGACATTTGTTTTTTTAAGTGGTATCTCTTGTGCATTTTCAAAAAATAATGCAAAAAGAGCAATTAAAATGCTTTTGTTTAGTAGTGGTTTAGCTTTAATTACTAACTTAATCAATGCTTATTTGCATACTCCATTGTTAACCGGTAAACCAATTTTTAGTGATAGTCAAGTTCTACTTATCAATTTTAATATAATCGCAGTCATCTCTTGTTGTGTCTTACTTTATAGTGTTTTTGAAAAATTTAACGCTAAAGGTATTTTTTGGGTAACATTTTCATTGTTGATGTTTTCTATGTTTATATTGCCCGCCTTTTATCAACAAATTGGGGATCAAGCATTTTTATATTGGCCATTTTGGGCCCCAGATAAAATTGTAATAAACAATCATCCATATTTACATAGTGACTATATGTCGTTGTTTCCATATATTATTGGATTTTTCATCGGTGCATTAGTGGCAAAGACATGGTATAAAGATCCAAGCTTACATTTAAATCATAATTATCGATGGATGAGACCGGTTTGTTTTATTGGGAGAAATTCTTTATGGTTTTATCTTGGTCATCAAATTGTTTTTGTTGCCATATTCATATTAATCAGCATTTGTCTTGGAGTTTATAGTTAATATGGGTTTATATTACGATTTGCATTGTGCTTTTGAAAAATTTCCCAATAAAAAAGCATTATTCTATCGTGGCCATTTTTATACTTATCGTTATTTTTTAAATCAAATTAATTTATTGAGTGAATATCTAGTTTCTCGATTGCAACTTCACCAAAGCAATGTTGTTTCTATTTGTCTTGATAACTCACCTTTTTCATTAGCGTTAATTTATGCATGCAATCGTTTAGGAATTATCATTCATTTAATTAATCCTACATTAAGCGGTGATGAAATAATAATGTTTGATAGCATTTGTAATTCTAGGATTATGTTTTTAGAAAAAGATATCTACATTGAAAATTACAAATTGTTTAGTAACATTAAAGAAAAAATAACAGTTATTGATAATGAAACATTTGATTTTAATCCGAACATATCTTTTAAAAAACTAATCAAAAATATCAAATATTATAGACTTCCAAAAGTAGGTATTCCTTTTTCTTATCGCGTATCAAAACGCAAAGCGATTTCAAGTTTTGATTTTCATAATTTAGATGTTATTGCCGTTATTGGCGCTAATGAAAGATATAATGAAACGCCATATATTTGTTGTTTTTCCAATAAAAACTTGCACGCCGCTAGTTTTAATCAGTCTAAATTTTTTGATTCTTTTAATGGGCAAATAGTGTGGAGTGATTTTTCATTGATGTCAATTCCTGGACTAATTAGTTTTTATCATTCGCCATTATTGAACGGAATCACATTGTGCATGGACCGTTATAAAGATGATTACAAAACTAAAAAAATATTAAAAAGTGGAAAAATAGGTGTTTTTTGTGGTGATTATCAAAGTTATGATCTACTTTTTGAAAGCAATGAAAAATTATTGTATCGTTTTTTAAACAAATTAAAAGCAGGGGTTGTCTATAACGATTATGAAAGATATCGTTTAAAAACCAAATGGTCTTTAGCATCATCAAAATGTCGACAAACACCAAAATTTTACTCGGTGTTAGGAAGCGTTGAAACATGTGGATTTTTTGCAAGCAAGCAGTACTTTGTTGAAAGCGATGAGACATTTGGAAAACTAATCGAAGGGATTGATGCTATCTTAGTTAAAACTAATCCATTAAGTAAAAAAGGAAAATTATATTTAAAATCTGACAGCAACATGATTGCTTATTATAAAGAGCCTAAAAAGACGGACGAACTATATTATAATGGATATTTAAATAGTCAATTTATAGTTTCTTTTGATAAGGAAAAACGAATTTATATCCATTTTGATCGACGCAACCAGAATTATTTGGTTCGCGGTGTATATATTAAATTTTTAAAACAATTTTTTGATACAATTCCAGGTGTTAAAATGATTAGTTTTTCTAATGATGAAAATCAAGTTGACACTATTAAAATGAAAGTGGTAGTCAACCATTTGCTAAGTGCAGAAATTCAAAAAGAGATAGAAAATTACTTTTCTACCCATTTAAAAAAACGAAATGTTACATATCAAATTATTAAAGAAGATTAGTTATTATAGTTGCGATCTATTTTGATGACAGCATTATAAGTAGAATTAAGATTTTCTACCTGTGTTTTTATATTTTGAATAAGTTTATCATCGCTAATTTTTAAATTAGGAGATACTAAAACATCAAATAATACATTTGTGTGAGTTGGACCGCTTACTACCCTTAAATCATGAATAGTTAACGTCTTATCAATTTGATGTACAATTTGGCTTATTTTGGTTTTTAATTCTGGCAATAAAACATTTTTAGTATCAACAGGATCCATATGAATTGTTAAACTAATACCATATTTTTTTGAAATGTCACTTTCGATATTATCAATTAAATCATGAGCGACCATCATGTTTTCATATCCATCAACTTCAACATGAACCGAAACAAAAATTTTAGTGTGGCCATATGAATGGCATATTAAATCATGAATTCCTAATACACCTTCATATGAAACGATATCTTTAACAATATTTTGCACAAATTGGGAGTCGGGAGTTAATCCAATAAGTGGCGAAGCAGTTTCGATTGTTGATTTAATACCAGAATATAAAATAAATAAAGCGATGCACAAAGAAATAGATGGGTCAAGCCACCATAATCCCGACACGAAACGAGTAATTATTGCCGCTATTAAAACTCCAGATGTGCATATAACATCATTAAAACTATCTTTCATAGAGGCTTTTAAAGATTCTGAATTTATCGCTTTCCCTAATCCATAATAAAATAATCCTAATAAAATTTTAAAAACAATTGCCCCCGCTAAAATTATAAACGCATATATATCATATGTAGGTGCATCTTCATGATTAATCAGTTTCATAACTGATGAATATCCAAGAACAATAGCAACTGCAATGATAATAAACGATATTATCATGCCAGTTATATATTCAACGCGTTCATGGCCATAAGGATGTTTTTCATCAGCTGGTTTAGATGCAATTTTAAAACCAAACAAATTGACAAAACACGAAAATAAGTCGGTTAAATTATTGATAGCATCAGAAATAATAGACATTGATAAAGAAATAATTCCTATAGTAATTTTAAAACCAAACAAAATTAAATTAATAATTATTCCACCAACCGATGCTAATATACCATGCTTTTCTCTTACCTTTGGATTGTTAATTTGTTGGTAATTTTTAATAAACAGTTTTCTTAATAAATTAATCATTCTACGTATTATATCATAATAAAAAAAGTAGTTAAGATATTTTTACAATGTTATAATCATTCAAGATGCGGTTGTGGTGTAATTGGTAGACACGTTAGATTCAGATTCTAATGAGGCAACTCGTGCAGGTTCAAGTCCTGTCAACCGCACCATCTAATAACTAACGTTTTGATACAAAGAAAGGTGTCGAAATGTCCTAATAATTGTCCGAGAAATCGGGCATTTTTTAATTTTAGGGGTTTCTCTAATTGATGTTTTTAGGTTCGAACGGACAAATTTATGAAAAATGTCGCTACTAGCGAAACAACAACCTACTAGAGAAACGGCAAAAACGACACCCTTAGAATTCGATATTTTTATATAAATTAGTGGGTGAACAATCCTATCTCATTTGCTCCTTAACTCTTGGAGGTGCATATGCATGATAAGAGTTATAGAGTTGTTTGCTGGCATAGGAAGTCAGCGAGAAGCATTAAATAGAGCCAATATCGGGCATGAAATAGCAGCGATTAGTGAAAATGATAAATATGCAAGTAAAGCTTATGAATTACTTCATGGACCAACTACTAATTTAGGAGATATAAGAAAAATAGAAAGGATGCCTAAAGCTGAATTATGGACTTACTCATTTCCTTGTACTGATATTAGTCTAGCAGGAAAAATGAAAGGTTTTGAAAAAGGTAGTAATACTCATTCATCACTGTTATGGGAAGTTCAAAGACTACTTGAAGTAGCGAAAGAAAATGATGAACTACCTAAATATTTATTGATGGAAAATGTGAAGAATATAGTATCAAAGAAGTTCAAACCATTGTTTCAAGTGTGGTTAGATTATTTAACTAATCTAGGATATAAGAATTTTTATAAAGTTTTGAATGCTAGGGACTATGGTATTCCACAAAATAGAGAACGCTGTTTTATGGTTTCAATTAGAGATAAAAATGCTAACTATGAATTTCCAAAACCTATTAAATTAACTAAAAAGCTTGCAGATCTTCTAGAAAACGATGTAGATGAGAAATATTTTCTTAGCGAAAAGCTCATCACTTGTTTTACTGATATGGAGGATAGACATGGTCTTATTCGTGGTCTTAGATTTAAACCAAAATATATGAATGAAACTGACTATGCTTTCACTATTACAACGCACGCAGGATATCGACCAACTGATAATTACATTATTATTCCTCAAGCAACTAAAGAAGGATATGAACTAGCTAAAGTGGGTGATGGTGTTTATACAAATCGATGTCCATCAAAGAGAGGTGTGGTTCAAAAATCAATGATTCCTACTATCAAAACATCAGTAAGTGATATAGGAGTGGTTACTAATGATAAAGATGAACTCATATCAATTAGAAGGTTAACACCCAGAGAGTGTTGGCGACTTATGGGCTGGTATGATAATGAAATAGATAAAGTCGTTAATGAGTTTAGTAACAATCAACTTTATAAGATGGCGGGGAATGGGATAGTGGTGGATGTGTTAGAAAAAATAATAGAATCACTTTTAAAAAACGCTATAAAATGATATAATATGCAAGTAATTTTTATGGGTTATTCTAAGAAAATATTGATTATAAGAGCAAGTTTAGGACTCACACAAGAAGAACTGGCTAAGAAATTAAATGTTGCTTTCTCCACAATAAATAGATGGGAGAACGAAAAAACAATGCCTAGTAAAAGATATAGATATTTATTGGATTCTATGTTTGAAAAATGTATAAAAGAGGTGAACAAATAATGGGTGATTCTTTAAATAATATCATTAATCCAATTATTACTTTTTTAAAAAGAAATTACAGTCATTTATACATTGATTCTATTTTGGACGAATTTAAAAAATTAATCAGTGAAATTGTGATAAGTCCAAATGATGATTCTACTTTTTATGATTTTGATTCACTACAAAAATTTTTATCTGACTTTAACGAAAAATCTTCTAAAAGAAAGGATAATGGAGTTTATTACACTCCATCTGATTTATGTGATTTTATAAATTCGAATTCAATAAAGTTATGGCTTGAAAAATTAAATGCTAATGAATTTGATGGTTTCGATTTTGAAACGTTGCCTTATTTGAAGTTTTGCTTTAAATCTACTATTTTTGATCCAACTTGTGGTAGTGGTGAATTTCTAATGTCAATAGTCAAATACAAATTAACATTTTTGAAAAAGAGAAAGGAAAATATTTCTACAGAAGATATAAAAAAGGTAATAGAGACAATTTTTGGTAACGATATTGATCATTTTTCAACTTTTATTTGTAAAGTGAGATTATTTTTATTAATTTTAGATTTTATCAATCAAAACAATATTGACTTTCCATATGGAATTTCAGGGATTTTAAATAATCATTTTTTTAATGAAGATTATATAAAAGGACCAATTAATAATTTGTCTTTTGATTTAATTGTAGGTAATCCCCCTTATATCGAAGATTCAAAATATAAAATTACATGCACTAATAATGTAAAGTATGGGAACGTATATGCAAATGTACTTTTTAATTCGTGTGAAAATTTGAATAATGAAGGCGTATTAGGGTTTGTAATACCTTTATCATATATGTCTACCCCGCGTATGAAAAAAATTAGAAATGATTTAAAATCATTTTTGACCGAACAATATATACTATCTTTTAATGATAGGCCTGATTGCTTATTTACTAATGTGCATCAAAAATTGTGCGTTTTAATCTGTAAAAAATCCTGTAGGAAGATTAATAGAATATACACAAGTAATTATTATTATTGGTATAAAGAAGAAAGACCATATTTGTTTGATAAAGCTAATGTAATTCTAAATAATTTTAGTAACGAAAATTTTATTCCAAAGATTGGGAATGCAATTGAAAACTCAATTTACGAAAAAGTAACATTGATTTCTTCAAATAGTTTGTTATCATTTTTATCGGAAAATAAAGGAAATACTTTATATTTAAATAGTAGGGCTGCATTTTGGATAAAGGCTTTTAGAAATGATCACAATTTTCAAAATTCATATTTACGTTTTAACTGTAAAAGTACTAAAGAGTCCGTTATTGTATTCAGTATTTTAAATTCTTCCTTGTTTTGGTGGTTTTGGGTTGTAGTTTCTGATTGTTGGCATATTACTAATAAGGAACTCAGTGCTTTTAAAATTCCTAATATATCAGATAGCATATACAAAAAGCTTATAAAAGCATCTTCAAACTTAGAAAAAAAATTAGAAGAGACTAAGGTTTTTGTTGGAACTAAACAAACAGAATATGAATACAAACATAGAGAATGCATTAAAGAAATACAAATCATTGATGCTTTAATAGGTGAAATATATGATCTTTCAAAAGATGAAAGTGATTTTATTAAAAGTTATGCATTTAGATATAGAGTAAGTGGAGGGAATAACAGATGAAAACTATCGATTTATTTTCTGGATGCGGTGGGCTTTCGCTTGGATTTGAATGGGCAGGCTATACAATCTCGCAAGCAGTTGAGTTTGATAAAGAAATTGCTCGATCGTATATTGCTAATCATAAAGATACGGAAATTATAATTGATGATATTAAAAATGTCGACAATAATAAAATTTTCAAAAAAGGTAGTGCTGAAGTTATTATAGGTGGACCGCCATGTCAAGGATTTTCGATGGCTGGAGCTAGAATTAGAGATGGTTTTATAGATGATCCAAGAAATTATTTGTTTAAGCATTATTTTAACGTCGTAAAGGAAGTTATGCCTAAAATTTTTGTTATTGAAAACGTAAAAGGACTGCTAACAATGCAAAATGGGAAAATCTTAGCTGAAATTTTTAAATTATTCTCAAATGAAAAATTGTTAGATGGTCATAAATATTTTTTGCATTATAAAGTTGTCAAAGCAGTAGAAATTGGCATTCCGCAAAAAAGGGAAAGAGTCATTATAATAGGTTCATTAGATAAAGACTTTGACATGGAATATCTATGGAATGTTGCTACCAATGAAATATTGAAAGACAAACCTCATTTTTTTGATAGAGTAACAGTTAGAGATGCAATTGGTAATTTGCCAAGTCCAACAATTGATGGAAAAATAAATAATCCTGCAGCTATAACTAACTATCAAGAATTTCTGAAAACAGAGGATAAATATATTTATAATCACGTTAAAACAAACCATACATATAAGTCTATTGAAAGAATAAAGAAAATAGCATGTGGAGAAAATTATACAGTTTTAAATGAAAAAATTAATTCTGTTCACAGTGGAGCATATGGCAGATTATGTTGGGATGAACCTTCCCCAACAATCACTACTAGATTTGATACTCCTGCCGGAGGAAGATTTATACATCCAACTGAGAATAGAACCATTACTCCTAGAGAAGCTGCGAGACTTCAAAGTTTTCCAGACGATTTCGTTTTTGTAGGTAATCGCACCACAATAAATAAAGTGATTGGGAATGCTGTACCACCAAAAATTGGTTATTTTTTAGGGGTTTTTGTTAAAGGATTATTAGGGAGGTGCTGAGTATGAAGGATTTATTAGAAGAGAAAATAGAATCTTTGGATAAAGCAAATGAATATGAATGCTGGTATTTAGTAAAGCAAACTGTAGATTTTACTAGTCTTTGCTATAAAGTTAAGGCTTTAAGCAACTATCAACGAGGCAGCAAAGCAACGAATTTGGAAAATTTCATCAATAATTACATATCTTCAATTAAAAAGGCAAAACCACATTTAACTATTGAAGAAAATTATAGACAGTTAAGAATTGCAGCTTATTTTGGCTTAATAAAAATGACTGATGCTAAATATGAAAATGCCTTGATTACAAATGTATTTTATGAAATTGAGACTCTTTGCAATGGAGAATTTGAGAAAACTAATCTTTATCAAGAAATAATAGATAGACAAATAGAAAAAATATATGTTTCTTCTAATATAGATGAAGGAAAACAAAATGTAAGAAAAGAATTTACTATATTTCCTGCCATTTTTCTTTATAAATTATTGTTAGAAATTGGAAATAGCACTGGGAAATATTCAATCACTTTAAATGAATATCGTTATCTAGTTACAACAACAAAAAAATACGAAGATTTTATAGATACATTAATTTTAATTAAATTATTGCGCAATAATCCTAATGCAAACATAAAATTAGCAACTTTTAGAACTAAATTTGATAATAGAATAAATCAAGCTTTAGCGTTATTGAGCACTTTAAAATTTGATAAGGATAACGTAAGCATAAATCCAATAAAATTAGATGAAGTGAAGGCGAAAGTCTATAATTATGAATGCCATAAAAATGAAATAGAGCAAACTAATTATATTAATTTCTTGTGTTCTAATAGTGGTTTTTTAACTTATAATTCCAAGCAAAACATGGAATATTTATCTCCTGAATGGCTAAAATCAAAAGAACATTTATATATTACATTCAATAAGGAAGCTGAAACTTTTGTTACATTATTTAATCAAAAATACGGTATAGAGGCTTTAAAAAGGATTGACAAAAAACAACTTGCCGAATATCTATTTTTAGGCAAAAGAGAAGATAATTTGTGTCATGAACTCGAATATAATGAAACTTCAAAAAAATTATTTGGATCAATAAGTGGTGGCTATTCATATACATACCCTTGTTTTTATAAACAAGCAACTTTGTCATGGGTCACAGGCAGTTCGAGAAAAAACAAAACCATATCTCAAGAAGAAGCTAACGAGATTGCTGAAGATACTTTAAATAAGTTGATTGATGGCTATAACATAATCCTTTCATATAAAGATAGGCTTTTAAATAAAGAAACATATTTAGAATTATATATTTCATTAGTCGAAAAAATAGGAAGTTTAGCTGATAAACAATGGGTAATTAAATACTATACTATTTTATTTTCTAATTTATTTTCGCCTTTTTATAGTGATGAGTGGCAAAAGAATGCGCTTAAAGCATTAGAATGCGAACCAGATGATAATAATTATGTTCAAAATGGAATTATAACTCTTGTTGCTTTAGAAGCTAATATTACACCAATTGTATTATCTAGAATAATATACGATATTATCGATGGTAAATATAAAACAGAAAAGCCAACAACAGAAGACATGGGTTCAGAAGAAAAGAACTTAAATAGCAAATCCAGAATTAAAGGCGGAGAAAATGTAATTGTTTATGGTGTTCCGGGTGCAGGTAAGAGCCATTTAGTTAAGGATGAATATTTAAATGGAGACGAAAATGAAGAATATTATGAGAGATTAGTTTTTCACCCTGATTATACTTACTCTGACTTTGTTGGTCAGATTATGCCAATTGTAGACGCAGAAAAAAGAGTAACTTATGAGTTTACGCCCGGTCCATTTACTAGAATTTTAAAAAAGGCATATCGTGATCCTGAACATAAATATTCTTTGGTTATTGAAGAAATAAATCGTGGTAATGCTGCGGCTATTTTTGGTGATATCTTCCAATTATTAGATCGCAAATTGGATGGCGAAAGTGAATACAGAATCACAAATAAAGATATTGCCAAAGTTGTTTATGGCGAAAAATATATTGATAAAAAAATATATATTCCATCAAATATGAGCATTATTTGCACAATGAATACATCAGATCAAAATGTTTTCACTTTAGATACAGCTTTCCAAAGAAGATGGATTATGAGATTAGTTTCTAATTCATTTGATGGTGATACAAGCGGAATAGGTAAAGTAGAAATTTTAGATGCTGGTTTAACATGGGAACAATTCTGTAAAACAATTAATAGCGAAATATTAGATAAATCACAATCATTATCATCATCGGAAGATAAACGTTTAGGCACACATTTTGTAAGAGCAGAAGATTTGAAATATGATCCTAATGAAAATTCTAACGATCCAACTATTAAAATTAAAGCTCAACATCAAAATAGATTATTTGCAGAAAAAGTTATCAAGTACTTGTGGGATGATGTCTATAAATATGATAGAACGTCTCTATTTGATTCGGACTACAAGAGTTTAGAACAAGTAATTAATGATTTTATAAAATCTACGCACATTGAGAGATTCAAAATATTCAAGCAAGATATTCGCGAATACTTAAAGCAATTAGCTGATGAAAATTCAAAAAATAAGCAACCAAACAATGATTCAAACACTGAAAGCAATGGTTAACTGAAGGTCAAACATGAATGAAGAAAAGAGCTTAATTGATTATTGTCATGTTGATAAAAATGATGATGGAGATAGATTTGTTGGACTAAAATCGATTGATGATAATGGTCATCAAATAGTAATGGTCTACTTTCCTTGCGGATATAATTTGCCTTCTGATGAAGTTGCGATTAGGAATGATATTATAAATTTATTTAGAATTTTAGCGGATTTTAGTAAGGGTGAAGATATATTACTTAAGGTAAAATCAAATGTAGCCAACGTGTCTGTAAACTTTCCAATAAAAGCATATTTGGATATTATCCAGTATTATTTGGAATACAAAACTTTTTATGCCGAAACCGAAACTACTTTTAAAACAGATACAAGAGGAAAAGCCAACTGGGCAAAAACTATAAAAGATCAGGTTCCATCAATACAAAATGGAAATTTGTTTTATATTAAAAAAACAGTTAGAGATACACAACCAATGAAGAATCAGCTAATCACTGAGATACACAGATATTGTACTCATGAAAGCTTTTCTAAACTTGGGTGGTTATTTGGAACTTCAATGATACCAAGAAACACTGACATTGTTCCTAAAAATACTGATGATAAGTCTTTTATTCCAAGATTTATATCAATTATAAACGATCAACTTAAAAAGACTTTTGAAGATAGAATAAAGAAGTTGCTAAATGCAATGCTAAGTGTTTTGAATTATAAAAACACCGAAGATAATTCGAATAGGTATTATTTTGGAACGGATCGTTTTGAATATGTTTGGCAAGGAATGATTGATAGACTATTTGGTATTCGAGAAAATAAACAAGATTACTTCCCTAGAACTAAATGGATTCCTAGATATCTTAAAGATCAAAATAAAAATAAACATCCGCTAGAACCTGATAGCATTATGATTTATAAAGATGAATTCTATGTTCTCGACGCAAAATACTATCGCTATGGACTAAGTGGAGATGTTGATCATCTTCCAAATTCTTCTGACATCAATAAGCAAATAACCTATGGTGAATATGTTTATTTGCATAAAAATAAAGACCCTTATAACGCTTTTATAATGCCATTTAATAGAAAGGACAATCCTTTCAACATTAGTGAAGACATGTGTAATGTCGCCGAAGCATCAGCTAATTGGAAAACTGAAGGTCATAAATTTGAGAAAATACAGGGGATTTTAGTGGATACAAGATTTTTGATGTATCAATATGCATCCAATAATAATGATAAATATAAAGAAAAATTATCAATTGCTATAGAAAGTAATTAAGAGTAGGAGTTAGTGATTAGCTAGCTCCTTTTTCTTTGCTCTGAATCTAGCTTGAGTTGCATTATTTGCGCATTCATGTGAACAATATTTTTTATTTGAAGCAGTCGTTCTCATTAAAAATGGTTTGCCACAATATTCACATTCTTTATAGATTTCTTGTTTAGGATTTAAGTAAAAAACAGATAAATAAAGAGCAGAAAGTAATGAATCGATATTCCAATCTGGTCCGTTTTTTTCAATACTGAAAATTGGTCTTATATTTTGAATATAAAAATCCATTTGTTCCTTTAAAAAAGCTTTAGCACTTTTAATTAAAGCATCCTTCATAGGTTTCTCAATTTGATAGGTTTTATCTTTAAAGCAATTTATGTACTTATTAACAATAAATGAAACATATAAGAACCATAAGCTATCGGTATTTTTATTATTCAAATATGAGTAAATGCTAGACATGAAGCGACTATTTGTTGCTAATTTTTCATATTCTGAAGTATTTGAAATAATGTCTTGTAGTAAAGCAACATCTATCACATTATGTTTGTTATAAATAGGATCATATAATTCAGTTATTTGATAAGGAATCAAACTAGTTTCAACAAAAGAGCTAAATTCGCTTTGAAATTCATTGTTTTCAAGCAAAAATTCAATATCTTTTTCTATTTTATCGTAGTTGCGATTTTTACTTTGATAAATGTTTAGCATTAAATCTAAAGTGATTGAAAGTCTTTTGCAAATTAAATCTAACTCTTCAATTTCAATAGAATAAGATTCTTCAAGATTAATAAATCCATTTTTCTCAAAAAATTCTAAGTATTTATTTGCTCTTTTTTCAAGAGCGCCAATTTTATAGATTTTCAAAAACTCACCAAGTATATTACTTTCATCTACAGAACCATTATCATTATTTATTCTTACTAAACCATTACTTGATTTATAAGCAAATTTAATAGGTAAAATTTCACTTTCTCTTTGTATCGTAATGCGAGACTTAGAGATTTTTTTGTTGCTTAAACTTGTCTCTAAAAAACACCTAACCTTAGGATTCAGGAAAGTGAAAAGACTATTTATATAAAAATTATTTGATTTTTTTGACTTTTTTGTGTTCATTTTGCACCTCCAAATTTTGAATACTACTTTTTCATGGCCGATGACTTTGTAGCAAAAGTAATATGAAAAGTAATACATACTATTTTTCCATAAATATAATAACATAAAAAAACAATTATTTATATTATGTAAATAAAAAATAATTGGTTTTATGCCTATATTCTATTACTAATTTTTATTTTGTACAATTCAATCAGCCAGTTGCAAATGGCATAAATTACCGTTGATTCTAGATAGTCATCCAGCGGTAGAAGGGTTGCGAGAAAGAAAACCTGATGACGTAGTTACTCCCTTGCTTAGGAATAATTACGAAGAAGTTAAACAACCATGGCGGAAGCCAAAAAAATACTTATGAAGATTACCTTCAAGACGAGAAACGCTTTGAATGGCGAATCGAATGGCAAGAACGCATGGAGCATAGGTGCATTATCTATAACTCTAAAGGTCTTGCTACTAGATGTAGACGTGATTGTACGAAGTGTCCATCCTATTGGAACAAGAAACCTCAAATAGTTTCTATTGACCGAATGAAAG
Source organism: uncultured Eubacteriales bacterium (assembly GCA_949283575.1). Lineage (GTDB taxonomy): Bacteria > Bacillota > Clostridia > TANB77 > UBA1234 > UBA1234. Next base: position 41,630 of record CASDSU010000005.1, read on the forward strand.
ATGAATACGACTACGAATTTCCTTCTAACATCGAAACTCCTGAAGAATACGCTGAACGATTGGAAAAAGAAGAGCGAGTTCGTGATGCTATTAACTCATTACCTAGCGAAGATCTAAAGGCTGTAGTTTACATGATTATGTATGGCTACTCCTATAGTGAAATTGCTAAGAAATTAGGCATCTCGAAGACTGCTGTTTCTAAACGATGGGAAAAGGCTAAACCGATTTTAAGAGAATTACTTAAGGATTACGAAAGTCAATATAGGTAATAAAAATTCTCTAAGAGCGGTGAACGACTAATTCTCATCTGCTCCATAGCTAATGAGAGGAGGCGTCACATGGATATCCCAACACGTGGTGTGGCACTGAATCTCAACCATTAATTAGGAGGAAAACGCGATGGTTAAAGAAGAAAGAATTTTAAACGCTATCTTTGGAAACGAACAACAACCTAATGCACTTAAGTTCTCTCTTAATCTTGATGAAGTAACTGTAGATGTTGCAATCAAGAAGAACAAGAGAAACGAAGATAAAGTTTGTGGTTGTTCTAAAGAGTGCAAATGTGGAGGGAAATGTTATGGAAAATAAAAGAAAGCCAAAACAAACCAGAGTTCTTAATTGGGACGATGAAATAGAAGATTTGTCTCAAGAAGAATGCGAAGCTCGATACGGCAAAGCCTCTTATCCTAACGAAGAGTCTGATTGGAACGCTTGGAAAGAAGAGGAATTAATCCGTGAAGCAAACGAAGAACAAAGAGGTGAATAATTATGAATCAACAGATTAGTGAGCTTCTAATTGAAGCAAAAAAGATTATTGATGATGCCTTAAATCTTCTTAACGTCAATAAGCAAAAAGAAGAAGAAAAAGTCATAACTTTAGATAAAATCCGTGCAGAACTAACATCTTTTGCTAGAAAAGGTTTCACTAAAGACATTAGAGACATCATTACAGGTTTTGGGGCTAATAAGTTATCTGAACTTAAGCCTGAACATTATGAAGAAGTTTTAAGTCGTGTGAGGGACATCGTCAATGGAAGATAAAAAAAATCATTGTTTTTTAAATAGTTCAAGTAGTATGAGGTGGATCAATTGCCCACCAAGTGCACGACTTACCGAAGATATGGAAGATGTGACTTCAGTCTATGCTGAAGAAGGATCTAATGCCCACGCCCTTGCTGAATATAAGCTCAATAGGGCTTTAGGAAACAACATGGAATATCCAGAACTTACTATCTTCAATAAAGAAATGGATGAATATACCGACTCTTATGTTTCATTTGTTTTAGAGCAAATTGAAGCTTTGAAAGAAGAAGATGGTGGTAGCGCTCCATACGTCATGGTTGAACATCAAGTTTTATACGATAAGTGGGTAAATTTTGGATTTGGAACGATTGATTTTATCGGATGTACAAATAAGACACTCCACATAATTGACTTTAAATATGGGCTAGGGGTTAAGGTTGACGCTACCGAAAATAGCCAGCTCAAGATCTATGCTTTAGGCGCAATCCAAGAACTCGATTGTCTATATGATTTTGAGAAGATAATTCTAACTATTTATCAACCTAGAATTGGTAATGTCTCAACTTGGGAAACAACTAAGACCGATTTACTTAAATGGGGTGAAGAAGTATTAAAGCCAGCAGCTGAACTAGCAGACAAAGGTGAAGGAATATTTAGAAGTGGTCCTTGGTGTAAGTTTTGTAAGGCTAGAGCAATCTGCAAAGAAAGAAGCAAGGTGGCTCTTGATATCTTGAATGAAGAATTCAGGAATCCTAACTTACTTAGTGATAATGAAATTGAAGAAGTCTTACTCAAAGCCGATGAAATATCTTCATATCTAAACGACATTAAAGACTTTGCAGTCGCTAAAGCTCTTGATGGTAAGAAGTGGATTAACTTCAAACTTGTTGAGGGTAGAAGCACTAGAAAGTTTACTGATGAAGGAAGTGTCATAAATGTTTTAAAAGACAACAACATCAATCCATATGACACTAAACTTCGTTCTATTACTGATATTGAAAAAGAGCTAGGTAAAGCCAAATTTAAATCTCTTCTAGAACAATATGTGAATAAGCCACAAGGCAAACCAACACTTGTTTTGAGAAGTGATAAAAGAGAAGAACTTAGCCTAGTTAATACTGATTTTGATGTATTCAAGGAGGAAAAATAATTTATGAATAATCAATCAACAAAAGTTGTAACTGGACCTAATACGAGATGGTCATTCGTTCATGTTTTTAAGCCTTATGATCCAAACGGAAATGAGGCTAATGCTAAATATAGTTTGTGTTTAATCATTCCAAAAGATGATGAACAAACCATTAATGCTATTAAAGAAGCTATCAAACTTGCTTATAAAGAAGGTGAATCAAGACTCAAAGGAAATAATGGAAAACTCCCTACTCTTGAATCTTTAAGAATTCCTCTTCATGATGGCGACCTTGAAAAGCAAGGTGAAGAAATCTATCAAAATGCTTTTTATATCAATGCTAAAACAAATAAGAAACCTGGCATTGTTGATAAATATCTAAGAGAAATCACTAATGAAGAAGAGGTCTATAGTGGGTGCTATGGTAGAGCATCAATTACATTTTATGCCTATAACTCCAATGGAAACAAAGGCATCGCATGTTCTTTAAATAACCTTCAAAAAATTAAAGATGGCGAAAGACTATCTGGTAGAGCAAGTGCTAGATCAGACTTTAAAGGCTTTGAAACTGATGTCTTTGATGATGAAGATATACTCTTCTAATTCATCAAATTATAAGGGCGGTAGGAGGCTGAATCTTATCGCCCTTATTTCCTTATGAAAGGAGTACATAACAAATGAAGAATTTAATTATTGATATAGAAACTTATTCTAGTGAGGATATCTCAAAATGTGGTGTTTATCGCTATGAAGAAGCTAAAGATTTTGAGATTTTACTATTTGGCTATAGTGTAGATTTTGGTGAAGTTAGAGTAGTTGAATTAGCTAGAGGTGAGGTAATACCTCAAGAAATAATAGAAGCAATTAAAAGTAATGATGTTCTTAAGTGGGCTCATAATGCATCGTTTGAAAGGGTCTGTCTTTCGAGATATCTAGGCTTACCTATTCACACTTATTTAGATCCATCTTCATGGCGCTGTTCGATGGTATATGCCTCTTGTTTATCTCTTCCAAAGTCACTTAAAGACATAGGGTATATCTTAAAACTCGATAAGCAAAAGCTAGAAGAAGGGAAAGAGCTAATTAAGTATTTTAGCATTCCTTGTAAACCAACAAAATCCAATAACTATAGGACTAGGAACTTGCCTAGCGATGATCTAATAAGATGGGAGACCTTTAAGGCATATAACAAGCGTGATGTTGAAACTGAATGTGAGATTATTAAAAGATTAGAGTCACACACTCTAGCAAGCACAATTTGGATGGAATATGGAGAAAGTGAATCCATTAATGATAGAGGAGTCTTAATAGACGAAAAACTAGTAAATAATGCCATTGATATCTCCGATAAAACTACATTAATTCTTAAAAATACCCTGCAAAAGTTAACTAATTTAGAAAATCCAAATTCAGTGATGCAACTTAAAAATTGGTTAAAAGAACAAGGATTAGAAGTAGAAGATCTAGGCAAGAAAAATGTGCAAAACATTATAAAGAATGCTCCAAGTGATCTTATAAATTTAGTTCTTGCTTTAAGACTTCAAACATCCAAATCTTCAATTAAAAAATATGAGGCTATTAAAAACTGCAAATGTTCAGATAGTAGAGTAAGAGGCATGTTTCAGTTTGTTGGTGCCACGCGTACTGGTAGGTATGCTTCTAAATTTGTCCAGCTTCAAAACTTAAGACAAAATCATTTATCAAACTTATCCGATATTCGAGAACTTGTAAAAAATGGCGATATTGAAGCGTTAAATCTACTTTATGACGATATACCAGATGTACTTTCTCAGCTTATAAGAACAGCCTTTATTCCTAAGAAAGATCATAAATTTATAGTAGCTGATTTTAGTGCTATTGAAGCTAGAGTTTTGGCATGGTATGCAGGTGAAACTTGGGTTCTTGATGCATTTAAAAATGGCGAAGATATCTACTGTGCTACTGCAAGCAAAATGTATGGAGTACCTGTTGTAAAGCATGAAGTAAATGGGGATTTAAGACAAAAAGGTAAGCAGGCTACTTTAAGCTGCGGATATGGTGGAAGCGTTGGTGCACTTAAGGCAATGGGTGCTCTTGATGCAGGATTAAAAGAAGATGAGCTTCAAGAGTTAGTTGATACTTGGCGAAGCGCAAATCCTCATATTGTTAAGTTTTGGTGGGATGTTGATAAAGCAATCAAAAAGGCCTATTCAGAGCGAGTAACGGTTAGACTTAATAACCTCTTATTCAATTATAAGGGTTCAATAATGTATATCACCTTGCCTAGTGGAAGAAGTATCGCTTATGTGCGTTTTAGAGTAAGGGAAGATGAATCGATAACTTATGAAGGGAAACTTCCAAACAATAAATGGGGAGAGATTGAATCTTATGGCCCTAAGTTTGTTGAAAATATCGTTCAAGCTACGGCTAGGGACATACTTTGTAATTCTATTCATAACTTAAAAGCTTACGACATAGTGATGCATATTCACGATGAAGTAGTTATTGAAGCTAGTTTAGATACAAAGTTAGAAGAAGTAACTTCACTTATGAGTAAATCGCCTTCATGGGTTAATGACTTACTTTTAAGAGCTGATGGATATGAATGCGATTTCTATCAAAAAGATTAATCAAAGGAGGAACTTAAACTAAATGATTACCTTATATATTTCAAATTTTATACAAAATGAAAAGAATACAATTTATGGAAGAAAAGTTGAGATTTGCAGTGTTAATGACCTAAAAACAGCAGTTTCAAATGACTATGTATGTGCAAAATATAAGAACAATAAAAGAGGAAACGATAACTTTATTGAGTCTGATTGCCTTCCATTTGATATTGATAACGATCATACAGAAGATGAAAAGAAATGGATTAAACCAAATGATGTCGCTAGGAGATTTCCTGATGTCGAGTTCTTTGTTCATTATTCAAGAAATAACATGAAGGAAAAAGATGGGAAGAAAGCTAGACCTAAGTTTCATATCTTTTTTAAGTGTGAGAAGTGCTCAAATAAAGACGATTATATTAGACTTAAAAACCTCTTTTATAAGTTCTTTCCTTATGTTGATGATAATGCTTTAGATGCAGCTAGGTTTTTTTATGGAACTGAAGAACCTAAAGTTGAACATTACGGTGGTGAACTAGGCATTGACGATTTTCTTAGTATCTACTCACTTAACGATATGTCATATGAAATAGATGAAAATGGTGAAGTCATAGATTCTAATGATATTTCAAGTAATAAGGAGATCATAAGAGAAGAAATAGGCGAGGGCAATCGTAATGCTACAATGTTCAAATTAGCTAGAAAGTTTATCTGGCGTCACGATGATACAGACTTTGCTCATGATCTTTTCTTAGAACAGGCCAAATTTTGTAATCCTCCTTTAAGCGAAGGTGAGCTTGCTAATATTTGGAAAAGTAACCAAGCATATTTAGCCAGAATGAAAGCTCAAAAGAAATACATTCCGCCACAAGAATATTTCAAAAAAAGTGCGGTTATTAAAACACTCAAGCCAAAAGACTTTACTGATTTAGGACAAGCAGAAGTTATGGCTAAATACTTTAATGGCAAAATTGCTTATTCAAATGCGACAGGCTTCTTAGTTTATAAAGATAATTATTGGCAAGAAGATCCTGTGTATTCCAAAAGATGTGCTCAAATTATCACGGATAAGCAATTAGAAGAAGCAAAAAATCAATTCTTTAGTGCTAATCAGAAAATAAATCAATATGCAGGTCAAAGTGTAGACATTACTGCTGCCATTAAAAGTGGAACCGATCCAAAGTTAATGAAAATTGCAGCTGAAGTTGAAGAAGCCAAAGTGTATGAAAATTACATCATAAAGAGAAGAAATTCATCTAAGTTACAAAGTTCGTTAGAGGAACTAAAACCCTTAGTGCAAGTATATGTTAAAGACCTGGATAAAGATCCTTTTTTACTTTCAACACCGACTAAAACCTACGATTTAAGAAAAGGAATTGATGGCGAACTAAATCCTGATGCTAAAAATATGCTTACTAAATCTACGACAGTAAGTCCATCGCTTAAGGGAAAGGATAAGTGGCTATCTTTTCTTAATGAGTGCTTTGATAACGACCAAGAATTAATTGATTATGTTCAAAAGATATGTGGGCTTGCAGTAATAGGTAAAGTTTATATAGAGGGCATTATTATTTCTTATGGTGATGGCGGTAATGGGAAGTCAACTTTTTGGAATACGATAGCAAGGGTTCTAGGCTCGTATTATGGCAAAATAAGCGCCGACGCTTTGACAACTAACTGTAAGAGGAATGTTAAGCCAGAGCTAGCAGAACTTCGCGGTAAAAGGCTTATTATTGCCTCAGAAAGCCAAGAGGGGGCAAGGCTTAATGATAGTGAGATAAAGGAGCTTTGTTCGACTGATGATATTAGAGCAGAGAAGAAGTTTAAAGATCCATTTGATTTCACTCCAACACATACACTTGTTTTATACACTAATCATCTACCAAAAGTTAAAGGAACTGATGATGGCATTTGGAGACGAATCATCGTTATTCCTTTCAATCATAAATTTACGAAGGATAATACCGACATTAAAAACTATAGTGATGTCCTTTATGAAGAAGCAGGAGAGTTTGTTTTAACTTGGGTAATTGAAGGCGCCAAGAAAGCTTATGAGTCTAACTTTAAGTTAAGAAATCCATCAATAGTTCAAGAAGCAATCAACAACTATAAAAAGCAAAATGACTGGTTTGGAATTTTCATAAATGAATGCTGTGAAGTCAATAAAGATTTTAAGTGCAGTTCGTCTAGGCTATACCAAACTTATAGAGAATTTTCTTTAGCACGTGGCGAGCGTCCTAGAGCCACAATTGACTTCTATTCTGAGCTTGAAAGACAAGGCTATAAGAGAATTGAGCTCAAAAATGAGTTAAATAAAAGAGAGCTCACAGTGCTAGGTTTAGGTATAAAAAACATCGATATTATCGCGGATTTTGACTTCCTAAACTAGTAAATTTACGAGGTCTACGAGGTCATTTCTATAATACTTACGCGTAGCGAGAAAAAGAAAAAAATAAATTATATATATATTAAGGAATTGACTTCGTAGACCTCGTATAAACCTTGTTTGAGGTTAATAAAAACGATGAAAAGCAGGAGGTCATATGAGAGAAAAATACCTAGAAGAATTGCTTATAAAAGCAGTGAAGAAAAGGAATGGACTAGCTCTAAAGCTTTACTCACCTAGCTATATAGGTGTTCCAGATAGATTAGTTCTTATCGCATTTGGTCATATTGGTTTTGTAGAACTTAAGGCACCTAATAAAGTGGCAAGACCTATACAGCTTAAAAGGCATGAAGAATTAAGAAATTTAGGGTTCAAAGTGTATGTACTAGATAAGAAAGAGGAAATAGAAAAGATACTCGATGAAATTGAAGGAGGAAGGAACGATGAACTATCAACCACATGAATATCAAAAATATGCAATTGACTTTGTTGAAACTCATAAAGAAAGTGCCTTACTCTTGGATTTAGGCTTAGGCAAGAGTTCAATTGCTCTTACTGCAATTAATGATCTTTTATTTGATTATTTTCTTGTTCATAAAGTTTTAGTTGTAGCTCCTATTAGAGTGTGCATTAATACATGGACTAGCGAAATCAAAAAGTGGGACCACTTAAGAGATCTTAAATATTCACTATGTGTTGGTGATGAAAGAACAAGGAAAAGAGCCCTTTATGCAGATGCTGATGTTTACATCATTAATCGTGAAAATGTTGAGTGGCTCATAAACAAAAGTGGTGTGAGGTTTGATTTTGACATGATCGTGGTTGATGAACTTTCCTCTTTTAAAAACGGAAAATCAAAAAGATTTCAGGCATTACTTAAAGTTAGGCCTCTAGTTAAAAGGATAGTTGGTCTTACAGGAACCCCTTCAAGTAATGGACTTATGGATTTATGGGCTGAATATAGATTACTTGATTTAGGAAAAAGACTAGGGAGATTTATTACTCATTATCGTGAAACCTACTTTGTTCCAGATAAAAGAAATCAAGAGATAGTATTTTCTTATAAACCTAAACTAGGCGCTGAAGAAGAAATATATAGAAAAATTGAGGACATAACTATTTCAATGAAAGCTATTGACCATCTTCAAATGCCAAAATTAATAATAAACGACTATAAAGTAGAACTTGATGCTAAAGAAAGAAAGCAATATGAATCCTTATCAAAAACTTTAGTTCTTGAGTTGGGCGACGAAGACATAACTGTTGCTAATGCAGGAGTACTCTCTAATAAACTGCTTCAAATGGGTAGTGGTTCTCTTTATTTTGAGGATCATAGCTTTGTAGAAATACATGATAAAAAGCTTGATGCACTAGAGGATTTGATTGAAGGTGCTAACGGTGAATCGTTGCTTGTTGCTTATTGGTTCAAATCAGATTTGGAAAGAATCATTAAAAGATTACAAAGAATAAAAGAGAAAACTGATATCTCATTTGAGGTTTTAGATAAGCCATCAGTAATTGAAAAGTGGAATAAAGGCGAAATAAATGTTGGCTTAATTCATCCTCAATCAGCAGGACATGGTCTTAATCTTCAAGAGGGAGGGAATCAGTTGATTTGGTTTTCACTCACCTGGTCGTTAGAACTTTATCAACAAACTATCGGTAGATTATATAGGCAAGGTCAAACTTCAAAGTCAGTAGTAATTACAAGAATAGTGGCAAAAGACACGATAGATGAAGACGTCATTAAGGCACTTGATAAAAAGGAAAGAACGCAGGATGCCTTAATTGAGGCAGTAAAAGCCCATGTGAAAGGAGGAAATAGGCAATGAAACTAAAACTTGTACTAGATGAAATCAAAGATTTAAGCAATAAAATTCATCAGGATAGAGGACTATTAAAGTTTTATCAAAGGCAAGCTGATGTGATTCCTGGTCCTATCTATGGTGAAAAGATACACACACAGCCTAGCGGTAAAGCTCCTTTTGAGAAATGGGTTATCAAAGCATTAGATAAAGAAAAGGAGATAAAAGAAGAAGAGGATTCACTTGCTGATCTAAAGCTTAAAGCTACTAATGCACTTGAAAAACTAGAAAATAAAGATATGGCACTTGCAATCATGTATAGGCATATCAGTTTTATGACTTATGATGAAATAATGTCAGCTATGTACGTTTCGAGAAGTTCACTTTATAGGCTTCTTAATGAAGCTGAAGAAGTAATGAAAAGTCTTGATGTATAGAAGTTGAGGCTATGTTAGAGTCGTTAAACCTAATTAAGGTGATTCAACATAGCCTTTTCTTTTTGTAAATTTTTGTATGTTGGACACTACGTTAAATACGTTAGTTTCATTTAAGGTAATTTAAGGTAAAAGACATTTTGAAAGATTTTATCTACCTTAGCCTATACGTTTGATACGTTAAAAAATTTAAGCAAAAGACACGTAAAAGACTTTTTAAAAGACATTGTCTTACCTTTGAAATACGCTTAATACCTTGAAAGTCTTTAACAAGATAAGCAAAAGAAGACAATATCTTTCTAGCTGTATACAAGGCCTAAAAGATAAAATCTTTAATAAAAATTGAGGCTTTGAAAAATTGGAACATTCTGAAACACGATGAAACACTCTGACACATAGTGAAACATTGAAATAATATGTCAAGAGGGTAAAATGGTAGTATAGATAATTATATCTAGAGCAACTTATATTTTTGAGCCCATAGTGCAAATAGATGCTGTGGGCTTTTTTCATGTAAAGAAAGGAGGAATCATGAGTGGCTAATAGAAAAAATAAAAGAATTTACACAACCGATATCTGGGAACAATGGAAAAAAGATGGAAAGTTAGAAGAAGTTTTAGCTTTTATTGCTGATTGTTCAAAAAAGCTCGTCACTCAAAGGGAGATGTGCAAATACCTTAAGATTGAAGAACATACTTTTACTAATTTGAAGCACAAATATCCTCAAATCCAAGAGGCAATGGACAAATCCAGATACGAGTTAAAAAAAGACTTAGCTAATGCAATGTATAAAAAAGCAATAGGCTATGAAACTATCGATGAAGATCAATTAATTGAAGAAAAAGATGGAAAGCAAAAGAAAAAAGTCCATCGAATAAAGAAGCAAGTCGGACCTGACTTTAAGGCTATTGTTTATCTATTAACTAAGAAGTTTGGTAAAGAATATAGCGAAAGATATGAAGATTTAAGACTTGCTGAAAAGAAACTAGAAGCACAAAAGGAGGAATGGAACAGTGTCGAATCAATCACAGAAGAATATGACGATAGTGATGAAGAATATAGCGGAGATTAAACCCTATGAGAATAATCCTAGACATAATGAATCCGCTATAGATGCAGTCGCTAGTTCCATTAAGGAGTTTGGTTGGAAACAGCCTCTAGTTATCGATAAAGACAATGTTATAGTGGTCGGTCATACAAGATGGCTTGCTGCTAAAAAACTAGGATTAAGTGATGTCCCTTGTTTAATAGCTAGTGATTTAACTGATGAGCAGATTGCTGCTTATAGACTTGCCGATAATAAGACTAATGAACTAGCAACTTGGGACTTTGAAAAACTTAAAACTGAACTCGAAAGCATATCTGACATTGATATGTCGCAGTTTGGTTTTGAAGAGTTAGAGGCAAGTTTAGATGATGTAAAAGATGATGAGTTTGATGAACAAGGAGCAATTAGTGAAACACCTTATTCTAAAAAAAGGGATATCTTCATTCTTGGAAACCATCGTCTTATGGTTGGTGATTCCACCTTGAAAGATGATGTCGATAAACTTTGTGAAGATAGAAGTGTAGATTTAGTTCTTACCGATCCTCCTTACAATGTAGACTACGAAGGTCAGGATGGAATGAAAATCCAAAACGATAAGCAAAGCGATGAAGATTTTTATAATTTCTTGCTTTCAGCATTTAAGAATATGTTTGAACACACAAAGCCTGGTGGAGTTATATATTGTTTTCATGCTGATACAGAAGGGCTTAACTTTAGAAATGCTTTTAAAAATGCCGGATTTAAACTTGCTGAATGTTTAATTTGGGTTAAAAACTCACTTGTTTTAGGAAGGCAAGATTATCAGTGGCGTCATGAACCATGCCTTTATGGATGGAAAGAAGGGGCTGGGCATTACTTTGTCGATGATAGAACTCAAGATACAATCCTTGAATATGATAAGCCTAGAAACAACAATCTCCATCCAACGCAAAAGAACATAGAGCTAGTTTCTAAACTCATTCTTAATTCTTCAAGAAAAGATGAAACAATCCTCGACCTATTTGGAGGTTCTGGAACAACACTTATAGCTGCTGAACAACTAGGAAGAAAAACGCTCATGATGGAGTTAGATGAGAAGTATGCAGATGTAATAGTCAAACGATTTATCACTTTTAAGCACTCAGTAGATGGGTGCTTTTTAATTAGAGATGGAAATAAAACTCCACTTAGTGAAATCAAAGATTATAAGAAGGTTTTAGATAATGAAGAGGTTCTATCTTAAAGTTACTCCATTTGAGCGACTTAACGAAAAATAATCAAATTTGAAAGGAAAAATAATAATTATGAATAAATACGTAACTTGTGAATCAGTTTTTAGAGGACATCCAGATAAGCTATGTGATCAAATTAGCGATGCCATTTTAGATGAATATTTACTAAAAGATAAAGACTCAAGGGTGGCGATTGAATGTTCTATTAAGGATAACCTAGTCATTATCTTTGGTGAGGTTACCTCTAAAGCTCACGTCAATTTAGAAAAGGTAGCTAAAAGAGTTTTAAGAGATATTGGCTATTTTGATAACTTTGTTGTTATCACTAAGGTTTCTACTCAGTCTTGGGATATAGCAAAGGGAGTAGATAAACTTGGAGCAGGCGACCAAGGAATAATGTATGGCTATGCAACTAATGAAACCAAAGAGTGCTTACCTCTTCCTTATGTGATTGCTAGAGATATTTCAAAAGCAGTAGAAAACATCAGAAAAGAAAAATACATGGATGTTCTTATGCCTGATGGTAAGTGCCAAGTAACTGTTAGATATGAGGATAATAAGCCAAAAGACATCAAAACAATTGTGGTAAGTACTCAAACTAAAAAAGGAGTAAAACTTGAAGAAGTAAAAAGAATCATTAAAGAAGAAGTTTTAATTCCTTTGTTAGGTTCTACTCTTGATGGTATTGAGATCTTGATTAATCCAACAGGAGCATTCTTTAGAGGTGGTCCTTATGCTGATAGTGGACTTACAGGAAGAAAACTCATGGTCGATACTTACGGTGGAGTTGCTCATCATGGTGGAGGAGCCTTCAGTGGTAAGGACTATACCAAAGTTGATAGAAGCGGTGCTTATTATGCAAGATTTGTTGCTAGGTCAATTGTAGAAGCTGGACTAGCCGATAAATGTGAAGCAGCTGTTTCTTATTCGATTGGAGTAGCAAGTCCAGTAAGCGTAAGCATAGATACTTTTGGAACAGGAAAACTTAGTGATGACGAGCTTTTAAAGCTCATTAATGATTACTTTGATTTCTCAGTAGGCAACATCATAAAAGAACTTAAATTAAAGGATATCTCTTATCAAAGACTAGCCGAATATGGACACTTTGGTAATGACATTTATCCTTGGGAGAATGTAGATGGAAAAGTCAGTGAGCTCAAGAAGGCTACAGCCAAAGCGTCTACATAACTTCTATAAGTCAGATGTTTGGCACAAGGTAAGGGAAGAGGTTATCTTAAGAGCAAAAGGAAGATGTGAAGTCTGTGGAAAGCCTGGGACGGAGGTCCATCATAAAATTCACTTAACGCTTGATAACGTAGATGATCCATCGATTGCTTTAAACCTAGATAACCTTCTCTTGCTTTGTAAAGAATGCCATAACAAGTTGCATGGTCGTTTTAATGGTAAGTTACCAAAATATAAGTGGAATGAAGAGGGTGACTTAGTTGAAGTTAGGGAGGAAGGAAATAGATGAAGAAGTTTTTATTTTGTTTAGTTCAGTGGACTTGGGGAATCATCCAAAACTTACTAGGATTGATTCTCTTTTTATTTTTAGCAGGAAGAAACCATAGAGTCTTTCATGGAGCAGTGATTACTACTTGGAAGCTAGGTAGTTCACTTAGTTTAGGGATGTTTATCTTTACTGCTAGACCATATGACTTAAAGCTTATCCAACATGAATATGGACATACAGTTCAGTCATTAATTCTAGGACCTATTTGGTCATTAGTGATTGGCTTACCAAGTCTAATCTGGTGTGGATGTTTTAGTAAGTATAGAGCGAAGCATAACATCAGTTACTATTCCTTTTATACTGAAAGCTGGGCTAATAAACTCGGCGAAAAATATAAATGATTGATGTTTAACCCTCCCCCAGGTAGCCTTTAAATTATCCTTGGGGTACCGAGCAAGGGGGACTCACCAAAAATACGGGCCAAATATTTTGGAATTCTCGGTTTTTCAAAAAAATAGGGGTTTTAAAAGGTTTTTATTTAAAAGAAGTACATAATTGATCTACCTATACACCAATTAGTAATGCCTTTAATGATAACTTTTTATCATGTTTACTTTAAGGAATAATATTTACTTTCATCTTCAAAATATAGTTAATTAGTTCTTATTAAAAAAATATCTTCATATTTATATCTTATAAATGAATAATTGTTTTAAAACTTTAAAAGTGTTAATTTTAAAATTTCTTTGAATTTATTTAAAAAACTTGATTTTAAGCGGGGGGGGGGTTAATAATAAAAAAAAGGAGAAATTTATGGGGGATTTTGTTAGACCAAAGAAGTATACAGATTGTGATGCAGTTGGAATTTTAAAAGCAAACATTAATATAAATGACGCTTATGAAAAATTACTTAAAAAACTTGCAAGTGAGGAAACAATTGATAAAAATTTTTTAGCTTTAGCAAAAGAACGTAGAAATGTTGATGGTAAAGTTAAGTATCATGAAGTATTTGGTATAGTCTTTAACTTTAATTACTATACTAAAGATTATGATTTTTATGACACAGAAGAAGTTAATAAAAAATTAACAGAAGATTTACATATCGTAGATGTTCATACAACAGTTCATCATACGGATACGATTACAACTCAACATAAAGATAATGGTAAAGGTCTAGTTTTTAAAGATCCTTTTACACATGAAGTAGTTTATGTACCTTTTGCTGGTGATTGTTTTGATATTATAAAGGAGAGATTAGGTTGGGAATCTAGAATGTTTACGCCTTCTAGTGTATTTGAATTAGATGTAGCTTCTAAAAATATTGAATTAATTGCTGATTGTGAATATTTAAATGTTGCAAAAGATAGATTTAAGATTGATAGATATACTTTAAATACATTTGCAGATGATCTAGCTAGAAAGCAAAATAAAATTTTTGGAAATCATGCTACTACGACTCTCGCAAAGAATTTTTTTGCAGCTTGTTATTTACAACCTTATTATGTTTTTGAATTTTCTTTTAATGGAAGAAATTACACATATTATGTTAATGGTTTTACTAAGGAAATTGTAAATTGTGGTCTACCACCAACCGATGAAGATGTTAAAAAGAATTTAAAAGCAAATAGACGTCTTGAACAATATATTAAACTTCCTTTATTAGTATGTGGAGCATTAAATATTATCGGATGGTTAACATATGTAATTAAAATAGCTTCAAGCCCTTCTCCAAACATTGGAGGAATTGTAGCTATGGTTATATGTTTTGCGGTTATTCCAAATGTTTTCTTAGGACTTTTCAATTTTTTGTGGATTGATTATCATTATTCACATAATAAAGAAACTTTTAAATCATTAATTAAAAATAATAAAAAGGAATTTATTAAAACAATTATTGCTTATATAATTGCTCTTATAGCTTTTATTTTAGCAATTGTTGCTTTTTCAATTATTTAACTTTAAAAAAATATATATTTATTAAAAAAAGGCTTTGGACATAAATAAACTAACAAAAAAGCCTTTTTTATTATTTAAAATGAAATTTATTTAAGTTGTAATATTTGTGATTTTTTTAAAAATTATTGAGTTTTCTAGGGTTTTTGCTTCAAAAATAGTGTCTTTTTAACTTGATATAACCGCCTCAAAGAGCGATTGATATACACGAGGAGGCATGGATTATGTCATTGGAAAAGTTACAAGAAAAGCTTAGTAGCCTCAGCGAGGAAACAAAGTCTTTATATAACAAGATTGATGAGAAGTACCAAATAACCATAAACGGGGAAGGCGCTGTTGAGTTAGTGGACATAAGCAACTTCAAGGTCCTTGCTAGAGGCGAAAAGAAGATAAGGGAAGCGATGAAAAAACTTCTTGAGGGAGCTAGATAATGGCTCCTTTTTTCTTGGTTTAAAGCAGTACAAAAATATAGTTCAAAATACCTCGATTATTGAGTTGCTATCGTGTGTTTTTAGAGCCATATATGTATGTGCGAAGGCTAGAAAACACACCTTCGGGAAAGAGGTAAATTTAGATATGTTTAAAGAGAAATTCGGAATCGAGATCGAGTTCACTGGGATGACCAGAAACAAGGCCAGCAAGGTCGTTGCTGAAGTCATCAATGGATCGATTACTGAAACAAGAGACTATTATGACACAAAGGAGATAAAAGCCTTGGACGGACGTAAGTGGAAGGTCATGTACGATGGTTCCCTTAGATGCCAAACCAAGAGGAATGGCGAAATCATAAGCGCTGGTAGAGATTATTCCTGCGAGCTTGTAAGTCCTATCCTCACTTATAACGAGGACATCGAAACCTTGCAAGAAATCGTTAGGGCTTTAAGGAAGAGTGGAGCATTTACTAACGCAAGCTGCGGTATCCACATCCACCTTGATGGAGCTGACCATGACGTAAGGACCATTAGGAACTTCATCAACATCATCGCTTCTAAAAACGACCTTCTTTACAAGGCTCTAGAAATCAAGCAAGAGAGGATGAGGTTCTGCAAGAAGATGGATGAGCACTTGGTCACCAACATCAACAAGAAGCATCCTAAGACATTGGCTCAGCTCGCTGATATTTGGTACCAAGGCTACTACGGAAGCAGGAACACACACTACCACGATAGCAGATATCACTTCCTTAACCTTCATTCGTTCTTTACTGGTAACCACACTGTTGAACTTAGGGGATTCAACTCTGAACTCCATGCTGGGAAGGTTAGAAGTTACGTTTGCTTGGCTCTTGCCTTAAACCACCAAGCATTGACCCAAAAGTGCGCATCTAGCAAGAAGCCTCAAGTCGAGAACGAGAAGTTCGCTATGCGTACCTACCTCAACCGAATCGGGATGATAGGCGAGGAATTCAAGAACTGCAGAGTCCATTTGACTAACGCTTTGAACGGATGCTCGGCTTGGAGATTCGGAAGAAATGAAGCGACTTTAGGAGGAGCAAGATAATGAAGAAATATTATTTAGCATACGGTTCAAACCTAAATCTAAGCCAAATGAGAAGGAGATGCCCAAACGCCAAGAAGGCGGGTAGTTTCCTTCTCAAGGGCTACGAACTCGAATTTAGATATTACTTAACAATCAAGAAAAGCCGTGATGGTGAGGTTCCTTCGGGCATCTTTGAAATCGACGAGAACGACGAAAGAAGCCTAGATAGATATGAAGGCTATCCGACGCATTATAGGAAGGAATATTTGGAAGTCGAACTTAACGGCAAACCTATCAAGGCTCTTGTCTACATCATGAATGAAGAAGTAAGAGGAGTGATGGTTCCCGACATGTTCTATGTGACCACATGCCTTGAAGGCTATAAGGACTTCGGCTTCGATAGCGGATATCTATTCAAGGCTTATAAGGAGGCGGAATGAAAATGAGTGAAGCACTAATTCAGTTGAGGGTTAATCAACTTAGAGCAATGGATGAGTTCGTCCATTCAATTAACAATGAGGAGTTGATGGAAGATTGGCTTTCGTGTGGCGTACCAGATGAAGCGAGCGAAGAGGACTATTCCTATATCGCTAGTGACGAGGAACTCTACAAGACCTGCGTTCGCATATTCAAGCGCATCGCGATAGAAGAGGAGGCGTATTATTGATGAATTACTTTAACTTTGAGAAGAAGCATTGTCCTTTATGCGGGCATTTGCTTGAGCGTTATCCAAATAACGGAGCGCCTTTAATCAACGAAGATGTGTGCCTAGACTGCAATAACAAGATTATCCTTCCTTACCGATATTTCCTTGCTACCTATAAAGTCAATTCAAACGCGATGCTCATTAGGGATGGAAAGATAAAACTTATTAAGACTAGCGACGATAACTTCAAACTTAGCGATATCGAGCTTTATCTTAAGAGGAACTTCACGCTTAAAAACAACGCGAAATTAGGCCTCACGTTCGCTTTTATTAAGGGTATGGAACAAGAAGCCAATGACCTAAATTTAGTAGCACTAAAAGCCTTAAAAGCGCCTAATTTTAAAAGTGTGATGGTAATTCCTACTAGGCTTTTGAAAGGAGTTAAATTAAATGAATAATAATGAGACTAATACATGTGTTTATAAAGAGTATGAGAGGCTAAAAGTCCTCTTTTTAAGTGGTAATGAAGATAAACTTCCTTTAGTTGATGAGCTTCTTAAAAAGGTGGCATTTCTTACTGTTGAACTTAGAGGATTAGAAAAGACAATCAAGAAACAAGGGACTGTTCAAGTTTCCAATAAAGGAACAACGAGAACTAATCCTAATTTAAAGTCCTATCTATCAATGTTAAGTGTCTATCAAGGAATTATTAAAACTTTAAATTCGATACTAGATATAGATGTAAGTGAAGAAGATGATGCCTTTGATGAATTTATGAAGAAAGCCATAGAAGAAAGATGAAAAACTACTTTTTAGAGTATTACGAGAAAGTAAAAAGTGGAGAGATTTTAGTTGGTAAGGAGTTAATGAAAACTCTTGATAATTTATATAAAGACCTTGCTAATCCTAGATATTTCTTTGATTTAAAGCCTGGTTCTATTCGTATAGATTTTATTGAGACATTTTGTAACCACACTAAATCTCCATTTAACGGACTTCCTTTTAAACTCACCTTGTGGGAGAAGGCTTTTCTTCAAGTAAGTTATGGTTTTAAGATGAGCGATACTAAGCTAAGAAGATTTAATGAAGTCATACTACTTATTGCTAGAAAGAATGGTAAAACTACCTTTATTGCTGGAATTGATCTAGCGGAGTTCTTTTTATCTAGAGGAGTGGATATCGTCTGTGCATCTAACACATCAGAACAGGCAAACATCCTATTTGATGAGATAAACAACATGAGGGAAGCAAGTCCAACGTTAGAGAAGAGGACAAGCAAGAACATCTTCTGCATCAAGTTTGGAAAGAAAAATGATAAGAGAAGTTCACTCAATAAATCTAAGATTAAAAAGATGTCTGCTCAATCGAAAAATAAGGATGGTTATAACATTGAGGTCGGTTGTATTGATGAAGTTCATGAAATGACCGATAGCAAAGTTTATGACGCAATTAAGCAATCTCAATCAACTAAGAAAGAACCTCTTATTTTTATTATCACAACTGAAGGTGTAACAGTAGGAGGCTTTCTAGATAGTAAGCTTGAATATGCTAGGAAGATTATAAATGGAGAGATCGAGGACGAACGTGTGCTTCCTTGGCTTTATACCCAGGACTCGCAGGAGGAGATCTTTAGCGATCCCAAGACCTGGATAAAGTCCAATCCTTCATTAGGAGAGATTAAGCAGATGTCATATCTTGAAGACCTGATGAACAAATCTAAAAACGACTTAGCGACTAGAGTTACGATGCTTTGTAAAGACTTTAATATCAAACAAACTGAAGATGGTTCATGGCTTAACTTTAAAGATATTGAAAACAAAGATACATTTAAGATTGATGATTTAAGAGGAAGTTATGCTATTGGTGGAGTTGACCTATCTTCAACTACCGACCTTACTTGTGCAGTTCTTTATGTTGAAAAGGAAGGTAAGAAATATTTAATCTCTCATTTCTTTATGCCTAGTGATGTTTTAAAAGAGAGAATCCAAGAAGATAGTGTTCCTTATGACATTTGGGTAGAAAAAGGATACATTACTTTAACTGACGGTTCTCAAAATGATTTTAGTTTAGTAACTCAGTGGTTTAGATCGATGATTGATAAATATGATATTAGACCACTTTGGGTTGGCTATGATCCATGGAACTCACAATATTGGGTTAAAGAAATGGAAGATATGGGCTTTGAAATGGAGAAGATAAGACAAGGTGTTTATACACTTAGTGAACCTATGAAGCAGCTTGAAGCAGACTTAAGAAATCACGCTTTAAGCTATAACAACAATCCAATTATTAAATGGTGTTTAGCTAACACTCAGGCTAAGGTTGATGTAAATGGAAATATCCAACCATCAAAGCTAAACTCAAGACTAAAAAGAATAGATGGAACAGTAGCAACAATAATAGCCTATGCAACACTTACTAGGTACAAGTTAGATTATGAAACAATGGTGAAATAATAAAAAGGAGGAGTTTCTGCGTGATTTTTAAAAGAAAAAAGAAAAAAATAGAGAATTTTGATGCTATTGGTTTGATTAATGATATCGCTCTTCCTTTGACGCCATTCGGAGGGAAGATAACAAACTCGGATGTCGTCCTTATATGTATCGATAGGATAGCAAGTCAATGCGCAAAGCTTAAAGGAAGATGTATTAAAAGAAGTGAAGATGGAATTATTATGGAGAGGAACAAAAGCCTCTCTTTTTTATTGAAGTCAAAGCCAAATGAATACATGACGCCTTATCAGTTCATCTATAAGGTGGTAAGTTTGCTATTGCTTAACGACAATGCGTTTGTTTATCCACTTTACGATAGGGAGACGTTCGAACTTAAATCGTTATATCCGCTCAATCCGATAATCGTCGAGCCCATCGTTGACAAGTCCGAAATCTATTACTTGAAGTTCTACTTTGAAAGCGGTGAGTCGTTTATCCTTCCCAAAGAAAACGTGATACACCTTCGTAGATTCTATACGAGTAATGACATCTTTGGAGGAAGTGGAAGCAAGTCAAGCCATGAAGCCTTGCTTAAGACACTTGGTATAAATGATGCCTTACTTCAAGGAGTAGAAAAGGCAGTCTTTAGTTCGTTTCAAATTAAAGGCATCTTAAAACTTAATGGTCTTTTAAAAGAAGAAGATAGGAACAAAGCTGTTGAGTCATTTAATAGAGCACTTGAAGGTTCATCTAAAAACAAATCTTCAATCGTTCCTATGGATTTAAAAAGCGAGTATGTTCCTATTTCTTTAGATCCTAAACTTGTTGATAAAGATACACTTAATTTCATTCAATCTAAGATTCTTGACTATTTTGGAGTAAGCCTTCCAGTGTTTTCTAACTCTTATAACGAGAATGAATTTAATGCATTTTATGAAACGACAATTGAGCCTCTAGCTATTCAACTTAGTGAGGCTTTTTCTTTAGGTCTTTTAACAGATAACGAACTTAAAAATGGAACGGAAATAATCTTCTATTCCGAAAGACTTCAATATGCAAGCTGGACTACAAAGGTATCGGCAATAGAGAAGCTCATGTCACTTGGTCTTATGTCAATAAATGAATGTAGAGGACTACTTGGACTTGAGCCGATAGAAGGAGGTAACAAGAGGCTTCAATCTCTTAATTTTGTTGATAGCGATAAGGCCAATAAATATCAAATTGGTGAAGAAGAAAAGGAGGAAAACTTAGATGATAAAGGAAACAAGAACAGCAACTTTAAACCTAACAAGTAATGATGAAAACAAAATGATACTTGAAGGTTATGCGATTGTATTTAATGAGGAAACTTTAATAGGGGATGCAAAGCGAGGTTTTAGAGAAATGATTATGCCTAACGCTTTAATTAACACCTCAATGAAAGACGTCCCTCTTAAATATAATCACATGGATAACTTTCTAGTGATTGCTAGAACTAAAAACGGCTCGCTTAAGCTAGAAGTTGATGATAAAGGCTTAAAAATAAGAGCCGAGTTACTTGATACTCAAACAAATAAAGACATCTACAAAATGGTTCAAAATGGACTCTTAGATAAGATGTCTTTTGCTTTTACTGTCGCTTGCCAGGAATGGGATAGAAGTGGCGATGTTCCACTAAGAAAGATTACATCGATTGAGCGTTTATATGACGTTTCTATTGTTGATCTTCCAGCTTATGATGGGACTTCGATTTATTCTCGCTCGCTTGATTTCGTGGAGTCGGAATTAAGGGCTATGGATTTAGCTAAAGAGAATGAAAAGAAAGAACTTATAAGGCGAAGAATAAATTTAAAACTAAAAATTGGAGGTAAATAAAGATATGAACTTAGTTTTAAGAAAAAAAGAAATTGAAGATAGACTTACTGAAATTAGAGGTATGGTCGAAAAAGAAGAAGATATGAAAAAACTTGAAGAAATGGAAAAAGAAACCGATAAACTTCAAGAGGAAAGAAGCATGATTGAAAAGAAAATGTCTTTAACTAAAATGACAGAAATTCATATGATTTCTACTAAAAACAATGCAGAACAAAGAGATATTTTAGAAAAACGTGGTAAAGACTTAATGGAAAATAGAACTATTAAAGTTTCTAGTGATGAAGTTTTACTACCTGAACACGTTGATTCAACTTTAGCTCCTTATCCATTTAAGCCAGTCAGCGAGCTTGTTGATAGGGTTCATACCATTAATCTTCAAGGCGGTGAAACTTATACTAAATCTTATGTCAAATCATACGGTGAAGCTGGAACTACTTTAGAAGGAGCAAGCTATACTGAAACTGAACCTCATTATGGATATGTTACTATTCCAAAGGTTAAAGTTACTGCCTACACTGAGATTACTGAAGAATTAGAAAAGCTTCCTGCAATTAATTATCAAGCAGAGGTTATTAAAAACATCAACATCTCTTTAAGAAAGAAAATCTCTCAACAAATCATTAAAGGCGATGGAACTACTAATAACTTTACTGGTATTTTCTCTGATAAGGCAGATGCTTTAAAAGATCAAGCTGATTTAGAGATTAATGCAATTGATGAAAACACCCTTGATGATATCGCTTTTGCTTATGGTGGAGATGAAGCAATCGAAAATGGTGCTTGTCTTATCATCAATAAAAACGATTTAAGAGCCTTTGCTAAACTTAGAACCAAAGAAGGAAGAAAAGTCCATAATATCGATTACGTTAATCAAACAATCGACGGCATCCCTTATGTTTTAAATGGCAATTGTAGTGCCTTAAGTGATCCATCAACTGGTACAGGAACTTACTGCATTGCTTATGGTTCATTACTTAACTATGAAGTCCCTATCTTCTCTAACGTTGAGATTGGAAAGAGCACGGACTATAAATTTAAAGACGGCATCATTTGTTATAAGGCTAGTGTCTTTACTGGCGGTAATGTTGTCGGTTATAAAGGCTTTGTAAGAGTTAAAAAAGGTGAGGCAACTCCAGTCAGTGAACCTACTGAATAATGGTTCTTGACCTAGTAAAAAACTCGCTAGGGATACCGTTAGATAGCCATGAACTTGACGCAGAGTTAAATGCGTTTATTGAAGCAAGTAAGGAGTTACTTAGGGGCAGTGGAGTTAATGAGAAGTACCTTATTGATGAAGCTGACCCCTTGGTGACTTCTTTTATTCTTATCTATGTTTCTACATCCTTTGGTTTTAAGTCAGATGGAAACTTAAAAGAGCTACCTAAGCATTTTGATTTTTTGCTAAAACAAATAGCACTCACTAAACATGATTAATGCTTTTTCACTTAAAGTAGCTCTATTAAAAGTAAGTGATGCTACTGATGAATATGGGAAACAAAGATTTGAAATTACTTCAAGTAAAGAGATGATGGCTATTCCAACTAATATCACTAGAAGTGAGTTTTATGAAGCAAGTAGAAGTGGCTATAAGGTTTCTAGAATTATCAGGATTAATTCTTTTTTATATCAAGGTGAGAGATACATTTTAATTGATGGCAAGGTCTATAAAGTGATTAAGACATATGAACTTTCACATTTACTTGAGCTCACTTTGGAAAGTACGAATTTAAAGGTGGAAGGTAAGTGGCTAGTTTAGATGATTTCACTTTAAAGATAAGTGAGCTGATTGAAAAGTTTCTTGATTTTGATAAAGAACTAGACGAAGTACTAGAAAAAACGGCTGAGGACATCATAAGCGATATTAAAGAAACTGCTCCGATAGGAAATTCAAACGAGCATTTAAAAGATAGTTTTACGATGCTTAAAGAAGGGACAAAGGTAAACAAAAGCGTGACTATTTACTCAAAAAGTAAAGGAAGGCTTGTCCATCTTATCGAGTTTGGTTTTGTCCATCGAAGCGGTAGATTTGTTTCAGCTAGGCCTTTTTTAAGACCAAGTTATGAAAAAGAAGCACCTAAGATGGAAGAAAAGATAAAGGAGGCGATTAAAAATGCAGCTAACAAAACTTAAAAGCATTTTAGATGAAGTAGCACCTTCTTATTATTTATCTTATTCACCACAAGATGTAGAAGAGATAAAGACACCAATTATTGTGTTTTCTAAAATTAACTCGACTTTTAAAGAGTTTTCTGATGATTTAGCAAGTATTAGAACGACGCTTTATCAGATTAATTTAATTACAAGTAATGTAAAAGAAGCTGATGTTTTAGCTATGAAACTAGAAGAAATCTTTATAGCAAATGAACTGCCTTTTACTCTTACAAGCGAATACTTAAATCAAAACAATACAATCTCAACAATCTATGAAATAAAAATGGAGGAATTTAAACATGTCTAATAAAATCACATTTGGCTTACGTAATGTTCACTATGCTTTGGCTACTTTTGCTGAAGATACCTGGACATTTGATACACCTAAAGACCTGATAGGTGCACAGGAGTTTTCTAGTGAGCTAGTTGGAGGGACCACACAAGTTTATGCAGATGATAAGATCTTTCATACTCTTGTTTCAAATAGTGGGGCAACCATCACGCTTAAACTAACTGAACTTTCTGATGAATTTAAAAAGGATATTTTTGGTTATGCCTTAGATAGTAACAATAACTTAGTTGAAGTGGTAAACGCTGATGTTAAGACTTTTGCCTTAGGATATGAAATTCAAGGCGATAGCAAAGCTAGAAGAGTCTGGTATTTCTTATGCACAGCTACACCAGTCGGTCAAGCAACCAAATCAAAAGCAGATTCAATTGAGGCCAACAGTGTATCTTTAACTATCACTGCTCGTCCTATCGAAGTAAATGATAAGGAAGTTTTAAGAGTCATCGCATCTAAAGGTGACACAAATTATGAGGCTTTCTTTGATAAGGTTACGCTTCCTACAATCGAGGGATAGTCTATGGAAAAAGAAGTAATTTTAGGAAATAAGAAGCTCATTTTAAGGAGCAGCCTATATTCTTTAATCGATTATAAGTCTCGCTTTGGAAGTGAGCTTTTTAATGACATCAAGAAACTAGAAAACACGAAAGAAGAAAACATCACGAATGTTATTGAGATCATTTTTAGAATTGTCTTTGTTTTATCAAATCCTAAAGAAAATGAAACTTTTAAAGGGTTTTTAGAAAAACTAGACTTTTCTATTTTAAATGATGCAGCTCTTTTAACTAATTTAACTAACACTATTGTTGAGCTATTAAAAACAGATAAGAAAGCAGGAGGAAGTAAGGGAGACACCTTTCGATAATAAGTATTCCTTTTCTTCTGCGATCATTTTTAACATAGCAAAACTAGGACTATCAATTGAAGACACCAAGCACTTTGACATTGGAACCTATATAGAGCTTATTGAAATTGAAAAAGAACTCTATAAAGGTGAAACCAATAGAAGAGCGAATCAATCTGATATTGATAGTTTTTTCTTATAGCGAAAGGAGGTAAATAAATGGCTGAAACAGTAAGAGGCTTAAATATCAAATTAACCCTTGATGCAAAAGACCTGCAAAATGAATTAACTAATATCAAAGCTAATCTTAAAGAGCAACAAAAAGACCTAAAGGCTATTAATACCTCTTTACGCTATGATTCAACTAATCTTGACTTATGGAAGAAAAAGCAAGAAACACTTAACTCGATTTTAGAAGAGACGAAAAAGAAACTTCAAAATCAAAACGAGCAACTTGAAAAGGCTAAGAAGGCTCTTGAGATTGGTGACATCTCCGTAAAGGAATTTAATCAACTTAGAAGAAATGTTGAATATACAGAAGCTGATATTAGTAAGTTAAATAATCAACTTGAAGATACCACTAAGAAAATTAATGAATTAGGAAATGCTAATTTAAATAAGTTAAGTAAAGTTGGCTCAAATCTTACTAAGTATGTGACCGCACCAATTCTAGGAGCAGTTACGGCTTTAACTACCTTGTCTATTAAAAGTGCTGAAACCGCTGATGAGTTAGGAGACCAAGCTTCGAAGCTTGGAATGTCAGTAGAGGCACTTCAAGAATGGAACTATGTAGCAAAGCTTTTAGCTGTAGATAATGAGCAACTTCAAAAAGCATTCACTAAGACCAATTCATTACTTGGTGATTTAGCTAGTGGCAATACCTCATCTGCAACTGATGCCTTAACAAAACTAGGAATTACCTATGATGATTTAAAAGGTAAAAATGTAGATCAGGCTTTTGAGATTATTCGTAACGCTTTAGCTAATTTAGAAGACGAAACCTTAAGAGTTGGAATCGCTAATGATATTTTTGGTGAAAAGATAGGTACTGACTTACAGCAACTTCTAAGTGCCTCAAGTACTGAAATTGATAACTTTAGAAATGAATGTCAGGAGTTAGGTGTTATTACAGAAGAAGAAGTCGAGGCTTCTGCAAAGTTTAATGATGAACTAGATAAGGTCAAACATGAACTTCAAACATTAGGAGTAGAACTAGCCCAGATTTTGCTCCCTATCATGACTGAGTTTTTAACCTATCTTAAAGATTCGATCATTCCAAAGATCAGTGAATGGGCAAATAAACTAGCAAACATGAATGACACGACTAAAAAGACGATTCTAGTTGTTATAGGACTAGTTGCTGCTATTGGACCTGCTATAAAAATCATTACAACTATCATTCCAATTGTAAAAGGCTTATCGACTGCTTTAACCGCTACTGGAACTAGTGGCTTTTTTGCTGGTGCTGGAATAAGTGCTGCTACATTAGGAATAGGAGCTTTAATTGCCATACTTATTATGGCTTTAACTCAAACCGAGACATTCAAAGATATCTTGATGGAACTTGGTAGTATTTTAATGCAGATACTTGAGCCAATCTTCATGATAGTTGAAGCGGTAGGTGAGGTTTTAATGCCTATCATTGAGCTTGTAATGGAAGTGATAGGAAACTTAATCAATCTTTTAGTTCCCTTACTTAATGTATTACTACTTCCTATTAAAGCTGTACTTGATGCAGTAGGGAAGATACTTGAGGCTTTCATGCCACTTTTTACGATGCTAGCAGAGATTATTCAAAGAGTAATTGCACCAGTGCTAGAAGTGTTATATGCCGTATTAAAGCCAATTTTAGATATTCTTAACGCGATTATCGAATGCGTTCAGTGGATATTAGATCATACTGTCGGTTGGCTTATGGATATCATAGACACGGTTGTTGGTTGGTTTACTCCTAGCTCAAGTAACGAAACAAATACATCTAATAGCACCGTTAATAATCAAACTACGAATAACGTCACTATCAATACAAGTTCTAGCACTTTTGATGTCGACACTATCAATGAGGCGCTTGGAGGTAGTTATCTATGAGGAAACTTTGGCTTATTAATGATTTGGGTGAAGAGTATAGATTTGACTATTCTTCTATGACGCTTATTTCATCTATTACAGGTCTTGGTTTTCAAAAGACTAACACTTACTTTGACTTTGATAATATCTATAAGAAAATCGATGAAACAATACCTACTCAAGATATTGTCTTTAATCTATCTTTTTTAAGAAAATATCAAGGTTTTAAAAGGTTTTTATCATTTTTAGAAACTTCTCATGAATTAAAACTTTATTACACAAGCGACGATACTAAGTATTCTTATGTAGAAGTTGAAAGTTTATCAAAGACAGAGATTAGTGGTGGCACTTTAACAAGCGAACTAAAACTTAAAAGGCTCTCATATTGGTATAAGGACGTTATAAGTGAAGTGACGATAAGTGTTTCAAAGGAAGGTAAGATCTATCCTTTTACTTATCCATACAAATATAGCGTTTCAAGTAAAGGCAAGATGACACTTACTAATAACGGTTATGCTAAAGCTCCTTTAAAAATCACTATAAAAGGAGAGGTTTCTAATCCTGAAGTAATCGTTACAAAAGACGGAATAGAAGTAAGTAAGCTCAAAATTTATTATGAATCTAATAATTGCACGATTGTTGTTGATGCCTTTCCAAGTAGGCAAGAAATAACAATTGAAGAAAATAATGAAAAAATTAATGCATACGAGTATCAGGATTTTTCTTGTGATAATTTCATCTTTTTAGAGCGTGGAACCTATGAACTAACATTTGTTCCTAATACGCAAGGAAGTCCTAGTTGCTCCATAACAATGATAGAAGGGTATTTAGGTAATTAACATGAAACTGATATTTTTAGATAGAATAACACTTAAATATAAAGATAACGCCTACGTTTCAAGTGAGTTTGAAATTGTTCTTGATAGCGTGGTTAAACAAAAATCTAACTTCACGGTCAATAAAGAAGAAATCAAGGCTAGTGTAGGCGATATCGTCGTTTTAAAAGAAGGAAAACTTTCTTATATTGGCATCGTTCAGGCTATCACTTTAAATGATGATAAGACGAGCAAAGTTCAGCTTAATGATTTTAAAGAGATATTTAATATCAAAGTTCCTGTAAGTTCTTTTACTGGCAATGTTTGTAAGTTTTTAGCGGATACCATTAAAAAAGCATTTGTAAGTAATAGTGATTCAAAGCAGAACCTTAGATATTTAACTGTTACCTCTAATTCAGATATTGAGGGAAGTTTTACTTATGATGCTGATACTTTGATGAATATTGAAGATTTGATGGAAACAATCACTAAAACTTATGGAGTGGTCATTAAATATAAAGTTAATTTCATTAGAGGAAGGTTCTCTAATATCGAGATCATAATTGAAGAAGAAACACATATCGTAAAGCTTCGTCATGATTTAAAAGCTATCAGTAATTTAAAGATTAAGGAAAGTGAAGAAAACGTCGTCAATAAATGTATCTTTTATCCTAAAGAGGAAAATGAAGAGCATAAAAAAGAAGTCGAATATTATCTTTTAACTGATGGAAGCATTACTACAAATAAAGATGATGATAGGCGCTTTCCTTATGTGAATGTTGAAAGTGAGTTTTATAGCGATAGTGACTTTGAAAAACTAGAGAGTAAAGCTAAAGAAAAGCTCATTAAAAGCTCAAATGACCATCAGATAACTTTTGATCTAGATGTCACAAATAACGTCTTTGTTCCTTTAGGAAATATCTTTATAGGCTATTTTGTCGAATTTTATGCTCCTAAAAGAACTTATACGACTATGCTTACTCAAATTAAATATAAAAATACGTTTGCTAGTTGCACGCTTACCTTAGGAGAGCAAAGGACATCACTTACAGACAAGATAAAGATGATGAATGGTGGAACTAGCAACAACAAGTCGGTAGTCAATGTATCGACTGCAATCACTAATTTTGATGGAGGGATTTACTAATGGGACTTAAAAAACTAACTTTTGATGAAGCTTTAAATACTGCAAAAGATGATGCTTTCTTTAACTGGTATTTAACAAATAAAACAAACGGAATATTTACTGATTTAGGGGATAAGTGTGAGGCTACATCATCTAATGGAAAGATCACTTTTAAAGATGGCTTTGTTTCTATTTATGGAAGAAGGATCTATATCGAAAATGGGACTAATATCTCAGTCAGTTTAGATAGTACAAAGAAAGGTTATGTAATTCTTAAAGTAGATACGATAAATAACGAAGCTAGACTTACATTAAAAGAAGGAACATCAAGTAATTATCCAAGTCTTACTCAGACTAACTTGTTAGAGAGTGATGGTGTATTTGAGTTTCCAATGATTGGCTATTCTAAAACGACAACTTCACTAACTTTAGACAAATCAGTAATTAAATATATTGAGACCAATCAAACAAAAATAGATACTACAAGGAATGTTTGCTTATCTTCAGTAAGCGAAGCTAAAACAGAGCTTAATAATAGAATTAGTGGTCTTCAACATGGTTTAAGATGTCAAAGCTTTACGTTTCCAACTAAGAGCGACTCTACTTATAAATTCAATATCTCATCAATGATGTCTAAGCAAGCAGTTCTTATCACTTTTGCTTGTTGTAATAACATTGTTGCTGTTTCGCTAAACACTCTTAAAGGCACGACCAACCTTACTTTTACTTATAACTATTTAGGAACTAACTATAACGGATATATTGAGCGAAGTGGTGACTATCTTTACATCGAACTTGGTAGTTCAACTCACACTTTAAAAAGAATTGATTGTTTTTATTAAGGAGGAATTTTAAATGGCAACAATACAACTTAGAAGAAAAACTACTAGTGGAAGTGGACCTCTTACTGGTACAAGTGGAACCATTAAACAAGGCGAGCCTTTAATTGACTTAAATGGTGGTAATTTATATATCGCTAAAGCCAATAAGACAGGCTCAAGTTCAAATCCACTTAGTGCTAGCGATTACTTTGAATTTGTAAACTCTAATAACCTAACTTCAGTTTTAAATAGCAAGATCAATGAGCTCGATTTAGGAACGGCAAGTAAATATGATGTTGGAAATGGTGAAGGGCAGATACCAGTTGTTGATAGTGACGGTTTCCTTTCAAGTAGCATCATTCCTAGAATTGCTATTACAAATACCTTTGTTGTGAGCAGTCAAGGTGAGATGCTTAAACTTAGCCAAGCTGAAACAGGTGATATTTGTATTAGAAATGACTTGTCTAAAACTTTTATTTTAAAAGGCGAACCATATTCGACATTAGCAAACTGGCAAGAATTAAAAACTCCAACTGATAAAGTAACCTCCGTTAATGGTAAGACTGGGGCAGTTAATATTTCTTTAAGCGAGCTAGGTGGTGTTTCAACAAGCACATTTAATTCACATAAGAGTGATAACACCCATCTTAACGCTGTTCAAAGAGAGCAACTTGAGAATATGTATATCTCTGAAATCATCGGAAGTAGAGCAGCAATTTACGATGAAAATGCTTCTAATTTTGATAACAACACTATTAATAATGGTCTTTATATCAGGTCTATTTATGATGAATGTTATAACTTAAAAAATAGAAAGTTTGAAATAGGTATCAATAAATCAGCAGTTCTTACTCCAAGTTCGACAATCGATGGAGGGACTTACTAATGGCGACAATTATCGTTAAAAGAGGTACTAAAGTTCCAACAACATCTAATCTGACAAGAAATGGTGAACTAGCTGTTGATTATTCTACTGGTAAACTTTATGTAAGATGCTCGAAAGGAATAATGTGCGTCAATACTAATAGCATCACAAGTAGCTCCTCTAGTAGTGGTGAAACGACATCTAGTTAGGAGTTTACTATGGCGATTATAAAAGAACTTAATTCAAGCTATGGTATTAAGCCAAGTTATCACCGAATAACAAACATATCGCTTAATGCTATAGATAAAGAAGTAGTTATATGCGTGGGTTCATATATTTCTAAGGAAACAAGAGATAAAGGATGTGATCCAATTGACACAATCGATATCTTAATTCCTAAGGAAGATTATGAATCCTTTTTAGTTGGTGATGTTTTTAAGGCTGGATATAAGTGGCTTAAAGAAAATGTTATCGGTTTGGAGGATGGAATAGATGATTAAAGAGATAGTTTTAAAACGAAATAAGTTAATTGCTACTTTAGATAAAAAGCAAATTATAAGTTCCATAATGGCATCTCTTCCTGGACTTAAGATGGCGTTTATGTATTTTGGAGGGAGCGTGTGTTATGGCACTTTCATAAGTGGTAAGAGTGACTATGACATTAATGTAGTGGTTGATGATTTAAAAGGCGCCTTTAAGACCAATATAAGCGGGACTGATGTTTTTATTTATGGCGTGAGCTCGATATTAGATAGGCTAAATCCCAATAGCCCTATATCACAATATAAGAGGAGCTTTATCGATGATGTTTTAGGACTTCCTGATACTTTAATAGGACTTAATGAAGAGTATAAAGACATTTACGAAGAGTACAAAAACTTTGATTTTAATAAGAATCTGAAGGGTTTTTTAACAAATTTCTATGAATATTTTGCTTTTTGTTTTAATGGTGAATTTCAAGTTGGAAAGAAGTTTTATCACGTTATTAGGATGAGAGGACAAATAGAAAACTATAAGAAGACAGGTGTCTTTTCTTTAGATCTTCCTAAGTCTTATTTTGATGAGGAAATCGATTATAAGCTCAATTGGAATAATGAAAATAGAAGGAAAGAACTAAATACAAAACTAGAAAAATACCTAGATGAAATATACGAGTTTAAGGAGGGATTAAAAGATGGATAGCACGGAAATTGTTTTAACCATCATCTCAGTGCTAGGGACAATCTCTAGCATTTTATTTGCTTATCTAGCTTTTAAAAGAAGCAATAAGCAAGAACATAAAGATGAAGGTAAAAATGAAGGAGTAATGCTTAGTGAGATAGGTTATATCAAATCTTCTATTGATAGAATTGAAAAATCATTAAACCACTTAGAAGAAAGATATACTGACCTTTCAAATAGGCTAGTTAAAGTCGAAGAATCAACTAAGAATGCTCATAAAAGAATCACTGAATTACATGATGAAATAAAAGGAGGAGCAAATCATGAATGAGATACTTTTAAATGTTTTAGGCTGTGTTGTAACAGCAGTAGTTATACCTCTTATCACCTTACTAGGATCTAAACTTATTAAATGGATTTCAAGTAAGATTGATAATGAGAAAACGGAAAAATATATAACAGAGGCCACAACTATTGTTTTAGATGCAGTTAAATGTGTCTTTCAAACCTATGTTGAAGCCTTAAAGAAAGAAGGAAACTTTGGAAAAGACGCTCAATTAATCGCTCTTAATAAAGCTAAAGACATTGTTCTTTCTCAACTTAGTGAAGATATCAAAAACTATATAAAGACAAACTTTGGTGATGTCGACACCTGGATTACCACCCAGATTGAGGCAAGTATAAATACACTGAAGACCACAAACTCAAAGGTATAATAATCATAAGTTCTCGTTGAAGATAGTAGATTTGTTAGAACCTTTTTATGTGATTTAATCTTATGATTATTAAATTTAAATTCAAAATCTTTATTCCAATGGGATACTTTTAAAGAAAAAATGAATTATTTGGATAACGAGATAGTTGGCATTCTTTTGAATCTATGGTAATGATAAAATTTTATTAAAGGTGAAAATGATGAAAATTGATATAAAAGAATATTTAAAATCGCCATGTTCTGCTTCTAGTTTGCCTTACTGGAAAAGTAAAAATATTAAGGTACCAAGCGATATTTTGATTGTTCATGATAAAGATTATAAACCTAACATTTTTCATGAATATAAAGATGAGAGGTATTTTAGGCTTTATAATGACTTATCTGACATAAATTCAATCCATAAAAGCAAAGATGTATATTTCGAATATGTCAGTGAAAAAACGATTGATAACTTAGTTGATATTATAAATGTTAGTTATGACTATTTAAAAGTAACTAAAAACAAAATTTTGGCGTTACAAAAAACTCCTGTATATAATTCTAGGTTTTGGATTTTGCTAAAGGAAAAACATTCCAATAAATATGTCGGAAGTGGAATAGCTGATTTTGATGCCTCAATCGGCGAATTGATTATCGAATGGGTTCAAGTCGTTCCAACTTGTAGAGGAAAAGGATATGGAACATTAATTGTTAATTTCTTATTAAATGAAGCAAAAGAAATTGCTAATTTTTCTACAGTATCAGGTAGGGTTGATGACTCAAATATGCCAGAAAGGCTCTATAGAAAATGCGGATTTGTTGGCAATGATGTCTGGCATATTTTGCATAAACGCCCCTAACAAACAAGCAAAACTCAATTCATCGTTTTTTTCTAAGAATAGGTCGCCTAATATTAAGATTTTATTAAGATTTCAGATTTTTTGGGAATTTTTCTGATTAACCTCCTTCTTGTATAGTGAAGGGGCATAAAATTTTTTGAAGATTTTTTAGAAAATTTTGTCTTTTCTTGACTACTTATATAGTGAAGGAGGTTTTTTAAATGATTAATGAAGAAAGAAGTAGTTTAAGACTTATTGAACTTTTACATCTTAAGCATCTAATGAATGAAGGCTATTTTAGTAAAGAGAATTTTAATAAGCTAGTTAGACTTAATGATGAAGAGCAAACACCATTATCGATGTTTTTATTAGGTAAGGCTTATTACTTAGGTCTAGGAACAAAACTAGATAAAGAAGAAGCTATGAATCACTTTGAGTTTGTAAAAGAGCATGGAAACTTTGAAGTCTTGACTCAGATGTTTATGCTTTTAATGGATGATGAAAACGATAAGACCAAAATAATGATAATCAATGCTCTTCAAAAGGCTAAAAAGGAATTTGAAGATATGATGGCATTTGAAGACGAAGACGATCTTATTGACGACTACCAATTAGAAGAACTACCTAGAGCATAATCTTATCAATTTCTCACTTTTGTCACGAATAAATATTGCTAAAGTCCCTATATTTTCTAAATGCCTATTTTTGCTTTTTCTTGTTCTTTTTAACGTTTATAAAGGTGGTAGGAGGGAGTAAAACAATGCGTTACGAAACTTTAAAAATTGTTAGAAAATTAGAAAACGGAAGAGCAGATTATTTGGATGTAAAAAGACTGGGTGAACTTGCTGATGAAGGAGATCTTTATGCTTCACTTGAATATGGGATTTGCCTTTATCTAGGGGAACAAGTCCTAGAAGATAAAGATAGGTCATATATCTATTTTGAAAAGGCAAGTAAAAGCGATGATTTTAATATTCTTGTCGAACTAGTGTCTTTCATGAACTATTTTGAAGATTCTCGGTTTAATGAATTAATCGATGTTGTAATGAAAAAGATACGAAAGAAAATGGAAGACAAAGGTAAAGAATTAGGAATTGATATCAATAATCTTCGCTTGAACTAAAACAAGTTATTACACCCTGCTAGAGAAATCTGGTGGGGCTCTTTTTTTATTGTGAGGTTAAGTTTTCTACTGAAACTCGCTCTGCTAGGTAGAAGGAGTAAACGAGATTATTCAGTTTGCTCCATTGCTATTGAAGGAGGAAGTTTTAATGAATCAAGAAACTAAATCGAAAATTAAAAGACTTAGAGAAGATGGTCTAGGATACGGAAAAATTGCAGAAGCATTAAATATATCTAAATCTAGTGTATCGGCGTTTTGTCAAAGAAATGGATTAGATAAAGCAGGCAATAAGCCAGATCGATGTAAGTATTGCGGAAAGGTAATTATTAGAAATTCAAGAACTCAAAATAAGGTCTTTTGCTCATCTGAATGTAAAAGCAGATATTGGAACGTGCATAAGGATAAAGTGAATAAAAAAACATACCACGAGAAGAACTGTTTATATTGCCATAAGAAATTCTCAATTTATGGAAAACCTAATCAAAAATACTGTTCTTTTTCATGCTACTTAAAAGCTCGTTATGGAGGTAAAGAAAATGACTGATTTATCTTCATATAAAGCCAATTTAGAGAACTATTTAATAAGTGTTTCTATATTAAAAACCATGCAAAACAAAGGGATTTTATCTAATAACGAATATGAATTAGCTGAAGAGGATCTATGTGAAATTTATTGTATCAATAAGTCATCTATATTCCGAGAGTTGACTTGATATTCTTCCCAACTAGAGCGATGTATATAACACGAAAAGTAGGTGATTTTATGATGGAAAAACGTATAGAAAAGGTAGCGGTTATACCTAAATTAAAGCAAAGAAAAAGAGTAGCAGCTTACGTTAGAGTCTCAATGGATAAAGAGACCATGCTTCATTCATTTACTGCTCAGGCTAGTTACTATAAAGAACTGATTTCAAAACATAAAGATTGGGAGTTTGTTGATATTTATGCTGATTATGGAATAAGCGGGACAAAGGTCAATAGACCAGAATTTAGTCGAATGATTGAAGATTGTAGAAATGGCAAAATAGACATGATTATTACTAAGTCCATCTCTAGATTTGCTAGAAATACTGCACTTTTACTTGCAACCATAAGAGAACTCAAAGCACTTCATATTAATGTTTACTTTGAAGAGCAAAACATGAATTCAATGAGTGAACAAGGGGAACTTATGCTTACTCTTATTGGAAGTATTGCTGAAGCAGAAGCTAAGTCCATGAGTCAAAATGTGAAATGGCGAATTGATAAAACTTTCATGCAAGGTGAAGTTTATAGCACAACTCGCTTTTATGGCTATGACATCATTGATAAAAAATTCATCGTTAATAAGGAACAAGCTAAGGTCGTTAAAAGAATTTTTGATATGGCTCTTAATGGTATGGGCTATATAAAAATTACCGAGGTCTTGAATAAAGAAGGCATTAAAAACCCAAGTGGTACTAAATGGACATATCGTTCAGTTGAAAGAATATTAAAAGAAGATACCTATACAGGTAGATTGACGCTTCAAAAGTCTTATAGATCTGAAAAGAAAGTAAAGACCATAAATAATGGTGAATTAAGAAAATATATCGTTGAAAATGACCATGTGGCAATTATTGATGTTGATACTTTTAATAAGGTTCGAGAGATGATTGATTCTAGGCGGTCTAAAGCAGAAATAAGAAATAATGACAACGATATTTTCAAAGGTTTAATTCGTTGCTCTGTTTGTGGTGCTTGTTTTCAAAGAAAGAAAAGATATGGCTACGATTTATATGATTGGAAGTGTTGGAATTATCTCTACGCTACTAAAGGTGAAAGGTGCAAAACTGTAGGAATACCTGAATCCATATTAATCGAGAAGACAAAAGAAGCATTAGAAGTTGATGAAATCACTAAAGAGATAGTTAAGGAAAAACTCAAATCGATAACAGCTTATCCAAATAGAGTCCTTGAATTTGTTTTTAATGATGGAATAAAAAAATCTATAACTTGGGAACTTATATCAAGAAGGTTCTCTTGGACGGATGAAGCAAGAGAAAAGGCAAGAACTAGAATTTTAAACAGAAAGAAGAGCAAAAACTAATTTAAGGGAGGAAGAACAAATGCCAGTAGTAAAAGTAATAGAACCAACAAGAAATTTGCATACGCATAAACTTACTATTGAACGTAGCAAAAGAAGAGTTGCTGCTTATGCACGTGTTTCAACCGATAGTGATGACCAAGAGAACTCGTTTGATGCTCAAAAGAACTTTTATGAAAGATACATCAAAGAGAATCCTTTATGGGAGTTTGTTGGAATTTATGCTGATGAAGGAATAAGTGGAACATCAACTAAAGGTAGAAAAGAGTTTCAAAGAATGATTGAAGACGCTAGAAATGGAAAGATAGATTTAATAGTCGCTAAGTCGATGTCAAGATTTGCTCGTAACACTTTAGATACGCTTCTTTATATTCGTGAGCTTAAAGAAAAAGGAGTTGAATGTTATTTCCAAAAAGAAAATATTTATACTTTTGATTCTAAAGGCGAATTACTCATCACCATCATGTCGAGTTTGGCTCAGGAAGAATCTAGATCCATTAGCGAAAACGTAAAATGGGGAATAAGAAAGAGTTTTGCTGATGGGAAGGTGTATATCCCTCATAAAAATTTCTTAGGTTATAAATATGATGAAAACAAAAACATCGTGATTGATAAAGAAACTGAATGGGTAGTAAGACTAATCTACAAAAAATTTCTTGAGGGTAAGACATTTAGACAAATAGCTAATTTATTGATGAAAAAAGGAATCAAAAGTCCAAGCGGAAAAGATAAATGGTTGGATACCACAGTTAGAGGAATACTTAAAAACGAAAAATACTATGGTTCCGCTATTCTTCAAAAAACATTTATTGAGGACTTCTTAACTCATAAACCTAAGACTAATACTGGTGAAGTTACTAAATATTATGTAAAGGATTCTCATCCAGGAATCATACCTAAAGAAGAATGGGACTTAGTGCAATTAGAACTTGAAAGAAGACATAAGCTTAGATATTCATATTCTTCTAAAAATTGCTTTTCTTCAAAATTAATCTGTGCAGATTGTGGACATTTATACGGTTCTAAGGTTTGGCACTCGACTGATAAATATA
Source organism: uncultured Eubacteriales bacterium (assembly GCA_949283575.1). Taxonomy (GTDB): domain Bacteria; phylum Bacillota; class Clostridia; order TANB77; family UBA1234; genus UBA1234. Next base: position 79,040 of record CASDSU010000005.1, read on the forward strand.
AGAAGACCATATGGCAGTGTAATTATAAGTTCGATAAAAAGAATGCGCATAAATGCCTTACTCCAACCTTAAATGAAGATGAAATTAAGATGATGTTTGTTAAGGCTTATAACATCATGCTTGCTAGTAAAGAAGAGGTTATCGCTAATCTTGAAAAGGAGCTAAAGAAAGTAAGTGATGTTAATCCGATAATAGATGAGATTACTGTTACTAACGAAAAGATAGACAAAGTAATTCAAGAGACCGAAGCCTTCGTCCATTCTTCACTTGATAAAGAAACCGATAGGAAGAAAGAGTTAGAGCTTCAAGTTAGGTATGATGATTTAGTTAAAAAGTTAAAAGACTTAGAACATCAAAAAGAAGAGAAGCAAGCTAAAGAATCAATGATTAATGCATTTATAGCCACCATTAAAGATAGAGAAGAAATAGTGACTGAGTTTGATGAAGAGCTGTTTAATGTGATGATTGAAAAAGCGATAGTCAATCGAGATAAGAGTATAGAGTTCATATTTAATTCAGGGTATAGAGTAAAAGTTGAGACTGAGGAGTAAAATTCTCGGTTTTTTTAGTAAAACGTTTTCATCCAAAAGACAAGATAAAATTAAGTGCTTTGTATTATAATAATAAGAAAGGGGGTGTTAGATTATGCCTACAATCCTTACTTCAACTATTGATAATTTTGGATTTGTAATTACTTTTGGATGTGTAGCAATCTTTTATAATCTTCTTTTTATTGTTTTGAGTGCGGTTTTTTTAATAAGGAAAACTGAATTGAATTACTCGTTTGGATATAGAAGTGGTTTTGCATTATCATCAGTAAATAGATGGAAATGGTGTAATAAGATATTTTTTTGGTTTTCAATCATTTCTCAACCTATTTTTTTAATCGTCAATATTATTATTTTTATTTTGTCATTAATAAATAACTGGTCCTTTGCTTGGATAACTATAGCTTGGGCAGTATCAGTTGCTATTTTGATCCCAATTTCTATTTTCATTGAATTATATGGTAGACACAAGTTTAAAAATGAAAACATCGGACCTATAGAACCTCTTATTGAAAATGAAAATTCTAAAAAGCAAGATATAGATGATTTCTTTAGTTAGTTCGAAAATATAGATAAAACCAATTTTGTTTAGGAACGTCGTTGCCTTCTGGGTAAATTAAAGTTTAAATTAAAGAATTTGTGATCTTTAGTTCTACTAGCGAAACGGTGGGTATACATAAAAACCTCGATAAAATCAGCACTTTTTAGGGGTGTCGTTTTTCTAGTAGGGGTGTCGAATTGTATTAAAGCGATAGCGAAGAGACATCTTGAAAAAGTCGACATTTCGTATCAATTACGGAGTGTCGTTTTTGATTTTCATCGATTGCAAGCCGGTTTTTCGAATTTGAGAAAAGTCGACAATGTCGATATTTTATTCCAATTTGTCGACTAAATTATAAGATTATGGTATAATTCTTTCAGGAAGTAAAATTGATGAATTATTCAAAAACTATTAGAGAATATTGTAAACAGAATATAGGTAAAGTCTTTGATGTATCTTACGAAAGAACTCACCATTTTGAAATGATTCCTTATAAGACTTTACTTAAGATACTTAATAGACTTGAAGAAGAAAAAGTGATCGCTGCTTATTCAAAAGGTATATATCTAATTAATAGCGAAGAACCATTAAAAGAAGATCCAATCATCTCATATTATGCTAGTGAATTTAATGGAGTAGTAGTTGGCTATGATTTATACAACAAATATGAGATAAGTTCTCATAAAGAAAAGCCAATTATTATTTATACAAATGCGATGGAAACTTCTACTAAAAATATTGGTGATGATTATAAGCTGATTAGATTTGACGTTTCTTTTGGAAAATATACAACCCCACTTATTGAAGCTTTAGAGATTATTGAAAATAAAGCAAGTATTGCTAATTGTGATTTATCTAAAGCAGGTCAGGTGTTGATAAATTTACTTGATAATTATTTGGATTCATTTTTTGAAGATATTATTAAAGCTCATAAATATAAATATTCAACTATTTGTTCTTTGGAAAATATCTTAAGAAGTATGAATAAAAATAATAAGATTATAGAAATATTTAAGAAAAATGTTTAAAAGATACTATTTTACGGATGAAGATTTTGAATTATGGATTAAAACTTATAACAAGGCTAGATATCTCATCCGTGAATATAAGTACCATTTCTCAATAGAACAAAAACAAAATCATAAAGAAGAATTTAAAGAAGTTAATAGAATAGTAAATCAATATCAAGTTTTAAAGGTTGCTCTACCTACGAATTATCAAAAAGAGATGGTAGATAGATTCATCAAAGAAAATAAGGTGGAGTTAAAAGATAATGAATCTTTAATTTATAGAATGACATTAGATACTTGGATTGATGTTGTAGTTAATGCCCGTAGCAATAAATTACCTGACTTAGATATAAAAGAGTTTGGTAAAAGATTAAAAGAAACTAGATTAAAACAAGGTTATTCAAGAAAAAGAGCAGCTAAGATATTAGAAATAAGTGAAAAGAGTCTTCAAGCTTATGAGGAAGGTGATAGGACTATGACTATTGCTGTTTTTTATAAAATATACAGATTATTTAGTGATTTTGTTAGTTTAAATAATATCTAAATTTAGGTTTTGTGATATAATTTAGGGGTATTTCGAGATTACTTATGATTATATCCTATGATAAATTTTGCAAATTACTAGTTGACCACATCCAAAGCGGTAAAAATTTTTATTTGTCCTTATTAGAAACAATTATCGATAATCCTTCTAGATATTGTGGGTTATTTAGATTGTCTAACGCAAAATCAAAACTTATTCAAAATGTCACACAAAGTAGAGAAATTAAATTTGGTGATGTAATAGAAGAGCTAACAACAGAATATTTATCTAAATTAGGTTACAAAAATTATGATAAAAATTTAGGCAAGGACGAATATGGTGATAATTTGAATGTCGATCAGTATTTTAGTGACGGAAATTATATCTATATGGTCGAAATGAAAATTAGAGATGATCATGATAGTACTAAAAAGAGGGGTCAATATTCTAACTTTCATAAGAAACTAGTTCTTCTTAGAAAAAGACACCCTGATAAACATATTAATGCAATTATGTGGTTTGTTGATGATGGTCTTGTAAAAAATAAAAACTATTATAAGGAAGAAATGTCCAAAGAAAATGTTCCTAATTCATCTTTACATTTATATTATGGAGGAGAGTTTTTCGAATCTTTAAATAATGGGCACGAAGCTTGGAATGAATTAATAGAAATTTTAAGTATGTATAGAAGAGAGCATTCTAATGTTGACGATGTAACTATTCCTGATTTTGGAAGTAGTAAAGAAATATTTAATGCGCTTCTTGAATTGGACGATAGACATTGGAAAAAATTATTATCTGATAAAAAAGAATACGAACAACTAAGAAACGAATTGTTTAGTGATGGTGACAATTTAGAAAAAGTAAAAAAGATAAGAATATAAGTTGATATATTTTGTTGCTAATTTTATATATGTATAAGGAAGGGAAAAGATGGATTTTATCAATAAAATAATTGTTGGTGATACAATCGAAAAAATGCGTGAGTTACCTGATAAGTCTTTCGATTTTTGTTTTGCTGATCCTCCTTATTTCATGCAAATTGAAGAAGGAAAAAAATTATTTAGAGTCGAAGGAACCGAATTTGATGGATGCGATGATGATTGGGACAAGTTCTCATCAATGGATAGTTATAAAGAATTTACTAAAAATTGGCTATATGAAGTAAGAAGATTATTAAAAGATGATGGTACAATTTGCGTTATTTCTGGTATGCAATCTATTTATGAAATAGGTTCAATATTAAGAGAATTGGGTTATTGGGTTATTAATGATATTATTTGGAAAAAATCAAATCCAACACCTAATTTTGGTGGAACAAGATTAAATAATAGTCATGAAACTTTGATATGGGCTGCTAAAAGTAAAAAATCTAAATTTACATTTAATTATAAAACTGGGAAATTCCTTAATAATGGAAAACAAATGGGTTCAATATGGGAGTTTCCCGTATGCTCTGGTAATGAAAGATTAAAGGATGATGAAGATAAAAAACTCCATAGCACTCAAAAGCCTGAAGCTCTTTTATATAGAATTATTGCGTTGTTTACGAAAAAAAGTGATTTAGTTTTAGATCCTTTTGGTGGAACAATGACTACTGGTGCTGTCGCTAAAAAGATGGGGCGTAATTTTACAATGATTGAAAGAGATGAAAAATATGTAAAATATGGTCAAATTAGATTAGATAATACAAATGCTGAAGTTGGTGATGTTGAAAATGCTGTTTTTGATATTAAACCTATTAAAGTTACAATGAAAGAAATGGTTGAAGCTGGTTACTATCAGGTAGGTGAAGAGTTTGTAAATAAAAAAGGCGAGATTGCTATTTTAGCCGACGAGAATGGAAAACTTACTTATAAAGGTTCTACTAAGTCAATGCACGAAATCGCTGCAGAAATGATGGGGCAAACAAGAAGAGTTAATGCTTTCGATTATTTATATGTAAGAAGAGATAATGCTTTAATATCAATAAATGAAATAAGAGAAAAATATAGAAATTATTTAGTAAGAGGAAATTAATTATGCATACTGAAGCTGATTTTAGGAAAATAGCCAAAGAATTGTTAGAGCATTATGGCAGATTAACTACGAAAGAAATTGTCAAATTAATTTCAGAAAATATAACCTTTGATAAAGACGATCTTAAACCAAACCCATTAAGAAAGGGCAAAAATTTTGTTAATGGTGAGCCATATGTTTATCAGAGAATAAGAAATATTGCTCTGAGGTGTAAAAGAGGAAATAAAAAAGTGTATGAGGAAGGATTTCTTATTGACCGAACTAACAGAGGAACTTATTGGATTGTAACTGAAGGATTAAGTAACAAAGAAAGTATACCTAATATTTCTGTATTGAACGAAAAAAGAAAAAAGTATGAAAACCGAAATAAGTCGAAGAAAAATGTAAGGAAAATTGATTGGTCTAATATCAATGAGAAAAATACTTATATCGGTGCAAGAGGTGAAGAGTTTGTTTTTGAAAAAGAAAAAGAAACTGTAAAATCTTTCTCGACTGATTCACTAAGTAAAGTTATACATTCTAGTATTGTGGATGGTGATGGCCTAGGCTATGACGTTTTATCAATCAATAAAAGAGGGGAAAGTATATATATTGAAGTTAAAACTACATCTGGAGATGAAAAAACCCCTTTCTACATGAGTGTAAATGAGCGAAATTTTCTTTTAAATACTCGTAATGCTTTTTTATATAGAGTGTATAATTTTGATGCTAGTACTTTACACGGAAATATAAAAAAATATAAAGGGAATCAATTGGAGAAAGTTTTTATTTTTGATCCCGTTTCATTTAAAGTTACTAAAAAATAAAATTCGAAAATATATTACTTAATCATGGAGTTTGTAATGGGAATAAGAAATGCAAAAGTACCTAAACCAACTACTAATAAAATAAAAAGTTGGAACACAAAATGGGACAAATTAGATGATTATAAGATACAAGAAGAAGCAATAAATACTTTGTTTAAACAATATCCTAAATGCAATGACATTAAAAGCACAATAATTAAATGTAGTGTGCTGAATGATTTTTATAGTACAAATATTTTTAAAGTTTATCCTGTAGCATAGCATATTACTAAAATTAATAATGTTGATGATGATTTGAAAAATGGGGAATTAAGTTTAGTTAATAAAATAGCAAAAGTAAAACTAGGTAAAGGAAATAATAAAACAACGAAACATTTATATTCTTTTGCGACTAAATTTTGTCACCACCATAATTCAAATTTTCCAATTTATGATTATTATGTTGACGAAATGCTTAGATATTTTAGAAATAAGTATCAAAACCAATTTAAATTTAAAAATGATGAACTAAAAAATTATGAAAGATTCGTAGAAATACTAAAAAAATTTCAATAAGTTTTCAATTTATCTAATTTTTCTCTCAAAGAAATTGATAGATACTTATGGCTTGCAGGAAAAAGATATATGCCGAGAAAATATAACAAAAAAAATAATAAACCTCGATAAAATTAGGATTTTTTATTGGTCTTATTTCTTTAAACTCAACAATTCGAATCATTAATTCTACTAGCGAAACAGCATTAAATATTAAAAAACGCGATAAAATCGGCACTATTTAAGGGTGTTGTTTCTCTAGTAGGGGTGTCGAATTGTATTAAAGCGATAGCACAAAGACATCTTATAACTAACATTTTGATACAAACTAAGGGTCTTAAAGTGAACGATATTTGCTCGAGAAATCGGGCATTTTTTTGTTTTTGGCGTTTTGTGAATATTCTAGAGCTTGAGAGCTATACCCTATTTAATTAATAATTTTAATCTCGGGAGTCATCTCTAAATTCTATCTCCTGGAATGTTTTAGCGTGAATTTTCATTGGCTAATTTTTAATTACAATTCAGTAAAAGTTTTATCTACCATATTTTTGATACAAATAATCTGTCAATCACGAATTAATTTTGTACATAAGGGAGTGCAGACAAAAACTTGGACTAAATAGAAAGGACAAGTATGCACAAAATAGAAAAAATTGAAAAAGCATTAAATTTATTAGATACCTATGATGTGCAATTATCTAAGACTGCAAGAGCATTAGGGATTAATCGCTATACATTAAGATCTTGGAGAGATAAAAGAAAAAAAGAGAACCTTTAATTTCAAGGACGAGGAATAAATCATTTAAATGGATTAAAGAGGAACAAGTGTCAGTTATAGAATACTACTTTAGTCATGGTGAAAACATAACTAAAGCATGCCGAAAATTTGGTTATCCATCCGCTTCATCATTAAAATCATGGGTAAAAAAAGATAAAAGATGGATTAGAAAACACAAAGTTCACAAAAAGCCAACGATATTAAATGATGAAGATAAGAAAAAAGCAATTTTTGATTTAGTTTAAGAGATTCGTCAGCAATTACTGTTGCTAATAAGTATAATGTTACTAGAGTTACTTTATATGAATGGCAAAAAGAACTAACTGGTGAACCAATTATGAAAAAAAAGATAAATCAAAACAAGAACTCGAAGAAGAAATATTAGCACTTCGAAAAGAACATTTAAAACTCGAACTTGAAAACAAAGTTTTAAAAAAAGCAAACGAAATATTAAAAAAAGAAATAGTCGTTGATTATTCTCTATTAAGCAATAAAGAAAAAACTCAAATAATCAACGCCTTAAAAGAAGAATATAAAATCAATGAGTTGCTTAAAATAATTCATTTAAAACGTTCAACATATTTTTATGAAATAAAAAGACTAAACTTTGATAAATACTTAACTATAAGGAAAATCATTAAAGAAATATTTTTTAATAATTATGAATGTTATGGATATAGAAGAGTAAAACAAGAGCTGTCTAAATCGTATGGAATTGTTATTTCTGAAAAAGTGATTATTAGGTTGATGAAAGAAGAAAAATTATTTGTTTATATACCAAAATCAAAACTCAAGTACTCTTCTTATAAAGGAGAAATAAGTCCACAAGTTGAAAACATAGTTAATAGAAAATTTATTGTGAATAAACCATATAAACAAGCTCTTACAGATATAACCGAATTTGCATTAAAGGATGGTAAAGTTTATTTGTCTCCTCTTATTGATTGCTTTGATGGTTCTCCTATTACCTGGGAAATTGGTAAATCTCCTAATTCTGAATTAACTAATAAAATGTTGAAGGAAGCACATGAAATTATTGGTAATTGCGGAATACTAATTCATAGCGACAGAGGTTTCCATTATAGAATTGACTCTTGGATAAAGCTAATGGAACAATATGGTTATAAAAGATCTATGTCTAGAAAGGGATGTTCTCCGGACAATTCAATGTGTGTAGGATTCTTTGGAACAATTAAAAATGAGTTCTTTTATCCAAATGATTGGAAATATACAACATGCGATGATTTTATTACTGAATTAGAAAAATATTTAATCTGGTTTAAAAATAAACGAATTAAGAAACGATTAGGATATTTATCCCCAAAAGAATTTATGTTAAATTATAATCAATATTAGTCCAAAAAAATATCCGCATCCCCTTATGTACATTTTATACGCGTGATTAACAACCTAATACTTATATAAAGCTCTCGGCAAGATAGTTGTTCAATAAGTACATTTTATAGTCATCTAATGAAAAGACTTTGTCCGAATTATTGTCCCCATACCTCTTAACCAACTCTTTAAAAGTTATTGTTTTCGCCAGTC
>CASDSU010000006.1 GCA_949283575.1 uncultured Eubacteriales bacterium
TATGACTCGATTTATATAAAAAAGTGAGGAAAATGATAATGCCGGGAGTTACAAAACACATTTTCAATCATGAAATCTGTGATATTTTATCGATGTTTAATTGTGAAATAAAAACGATAGAACCTCTTTTGCCTAAGGAATATTCAAGCGGTGATATTATAGCGTTATTAAAAGAATTCTATCCACATGAGTGGCATTCTGTTGAAATCAAGTATGTTTATTATCAAAATAAAGACCGTTATATTAAAAGAAAATTCGGAAAAAACAGATACAACATGAAAGCACCGGAGGTGCTTTTAATGGATGCCTCTCGGTGCAAGAAAATTCTGTCAAAGGAATATCAGCGCATACATTTTGATAACTATACTGAAGAAAGTCGAGTTTTAGCCAGAGAAAATCTTTGGCTAAAAAGAAAACCAAAAATTGAAAGAATAAACCAAAAGATCGAAAAAGCATTGTCCAAGGCTCAGCAAGTAACCCCCTCTTTTATAGATCAATTAATTGGTTTGTATGAAAGAAAAAATACAAGTCAAAAAGATAGAAGATATATACTCTTAGAATTGAAAAAGTACTATAGTGATAAGATAATTCAGTTCTTTTTTAAATTGAACGATACCGAGTTAAATAAACAGCTTCGTTGGGAAGCGTTTTATCACTTGCAGAGTTTTAATTATCAGCCCAGAGCAAGACGACAAAAATATATGCAGGTACACACCAAAAATAAAAAGAGAAAAAAGTTTCTTAAAGAAGTGTACCCGTTTGAAACATATGAAATCCCTCAGAATCCTAATGAACTCGAGTATAGAATAGAAAATTCAAGGGAGCAAAAAATCAAAGAATATGACTTTTTTATATCTCATAGTAGTAAGGACAGCACCCATGTCCAGAAATTAATACGGGCTGAGAATCAAGATGGAAAAAACGTATTTTGTGACTGGATTAATGATGTTGATTATTTAAAACGACATTTGCTCTGTAAAGCCACATTAAAAGTACTCGAAAAACGGATGGAACAATCCAAGGCGATGATTTTTGTTGTATCGGAAAACTCACTCCATTCTATTTGGTGTAAATATGAATTGAATTATTTTACAGAATTGGGGAAGCCGATTTATTGTATTTCTAAAGAAGTTATAGATGAAAAGAATTTCCATCTTGATAAAATGAACGATACATGGTTTTTAGATTCTGATTATAAGACATTGGCTCTAATTGAAGGTGAAAGTATAAATGTGTAAAGGAGTTTCAAATTATGGAAAATAAATACAAACATATGGATTATATACAGTCTGCAATATCAAGAATGGCATCGAATTCCTTTTACTTAAAAGGCTGGAATGTTACTATCATTGCAGCTATTGTGGCACTATCGTTTAAAGAGAGCGATTGGAGGATATATGCCTGCGCATTGGTTCTAAATGTTGTGTTTTGGGTTTTGGATGCGTATTATTTGAAGCAAGAGAAACTTTTCAGGGAATTATACAATAAAGTTTCAAAGATAAGTGATGACAATTTGGTTGATTTTTCTATGAATACAAGCGAATTTAAAGAAAAAGTATCGGCAATTCCATGCCTTATGATAAAAAACATCTCGATTACTCCGTTGTATCTTTCGATTTCCGTTGTCTTACTTGTCCTAATTCATATTGTTTGAGGAGTGATCAGTTATGTTCTCAAAGTTTAAGTTAGATAATCTCAACGAAGCTATATTTTCTCTTTATTATGAGGTAGGAAAGAAAATATATGACGATTCTGAAGAAAGAATACTATGTAGCCTAAATGATGTTACCGATGAAGATGGATCAATAAATGGAACCTTATTACAAAACAACTGGTTTCCTGTATTGGGTAAGTTTGATGTTTTTCTTTCACATTATCACGATGATAAAGATTTGGCAATTGGGCTTGCGGGTTTCCTAAAAACGAAGTTAGGATTAAATGTATTTATTGATTCATATTTGTGGGGGTATTCGAATAATTTACTTCGCCTTATAGATGAAACGTACTGTATAAACTCAGATAAAACATTATTTGATTATGAAAAGCGCAATTATTCTACCAGTCATGTTCATATGATGTTATCAACGGCACTGAGCAATATGATCAATGAATGTGAAGCTGTGTTTTTCTTAAATAGTTCTAAGGAGACTTCCATTGAAAAAGACATACACGATCAACGCACCATTTCCCCATGGATTTATCATGAATTAGTGACGAGTGGCCTCATAAAGGTAAGACCAATATCTGACTATAGAAGCCAAAGTCATTTTCTTGAACATAGAGCATATGATGTGGCAAATGAAAGTTATTCGTCTTTACACATCGAATATGATATCACGGGGATACTAAATGATTTCATACCATTAGAATCAAAGGATTTGTTTCAGTGTATTTCCAAATGGCAGAAAAATGAGTACCATTTTGAAAGTTCTTTGGATTATATCTATCTGGGAAAAAATATACTACATTTACGCTAAGAAGCTGCTATTTTTTCATACGAAGATGACCTTTTCCTATATCTTCTTGGATTGCAGTGTTTCATTGATAGATGACAGCTTCAGAACCCTGACATATGCAAACGAAACTCACTTGCATATGATTGGAATACAACTGCATGAATTGCAATGAATCAAGTCATAATGATGGAGATGAATCTGCAAGTGATATTGTATCACCAGGACTGACTAATTGAAAATGCAATAGTCTTGCACAAGAGCGCATTGCCATTTCTCAATATTGATATTTATTTTCTAATGTGATATAAGGCTCTAATATAGAGTGATTTGAGGCTATTTTGACGGGTCGGGGTTCGAGCCCCGTCTCTCACGAATTCAAATAAGTCCTTGCACTGCAAGGACTTGTTTCGTTATTGTGTAACGAAAACCTCCGCATGGTGCGGAGGATCCGGAAAGCTTTAGCTATACATAAGGAAAATCCCATTCTACTATCGAAGGTGCGACTGCCAGGAAGCACCGAGAAAAAGGAGAATGGGAAATGGATAGTGAGA
>CASDSU010000007.1 GCA_949283575.1 uncultured Eubacteriales bacterium
TGAATAACTGCCATTACCATTTTCAGCTTCTCTTCCGAGCTGAACTTTCTTCTTGTTCTTCCCATAAGGTGTACGTCCTTTTGTTATTATACACCTTATTAGCTTTCCTGTTTTAGTCCAAGTTGCGGTTAGGCATTACACTATAGATTCACCAAATAATTAGAAATAATGTCATATTTCTTTCATACAATCGATAGTACTAAGTTTATCAAATTTATCTCTATCGTAAATACTGTACTCCACTGTTTTTTCCAAAACAGATAAATTATTATCTTCAATCCATCGAGGTGTTATTTCAAATAAATCAAAAAGAGTTTCAATACGAGAATTCATACCACTATGTGACTTGATAAGAGGAATAACGCCAAATTGTTTTCTAAATATTATACTAAACACACAGCAGTGAAAACTGTTTGTTATTACATACTCCGCATGATCCACCAACGCAAGCCACTGTGTAATGGTTGGAAATATTTTTTCATATGAATCATACCACCCATTAGCAGTCACATATACTACATCTAACCCTTTTTCAGTCGCCCATTTATACAAAGAACGCATCGGAAAATCACAAGGATTTCCTAAGCGGTAAATGAGAATATATTTTTTAGCATGTTTTATAATACTTTCTGTACGGTATAATAATCTATACTGTTCTGCTGATATAAGTAAAGTTGGATCGAAACAAACTTCTGCATTTGAGGCACCACACTTTCTACAAATATCTATACCAGTTTTCTCCCTCACAGAAACATAATCAAATTTTGCAAGAAGCAAACTTATTTCTTCCACAAATTCCTTAGAAATATCAACTTTTCCCCAACTTGCCGCATATGCAATTCTTTTTATGCTTTCTTTTCCAAAATCAAGAAAATATGCATGAACAAGATTCCTGCAGTCACTAAGTTTCATATTGTAAAAATTCCAAACCTGATCACTACCTACTATATAGCAATCAGCTTGAGGAGGTTCTTGACACAATTCTTCATATGAATAATAGATTTTATCTGATGAATTTATGTACGACTCTCTAAACTGAGAAAACTGTCTGTTACACTTTTCATGAGACAAAAACATAAGTGCTTTCTTAAATAAAAACTTAATGACTTTTTTAGGATTTAAAATATTTAATTTTCTTTTCCTCTTAAAAGAACTTGAATAATCACCTCTCGGATCATACCGTATGAGGAACGGATCATGCCCTTGATCTCGCAGATACTTCTGCAATGCGTAACACTGCAAAAGCTGTCCATAATTATCTTCTGACCACCAGAAAGTCATGATACCGATTTTCATTCCTATTTCCCCAACAGTTTTTTTACTGTAGCAGCACCTTTTTTTCCAAGAACTTTATGTACCCCACGCTTTACAAGCAAGCCAGTACGCTTACAAACAGAATCCCTTCCATATTTTTTGAATATAAAATCCAACGGTTTTATTTCAAGATCTTGAAAAAAAGTATCTCGTAATCGAGGTCTCTGTACTGACTTTACATAAGATGAATTAAAACGAATACTTTCGGTCATCGACACTTCTTTTATCCTAAGACCGGATTTGATTACTTCCAATAATCTTTGTCCTTTTGCTGACTGTACTAATACCAAGGAAGTTCCCTTATCATCAAACATTTCTGGACAAACTGTATCAACACCCCA
>CASDSU010000008.1 GCA_949283575.1 uncultured Eubacteriales bacterium
CAAAGTACATATATTCCTGCCCGGATAAAAGCAGACGGAAAAATAAATAGAAAGATTTTAGGAACAGTTTCCGGCAATGAGCTTGTTGCAGAAAAAAATAATCTGATGAATATTTTGAGCCCTGTATCAGAAGATAAGACCCCGGGCAGATCAAATATCCCTGATATGATAAAACAACAGATTGCAGAACAAATACACGGCCCCCAAGCAGATTTTATGCAAAATACTCATATTCAAAATGAATACTCAGCAGTTGATTTATTACAAAGTAAATCGGGCCCTTCCCAGAGTAATATAAGGGAAACTCCGCAAACCGGAACGGCGGAATACTCCATAAATGATAAAAAGCTACGCACATATACGAAAACTGAACCCACACCGGAAGAAATAAGAATGGCAAAAATAAATGCCAACTATGAACACGATAAAACGGTGCTGGCAAAAGAAGACCCGCTGTTTGCAAAGAACAGATTCTGGGACACAGGTCATGCCGAAGGTAGCGGGGAGATAAGCAATAAAGAAAGAGAAAAAATAAAAAATGAGAAGTTACAAACAAAAATAGAAAAACTCTTAGGAGATATTGATGGATAGACAGGATACAAAACGTTATCTACATTTAAATGAAGCAAAAATGAAATATATTTTTCTTAAACAGATAATGGAAAGTCTTGATTATGCTATACAGATTTTTAATCTAAGTAAAGAAGATGTAAACCTAATAGAAGAAATAAAATATAAATCAGATTTTGGTCTACCAAAAAGAGATTTGGAATTTAAGGAAGAGAGAAAAGAAGCAGATATAATGGTAGCGAGGAAATATCTGTATGATAGAAAATATAACTTGGACACTGTAATGTTGGATGCGTTTACCAGGGAACATGATAAAAAAGTGGATACAGCTATAGTTCACCTGGGGATGTATGCAGACGAATATACACGTTCACTAAATGCACTAGCAATAACTATTGGTAATGACATTTATTTTAGAAATGGTGCATACAAGCCCGAGACAGAAGAGGGAAGAAAACTGATTGCTCATGAATTAACACATGTTTCACAACACAAGATACGGAATGAACAATTATCAACGACAAAAAAAGAATTAGAAAAAGAAGCAATATTTGAAGAGCAAAAAGAATTATATGATCCTAATCCTTATATCCAATATAAAACAGGAAAAAAACAATATACAATAAAAAAAAGTGAAGGAAAACAATTAGATCATCTAGTAGAAAAAGAATTAAAAGAATGGGTGGAAAAGCAAGAATTAAATATGCCGGAAGAAAAATATTTAAAGCTTTTATACAAATATCAAGAATATTTAGAGAGTAATACATAAAATGAACGAAGAACAAGTACCGGAACGGTTGACAAGAGAAGAAGCCAAATACTACATACTACTCACCTTGGATCGATTTAAATGGATAATGGTGTATTTAAATGATAACAAGTCTAAATTACCAACAATATCAAATATAAATAAGCAATTACCAGATTTATTATATGAATTAGAGCGAAAGAATTTTTATTTGAATCTCATATACTTGGTGTCATCAGATGTTTTTGAAGTTTTGACAAGTGAAAGTTTAAGGGAATTTCTATTAAAATGTAAAGATTTATCAGAGAAATTCAATTTAAATATAAAATTTCCATCAAACATCACGGTAGTGACAGAAATTATAATTAAAGAGTTCATGTGTGAATTAACAGAAGAATCTTTATCAAGATTAAGATTTAATCTTGAAGAAATTCAAAAAATAAAAGAACTGTTACTGTCACAGGTTGAAAATGTAAATATAAACAGAGAAAATAAAAATGAACTGGAAACAATACTGGCTAAAAGACAGGAGTATGATATAGCAAAGAATAATTATTTGCAAGCTGCTGAACAAATGAGTAAATTGTCATCATTGTATTCTTTTAATAGGGGAGAATACCAACGATATTCTCAAATTTGCAAAGAAAATAAAGAAGTAATGGACACAATTTTGTGCGAGTATCCGTTAGTAAATTTTTTTTATAGTAATACAGATAAAAATTATTTAAAGAAAGAAATAAACAATACATTCTCTGATATTTGTAAAGCTATAAATAAAACAATAGAAAAAATACAAAAGGGACAATATCCAATCTGGCATTTTGATGCATTGATAACAGAACTATTGCAAAAATATGATTCAAAAGAAACAGAGGTAATAAAAGACTATCTTGCAAAAAAGAGAAAAAAAGAAGAACTGATAGACTTATCTATAACAATAGGTTCTATTACTCTGTCTGTATTAATGTTGCTGATACCGAGTGGAGCTGTAGCCAGTCTATTATACGTAAAAACTAGACTACAAATAGTAAATGCAGCGGCAAGTGTAGTTTCGGCAGTAAATGACATAAGTGACAGCTTATTATACAAACAGGAAGCATTATCACATATAAAAGTAAGTCCGGAAATAAAAGAACTGATGCGAGCTGAAAATATAAACTTATCTGACGCACAATCACAGCTATTGTTAGCATTAGTTTCAAGTGCCCTCGTAATATTTGACATTCGTGACGCAAAAAAAAGTGTTGAATTACTCGAGAAACTTGGTGATCTACAAGATGTTGCGGTAGATACATTAAGGCATAGTAAAAGGTTTGGAGAGAAAGTTTTACAGAATGTAGATGTCGCAATGATTAATTATATAGGGAAAACAGAAAAAGCGGTAAAAGTATTTGATAATCTTTCCACATTGGATGCTGCTCAAATGTACAAGGCTCTCAATTTTTTCCCGAATAACCTGAATACGAATGTGATTTGGCTGGGCATGGACAATATAAATGCAAAAACAG
>CASDSU010000009.1 GCA_949283575.1 uncultured Eubacteriales bacterium
ATCTTATCATTATTTCAAAGCGTAAATAAACCCTTTGAATATACTCTTCCGTTAATGGTGGAGTAGATTTCATTTGCGTTATCCATCCAACTTTTGTTATTATAAAATCTTCTGGTTCCATATTCTTATGCAGAGTCTTATAATTGTTTGCATTATCTCTTTTATCAAATTCAACGCTAATGGCTTGACAAGGAGCTGCGTTAGCAGCTAACTTGGCATATTAATAATAATTATCATCCAACAACTACGATTTTCAATGTTGTTATTCGTATAAAAGATTCACATTCAGTAGAGGAATACTCTCTTTCAAATCTCCCTTACTTCTATGAATTAAGAATGAAACTGATACTGTTTCAAATTCAGAATCTTCAAGAATATAAGGGGTTAAGTGTACTATTTCACCTTTGCCATATAATGAAATTTTTGTCCATTCTTTTTGTGTAAATTCCGGCCACTTTCTTAGTGCATATCCTGGAATTAAGCTCAATTCTTTTATGTCTTCTTTTATGCGAAAGCAACCTTCTTGGCTGAACTTCCGTCCCAATAAAGGACGGATAGAGTCTGTATCTTCAGTACTGTAAATTGGATATGAATATGGATGAATGCCCCAAGTTATTATGATTATTTCTTCTTCAAATAGTTCGTCGATTAGCTCTGTGTTTGAAAATTCGTCGATTAAATCCAATTTCTGATTGCCATACTTTCGAGTTATTATTTCATTCATCTTCGGTAAGTCCACAAGACAGAAACCGAGATAATCATAAGAATCAAAATATTTGTCAAATATAAAAGAATCCGATTTCCCATTTACTTTCGTTTCTGAAAAATAAAAGTAAATAGTGACGATTTCAACAGGTATTGGAAGAACATCTATGACTGGTAATGTTTGAACTGGCTTGTCTTTGAAAATCTTGACTCCTAAATTAAACTCTCCTTGTAAATCAAAATTAATTCTATATTCAGGTAAATTTCCATTTGAAGAGAACAATCTTATATCCGACTTATCGTTCATATATACCTTCCCTAAAACTTCTTGATTTATCAGTTCACCTAATATAGAATCACTAAATGTTAATTGATTTTCAACTTTCTCAAACACACATCTAACATTATATTGACCCGATACACTATTCATAATATTAGGTATAGCATAGCTTATATGGTCTATACATAACTGTAAATTACCTATTAAGTCACTGCTACCTCTAAAAGCTATTGTTTTTATATTTTCCATATTGAGTATTATATGTAGTTGATTATATATGAATCTTGTTACGAACTTAATTATTATTAATGGCTAAGCGGGGAACGCTGTAAGGTGTTATCACGCTTTGTTATAAACTCAATTTACTTTGCATGATTGGCTTTTATTTACCCACCATTCCTGTTCTTCCACTTCACGAGCCTTTTGTATCTCGTTCGTTGTCAGATTCTCATTGTGATAGGCATTATATAGATTTTCCCAACCATTCTTACGATATTTCGGTGATACAACCCATTCGCCTGCATCATTAAACAGGCAAAAGTTTGCAGGAGTATCTGGTATAATTTCATCTGCCCAGGAACAGACTTTTGTCAGCCCCTTTGCGGATTTCCACTTACCCCGATATTCAGATAAGTTCAATTTCAGTTCTGATATTTCATTTCGTCCTTTCTCTA
>CASDSU010000010.1 GCA_949283575.1 uncultured Eubacteriales bacterium
AGAAATGGTAGGCTCTTTTTTTATGTCTAAAATAGAAAGGAGTGAGGAAAATTGCTACAACAGGAATATGGAAAATAGAAAAAAGACTGGATCACGTTATAGATTATACAACTAATATAGAAAAAACTCTTAATAGTGATTATGGAAAAGAAACATATTATGATTTGCATAATGTGATTGACTACGTTGAAGCAGACTTTAAAACAGAGAAACAATACTATGTTTCTGGTGTAAATTGTAATGTTGAAACTGCTTATGAAGAAATGATTATTACAAAACAACAATACAATAAAACAGGTGGTATTTTAGGCTTTCACGCATTTCAAAGTTTTGCAGAGGGAGAAGTAACACCAGAACAAGCTCATTTAATTGGTTTGAAACTTGCCGAAGAAATGTGGGGAGATAGATTTGAAGTAATCGTTAGCACCCACTTAAATACAAAACATTATCATAATCATTTTGTTATCAATTCCGTTAGTTTTAAAGATGGTAAAAGATACTATGATAATAGAACAACTTATGCAAGAATAAGAGAGTTGTCAGATTCTCTTTGTCAAGAATATGGATTAAGTGTTCTTGAAGAAAAGCCGTGTAGAAATAGTAAAATCAATTATGCTAATTACTACAAAGGATATGTAGAAAAGAACAATTACTATACTACAACAAAAACAGATATAGATAGAGCCATTGCACAAGCATATTCGTACAAAGATTTTGAAAATCTAATGAGGGCAATGGACTATGAACTCACTTATCGTGGGCAAAACATATTAAGTGTAAGACGTGATCCATATAAAAAGAATATCAGAGTAGAAAGAAACTTTGGTAAAGATTATAGTATTCAAAGAATTAAGGAAAGAATAGAAATAGAACAAGAAAAGAGAATACCATTTATAGAAGAATATGGTGTTAAGAAGAAAAAATATACTCCAAAGATAAAGCAAAAACACAAAGGACTATATGGACTGTTTCTTCATTATTGTTATTTATTAAAAGTCTTTCCAGAAAAATATCCACGAAGAAAATTAAGCCCTGCTATTCGAGCAGATATAAAAGAAATGGATAGTATATCAAAACAAACAGAATTGCTTGTAAGTAATAAATTAGAAACTTACGAGCAATTTTTTTCGTTTAAGACACAAAAAGAAAAAGAACTAGATAACTTGTTAGATCAAAGAAGTAAGTTGTGGTACAAGCATAAAAAATCTAAAAATCCAAGTGAAAAGCAAATGATTAGAAATCAAATTGATGAGTTATCTATTTCTATAAAAGAATTACGAAAGGAGGTGGTCTTATGTGATGGAATAGAGGAAAGAAGTTCTAAAATAGAACAGAATGTAAAAGAATTTGAAGAAGAACAAAGAAAGGAGGAAATCAAAAATGAACACATCGGGGGACGCTGCTGAAAGTGTTGTTAGAATGAGTCTGCAGGGTACAGAAGTAGCACTCAAACTTACAGGAAGTGCAGCTAAAAATATAGCAGCACTTCTTTATGCAATTTATAAAGATAAAAAGCAAACAAAAGGTAAAACAACACTTACAAATATGTTGAAATCTGGTAAAGAATTAAAAGTCTTTACTATTAAAAAGGAAGATTTAAAAACATTTCAAGAACAAGCAAAACGATATGGGGTTTTATATACTGCACTCATAAATAAGAAAAATAAGAACTTTGATGGTATGGTTGATATTATGGTAAGAGCAGAAGACGCTTCTAAAATAAATAGAATAGTAAAGCGATTCGATTTAGGTGCTTATGATGGTGCTACTATCAAAAGTGAAATAGTAAAAGATAAAGCAGAAAAAAGTGCCAAAGATATGGGCGTTCAAGAAAAGAGTGCAGAAGATAAACTTGCTGATGACATTTTATCTAAACCTGTTCAAAAAGAGGAAAATGAAATGTCAAACCCCAATGTTGCGAAGATGGAAAAAAGCCCTCCATCCGAGCATTCATCAGAGAACAAAAACAAATCAGAAGTGGGTACTAAATCTACAAAGCCATCTGTAAGAGAAGAACTAAAAAATATAAAAGAAGAACAAAAGCAGAAAGTAGATTTAGATAATTCTGATCGTAAAAAAGATGTACCAAACAAGGTTGCAGAACATAAGCAACCTACACCAAAAAAGAAAAAATCAAAAGAAAGAGGGTAGAAAAAATGAATTTTGATGATATTTTAAGTGGCTCTAATAAAGAGCAAAACAATTATAATCATAAACCGTTCAACAAAGATGAATGGGTAAAGAGAAAAAATGAAGAAAGAAAAGAATTATACGATTTAATTGATAAGACTGCTGATGAAATCAAAGTTGATCCTACAAAGTTTAAAGCATATTTAGACGCACAGGCAACTTTTGATAAATATTCTGTGGGAAATGCACTTTTAATTACTGCTCAAATGCCTACTGCTACGCAAATTAAAGATTATGATGGATGGCAAGAAGTAAAAGCATTTGTAAAAAAGAATCCTCAATGGATTAAGATATTAGAGCCGGGAGATTCTTACCAAAGAGCAGATGGAAGTATGGCAACATCATATAATCCTAAAAGAATGTTAGATATTTCTCAAACAAGTGCAAAGCCAGTAACAAAAACAAATAGTTATGATGATAAAACAATGCTAAAAGCATTCTTACACGAAAGTCCAGTTGATATAAAAGCAGTTGATGACTTACCAAATGGAAAAGGTGCAGAATGGAATAAAGAAGATAATGTTTTATATGTTCGTAGAGGTTTGGAAGCACCTGTTATCTTTAATGCTCTATCAGTAGAAATTGCAAGAGCAGGTCTTGAAGAAACAGGTAATAAAGAATTAGATGACTTTAAATGTTATTGTACTTCTTATTTAGTTTGTAAAAAACACGGTATAGATGTATCTTCATATAGATTTGATAATTTACCAGAATCATTAAAACAAATGAATATAAATGAGGTAAGAAATGAATTAGGAAGTATTAGAGGAGCTATGGAAGATATAAATACAAGAATGGGGCAATATTTTGAAAGTATTGCTAAAACTCAAAAAAACAGAGAATATGAAAGATAGGAGGAACAAAAGATGAGAGAAAATATAAAAGTATTAGAATTAGATAAATATGAAATTGGCATAATTATCAATGCTCTTAATGAATTTAGAAATAGATTATTAAGAGAAAAAGAAGATACAGAGCCAGTTGATGAAGTATTGCTAAAAGCCATTGACGCTCCAGAAAAAAAAAGACCTTTTTCAAGGTGCTTGAAGAAAGATGAAAGAAGATACCTCTAAATCTAAATGGGTTTATATAATTGGTATTATTCCTGTGATATGGTTGGCTCTTTTATTTGCACCCTATTTATATGGAGGTGGTTTATCCTCTATATTAAC
>CASDSU010000011.1 GCA_949283575.1 uncultured Eubacteriales bacterium
TGTTATAGTTCCTTACTACATTCTGATATGATATAATAGAAAATCAATTATTTGCTATAAGAAGTAAGTTATAGTTCCTTACTACATTCTGATATGATATAATTCTTTAACATCAGGATTATAGTTGTAGTTTGTTATAGTTCCTTACTACATTCTGATATGATATAATTCCCGTCTTGCTCATAAGCTTTTGTAACATGTTATAGTTCCTTACTACATTCTGATATGATATAATGCCAAAGACCTGGATTTGCTTCATCTTCATGTTATAGTTCCTTACTACATTCTGATATGATATAATCCATACTGCATCAATAATATGATGAAGTATGTTATAGTTCCTTACTACATTCTGATATGATATAATTAATAAGTTAAAAAACAATTATAATCACCAGTTATAGTTCCTTACTACATTCTGATATGATATAATATTAGTTGATGATTATAACGTGTATATTGAGTTATAGTTCCTTACTACATTCTGATATGATATAATAGAATCTTCAATGCTTGTTACTGTTTCACTGTTATAGTTCCTTACTACATTCTGATATGATATAATATGGAAGATAACAAATTAGCAGTTGTAAAGTTATAGTTCCTTACTACATTCTGATATGATATAATGTAAGCATAGTAGGTGTAAAACCATCAGATGTTATAGTTCCTTACTACATTCTGATATGATATAATATGTGGTTCTATAAACATTGCAGCAGTAAGGTTTGGTTCCATTTCCTCACAAAAAAAGTAGCTATTCATTCTAAAAATAGCTACTTTTTATTGGTTTTTAAAATATAGATAACTGATCTGCATTAATTTTTCTCTCCCTTATTGTCTTCTTTCCAATTAGTATTTCCATACTTGCATATTGTTTTTCCGTTACTTTCATACATCTTATCGAACCTTTTTTGGGCAAATTTTCTTTTAATCTCATATAATGTTTGTTAACACCATCATCACCGTTACATATCCTAGAATATACTGAATATTGCAACATATCATAACCATCTTTTATAAGGAATTTCCTAAATTGCGCATATATTTTCCTATCTCGTTTCGTTACTACTGGTAAATCAAAAAATACTATTAGTCTCATATATTTACCCATATGTGTGTCTTTCTAGTGGTACAATTATTGGTACCAACAATTTTTCATAATCTTTTGATTGTATGCTAGTAGTAAACGAGCTAAGCATTATATTTATTGCATTTAACACACAATTTCGCTTTCCGTCTATAATCACATCATAATTTAACAAATCTACTAATTCATTTCGTATTTTGGTTCTAAATTCGTCTTTTAAATTTATATTTTGTCTTGTCCATAAGTCAACTATAGGCCTAAAGGGTTCTATAAAATCATCTGCTAAATTATAGTTATTAAGTTCACTTTTATGATGTATTCCTAAAGATGGTATATATCCATATTGTGCTATGCTTCTTGCTATTGCACCCCTTAATATGGTATACCCGTAATCTAAGCAAGCATTATAAATATTATCAAAATTTCTATTAAATCCTCTTTCAAATAGTTCTTTAAAATAAATTTTTGCGACTTGACCTTCAATATTTTTCGTATCTCCAGAATCAATATTTGATAACATTTTTAGTAATCTTTTTTCAATATCAAACTTTCCAATACATCTTAATACATACGCTTGATTAATTACTTTTTGTTTAATTATTCTTTGCCAACATCTCTTTTTAAATGGTTCTGATAATAAAATTTGCTCTTTTAATACTTTAAGCTGTCTACTATGTTGATAGTACGGTAACAAGTAACCATTTGGAATGTGCTTAGAATCACAAAAATACACAACTGTATTATTTTCACATAATTTACTAAGCAAACTTTCTGTAATTAAAACTTGTTGTGATTCAATTACAATTGCAGAAATATCTTCTAGTGGCACACTCCAAATTTCTCCTTGTTCAATACATAATTGATTATTTTTTAATGATAGCTTTGAGGGATGAGATATAATCAAACTCCTCCAACTCATCTTTATCACCTCCTATTTTTTATTATTTTTACCTCCTTTCCTTTTTTCTTTTTTTACTTTATGATAATTTCCAAGGACGTCTACTTCGTATTTTTCAAATATATCTAAATTTTGAATACCTATTCCTTCAATTCTTTTACTTCCATCATGCAAAATCACATTTATTGCACCTGTGTTTCTATGCGTCGAATTATAATAGCAATAGATTGGTTCTTCTTTTTTCTTTTTTATGACAATCATATCATTCGGATAAAGAGAAAACTTAAATATGTAATTTTTATCCATTTCAAGCCACTCATTTTCTGGTTTATTAGCTTTTATAGCTTTATTAGGCAACTTATCTTTTACCATATGAGCCACATAAATAGGTACCAAATAATATTTGTCATCTTTAGTGAACACATCTACTCTTACCATATTTCCATTAGCAGCTAAACCTTTTTGAACTTCTACACCAGCATTCAAGACACTAGGAACTTTTATAGTTCTTACAAGTGGTCCTTCACCCTTTGCAGAAAATTTTCTAAATTCAAAGTCATTGGGAAAAGCTTTTTCTGACTTAAAATCATACATCAGCAATCTTTGATATATTCGATCATATAAATCTTTATCACTTCTATATAGTTCTTTACACTCTTCCTTATTAATTACCATTTCAATTTCTGCTTTTGATATTCTATTAAGTGGTTTCTTCACCGTGACCACGCCATTATCTTTGTTATGCTTCAAAGAATAAATTGTTTCTTCATGAGCTTGTCCACTTATTTTCCTATTAGGCATTCTTGATACAAATATTGGCTTTACTTTTTCTATATCAACATCGTTATAATTTGTAAAATTGCCATATTTTAAATCATGAACTGGATTTTGACTCATTCTAGCTTCTAATTCTTCTTTAAAATTCTCCCATGGCCTTCCCATTTCATGAGTTTTATATTTTACATCAACAATTTCTCCAGTAGACGGATCAAAATATTCTCCATTTTTATTGGGATAATATAATTCTTTTTCTTTACTATATTCTCTAATTTTCTTTTGAAAGCTGTCCGTAGCACATGCAATTATTACAGCATCCTCTGCGTGATGCAAATCACTTTCCGCACGATTTTTAGCCGGGATACCCCAATAATGTCTTAAAGCCGTTGTTGCTGCACCAACTATTGTTTTCACTTTTATTCTATTTTCTTTTTCACCATGATTATCAAAAAGTAAATTCTTTTTCACAAAATTAGACATGTACCTAGCAATATATTTTGTATCAACTAAATTTCGTTCAATCCACTCATTTTCTTTTTCGGAATTAAAATTTTTTACTAATAGATTTTCTCTTTTCTTAAAGTTGTTTCTATATGTACTCTTAACCCATGCTTCATATTCTTCCCATTTCCCATTCTCACTTAAAAATTCATATGGTGTCATATTTCTTTTTTCTTGGTTCTCACGTGACAATACTAAAACTTTGTTATTGTATGAATCATTAAACGATCTACTAAATGGAATTGCATGATCAATCTCAACATATCCATTCTCAAACAATCTATTATAATCTATTGGATTAAGTGAATATGCACTTTTTCCACCTTGTTCATGGTATAATTTTTTCTTTAACATATCTACAGGTTTTGCTTTTATTCCAAAATGTTCTTCTATGTCTTTCTTTAAATTGTCGTTCATCGCTCTATTTTCAAGCTGATCTTTTTCTGTTTTCTTTCTGTCTTTAAAACTTTTAGTTAGTTCTCGTGCTACTTCTATATGAATCTCAAACGGAGAACCATATTTATCTATTACTGCATTTATAACTTTTCTCGTTTGAGTCACAGCTCTGTATACAACAGGATTTCTTATATCTTCTTTCGGAATAATAGGAAGTTTATATTTAGGATTTTCATCATCATTTTTGAAATTATATCCTGCAAGTACGCATGCTTTATCATATTGCATACCCTCTTCTAAGTATGGCAATATCTTTTTCATTGTCTTATATGAAAGATGTCCAAACTTTGTGAAATTAATCTTTAACAAAGCACTTATAGTGCAATTATCTAACTCTAACTTTTTTAACTCTTCTGTTAGAGTAACATCTGTTTTATTTAACGTCAAAACTTCTGCTATTTTATCTAACAAATCATAATCTTTTAAAATTCTTTCTTTTTCTCTACAATCATTTAACACACTCTTTATTTCGTGATAACCAACCAATTTCACAAATATAGCCGATTCTTCAGTCTTTTTGACTATTTCTTCATAAGGCATTTTTTCATAAGAGCCATCTTCTTTTTTTATTAGTTTTTGATAATAATTTAAACCTGTAAAAACTGCTTCTTCTGGCAAATTTAAATCTTTTCTAATCTTACTGTACTTAATACCTGATTTTACTAAATACGCTTGATCTATTATCTTTTTCTTATCATCTTCAGTAAGATATATTTTTTCACCTTTTAAGGTATACGATAAATTATTAACTTTTTGTAAAAGCATAAATCTCTCAAAAGTATAGCTGTTCTTAGAAGCTCGTGGTTCTTCCTTCTCAAAAGTACATTTTCCAATCATCTTTCTTATAAGTTCTGCCGACATAAAAGCTTTTTGCCAGTTAAATACTTCTAAATACTCAGCTTCAAAATTTTCACTTGCTAAAGCGTTACCATATTCTCGTTGTTTTTCGAAGATTATCTTAATCTCTTCTACAAGTTCATTTCTGTCAATACAATTATTGTATTGCCCACCTTTATTCCTCTTGCTTACCAGATATTTTTCATCTTTAGCAAACATTTCTCCAACAGTTCTATAACCGTTTGATTCCATATATAGTTTATTTAATTTTATAGCTTTAGTTAGTTTTCCATTTTCAGATTTTTCGTCAATTTCTTCTATCTTTCTATTAGATTTATAACCTCTTCTTTTGGCAATCGCAGTTAAAACCCTTGCAAATTCTCTATTAGTTAATTTTCTATCTAACGCTTCCAGTCTTAATTTCCAAACATCTGTATCTTCTTTAGATAAGATATATAAACTTGCCACATTATCTTTATCAATTAAGTTATATTTAATAAATAATTCTTTTATTTTGTCCATTCTAACTTTCTTACGTTTTAATCTTTTTCTAAGACTTCTATACTCTCTTCTTTTTTCATTAACTGCACCACCATCTTTCGGACGCTCAGCTGCTTCAAAAAGTCTGACACCTAAATCCTCGATTCTGTTTTTTTCCAAGTTTATAACGGCCCAACCTATTGATTTTATTCCAATATCTAACCCCATAACATACTTCATAAAAACCCCTTTCCGTGAAAAAGAAGATGCCCCTTGTTCCGAAAAACAAGGGGCTATTTAAACTTCACATTTCATTGATTACTCAATCGAATTTATTATAGTAACCAACTACACTCTGATATGATATAATTTGTAAGTTAATGATATACTCATTAAACTAAAAAGTCAAGACAATTTATCCCCTTTTACCTTTGATTATACCACAAAAACACAACATTTTACATAATTTCAATTCGACAATATTCGACAAAAAGAAAAGAAAACAGCCCTTTTTAATGCCTTTATGAAGGAATACCTAATGATATACTTTCTGGTTCAATATAAAGATTTCCATTATTCAAATCAAAACAAATAGGATTGTTTTGATCTCCATTAACAATATCTAGAATCACAAATCCTACAACACAATCTGCATCAAATTCAAATGAAGTAACATTTTCAAATGTAAAATTCCAAATTAGTCCTGATTCATTCTTTGATTCTGTAGCTATATCTTCAACAGTTATTTCAATGGCTTTTCCGCGATAATTTATATTACCAATTCTACAATCATGAAAATTATCATTGAATCAATATATTTAATTATTTCCTCATACCTTTTTAATACTTTTTTTGCGATCAGTCCACATATTTTTCCTCCTCAGATAATTTTTTATCATTAAGAATTATTTCATCCGCATCATCTGCCACTGTTGATTTTCCTGCACCTGATGGACCGATTAGGATGATACTGTCTTCGTATAAATTTTTATTCATAGGATTCACCTCTTATTTGGTATATATTATATCATAAAAAATTCAGAACCTCTATTTTGATGATTTTTCTATCAAAAGACACAAAAAAGTCATCAATTTTTGTATTTTGATGACTTTTTTCATATTTTCTATGTGAGAGAATAAATAATAGTTGAATATGAAGTGCTATGTAAAGATACTTAGATAAATTTAATTTGTTGTTTGTGTTATTGCTATCTTCTCCTTTATTTCATTCGTATTATACATGTATTGCACAGGAATATGTATAACTTTAAATTTTAAGTCTGTAAATAATGCATCAACAAATTCATCTCTTTCCTTTCGTGCTTCTTCTTCATGAGATTTATCATCAAGTTCAATAGCCATTAAAGGCTTTAATGTTTCTTTATCACATATTACAAAATCAAAATGTTTTCTATTAACTTTATTTATAAAAGTCATTTTATTTTCTACACGATATGTTTTTGTCCATAAAACATCTATCATTCTTACTTTTGGACATATTATTTGTTTATCATTATCGACAACGTCTTTCAGAATTTTGTAGAAATTCATTTCAGCTTTCGTAAGCAAAGAATTGGTAATTAAAAATGGGGATTTGGCTGTATCTATGTAATCATTTTGATTATATTCAGTTTGAGTCTGTTCAAATTTACTATAATCAATCTCTTTATTTTTAAGTCCATCGTTATATAGTTTCATATCGGATTTGTACTCTTGCTTGCTTTTATATTCTTGATATTTTTTATACGCTATATAACCAATGAGTATATATAAAATTAGTTCCATGGTTCACCTCGATTACTTATAATTGTAACTAAATAAAATCAATTAATTGTTTTTCTATATGAATGTATTTCATTATCTTTTTATATTATATTCTATAAAGTGTCCAAATCAATAAATTTTATGTTATTTGCTTTATATAATATAAAATTTTTGTAAAAATTATCACTTTCTATAAATTCACTTTCATCTATATAGTCATAATAATACAAAATATATTTACTTAGCCAATCATCTATCTTAAAATTAATCCCATCCGTTTCTGTTACCATTTTCTTATACTCTTTGATAACATCATCATACTTTCCTGCTTCGTTTATCTTACAAATATAACAAATAAATACTGCTTTTAAAATTTCATTACAATTATTTCGAATTGCCGTATCAACATTTGACATGTAATTATATTCATCGCTACGTATTGATGGATTCCTATACATTGATAAAGCATACATTTTATCGTGCATACTCTCCAAATATTTAGAACGATACCCTTTTATAGGTATGTTAAATAACTTATCATCAGCTAATATTTTTGAATGTGAAAATTTATTTTTTTCAATCTTATCTAGTATTTTTTCAAAAGAATTTTTGTCTTCAAAAATAGTAGATACACAGTATTGATACGATACCGGATTCGGAAAGTACATTATTCTATTATTTCCATCATTTTCTAATAAATCATTTTTTGATAATTTTGCATATAGTTTATCCATACACTTTTCTCCTTATTATCTCCTTGTATACAAGAGTCCTTTAATATAACCAGAAATATCGACAAAAAGTGACAAATATATAAATTTCTATACAGATTTTTGGAGCTATGCTTTCTTTTCTGTACAACAATATTATCTCCGGCCTTCCAGCTTCGATTTTTGTAGTCGTATCAAGGATTTGCAGGTTTTCGTGTTATTACTTTTGAAGCCTTGATGTGTGTGATTTTCTAAGAGAAGACGTCAAAAAACAGCCATCATTTTTTTTATTTTTGATGACTGTTTTTCTTTCCGTATTTTCTATATTTTCCATATTTTCCGTGTGGAAGACTGAACGATGACTGAATGCTTATGGAGTAATTTTAATTTTTTTATACTCTATTTTATTTATGAAATTATAATAATACACCATATATGTGCAAAGGAATTCAGCCTCATTTCTCCTCATAATTGTGTTTGTATGAGCATATGTTTTATTATTCCTTGCATCATCAAAACTGCTCATTATCTTTTTAGTAGCAGATAATATTTCAAAGGTTGTACTTTCTTTAAAAATTTTATTTTGTCTTAAAATATTATTCAATTCTCCTGCCATTGAATCAAGTGTCTTTCCTTTAAAATCAATATTTAATTCTTCGAATATTGCTTCAAACTTAAATTTTAATAATGTATGTAATCTATCTATAACAAATTCAAATTTACCTGTCGAAATTTTCTCATTTATTTCTTTTAATAAAATGTTTTCTACCTGTTTATTTTTTACCGTATTCTTTGTAATTTCACTAACAATATTTTGGTATTTTTTCAAGCTTTTTACTATTTTTTTCATATCACTTACATGAGTTTTAGCTAAATACTTTTTCATTTCTCCATATTCAATAAAACTCTCTAATAATAAAACTACCTTATCATTTTCTTCATTTGTCAAAAATCTTTTTAGTCTTTTTGCCTTCGAATTTCCCAACTCATCATCTTTGTATTTTTCGGCATCAATATTACAACCCGTACTATTATTTATAAACTCTCGGAAGCTCGCATCAGAAAAATCCCAAACATATCCTGCACCTTTTTTTGTTTTCTTGCTAATATAATTCATAATTTTTTCAACTTCTGTACTTTTCAAATTCGACATCTTTATCCTCCTTAAAACAAAACAAGTAGAGTGGTAACTTCACCACTCTACTTATCTTTAGTATGTATTTACTTTTCATATTTTTTCACAACATAAGCACAATATTCAACAAGTTCTTCAATGTTTGTGTTTTTACATTTTTCCAACTTTTTCTTAAATTCATCTAAATCTTTTAAACCTGCAAGTTCTTTTTGGAATAAGTCTGCATATACTTTACCTTTTTCCTTATCACTTGGTAGCTTGTCCACAAATTTAGCATTCTTCATTGCCTCATCAAAATGAGGCGAAAACCATATTGGAATTACGTAATCTTCAACCCATGTTCCTTTAAACATTTCTCCCGATTTATAAAGTGCCGCTTCTCTTTCATTGCAATCATCTAAATCCATAATTGTAAATATTGGGCAGTCAATAAGCTTGTTATCTTGGACATTTGGTATAAACTCTTTTTTTACAGCACTCAAACTTTTTAATTTTGTATTTGAGAGAATAAACTTTAAAAGTCCATTTACTTGTATACTACTCCTACCATTACAATTTGATATAATTACAATATTTATTCTAAATTTTCTTTTTAAATATTCCATCATCAATAGTTCAGATTTTCCGTGAACAATTACAATAGCTCTGCAATAATTCACTGGAGGAGGAAATCTTCTATTAGGCATTTATTACTTCCCCTCCTCTTGTGTTTCATCTATTAGTGTATTTTTAATGTCATCAAAATCTATATATTCCCCAACTGGTATTCCGCCAAATAGTCCTTTAAAATATAGATCTCTTACATTATTATTCTTTTGTATTTTAAAATCATAATCTGTAATACAATTAATTTCTTTATTTCTATCATAGTCAAATGTTATCAGATATAATTCTTTTGGTGGTAAAGTTTCCAAAAGTAAAGTATTATGTGTTGTTATTATTAATTGTCCTGTTATCTCATCTTTCATTGACATAATTATATTTTTTACTAATAAATCGTGAATTCCATTATCAATTTCATCTATTACAACAACTTTTCCACGAATCGCATCTATCAAATTATTAAACTGTCCTAAAATTCTAAGTGTACCGCCAGACTCTTCTTTGTAAGATATTTTTCTAACTTTATTAGCTATTTTTTTCTCAAAATACAACGCATAGTCTATTTGATTATCTTTTTCCTTTTTGTCATAATAAACTGCTTTTACATCCGCATACGCTTGAGTAAAAAATGAATTTAATATTTTTTCATATTTATCTAAAAGATTTAATTTGCTTTTATCAATTAAACCTTCTTCTATTCTAAAATTATTAAATACATTGCTTAAATATGGAATATTCGTTTTTTTGTCTAACTTAACTGTAATTTTAGAAAAATTATCTACTACATCTATTAAATTTTCAGAAACATTATCTTCGATAAAAGTTTTGTTTTTATTTACAAACTCTTCATACAATATAGCTAAAAAAGAATGTTTTCCCCAATACTTTTCTATTTGTTCAGAAATTTCTTTTCTATATTTTGTTCCTTTGAAAATTTTAAGATTCAATTTATAATCTATTTTTTCTTCAACTTTTTTTATTTCGAAATGAAAGTTTCTTTTTTTATTTTCTTTATAATAAAGTTTTTCTTCTAAAATAGTATCATCAAATTTCACATAGTAGTTTCCCTCAACACCGTCTAATAAAAAACCATATTCCACTTCTGTTGGCTCTGTTTCATCAATCATTCCCAAGCCTTCAATGCCCTTAAATAAGTCAAATATTTCTGGATACATATCCGATCTTTCCATGAACTCCTTCATATATTGAAAGTCTTTAGGCATCTCTTGCAACGCTTTATATGCCACCTTGGAAAATATTATTTTTCTCAAAGCATCAAAAGCCGTTACCAAATGTGTTTTACCACATCCGTTTTCACCATATATAGCCACAAAGTTCTTTGTTTTCTTTTGTGTTTCTTTTAAATTTAACGTTACATCTTTTAAAGATTTAAAATTCTTTAATTTCAAATACGTAAACATATCAAAAACCACCTTTTTTATAAACTATTACTTATTATTATAGTTCTTTCTATAAAAACTATACCATGTTTGAGCAAAAAAATCAAGGTTTTTATAATTTTAGATACATTTTGTATCTTTTTTGTTAAAATTTTATTATAAAATCATTACATTTTTTTAATTTTATATATTTTTTCAAAGTATCTTGCATTTTTTTTCAACCCAAGTTAACATCACAACAATTTTAGGAGGTGGTTTTATTTTGGATATTTTAGATATTATTTTTGAAGCACGTGTGAATGACGTTGCGACTCTAAGCGAAGAGGACAAGACTAACACCCCGTACCATTCGAATAGTTCTGCTGCTTATGAAAAAATTGAAGCTTTACTGGGTGATTTTTGTCCAGATAATGCTTATGATGTTCTCGTTGCAATCGATGATTTTGTAAGCGAAATCAATTATGAGGCTGATTATTTTAATGAAAAATATTACAAGCAAGGTTTCTGTGATAGCATTGGTCTCATGAAATATATGTTAACTAAAAATTCTTAAAAATTGAGCGATTTTCGCCCTTTTTTGATGCCTTTTTTTCATACTTTTTACTACTTATGCGTTTTTGCCATTTATCGTGTATTTTGCTTGTATCAATCGTTACACGTTTTTTCGCATCCTCGAATTTACCCGTCGACACCACACCCCCTCTAGAAAAAGCATTTTTATTCTTTGAATGTCCCCTCACCGTTCCCTATTTTCGATTTTTTTAAAGCATGCCTGGGGGGTTTGGGGTTGTAAATTTTCTCCACTCTTTGCGGTTTTATATTCACTTTGTCACATTGTTACATCAATGTGCAAACTTGTGACACGTGCTTGTCACTTCGTTACGTAGAGATAGATATAGAACTAGATATAGAGTTAGAAATAGATTTAGAAGCAGAAGTAGATTTAAAATCAGATTTTTCATTTTTTCGCAAATTTTTTCAAAACTTTTTTCATTTACTCCTGAGTACCTTACAACCGCAAACTCCACTCCCAGTGGTATTTCAAAGCATTTTATCCCTTGACTTTTTCCTTTTTTAGAGTTTTAATTAGAACAACAGTTCTTATTGGTTTGTAATTTCAATTAATGTTAATAGATTTTAAAATTTTGTTAAAGGAGTGATTTAAATGGCAAGTTCAATTGTTAAGAAAAAGAAAGCTACTCATCGTGGTCGTAACGAAGGTAGTGTCTATCAAAGAAAAGATGGCAAATGGATGGGACAAGTTCAAATCGGTTTTAAACCAGATGGTTCTCGTAAGTTCATCACTAAAAGCGGTAAAACAAAACAAGAAATTACTAATTGGCTTGCTGAAACTCGTAACGACATTTTGAAAAATACTTTTATCGAGCCTTCAAATCTTACTCTTGAAGAATGGCTTTGGAATTGGATGACAACTTACAAAATGAAGCAAGTTAGTGCTAGCACATACACAAGATACCTGTAACACATCTTAATCAATAACTTGCCTTTTAACCCTATTGGTGTTCTTATACGAACGGCTCTTGGAACAGGTGCACGATTAGGTGAATTACTTGAACTTAGCCCAAAAGATATCGATTTTGAAAATAACATCATTCATATTCGAAACAGAGTTATTAGAGAAAATCTTTTCACTGCTGATGGTAAAAAGGTCGATACATACCAGATTGTTCTTGGACCTTTAAAAACACATAAAAGAAAAAGGGATATTCCAATAAACGATATAACCGCTTCTCTACTTCGAAAATATAAATTACAGCAAAGAAGCTTTTTAAGGAATAAAAATCTTGTTCCTACACTTGTATTTCCAAACGATTATAACGAACTTTGGGAACCAAGAGATGCAAGAGCAAAAGAAAGAAGCCATGGAAAGACTAAAGGGAATCGTATAGATTCCCTCTTCATTTTTATATCTTAATAACCCATCCTCTAGTTCCTTTAGCTTTTTCAATAAAACCTTTTTCTTGCATTTCCGACATTCTTGTTTTTACAGTTCTTAATGATTTACCAATTTGATTAGCAATTTCTTCTTGAGTCGCTGATGGATTTATTTTTAATATATTTATTATCGCCTGTTCTTCTAATGTATATTTTTGTGTCACTGAAATTTCTTCACTTGATTTTTGAATATTATCTATATGTGTATATCTATTTTTTAATTCATACTGCGTATTTGCTAATAAATTATAAAAGAATTTTTCTAAAAACGATGTATCTTCAAATATATTTTTTTCAAAGTTTTTGTAATTTGCTCTTACTAATGAATTTCTAAAATACCATGAATTTTCTGCAAATACATCATCATTAATATTAAATCCAAACGTCCTTAAATATTTGATTATAAATACCGCAGTTGTTCTTGTATTACCTTCACAGAATGGATGAACTTGCCATATATTTGACGTAAATTTAAAGAAATTTTTGATTGATTCTTCTAACCCTAAATCTTTATACTTAAAGTTTCTTTCTTGCTCAAAATCGTATTCTAATGCGTCTCTGATGGTTTCAAATGACGAGTATAAAACTGTATCACCATTCAACACCCATTCTTTTTTAGTAAAGTTATAATTTCTAAAAGTACCTGCAGTTTCATATATATCTGTAAACAGTCTTTTATGGATATTTAATAGCTCTGCAGTTGAAAAATTAAATGCTTTTTCACTTAATATCTCTGTAATTCTAACAGCAACCTTATCCGCTTCTTCATTTTCTTTTTCAATCTCTTTTCGTTCATCTAAAGCTTCATAATACTGATCAATTCTGTCCTTAACTTCATAAATATCTATATTACCTTCAATATGTTCTTTGGCTGTTTTAATAAGATATTTTGAAGGTTTTAAACCATCAACATCTTGCAAGCCTATTGCAGTTTCCCATACTTTAGTTTTCTCAATTTGACTAGGCTCACCTTGCTTTATATATTCATTTAATTCTAAATTCCAATCTCTTTTTTTATCCATATCGATACCTCCTCGATATATAAATTATACCATAAATTTGCACTATTTTCAATTCGAAAGTGCAATATTTGCACTTTAAAGATGCAAAAGTTGCACTTTCAGTTCTTCTTAATGTTATTATTACCAAATTTAAAAGAGGGATGGTTCCCTCTTCATTATTGCATCATTTTCCTATATTCTTTATCATCAATTTCTTTTGTTTCACTTAATTCTATAAAATCCTCTTCTGGACTATTTCTAAAAGAACGACTTAAATGCCAGTGTCCGCCATCTACAGAACATGTCTCACATTTGCATGTTACAAATTGATGTATATCTTTAGATCCAATTATTTCCCCACAATGTTTGCATTGAATTTTATTAGATATTATTATTTCCAAATTCAACACCTCTTACTTTCAAATTATATTTATTCTTTGTAAATACTAATTTCTGTATCGATATAATCACTACTATCTAAAACAATTTCTTGCTTTCTATATTTTGATTTAGCTTTAATTATAGCTTCGCTTTCACTTTCCGCTTCTATATCAATTCTTCTTGATAATGTTTCTTTGATTTCAATTTTGTAATTCATATAGCCATCACTCACTTTCAATGTTCACTCCAATATCTAATTTTAGCAAATAAAAGAGCCAATTTATATTTAAATCCAAATTTAAATGTCATTTCAGTCTTAAAAATATTTAAAACATT
The DNA here is from genome assembly GCA_949283575.1 of uncultured Eubacteriales bacterium. Classification (GTDB taxonomy): domain Bacteria; phylum Bacillota; class Clostridia; order TANB77; family UBA1234; genus UBA1234. Next base: position 14,326 of record CASDSU010000011.1, read on the forward strand.
TTCTAAATAAATATCTTGAAATTTAGAAATTACTTTTTGTGTTTTATTAGAATTAATAGATGGACAATACTTTAAATTATAATTTCTTAATTCTTCTATTTGTTTCAATGTTACATCTCTTTTACCACTAAGACCTCCCCAACCTGCAGTTATTGTTTCTTCACAAAAATTGAAGAGAAAAAATCAAAAAAGAACTTAATATTTCTTTGTGATTAACATCAGAAATTAATTTTTTTAGTTCTAATATAAAGCCTAATCCAAAAGCATCGTTTAAAATTTCATTTACAATTTTATTTTGTTTTATATTTATTTCTCTATTTTCTATGTTTTTCACTCCTTTATTATCATTTTTACCTTTTTGGCATTAATATCATCCCATCTTTAGTAATAAATTTTTCATCCATAAAATTACCACGTTTATAAATGGTAAGAATGTTCTTTTTCTCTCTTCATCAATATTAATCTCGTGTTTAGAAATATTATAATTGTGTAACATAAGTTTTAATTCTTCAATTATTTCTATTGATAACATATTCCTTTTTTCAATCTCTTTAATTAGTGCTCCCAAAGGTTTTGTTATTCCAAAGTCCATCGCCAATTTAAAAAATAGTTTTTTTGATAAAAGTAACTGCAGTAAATCCTCTAATTCAGCTCCGCAGTCTCTTATCATGTCTCGTGCAAATGCAGAAATTAGTGCTAGCACATACACAAGATATCTGTACTTCATGAACATTCATATTGTTCCCCACATCGGTAAAATGAAGTTGTCTGATCTTCACACATAATGCCAGAGCAAAAGAAAGAAGCCATGGAACGAATAAAGGGAATCGTGTAGATTCCCTCTTCATTTTTATATGTTGTTTTTAATGTGTTCAATTTGCGATTTAAAGGTGTCAAAAAGGCATTTTATATTCATTTTAGTATTCTTGTCCCAAGTAATTTCTTATCATACTCTCATATTGGTCTTGTGCATTCAAACAAGTATCTATTAAAAATCCTTTTTCACCATTTGTTTGATATTCTCTAAGTCCTCTATAATAAAACAATCTATCTTTCTCTAAAATAATAATAGGAACAATATTATTTTTCAAACATTCCTTAACCATTATTAATCTTCCTATTCTTCCATTCCCATCTTGAAACGGATGAATCTTTTCAAACTTAGCATGAAATTCTATAATATCTTTTACTGTAATCTCTTTGATTGAATTATACCAATCTAATAATTTTTTCATATGGCTTTGTACATATCTAGGAGCAACAGTTTTTAAACTTCCAGCTTCGTTAGCAAGTTTCTTATAATCACCAACATTAAACCATTCTTTCTCCGCATCTGAAGTTCCTGTCTTTAAAATTTTATGAAACTCTTTTATTAGTTCCTCTGTCAACGGTTTTTCAGCAATATCAATCATATAATCAATTAATTTAAAATGGTTTGTTGTTTCTATAATATCATCTATCTGGATAATTGTATCTTTCTCAGCTAACATTGTTTTGGTTTCAAAAATATATCTTGTTTGCTCCTCCGTTAACCTACTTCCTTCAATATGATTTGAATTATATGTGAAAGCTATTTGAGTATTGTGATATAAATTACCTTTTAATTTCATATCTTTTTGTTCTCTAAGAATTTTCAAAATATTTAATTTAGAAATATCTAATTTTTCTTCATCTTTCAAAAGTTCATCAAGGGAAACTTCAAAAATTTCAGATAATCTCTTCAATGATTCTATATTAGGCTCACGAGATCCAGATTCATATTTAGAAATAGCTGCAGGCTCTAGCTCTAAATACTCAGCAACATCTTTTTGAGTTAAATTTTTACGTTCTCTATATATTTTTAATTTTTCACCTAAATTCATAAAATCACCCCTTTTTGCTATTATGTATATTATACCACATTATATCCAAAAAGGAAAGTTTTTATTCACGTTTTATATCCATATATCCATATAGGCATTATTCAGGATGCTGTATTATATGTAAATTTAGGTCTATAATTTTATAAACTTCAAATAAAAGAGCAAAATAAGTCTTTGATAATTGCATCAAGCACTCATTCTGCTCTTCTTTTGTAGATTATTTATTCACTATTGCATTTACATCCATATATTCATTATTTGCATTTCTTACTTCAAAATGAAGATGTGTTCCTGTTGCATTTCCTGTTTTACCAACGATCATTATTTCATCTCCAGCATTAACACTATCTCCAGCTTCAACTAAAATTGTTGAGCCATGATGATAACTTGATATACTGCCATCTATATGTTTTATTTCAACATAATTTCCTTTTTCTGTATCATATGTAGCCACTTCTACAACTCCACTTGCCGCAGCTTTTACTTTTGTACCTTCTTTGGCAACTAAATCTATTCCGGTGTGCATCCTTTCTTCTTTCGTAATAGGATGTACTCTTGTACCAAATGTTAAACTTACATTTGTATATTCTATGGGCACAATATATTCAACTTTTGGAATTATTTTTTCTTGTTTATCTACTTCAGCAGAAATTCCAGCTATCATCTTTATCGTCTCGTTATCTGCTTTTGTTACTTTATCGCTTGCAAATGATATTGTTAAAACTGAAACCATTAATATTGTTACTACTATAATAAACATTGAATTTTTAATATTCTTGTTTTTCATTTGTATTATTCTCCTTTCAATTTCTTTTTTGCTACTGCATATACCTGGCATTTTGTTTTCCTTTAAATTGCACAATTCAGTAATTTTCAATATTGCCATACAGTATTCCTTTACTGTAATATTAGTCTTTAGCACTGAATTATCCGTTATAATTTCTAAATCCTGTTTTATTGTTTTAAATGCTATTTTTACAATTGGATTGAACCAATGTATTCGCTCCAAAATATTAAATATTATGTATAAAATGTGATGATTTCTTTTATAATGATTTAATTCATGAACAATAATACATTTAAGTTCATTATCAGAGAAGTTTAATATTTCTTCTGTAAGCAATATTTGAGGATTAAATATTCCATATAGCGAAGGCATTTTTATTTTATCTTGAACAACTATTTGAACATCTTTATCTACATTCAATTCATTTTGACATTCCTTTAGAAGTCTTGAAAGTTTCTCTGGAACTTCAGCTGATTTTTTCGTATCCAAACTTTTATAAATCAATACATCTGCAACGATCAACGACAAAGCAATTGAAAACCATACAAATGATGCAATTTCCTGCAAACTCATTTTTTCAGTATCTTCACTTGTTACATTCTCATCATTTACATTAAGATTTTCATTATTTAATTGCATCGATTCCGCCAATACATAAGTTTTGTCCATGTTTATAAAATTTTTAATACTTAAATGACTTTGAAAATTTAAAGGAACAATTAAAACTACCATAAATATAATCCATAGCAAACTTGTATTTTCTTGATTCACCTTATTTTTAATACACTTTCTAGCTATCAAAATAATAAAAAATACCAAACTTGCTATTGTCGACATGGATAATATATTTATAAAAAGAGTTTCTAACATTATTTATCCTCCTCATCTCCAACTAATTTTATTAAATCTTCTAAATCCTGTTTACTCAATTTATTTGACTTCGCAAAAGCTACCAGCATATTATTAATTGAGCCATTATATAACTTCTCGATAAAATTATTAGTTTCTTTCGATTTATAATCGTATTCAGATACTTTAGGCTTGTATATTAATAAAGATTTATCCTCTCGAATCACATCAATAAATTCTTTATTAACAAGTCTAGTTACTAATGTCATAATCGTATTGTTTTTCCATTCCTTTTTCTTTTTTACTTCACTAATTATTTCAAGTGAAGTGCTTGCGCCTTTTTGCCATAATACTTGCATTACCTCTAACTCTGCTTCAGAAATATTTTTCATTTAAACTCCTCCTTTATCAAACTACATTTGTAGTTTATATCTACATACTACATTTGTAGTTTGAAAAAGTCAATATTTTTTTATAAAAAAAGTTAGTTCATCTATTATTCTATCGATTTGTCCTATTAGCTTTAGTAAATGACATATTTCAATATAAATATTGATAACTACACTATTGGAACTACACTCACTAGCACATATCAACCTCTCAAAAAGCTCTCCGACCTTCTAGCTTCGATTTTTGTAGTCGTATCAAGGGTTGGCAGGTTTTTGTGTTGTTCCTTTTGAAGCCTTGATGTGTGTGATTTTCTAAGCGAAGACGTCAAAAAACAGCCATCATTTTTTTGAGTTTTGATGACTGTTTTTCTTTCCGTATTTTCTGTATTTTCCATATTTTCCGTATGGAAGACTGAATGATGACTGAATGGGAAAGACTTAATATTTGGTTTTTATATTTGTTATATGATCCATCTTAGTTTGTGCCAACAGGGACGGACTCATTGGCACAACACTCACACTTCTAAACCAGCCTTCTCCACCTCAACCACCTTCGTCGCTATCTTTTCTATAAATCTTTCATCATGCTCCACAAAAATCATAGTAGTCTTATAATTCAAAATCATTTCTTCAATTTGTTCTCTGGTTAATATATCAATATAATTCAAAGGCTCATCCCATATGTAAATATTCGCTTGCTCAGATATACTCTTTGCTATCAAGACTTTTTTCTTTTGTCCTTCACTCATGTCTTGAATGACGGTATCAAAGTCTTTTTGTAATAACCCCATTTTTATTAGCATCGCCTTGAATATACTTTCGTCTATTTTGTTTTCCTGTGCAAATGATTTTAAACTTCCTTTTAAATTTTCTGTACTTTGTGATACGTGAGATATTTTTAAATCTTTAAGCACTTTGATATCGCCATTATGTTCTAATTTTTCTCCTAATATAAGTTTTAATACGCTTGTTTTCCCAACTCCATTTTTTCCTACAATTGCTATTTTATCACCGCTATTCACTTCAAATGATATTGGCTTAAATATTACTTCTCCGTTATATTTTATTTGCAATTTACTTATTGAAATTAATGGATTTCTACCGTTCTCTAAAATAACCATTTTTAATTTATCATTTCTATCAATATTTCTTAATAAATTACTTTTTTCATCTATTGCTTTTTCAATTCTTTGTTCAATTACTTTTGAACTTTTCATCATTTTAGCAGCTTTATGTCCTATGTACCCCTTATCTATAAAAGCTTCCGGATTGTTTTTTCGGCTCTTGCCTTTTTCAGCTTCATTTGACCATTTTGCAGTGTTTTTTGCAGCAGTTTCAAGTCTACTTATATCTTTTTGTAATTTTTCATTTTGCATTATTTCAAAATTATCTTGTCTGTCTTTGTTTTCTTTCCACGTTGAAAAATTGCCTTGCACAATTTCTATACTTGAATTATTTATGGCAATTATATGATTTACAACTTTGTCTAAAAAATTTCTATCGTGCGATACTAATATGAAGCCTTTTTTCTTTTCTAAATAATTTACAATATTGTTTCGTGTTTCTATGTCTAAATGGTTTGTTGGCTCGTCTATAAGTAAAAAATTATTACCCTTTAGGAATAAACTTATTAAAAGAATTTTTACTTGCTCTCCGCCACTTAACAAATTAAAGTTTCTATATAGTATTTCTGTGTCCGCCTTTAATAAATTTAATTCTTTTATTATTTCCCATTCTTCCGCATTTGGAGCGATTTCATTTACTATTTCTATCGATATTTTTTCTTTATTGGCAATTTCATATGGAAAATAATCAAGTTCAACTTTTTTTGTTATCGTTCCTTTATATTCATATTTACCTTCCAATAATTTTAAGAAAGTAGTTTTTCCTTTTCCGTTTCTTCCAATTAACCCCAGTTTCCAGTCTGTGTCGATATTAAATGATACATTTTCAAATATATTATTGTAACTTCCATCATAACCAAATGTTAAATTATTTACACTAATTAAAGACATTGCTCCTCCAATCTGCCAACGGGGACGGACTCATTGGCACAGTCTTTTCTACAGACTCAAAAGCGTCTTCGATTGGACACCCATTTTTCTAAAATACAATTATTATTATCTTCCGACATTAGTCTGATATAGAAAGTCTAACTGACTTAATAGTTTTTTTTCTATCAATTCTGTATCATATCCTGAGTCTAAAACTATTTTATTAAAGATTTCTATTCCAGATGTAGCACATTTTTCCGCTTCTTCATACGTTTTTTCTTCGTTAGCATATAAATCTATATCTTCATTATTTTCGATTTTTTTGCCTAGTAATATGCTTGAAAGAAAGGCTTTATCTTCTGTATTAATATATTCATATCTAATATATCCTTCTTTGCTTTTGATTGGTTTAGGCTCTTTTAGTCCCATACCAGCCATCATAATAAATATTTCTAAATTATTTACACTATTGTCTTCAAAACCCAAAATATTCTTTTCTCTCCAGCTATCAATTATTGCCCTGTCTTGCTTATTAATATTCAACCTATCTTTACTCATTTATCGTTTTCACTCCTTCAATTTCTTGTTCATTATCAGATAATTTAATAAATCTATTCGATGAAACATTATCGGAATAGATTTCTTTTACTTCCTGTGAATACTCATCAGGTGTAAAGAGCATTATTATTTGCTTTTGTTTCGAAATTTTTAGAAGCTCTTTTGCCATATTGATTCTATTTTCATCAGATACACGGCCGAGTGGAGAATCGACAACAAGAGGGCAGTTTTGACCAGAAACTTCATGAATGGCCATCGTGAATGCGTAAGCAAGAGCCATTGTTTCGGTTGCGCTCATCGATCCAGTCATTTCATTATCATTAATGTTAAACACTTTTAGTGAATATGAATCATCAATTGTTATTTTCTTAAAAGTGTCTTTTTTCCATATCATATTTGAAAAATATTCCCATGTTTTTTCCGTTATCTCTTCTTTTATTTCGTTCATTATATTGTCTATTATTTTTTCTAAATATCCAGCAAGTGATCGAAACACTCTAACTTGTTCTCTTAATGCATTAAATGCTTTTTGCTGGTCTTCATACTTTTTAATGGTTTCATTTATCTCATTCAAACGTGCTTGATAAATATCAATAAGCCCTTGTTGGTTATTAATTATATTCTCTAAATTATTTTTTTCTGTTATTTTATTTTGATAATCATTTTCTATGTTTGAAATATCCCTAGTTTCGTGATTTGCAAAAAAAGCACTTAAATCATCCAATTGTTCTTCAAGTTCCTTTTTGGTTTTTAGATAATATTTTTCTGATTGAATTAACTCATTTCTTTCATTTTCATAATTTTCTGCATTTTTAATAAGACTTTCCAAAGAGCCTTTTATTTCCATGAGATAGTTAGATGTACTCGCAGATACTTCTAGTTTTTCTAAAACACTTCTAATATGTTGCATAGCATGTTCATTAATTTCTCCATCACAGACAGGACAGTTCTTTATATGATTATTAATAATATTTTCAATTTGTTGCTTATCTATACTAGGTGGCAGTTTTCCTTTTAGTTGTTTATCTTTAATTTCTTCTACTGTTCTTTTTGCGTATGGATACAAACTTAAATAAATCATATAATTTCTAATAAACTTCTTTTTCTTTACCTTAAAACTATCATGGTCATTTTCAATAGATTCTAATCGTTTGCTCAAATCTTCTCTTTTTTCTTGTTTATTCTTTATTGAAGCATATTGTTTAAGTTGATCACTTAACTGCTCAATTTCTCTTGTTATTTCTGGAATTTTATATTGAGCGTCCTTTATTTCTTTGTTGGACTTCGAAATAAAACTTTCTTTTGCTGCCTTCTCATCATATAGTTTTTCATCAATTCCGAGTTTTCTTACCATATTTTCTCTCTTTTTCTGTAGCTATAGCTTTAACACGTGCACAAGCATTTTGTAATAAAGTGACTTGAGAGATATTAAAGATAGAGTTTTTAACATTCTCGGACTTATTTTTATTGAAATAATCTCTTAAATTTTCACCATCAAAGAAATAGTAATTGTAAATTGATTCATCAAAATATTGTCGTAGTAGCTCAGTCGTTCTTTCATCTTCTTCAAGAACTTCAGTATTTCCATTCTTAGTTGTTTTAGTAATCGTAAAATACGTTTTTCCACTTGATTCTGCTATTTTCATATTATTATTTAAGGAATTATAGTTAATTTTGAATTTTTGAAGACGTTCAAAATAAATGAAATCGTCATTATCAGATATTTTAATTGTAACTGATACTAGAACTTCATCACCAGCATTCGCATCTTGAACAATTCCTTCATTTATCACTTTCAAGGCAGTTTGTTCATTATTCATATATAACTCTTTCTCATATAAACACCAGAGTATACCATTTAAAAAAGTGGTTTTTCCAGTTCCATTTTTAGCTCGTAGAACATGGAGCTTATTATCTGACTCATCGTCAAAATTAATTGTGACATCTTTATATTGTCTATAATTTTTAAAAACTATTTGTTTAATCTCAACCATATTATTCGTTTCCTTTTCTGTTAATATAATCACATATTATTTTTTCATAAATTTCTTTATATCTGTGAATACCTTTATCTTCATGTTCTAAAATATCCAGCAGAACCGTTCTCAAACCTTCGTCCTTACATTCTTTTTTTAACTGTTCATGAATTTTTTTACTGATTGCCATCTAAATCTACCCCATTTTCTAAGAATACTTTTTTTACTTCATCAAAGTTAATTGCATTTTGAGCAATCTGTAATGCCCTCAATGCTTCTTTTTTCAAAATGCTATCATTTGTATTAACTATCAAATCATATATAATTGATTTTTCCTTGTTTGGTGCAATTCTTATAACTCTACCAATCCTTTGAACGTATTCTCTCGGATTAGTGCTGCTACTCATAAGAATTGCTATTCTTGCATTTTTAATATCAATTCCTTCATCTAAACATTTTATACCTAATAAAACTTGAACTTGACCTTTTCTAAACTGGCTAATATATTCTTCTCGTTCAGTATTGCCAGATACTCCAACAATTCTAGAAGTCGATTCTTCTTCTGTTATCTTGCAACGAGTTATTTGCTTTGATGAAAGCGTTTCCATAACTTTACTAATTTGTTTGTCCGAACAAAATATAATAGTATCCTTTAAATTTCTGCCTTCGTTCAATCGATCAACTATGTTTTCAACAGCACCATATTTGTTTTCTGCATTTTTTAATACATTTGCTCGACTTATTTTTAGTTTAGAAATTTGATCTTCATTTTTGTCATCCTGATTCATTATGAATGCTATCTTTTTTGTATAACTATTATACTTAGAAAGTTCATCTTCATTTAGTTCAACAAAAACGGGAATGTAATAAAAATCATTTAAAAATGGTTTTTTAGTTAACGGATTAATAGTTGTTAATGCATCTCTAATCGTAAATTCAAAACTGTTATTTCCAAAATAACTTCTGATTAGTTGAGTCCCTTCACTATCGTACATTCTCTCAGGTGTTGCACTTAAACCAATTCTATAATCATAAGAATCAATTAATGCTTTTTGCCTAACATCTGAGCCAATTGCATGTACTTCATCACATATATATAAAATATTTAAATTATGTTTTGATTCATTAATTATTTTAATGAAATTTGAATTGGATGAGGTATCGTGAGTTGTAAAAATAATACCATCTTTGTATATTCCGGAATTAATATCTAACATTATAGCTTCCAAATCTTTTTTCCATTTTGAATTGCTTCCATCAATTATTTTTGAAATATCAAATTCTATCTGTAGTTCATTTTCTATATCATTCTTCCATTGTCTTGAAAGTGTATTTTGAGGTGTAGAAACAATTACCAAAAATTTATCTACCTTTCCTTTTAAAGTCATAAAACATCCAATCGCAGTTCTCGTTTTACCAGTACCAGTCGCCATTTCCATTAAAAGCCTATGGTGATTATTGCTCCACTTTTCAACAGCCAGTTCCTGATGTTTGAACAAAGACATCGTGAACTCTCTTTCTTTCTTATCTGTTTTATACTTCTTCATTATAGATAAATCATGAATGTTTCTTGGAGAAACTTCTATTATTTGTTGTTTTATTGATTCTGGCAAATCATATACCTGAGCAATCGATTCTCTTTTGTTATTCCAGAAGTCATTAAATTTTTTTAAATCACTTGTCAAATAACCCAATTGACCAAATTCCCATGATTTAAAAGTCTTAAATTCTTCTATATTGTTCAACCATGCTTGAGCTGTTTCATTTATAGAGCCACTAAAGGAAATCATATTTCCTTCTTCATCTGTAAATATTCCTACCTTTTGATGAAATATACTTTCTCTAGAGTTTTTATCAATTACAATTTTTATTTCCAATTTATCATTTTTTAACATCCAAGCCAATGCTTCCAAGTTATCATTACCTTTGAATTCATCAATATTAAAAGAATCAAAAATACCAAGATGTTCAGAAAGTCTTTGATAATTATATTCTTTAATAACATAAAAATCTTGTTCTGAAAGTCTAGGGGATATAAGTAATTTCATTTTTCCGTTGTTTTTAATCAAACCCTCAATTCCTTTTGATGCTACTACCAGACTGCTGCTACTGAAGAAACCAGCAATTCTGTTATATTCAATACTTTCGCTTAAAATTGGTATATAAAACCTTTCTAATAAATCTGTTTTAGAGGAATTCGATTCATAACATTCTTCAATATCCAAATCTTTAAAGCTCATTTTTATCTCCATTCTATTTCGTGTAACAACGAATTGTTTTGTAGTATTAATTTCACAATATACTTTACATTTGATCTTCTTCTTTCGGCTGTACTTTTTTTTAGGCAAGTTAAAGCCATTTTCATGTAGTTAGCTTTTCCTTGTTTTGCATCAAAAATCAAGGAATATATAAATTTGTTCCTGAGTGCTATTCTCTTAATAATTTCAAGTCGACTACTTGAATCTAAATATACTGTAAATGCTCCAAAATTAGTATTTTTTACGTATATAGGTCTTTTACTAACGGCTACAAGAGATAACTCTTTAGCCAATTTTGCATGATTTTCGCCATATTTAGTACAAGCACCTACAGTTTTAGCATTTATTAATGCTTTTCCCAAATCACAAAAAGATAATTCAGACTTATCAATTTCAAGAATTGCAGGAGTTTTAATGATAGCACTTTCAAAGTCACTAAATTGTACTATATCTGTAACACCATATTCTTTTTTTGTATTAATGCAATCAATAAATTCTTCTATAGGAATGCTTAATAGAGTTTTACAGCATATCTCCAATGTACATTTATCGCCATTTTCTAATTCATTTACGGCTTCTTTATTTCCATTCAAAAATTCATTGATGTAATATTTGCATCTTTTATCATTTGTAAGATTTTCATACCATTTTTGATAAAAGCTCATTTTACCCCCCATTATTTTTGTACAAATCTTCCATTCGTAAATCAAAGTATTTCTTTGCAATTTTAGGAAACTCTTTTTCAAATTCAGTTAGCGACCTTAATGAAGAACATAATTTTGTTTTATCTTTCTTTAGTTCTTGATTCGCTTCGCAGAATTGTCTAAAACTCATTTTTTTTATGATTGATGGTTGATTACACCATCTTGCCATTGTTATATAAAGTTCTCTGTACTTTGACTCTTTCCATGGAGTTTCATTTTTGTTTTGGAATCGCATCAAATAAGGCAAACAACCATATTGTAGTAGAAGAGCAATTCTCTTAAATGCATTTTCAATATCCTTTTCATCTGTACTTTCAAAGCCAACTAACACATAAAATTTAACTGTTTTTCTTTTGTTGTATTTTCTAATCATTTTTAACTTTTGATGTATTAAGTCGTAATCAGAAATATTATCAAATGCAAACGTAAAATCGCCATCATATTTTGAATTAAATAGCATTTCGCATTTTTCATCAGTAAGTAATCGTTCATCTAATCCTTGTTTAAATTTGAATTTTTTGCCTGTATCTATTAGTTGTTGCAACATTTCTTTCCACTGTGGGCATCCTAAAAAATTGTCATCAAGTAGACATATCTTTTTTCTTCTTTTATCATAGAATTCATCTAGTGGACTATGGTCGAAAACTCTGTCATATTTTTGATTTACGCAGAATTTACATTTTCTAAAGCATCCTCTAGTTAAAAAACCTATTGAGTAATCTCTGTATTCTTTAAATTGGCTTAAGAACTTTTCTTTTTTAAATTCCTCACCATTTTTAATTGCTTTTCTCTTAGCTTTATTCATTTCTGACGTAATCCATTTATTATATAGAGAGTAATCTGGTTTATGATGTTCGATTTTATCAGGCAAGTTTGGTGCTTTATCAAAGAAGAAACCAGTTCCACCAATGTGAACTTTTTTAGTTTCTTTTAACCAATCTGGTACCTTTGTATCAGTAAAAACTTTACAAACATATACTTGCGAATACTCTTTAAAATGGTCATAGTCCATCAAGAGATCTACTTTGTATCCTTTTTCTTTCCAATATGCAGATATTTTCTCACAAGCCAAATTTGGAAACCTGTGCTTATCTCTGCCAATTAAGTCAGCATCAACTATTCCAATTTTTTTCATTTTATCTATATCCTTATTAAAAATATTTATAAAGTAGGTGTAAAACACCAAAAAACTACATTTTTATTTTAGCACAAAATCTATTCCAAACAAACATAAAATATGACTTGTATGCGCATTTTCACATAAATTAGCCTATATTTTGGCAATTTTTATTATCACTCGAATCTGTTAAAATATTTTACATTGTGTTAGCTACATTTTAAAATTCTTTATCTATAAAACGAGAGTATATTTTGTGAATCGTTGTTATATTGTAAGTGCCCAATCTTCTGCTTATTATTTAAGTTTATTATCCTATCGTCACTCATATTTATACTCCGCTCCCTCTTCAGCAACTTTCAATACATCACTATAGTCTTCCTGTTCCTTTATTTCATATCTAAAACTTCTATCCATATTAGAAATTCTAACTTTAAGATATTCCGCTAACGCTTTATCTTCGCAATAAACATAGCAACATTTCGTTCCTCTTGTCATTAAAGTTCTATATGTATTCTTTATTATAGTATCAGCTATTTTCAATGCTTTTTCTGGTTCGTTTTTAAACATTGTTTTTATGCCTTTTAAAGAATTATCTGTTTTTGCCCTTTGAGTAAAATCTGTTATTACTTGTCCATTTTCATATCTTAAGTCTTTTCCAATGATTACACCCACATGGTCAAATTCTAGTCCTTGCGATGTATGTATGCAACCAACTTCATTTACCGAATCTGGATCAATCGCCCAAGTCGAAGTATTATTTAAATTCCACTTCATATGAAAATCATAATCAGGAAATTCTATGTCATATTCATTACCACGAGGATTATTTTTAGTAATCCAATTATAACAATATCCCGCAACAATTCTCGCTTTATTATTAATTTTATTTAGTTCAAATATTTTTTCTTTTAATTCTGATGGACTATCACAAACTTGTATATCATAGTTCATTTCGAATCCGTCTTTGTTTGCTGTTTCCCTGATTTCTAAAACATCATCTAGCCATGCTAAATAACCATCTGATCCATTACATCTAAATTGTGACTCTAACTCTAGTTCTTCAATTCTATCATCAGTAATTCTATAATGTTCTATATGCCTTTTTATCTCTTCGACAGTACCTATATCATGTATATCTATTCGTTGACTCTCATCTATAAAAAATACCGAAAACTTTGATGCTTTAATTATTTCTTTTATTTGGTTTTCACCTACATTTCTAAACATACCTGATTTTTCATTTAATCTGTGTGCTTCATCAACTAATATTACGTCCATCTCATTATTAGCCGATTCTACATATGAACCAGAACCTTTAAACATGTTATGAATTCTTGTCTTTTGGAAAGTTCCTGTCAATTTTGTTTCGAATACATTTCGTGGTGCTGCATTTTTTGTACAATATTGACATACCATTTCTTCATTTGTTAATTTTGCAAGCAAATTAATTGCCAATACCGTTTTTCCTGTACCTGGCCCACCTTTTACAATCAGACATCTTTTTTGATTATCTTTATATGACTTTCTAGCCATTTTCAAAGCTGTTTCATACACAACTTTTTGGTTGTCTAATAAAACAAATTCAGGATTATTATTTAACATATTTGCTATACAATCTTGTAGAGCTTTTGATGGTTTTATTTTTCCGTTTTCAATCAAATATATTGTTTCTTTATTATCTCCATATTTAACATATTGAGATATAAAATTTCTAAGTTTCTTATAATCACCACTAACAAATATAGGAGCTAAATCAATATAATTCTGAAAGCATGATGCTTTAATAACTGGTGGTGTTGTTTCAACATAGTTGTGCAAATATGCACAAGGATGCATTATTACATTGTTATTTTGCATCATTTCATTATAATCTTCTAAATATACTTTATAAGACCAAGCTTGATAAGACGGATGCGTAACTTCTCTTATTGCTCCACCAGTATATGTACTTACATCTTTTACAATACCATCCTTTTCACTAGAAATTTCTGCTTTTTGCCATTGTTTTAACTCTATTATTACACCAGTTCTATTTTCCTTTTCATCTCTTCCAGTTATAATAAAATCAATTCTCTTCGATGTGTATGGAATTTTATATTCAATTGCAATACCACAATTTTTAGGAATCGATTCATCTGCCAATACATTTTTCATATATTGCATAGAATTCTGCCATGCAGTTATTTCTCTTGGATTTGGATTACTTCCTACTTTTATTCTATATCTTTGTTCAACTTTTCTAGCAAGTTCATTTGTTAAAACATCATCAACAAACTCTTCTTTTGTTGCTTCGTATACTATCATAATAATTGCCCCCAAAATTAAAATTATTATAATTTGTTATATTTCGTACTTACACCTTTGGCTTTTTCAATTGGATATTTCTTTGCTGAGATTTCCATTTTATCTAATATTATTTCTTTTGGATCAACTCCAATTTGATGAGATAATAATATACAATAATTCATTACATCGGCAATTTCTTGTTTTAATTCATCTTTATCATAACTATTATTCCATTGAAAACATTCCAATAATTCTCCCGCTTCTATTGCAATAGATTTTGCTAAATTCTCTGGCGTATTAAATTGTAACCAATCTCTATCTTCTGCAAATTTAACTATTTTTTGTTCTAATTCTTTCATATTTATCTATCCCCCATCTATTGCTATCGTATCATAAAAAACTTTAAATATCTACGTATTATAATGTCTACCATAACTATATCACTACAACTCTACATAATCATACATATTATAACAAATAACTTTTGTTCCATTAATCATTTCTCTTTTATATGGTGTATGTAAATATCCATGTATGCAATATGGTACTTTATTCTTAAATATGTAATACAAGATCCCAAATAACCCATGATGAGCAACGTCATTTCTGTCAGAAAACCCATATGGTGCATCATGACTGACTAATATATCTACCTTTTCTTTATCATTTAAAAATTCAATACTCTCTTTTTGAGTAAAAGCTGGAAAATCATCTGGTTTATACTTATAACTACCTTGTATTCCTAATAACTTAACTCCGTTCACTTCAACAACTTGTCCGTTCAAATTCTTCAAGTTAAATTTTCCAATGTAATTATGGTCATGATTTCCAAGTAAAGCATATATTTTTTCTTTATTTACATATTTAAGAATCGTATTTAGATCTCCAACGCTATGGTCACCAAGCAACAAACATACATCATATTCCTCATGCTCTATCATAAATTTATAAAATGCATCTTCCTTTAAACATCCATGTGTATCAGCTATAACAATCATTTTAATTTTTTTATTAAAAAAATCACATTTACCAAACATCTCTAATAATGTATTTTCTTGATTCTTATATTTGGGATTTATTCCATACAAAAATTGTGTATCTTGTTTAGTTTCTTTGACTATATTTTTATAATATTTTTCCATCTTACTTTTACTGAATTTAAACATATTAACCTCTATAAATTCGAAAAATTAATTGAATCCAATTTTGATTCCAAATCTTGAATTTTTGAATATAAACTATCATAAGCATATGGATCTAATGAATTGTTTAATTTACTATTCAAATCACATAATTCATTCTTTAAATCATTAATTTTAGAATATAAACTACATGTACCAAATTCACTTAAAGCTGAGTCTGTTGTATTATATATATCTTCTAATTTGTCTTTTATTGTATAATCATTATCATCTTTAAATTCATTGTATACTACATCAATTTTTTCTCTTAATTTGCTCAATATTTCCGCAGGAGAATCAGAATATGTATTTATTGTAGCATTTATGTTTGTGGCTATTTTATCAATTTGACTACTTGTTTCGTTTAATTTTGGCACAGTATCGTTAATGTTTTTAATAACTTTATTAATATTATCTTTTATTCCAATTATTTCTTTTAAAGTAGTATCTATATCATTAATTTTTAACATTACATTTTTTATTAAATTTTCAAATTCTATTATTTGAGTCTTTTCATTTTCTATGTTTAAATTTAACATATCTTCAGCTTTTTTCAATGTATCTATATTACTATTTAATTCTTTAAAAATGTTTTTATAATTTTGGATATACGAGATTTTATTGTTTAAAACTTCCACATTATTATTATTAAATTTTAAAGCTAACATCATTTCAATTAATAATTCTTTTTCTGTTAATGACCCCCAATATTCTTTGTCTTTAGTAACTGCATTAAGTAAGTTGTTAAAACCATTTTCAGCTTCTCTTTTCCCTTGATTGTAACTCTCTTCAACCTTTTTCTGCCATTCTTCTTGAAGTTTTTTGGTGTTGAATATCTTCATTTTTATCATCCCCACTTAACAATTTATTTCAAAAAATACTTTCTACAAATTTAGCTTTTTAATTTTTCTATATACCCTTCCACTATCGGAATTCTTGCCTTATCTTTCTCTCTTGAACTCGATTTTAAATATTCCAAATATTCAAATATGTTTTGAACCATATAACCATTCTCTAATTTTTCTGGTTTGTATTTTAAATCTTCAATATTACCATCGCAAACGCATTCAACTTTATCATTTACGATGTACCAGCCGTTTTCTTTTTCTACTAATTCATAACTTTCTTTTAGCTGTTCTAACCCCTTAAATGTTACGGCAATATCTAAGTCTCCAGCGTTTTCATATATTCCTCTTAAAACTAACCCACCAGACGATAAAACCCAAAATTCTTCTTTGTCAATTTTTAATGTGTTCATTAAAGCTATTAATTCTTCTTTATTCATTCTATTAGACATTTTCATTTCTCCTCTTTTTATTTATTTCCAGTACAACCACCTTTATCTTTACTGCAATCATGAGTTGCACAATCATGATCATGATTATGTCCATGATGATTACATTTTTTGTTTGGGTCATATTTTAATTTCCCACTGATAAAATCCTTAACTGATTCGTCTGCATCTCCTGTAACACCAGGATATACTTTTATATTATTCTCTTCTAAAATGTTTCTCGCTCCGCTTCCAAGACCTCCACATATTAAAATGTTAACACCTTCAGATATTAGAAGCTCACCTAATAATCCATGTCCATTTCCGTTTGTATTTATTATTTTTTCATTAACTATTTTTTCTTCATCAATTTCATATATTTTAAATTGTTGTGAATGTCCAAAATGTTGAAATATTTCTCCGTTTTCATAAGTCACTGCTATTTTCATACCTTTTCCTCCTTAAATATTTATTCTTCCACCTTCTCTAAATATATCCTATCTTTAAATGCTCCACGTTTTTCTACTTTTCTCGTCCTGATTTTTTCAAATTCTTCAAGCGATACACCCTTAGCATCTAGCAAACCATATATCACTTCGACCACATCCGCCAATTCTTCCACGTTTCCATCTGCAAGATATTCGTTTACTTCTTCTTGAAGTTTTATGTTGAGTTCGCTCAAATATTCTTCTTCATTCAAAATTCTTGTTACAGGCTTCTCGCCTTTCTCTTCAATTATTTTTGGGATTCTATCTCTAACCAATTTATTGTAAACACGCATTTTATTTGCTCCTTTCGCATCGATTTTCTCATTTAAATATATCACAGCTGTACCTTTGATTCAATATTGACTCGCATACAAATACCAGATGTAAACTGGCACAAAAATATCCCCCAGCGAAGCTAAGGGATATTGTGTTTTGAGTCAAATATTCATTTTTCCTCTTTGGAATCTTTCATCGGGTCATACCACAGATTCTTGTGTTTTCCGTGCCGGTCCCACGTCGGGATTTTCTTATATTTTGTGGAACAACAGCTGCAGCTCGTTTCACCTTTGAAATGTATCAGTTTGTCGTGGTGATACTCGTGACAGCCACACTGCCCATTATGCCCAGTATGCGAATGTCCGTGATGATGGTGATGGTGATGATGACCATGTGCATGCGTTGTCACGTCAACATGACATTCTTTTTCAGTGCATTCTTCAGTGGCACCTTCAATCTCAAGTGTGACATGGCTTATACCCAGTTCTTTCAGTTTTCCCCTAACTGTCTGCTTCAAAAGCACCACATCGTCAGAATCTGAAACCACATGCATGGTCGCGTAGTTGCTCATTCCATCCATACTCCAAATGTGAATGTGGTGAACATCGCTTACGCCTTCGACTTCAGACAAGGTTTTCCTTACTCGCTCAACATCAAATCCAGTCGGCGTTTTTTCCAAGAACAGATCCAGAATCGCCTTAAAGGATTTCAACGCATTTACCATGATGAAGATTGCGACGAGAATCGAGAGAATCGGGTCGATAATGCCAAAGTCGGTAAACTTCATTGTTACAGCTCCGATTAAGACAATTACCCATCCTAAAACGTCCTCAAGCATATGCAAATTGACGGCTTTTTGATTGAGTGAATCGCCTTCACGTGTGAAGTATGCTGCCAAGAAGTTCACGCTCGCACCAATAATCGCAAAGATAATCATTCCGTCATAATTGATTGCGACAGGTTTGATAATGCGATTAATGGCATTTGCGATGACGAACGCTGAACCGACAATCAGAATCGTACTGGTAATGAGTGCACCCAAAACCGAATACCTTGCATAACCATACGTGTATTGACCGTCCGGCTGCTTCTTGCTCTTCTTTTCAAGCGCGTACGCAAGCCCAATGCTCAGCGCATCGCCCAAGTCATGCACAGCATCCGAAACAATCGCAACACTTCCAGTGAAAATACCTCCAATCAATTCAAATACCGAGAAAAAGGCATTCAGCAAAAATGCTACTAGGATGTTCCGTTCCGTCTTCATTCGATGATACCTCCTAAATTATTAGTTTGCCCCTTTTTACACCATTTTTCCTGCATTATACAACGCTTCCTGCTATTAGTCAATTTTAAAAAGGTGACAAAAAAAGAGCAAGATTTAATCTCGCCCTATTTTCTCTTTCTATTTATTTTAGATATCTCTTTGAATTTTTCGTTTTTCGCCTTTAAATATCCTTCACTATCACTATTATACATCGCTTCATTTTTTAGCTTCAAATACGCATTATACCTCTCACGCGATAATTCTCCATTTTCGATTGCTTCTAGTATTTTGCATCCCGGTTCACTTGTATGCGTACAATCAGAAAATTTACACATTCCTAAATATTGTTCAACGTCTGAAAATGTTTTTTCTAATCCTTCGTCGCAAGCCCACATTCCAAGTTCACGCATTCCTGGTGTATCTATTACCATTGCTCCTGTTGGGAGCATAATTAGTTGCCTTACTGTTGTTGTATGTCTTCCTCGCGAATCATCCTCACGTATTTCTCCTGTTGTCATGACCTCTTCTCCCATTAATGTATTTACAAGTGTTGATTTTCCAACACCTGATGAACCCAAGAATACAATAGTCTTACCAGCTACAAAGTATTTATTTAATTCTTCAAGTCCAATTCCATCCATACAGCTCACTGCATGGACATCAACTCCTATTGCAACACTTTCTACTTCACTCACATATTCAAGATAGTTAGAAACCAAATCTCGTTTAGTCAAAACTATTACAGGAATCGCACCTGACTCCCAAGCTAAACTTAAGTACCTCTCGATTCTTCGAACATTGAAATTATCATTTAGTGATTGCATTATAAATACATAATCAAAGTTTGCTGCAACTAGTTGTTCACGCTAATGATGCTTTTCGTGATTTCTGTCAGCTGTCGATGAAACTCTTGAAAACGAACTGTCACGCTTCAATGTTTCAAGTATCATGCTATCTCCGCTATCATTCCATTCTATCATGACAAAATCTCCTATAGTCGGATATATTGCATTCGGATTATCATAATAGCTTCCTCTTTTAATTTGCGCATATGTTTTTCCTTTATCACAAACAACTTCATAACGTTCTTTATACGTAGTTATAATTCGTGCAGGAATCCCAACTTTTTTATTTAATAATTTTTCTTCTTTCAAACCATAGTTTTTTATATTCATAATCAATCCTTCATTAAATATATCTTTTTCTTGTTTTTTTATATTTCAATCTCTTCTTCCGTACACAGCCCATTTACAAATTCTTCAAATGTATTTGCTAAAATTGTTATTTCATAATCAAGTTCTTGATCTATATGAACTACTCTCGGTTCGCCTTCACGTCCACATTCTCTATAATCTAAAAATATCTTTTCATGACCGGCAGATGGACAATCGCATATCGCAACTCCAATATCAGGATATTCCCATTCTTCTATCCAAAATTTACTTCCGTATGAACCACAAAGTGAATATGTTTTTTCTCGTCCAATACCATACATTCCTGTCAATTTAACATAGCTGTCCTCATCTAGCTTAAAAAAACATCTTTTTAATCTTCCACCATTATGTTCTCTCATTAATTCTACATATGATTTTGGTAGCTTATACCCAAGTTCCATTTCTATTTCTTCCAACATTTTTTCATCAAACGGTTCTGATACATAGTATTCAGTTGAATGTTCACTTTCTATCCATAAATTTTCTTTATTCATTTTACATTCTCTTTTATTAAATTACTTTCATTACAATTTTTCTTCCCACTCTTTTTCTTTAAATCCAACCAATACATCTTCACCATCTATCACTACTAACGGCCTCTTCACTAGCATCCCATCGCTCGCCAACAATTCAATTTTCTCATCGTCACTCATCGTAACAAGCTTATCTTTAAGTCCAAGTTCTTTATATTTAAGTCCGCTCGTATTGAAAAACTTTTTCATTTCCAAACCACTTAACTTCACCCATTCACTAAGCTCACTAACCGATGGATTTTGCTCGACAATATGTCTATCTTCAAATTCTACGCCATGATCTACTAGCCATTTTTTTGCCTTTTGACACGTTGTGCATTTCGGATATTCTATAAACAATACTTTCTTCATTTTTACCTCCAAAACAATTAGACTTTTAATGGACGTCCCCAAGTCTAAAATACTACTGGTTCAAATACTACTTCTACTTCATTTTCAGTTCCAAAGTTTTCAGTATATGTTATTTTTATTATCTCATCATTTTCTTCTTCATAGCTTCCTATTATATCGACTCTTGAGCCATCTTCCTTTTTCACTAATTGATATGTTATTGTTTTGTTTTCTATATCAATCCAATAAAATCCGTAATCTTCGTAAATACCATCTAGCTCACTTGTAACATAGTCTTTATAAAAATCTCCTATTATCTCAAACATCACGCCTGGTGTTTCCATATAATTTTCTCCATACACCTCTGTAAGTTCAACTGTTTCTCCATTTGCATTTGCCGATGTTGGGATCCATCTTGCTGATATCAAGGAGTTTGTTAAACTTAACTCTTTCTTTTGTTCTTCTGTTCTTTTTTCAAATTCAACAGTATAGTCATTTCCGTCAAGATAATCAGCTTCTTCATATATAATCTTAGTAACAACTCCATCTACATCTTCATATGTTCCATACATTACATTTCCTGAATTAAATGTATATGTTATTTTCTTTGTTTCTGTATCAATTTCATATTTTCCATAATTAAATTCTTGTTCTTGATCTGGCTCATACCATATTAATGAATTATAAAATGTTCCATCTTCATAGAATGAAATTCCACCTAAATGTCTAACTATAGTTCCATATACCATAGATAAAGATGACACTTCATCACCACTATATATACTACTTGGACGCCATTCGCCTTCTGCTATTAATGCCGACTTAATCACATCCTCCATCGACTTTTCTTCATTTTGCATTTCTTGATTTTGTACTTCTTGGTTTTCAATTTCTGGATTTACAACTTCATTATTGTCTCCAGATTTCAAAAAGATAAATCCACCTGTTAATACTAAAACTACCGCAATAAGCACTATAATTATTTTCTTCATATCATCCACTCCTATTAATTTTTTACCATTCTATCATAACTCCAAAAATTATTCTACAATTCCATAACCATTACTTACAGGATCTTTAAACAAACCTATTTCTGGAGTATCATATGTAAATTTCACAAAACATATTAATAACAAAATTAATACAAATAATGCCATCCCTTCGAGTAATATATACACGCTTTTGTATTATATATTCTATTTTTCTTCCAACCAAGTTACATTCGTCACGTATAGTAATTCACACGCACCATCACCTCTGTCTTTTCGTGATAGACTTGTACCCCATTTAAAATAGCCTCCATTATCTGTTCTGGCATAAGTCTCTACTAAATATCCGTCAAGTTTTACGTACTCACCAGCCTTCACGCTTCTAATTAGCTTTTCAACGTCCTTGTCACTTGATATTATATGATTGTTTGAGAAGTAATCATTTAATTTCTTTTCTCCTCCTACACTTCTTAACCATTCAACATCTAAATAAGTTATTTCAACATCAGTACCATCTACATTTTTTACTGTCCCCCCGGTTGTTTGAATTTGTATTGGATCTGGCAAATCTCGTAAACTCCTTACGTATTCTATGTTTTTCTTTGCTGTACTTCCACCTTTTCCAAAATAAATTATTGCCGCAACGATGGTCAATATTATGCCTAATTCAAACAGATTTATTATGAGATCACTAAAGTCCATTCTTCGACGTGTTCTTATTTCTTCATCTTTTTTTGCAAGCTTTCTTACTGCAGCATTATATGTTTCAGCATCAATTTCTCCCGCATACAGTAGTTGTTTCCATTCTTCAATTTCTTTTTCTAAATTAAACATACTTTACCACCCCCTGCTTGCATTATTTCTTCATAGATTTATTCTTCGCTATATTCCAAGACATCTCCTGGTTGACAATCCAAAGCTTTGCATATGGCTTCTAAAGTTGAAAATCTTATAGCACTTACTTTACCGTTTTTTAGTTTAGATAAATTAACGTTTGTTATTCCAACTTTTTCAGCAAGTTCTTGCAAAGATATTTTTCGATCAGCCATTATTCTATCTAATCTTAATATTATTGACATATGCATCACCTCTTCTTATATCAATTCGCCAGACAATTCTTCAAAGACAACATATTGTTCACCTGAAAGTTCTTGTTGATTAACATCAGCGTTTTCAGTAATAGTCATACCAACTCCAATTGCTGTAATACCTACTAAAACAATTCCAACTATCATTAGCATTTCAAGTCCTAATACAAATTTTTCAAATATTCTGAATTTTTTTGTAGCTTTTTCTTTATCATAAGTATAATAAAATTTAATTGTTAACATTAAAACAAATCATATCCATATATTACCATACATATTTACTTTTTATGTTAATATTGTTATAATAATACTTGCATAGTCAATAGCTTTGCAACACTTCAAAATCTATTAAATTGGAGGTATGCATATGTTCAACGCTTCTGCCCTGCTTCGCTTTTTCGACGACCATAAAGACCTTCCTCATGTGAGTAAATACCATCGCGAAGGCTATAGAGAGCACTGTCTCCTGGTTATTGACGAGATGGCCAAAAGGACTTGTGACTCCACTTTGATCATCGCAGCCTGCTTGCATGACATCGCAAAGCCGCGCACACAAGGTTACAACAAGGTAAATGAACCATGCTTCTATGGTCACGAAACAGTGACCGATGAAGAAATGAGCCAGTTTCTGAGCCTCGATGACCCGCGTTATGAACGCATCAAGGCGTTGGTACTTTGTCACATGACACCCTACAACGTGATCAACAAGGACGAGGCTGACAAGGTTATACCGAAGCTTTGTCGAAAAGCTCTGAAGAAAGGTGGCATCGAACTCGAAGTGGATGATGCTTTCATCTATGACGTGATGCTCCTTCACGAAGCCGACGACACCGGTACCATTCGCTCCGATGAGAATTTGACCGGTATCACTGAACGTATCGAAAAAGTCATTCAGTACATTACTGAAATGGAATGAGAAACAAAAACCTGTGAGTTTGCTACCGCAACTCACAGGTTTCTCATTTAAATTATTTTAATTATTCCAGTCCAAATTCTATCTAAGTATTTAAATTTAACCTCTTCAAAGTCAATATATTTTCACTGGCATCTGCTAAAATACCAACTTCTGCCTTTTCTGTAGCAACTTCATCAAATATTACAACAACTACTGAAGAATTAATTGTTACACAATCTCCATTCAAATCTACTAATTCCTTATTGTCCTTATCATATTTAACATTATGCATAGATTGAACTGTATAATAATGCATCTAATTTGTTTTCTCCATTTATAGTAGCAATAGTGAAAGCTCCAGAAATATACTCAGCACTTCTCCATAATTCATTTCCTACATTCTTATCAGCGAATTCATATACTTCATCTTCATCAATTGTACCAAGTTCAATATAATATCCTTCATCTCTTTCAACATTAGTACGTGTTGCAAAGAAATCAACTGTTTTCCTTTTTTCCTGTTTACTATTTCATTAAATAAATCATTTTGAACAGCAATTGCAAGATATTTTTATAAAGAAGGGGTTATTGTATCTCTGTCAGAAAACTGATTTAGTATGTCTAAATCATATTCTGTATATTCTAGATTTAATGCTAACACTGTAGTTACAATAACATCTTCTCTTAAAGAATCCTCTTCTGGTTTAAAGAAATATTTATCACCCATTTTATAAGCTGTAAAATATTTTCCGCCTACATCAATAAATTCTTTAGACCATCTACTATCTTCAATATCTTCATATTGGATGTCTACTTCCTTCTGAGTAAGCTCTAATGTATTTACAACTATTTTAGTAAATTCTTCTCTCGTTACATTTTTTTCAGGATAAAAATTTCCATCCGGATACCCATGTAATATATCTTTTAACCTCATTGCTTCAACAGCTGTGTATGCCCAATGATTTTGTGATAAATCATTATACGCCAAAACAGATGTTCCAAAAACAAATGTAAACAATATGATTAAAAATATAAAGTTACACTTCTTGAAATTATTCATATCAATCTCCTCCTTAATTATCTATTTATACCAGTATTATCTACATATAATTATACTGCGTATTCCTGTATTTTAAAGCATTGCAACAATTAGGGTGCTATCTGTTTTTTCATCAACTCTACGGAAATACATAATTTGGAAGAAAAAAATTTTTTATTTATATTTTTTTACAAAAATATTTTGAAAGCGATATAAATCTTACGGAGACAATGGTTTATCAAAATCTGCGTTTTTTATCATTATGCAAAGTTTTTACTTCAAAAACAAATAAAAAAGACCTTAAAATAATATTATTTTAAGATCTTCTTTTAATATTACTCTCTGTCCGAGATAAGTATTGGTCTGCATAACTGACTTTTTTATTCATTTTTTATGAATGCCCAATAAAAAGGAGCAAGGTTGAGATACACCTTGCTCCTATGGGAAACATACTATTCAGTTCACCAAATTGGAATTTACTCAATTCTTACTTCCACGCCTTCAACTTCAACATAAACGGTTTTGTCCGTATCAGTATCATTCTGCATAGATATACCGATTTTGAACCAATCGCCTTTTACGGCATCAAACTCAACAGGCATTCCAGGTGTTAAGTATGTTGCTACATATCCAGTTTCAACATTTTCATTAACAGGTGACAGCAGAACCTCTGTATCTCCTAATCCCTCACCAGAAGAAATAGTAATCTTTTTGCCTATTGCTGATATTTCTTCGTCTGAATAAACGAATGCCTCTGTGCTTCCAGCAGGTACGGTAATGCTTATTGTGTAAGTTTCGCTTTTCCCGCAACCTGCCAAAGCAAGAACACAGACAAAGGCTAAAACAAGAGCTATCAACTTTTTCATATAATCACACTCCTTTGTCAAATTCAAGTTTGTCTGACTGTTTTTAATCTGTGGGACCACTGACTTCGGAATTCTCTGTGCTTACATACCCACAAAGTTCCAAAATTTCTTGAGGAACAAAACTGACTGATAATTGCCCCGTTTCACTCAAGCCATTAAACCACTCAAGCCATTCAAGAGTTTCTGCGGATAAGTCAGATTTGTTCAAAGTCTTATCAAGGTATTTAACTGTTTCTGCCTCATTGTCTTGCAGTTCTATACATTCACCACTCAACAGAATTATCGTGCTGATATCCAATCCCTCTGTATTGATTTCAGGCATTTGAGACACCTCTGGTTTCATAACTGTATCAGGGAGATAATAGGCTGTCTTGCCGATTACAGCATAGATGATTTCATTATCCTGCACCAAATACATAGGAGTGTCTGCGGAAGTTTCAGCCGCAAGAGCCTCGATTGCCTTACCAAGTTCTCCAGCCTCACTCCATGCGGTCAGCAACTTGTCGCCAGACTTTGTTACATAATAGATACGAGAGATATTTGTACCCTCATAGTCAAAGTACCACACATTGAAGTCTTCTGTGGTTGCTCCCTCAACAAAGGTGAATACACGGATACCTTTCCCTATGAACTTGTCACCGTTATATTTTGCCATGTGTGCGTCATACTCTGCAAGGTCAGTAGTGGTAGAGATATAGAGGTCAGCAGGTTCATAACTTGCAGGAACAGTATATTCAACTACATTATAGACTGGATTTTTCACACTCTGCAAACCGCTGTGAGGGTTTTGGTCGGAATAATCATTGTTCAGCATAGGGATAGCCAGACCAACCACAAGGCACAGACAAGCAGCCATTGCACCCCATTTAACCCAAGCGGGGCGAGACTTCTTCTTGCTCATAGCCATACCAGCAGAGGCAACTTTCTGCTCATCCACCTCACCAATGATATTGAAAAGTTCTTCTTTCTTCATAGGTCATAACCCCTTTCTATAAGATAATTTTTCAGTTTGATACGAATACGAGTAAGGGTAACAGATACATTCCCCTCGCTCATTCCAAATCGTGTTGCAATTTCTGATACAGGGATTGCATACCAATAACGGCACAAGAAGATGTTGCACTTCTCTTGTGAGAGGGTATCAAGAAAACTGTTGATTGCCCGAACAAGTTCTTTCTTCTCAACCTCTTGTTCTACGGTGTCGGCACCAGATACACACTCACCCAATTCGTCAAGGACAAGTTCGATTTCTCCACCGCCACGCTTATCGGCGTGTCTGTGTCTAAATCTATCAAAGGACAGATTTCTTGTTATCTTCCCTAAATAGGTAGAAAGAACATTAGGGCGATTAGGAGGAATGGAATTCCAAGTGTTCAAGTATGTATCGTTGACACATTCTTCTGCGTCCTCATTGTTGCCAAGTATGTTCTTTGCAATCGCCTTGCAGTACCCACCATATTTAGAGGCTGTCTCTTTGATTGCATTGGAGTTTCTTTCCCAATACAGATTTACTATTTCTCTATCTTCCATAGACAGACCTCCTTTCACCTATATACACGGAAACCGTCTGAAAATCTTACACCTTTTCAGACGAAAATTTTCATCTTCTCATATATTGTAGCGTACCAACCCCATTTGTCTCATTCCAGAGCCGAAAATTTACAAATTCACAATATTTTCAGATTGCTAACCTCTTCATATCAAAGGAAATTGGCTTGTATTTGAACTTGGCAAGCGGTATCCTTTGACTTGAAAGGGCTTTTAGGCTAAAAAAAGTTTAAATTTCGTTTTTGGAATGAGACAAATAGACCGAAGTATGCTATAATATAGCCATAGTTCGGAACTTTTTGCTGTTCTTTTCGTCTATATAGACAAGGAA
>CASDSU010000012.1 GCA_949283575.1 uncultured Eubacteriales bacterium
AACTCCGTTCGACTTGCATGTCTTATGTGCGCCGCCAGCGTTTCTCCTGAGCCAGGATCAAACTCTCAAATTTGATTTGGTTGTTGACTTCGTCAACTTTATTTTTGTTCTCGTCTTTCAGAGAACTTTGATTCGTTTTTTTAGTTCTTTCGAACTCAGGTTATTTATTGTACTGTATAGTACTGTTTCTATCTGGTTATTTGATAGAAACTCGCTTGGTTTCTCTTATTTCTCATTGTTTACTTTTCAATGTACTTTCAATCCTCCAATCAAGCATCATTACTGTGTTTGTGCTCTCTTGAAGAACCTTGTTCATTATAGCATCGAGCTACAATGTTGTCAACACTTTTTTGTAATTATTTTTTTGTGTATCTTTACCAAAAATGAATTACTTGGAAACAACGTTTTCATGTTAGTTTTCTTTGTTTTTTGTGTGCCGTGTTCCGTGCGACAAGTAGTATATTAACACCCCCCTCGACAAATGTCAACATTTTTTTAATTATTTTTTTAGTTTTTTTTACCAATAAAAAAAGCCTTGATACCCAAGGCTTTTCATGTTTTTATTTACTATTTTTATCTTTTATTTTTTTCTCTTTTTATCTTTGTAACTTCAATATCTCCAAATAAAGTATTTTGCTTTATCGTAACACGACTCATACGTGATAGCTCAAGCAAACTTAAAAATGCTGTTACAATTTCTGTTCTTGTTTGTTTTTTTGAATTAAATATTTTGTTAAATATAAATGAAGGTTTATCCCATAGTTGTTTTAATATTTCTTTTATTTTACTTCTAATAGTTACTTTTTCATTTACAGCTAATCTGTTCACATTATCTGCGTTTTTATTTTTCTTTTCAATTTCTCTACTTATTATTTCTTTATACATATCAGGGATTAATAACGTAGGATATGTTTTATCTACCTTTGCTTGTGGAAATTCTATTTTATCTGCTTGCTTATAGAATTTCTTTCCATATATATCAAGGCGGTCTTTAATCATCAATGTAGATTCTTTATATTTTTTATATTCTAACAACATTTGTACTAAATCAATTTCTTCTTCATCCTCTTCATCATCAACCGGCAATAGCATTTTTGATTTAGTATAAATTAATCTTGAAGCCATTATTATAAATTCACTAGTAACTTCTAAATTCATTTCCTGCATCATTTGTAAATAATCTAAATATTGATTTGTTATATCATTTATCTTGATATCATAAATACTCATTTTATTTTTCTCTACAAGATGACACAATAAATCAAGTGGACCTTCAAAGTTTTCCATTTTAACTTGATACATTGCTGTCGACAAATCCTTCGCCCCCATTTTTTCTACATTCTTCTAATTATTCTCATTACTAATTGTTTAAACTTATCTGCAATTTTATCCGCATTTTCTATAACTTCTTCATGTGTTGGTTTAGTTCCACTTCCTGTTGCATTAGTAATACACGACAAACCTAGCACTTCGATTCCTAATTGATTCGCAAGAATTACTTCTGGAACAGTAGACATACCTACAGCATCCGCACCTAAAATATCCAACATTCTAATTTCTGCAGGAGTTTCATATTGAGGCCCTCTCATAAATGCATATACCCCTTCTTTTAGTTCTATCTTTGCATCATATTCACTATCAGCAACATCTTTTGCAAATTCTATTATTTTATCCTTAAAATCTATTTTTGCATCTGGATCATCTTTATATAATGCAGCGTCTTTAGCTAGCTCTCTAAGTCTTAATGAATATGCTTCTGTCATATTAGGAAATCTCTCTCCAAACAATTCGTTGTTTGGCCCTCTTAGTGGTGAGATGTTTGATATATTAATATGGTCTGTTATAAGCATTATATCTGTTGGATTAAGTTTTTTGTTTATACCGCCAGCTGCATTTGATACGATTAACGATGATATTCCTAAAAGTGCAAATACTCTAATTGGAAATGTTACTTCTGACAATTCATATCCTTCATAGTAATGAAATCTGCCTTGCATCATTAAAACATTCTTATTGTATATTTTACCAATTACCAATCTTCCACTATGACCTGCTACTGTTGATACTGGAAAGTGTGGTATTTCAGAATAAGGTATTTCCACTCTTTCGTTAACTTCATAAGCTAATTCTCCTAGTCCTGAACCTAATATTACTGCTATTTCAGGATTTACAGCTATTCTTTCTGAAATGTATGCTGCAGCTTCTGAAGCTTTTTGCCAAATATCTTCCATGCATATCCCTCCCATAATTCATACTTATTTATATAGTAACTTTTTTCATTAATTATTATCATGCAATTCTTTTAAATTGTCAATTGCATTAGATACGTTCACATATGAGTAACCTTTCGAAATTAAATAACGTTTTACTTTTTCTATTTCTGTTCCATTTATTTTTTTATTCATAAGTTTTATTGCAGATTGTTTTTCAAATTCCTCTAATTCATCACTATTATTATTTATATATTCATCTATATATTCCTCTAAAACACCTCGTCTTAATAAATCCATTTTCATTTCAAATATAGACGCATTTTTTAACCTCATTACATTTTGAATATATTTTTCTACATATTTTTTATCGTTTATATATTCGTTTTGTGCTAAATATTCAATTATTTCATCAATATATTCCGAAGTATAATCAAACTTTTCACATTTTTGTCTAACTTCTTTTTCTGTTCTTTTTTTGAATATTACATATTTCATTAACTTATCATCTATTATCATGTTTTCACCTTTTTCTCTAGAAATATCTTTTAAAAGATTATATCAAAATTTATTTTAAGATAATATAAAAGCCCAAGAAACTTATTAGTCATTTCTCAGGCTTAATTTATAGTTTAGTTTATCATAAGTTTTACAAAATATAACTGCTGCTAAAGTATTATATTAATCTTCTTCATCATATTCCTCATCTTCGCTTACTTCTCCACTTATTGGAGTTTCTGAAAATCTCGCTCTTATTTTCGATTCAATTTCATTACAAATTTCCGGATTTTCTTTTAAGTATTGTTTTGCATTTTCACGGCCTTGACCTATTCTATTTCCATCATAACTAAACCATGCTCCTGCTTTTTCTACTATATCTAAGTTAACCGCAACATCCAATATATTGCTTTCTTTTGATATACCTTCTCCGTACATAATATCAAATTCTGCTTCTTTGAATGGTGGTGCAACTTTATTCTTTACAACTTTTACCCTAGTTCTATTACCTATCATTTCGTTATTAGTTTTTAACGTTTCTGTTCTTCTAACTTCCATTCTTACTGAAGCATAGAATTTTAATGCTCTACCTCCTGGTGTAACTTCTGGGTTTCCAAACATAATACCAACTTTTTCTCTTAATTGGTTAATAAAGACAGCAACTGTTTTTGATTTATTTAAAACACCTGCTAGTTTTCTTAATGCTTGCGACATTAGTCTTGCTTGTAAAGCAACATGTGTATCTCCCATATCACCATCAATTTCTGCCTTTGGTACTAAAGCAGCAACTGAGTCTACTACAATTATATCAATAGCTCCACTTCTAACTAAAGCTTCAGCTATTTCTAAAGCTTGCTCTCCCGTATCTGGTTGAGCAACAATTAGATTATCTATATCAACTCCAAGTTTTTTTGCATAAACAGGATCTAATGCATGCTCCGCATCTATAAAAGCAGCTTCACCACCCATTTTTTGAGCTTCTGCAATCATGTGTAATGCAACAGTAGTTTTTCCTGATGATTCCGGACCATATACTTCTATTATTCTTCCTCTAGGAACACCACCTATTCCTAATGCTATATCAAGGCTCAATGCACCTGTTGGAATTGCTTCTACCGCCATAGTAGCAGTTTCACCAAGTTTCATTACTGAACCTTTTCCAAATTGTTTTTCTATTTGAGCTAAAGCAACTTCTAACGCTTTCTTCTTTTCTTCATTTTCTTCATTATTTCTATTATCTATTTGTGTATTTTTTTTATCAGCCACAATAATACCTCCTTATTCTTTTCTCTATCCACAATTGCATTGTAGAACAGTTGTTCTCTTTTGTCAAGAGGATAATTAAAATTTTATTTACAAAAATTATTTATATTTTTATATGGTTCATATGCCGTACTTTTATATTCTCCCTTTACACTTTTGTTTGTTAGTATTGTATTAGTTTTAAAATACAATCCGATATATGGCAACTCATTTTTATACATATTCTTAAATTCGTGAAATTTTTCATCATAATCAGTGCCTTCTAATTTTCTTAATTCTTCTATTAAATTATCCATTTCTATATTGATATAGTTTGCATAATTATGCTCACTTCCTGTATTTACTAAGTCCTGAATCTGATATTCACTCTTTATATCTAACGATGCAATTGCGACTTCGAATTTATTATTCTCAATTGATGAAATAAACTCTTTATTACTAACCTCTTTTACAGTAACTTTTATATCAATTTCTTCTAAATCTTGTTTTATTTTCTCTGCGACTGAAATTTTTTCTTTATCATCTTTTGAAACTAATAATGTGAATTTGAGTGTTTTACCATCTTTTTTCCATTGTTTACTTTCTTGTTTCCAGCCACCATTTATTAAAATTTGTTTTGCCGTTTCTATATTGTATTCTGAATTCAATTCAGTATTTTTTGAATACGACATTATTGGTAAATCTGATATTACCGCATTTTCATCATAAATAGTACTAACTATATTTGCTCTATTTATTCCATATAAAATTGCTTTTCTTACCGAATTATCAGCTAATATTTTATTTTCCGTATTTGGAATTAAAACTTCATATTCCGTATTTTCAAATTTATACGAATTTATTCCTATGAAACCGAATTTTTCTTTCCAATCGTACATGTTTGTTAAAATCATATCTATTTCTGCTGATTTAAAAGCTTTTATTTCTTCGCTATATGTTGAATATTTGTTTAGATTAATTGTTTTTAATTTTATGTTTTCATTCTTCCACCATTTTTCATTTGATGTTAATATAATTGAAGAATCATATTCCGTAACATATTTATATGGACCTGTACCTAACATTTTATTTGATTTATTTTCATCCAACATTCCTGAACCTTCAAAATATTTTTTTGAAACTATTGGAAATGTGAGTTTAGAAATCAAATATGGTTCTGGCTCACTTAAATTTATTATTAAATCTTTTTCGTTCACAACTTCAACGCTTGATACTTTTTGAACGTTGGCACTATATATAGATTCAATTTCCTTGTTTATCAACGTATTAATTGTGTACTCAATATCCTGTGCTGTAAGTTTTTCACCATCATGCCATTCTATATTATCTTTTATTCTTATTATCCATGTTAAGTCATCTCGCCTCATCCACTCATCTGCAAGCACTGGAGTTAACTGATTTTCATCGTCATACATAAATAATGGTTCATATATTAGCTGTAATATATAGCTTATATGTAATTTTTTTGTTCTTAATGGATTTAACGTATCTATTTCTGATACCGATAATGTTAGTTCATCTATGTAATCGTTTGATTCTATTTCATTATCTTTTTCTACCTTTTCCTCATTATTATCATTATGATTTGATACGCCTATTAAAACTCCAACAGTTATTCCTACTAGAATAAAAAATATCAAAATTCTTTTCATATATCTTCTCCTCATAACACATGCTCATTTTATAATATTAGTTATATGATAGCAAGCAATAAAAAAAGAAAAACTATCCTCTTTCCTAAAGATAGTTTTTCTCTTTATGTATTTATTTTATCTAGGTTCAATACATAGTTTGATACCTGTTCTTTCTTCCTCATCAATTCTAACTTCTGTGAACGCTGGTACACATACCAAGTCTACTCCTGCTGGTGCAACAAAACCTCTCGCTATTGCTATTGCCTTTACAGCTTGATTTAATGCACCCGCACCTATCGCCTGCATTTCTGCTTTACCTTTTTCTTTGATAAGTCCTGCAATTGCCCCTGCAACAGAATTAGGGTTTGATTTTGTTGAAATTTTTAAAATATCCATTTGATTCCTCCTTGATTTTTTTATTATTTAAATTGTTGTTTAGTACAATATAAATTATATTAAAAATTCCAAAAAAATCCAGTAAAATGGTCTATTTTTTATTATAATCGTTCGTTCAAAAACCTTATATTTCAGCACTTACAGACATATCCTTGTAATATTCGACACACGTCTACTTTGTTCGTCAATTTCAAATACCACTCCATTTAATATTGCATTCCCCTGTGCGCAAACATATCGTTCTGGCATTTGCGTTAGAAATCTTTTTAATGCTGCTGTTGGATCCATACCTATTATCGAATCTTTAGGACCCGTCATTCCAATATCTGTTATATATCCCATACCTGTTTCGTAAATTTTTTCATCTGCCGTTTGAACATGAGTATGTGTTCCGTATACAATTGTTGCTTTATCTTTTAAATAGTATCCAAGCGCTATCTTTTCAGCTGTAGCTTCTGCATGCATTTCTACAATTATTATGTCTGCACCTTGAGCCTTCAATTCAATTATATCTTTGTCAGCTCTTTCAAATGGTGAATCAAAGTTTCCTCCAACATTTACTCTACCAATTAGATCAATAACACCTATTTTTTTGTTCTTACAGTCTAACAAAACTTTTCCTTTACCAGGTAAGCCTTCCGCATAATTTGAAGGTCTTATAAGTCTTTCCTCTTCATCTATAAACGAAAAGATTTCTTTTTTCCCCCAAGTATGATTCCCCATTGTGATTACATTTGCACCTGATTTATATAAATCAGTTAATATATTTTTTGTTATTCCCATTCCATCTGCTGAATTCTCGCCATTTACTATTGTAAAATCTATGTTATATTTTTTCTTTAGGTCTGGTAAATTTTTCTTCACCGCATCCACGCCAATTTTACCTACAACATCTCCAATTACTAAAACATTCATAGTATTCTCCTTTAATATAATTCTTTACATTATTGATTTTGTCATTACATTTTCTCTAATTATAATATATTCTTCCTTGGTATTTTGTCTACTTTTATTTTTATTTACTCCATATTTATAATATTCTAATGTTTTTAATACACGTTTTATATCTAGCGGTTTTGTTAGATATGCATTCATACCTGAGTCTTTTATTTTTTGTAATTCTTCACCATAAGAGTTTGCCGTCATAGCTATAATTGGTATTTCTTTTGATTCTTTATGACTTAATGTACGTATTTTTCTTGTTGCATCAAACCCATTCATAATTGGCATATTAATATCCATAAGTATTGCATCATATTCTGCTTCTTTAGATTTTTCAAATATTTTTATTGCTTCTTCTCCATTTTGAGCAGTCACAACAATTATATTCTCTTTTTCTAACATATACTTTTCAATTTCAATATTTAATTCGTCATCATCTACAAGCATTATCTTTAGTTGGTCGACTATGTTATTTTCACTTGTTTCTTGTTCTGTAATTTTATCTGATTCCTCAAACGGTTCAAAAGTATTAAAAGGAATATTAATAGTAAATGTAGTCCCTTTCCCAATTTCACTCTCAACATTTATCGTTCCACCCATTAAATCAACAAATTGTTTTGTTATTGCCATCCCCAATCCGCTTCCTTTATATTTAGACGATGTTACATTGTTATCTTGTGCAAATTCATCCCATATTTTGTTCAGAAATTCTTTATTCATTCCAACACCAGTATCTGTTATCTGAAATTGAAAATAAGTTTTATCGTCGGTTTCAACATTTTCTTCGACTAACTCTCTCATTATGAAAATAACACGTCCACCGTCTGATGTAAATTTCACAGCATTACTTAATATATTTATAAATATTTGACAAAGATGTAATTCATCACCAACCAAATTATAATGTTTAACATTTTCTATACTCTTTATGTATTCAATTTTCTTATCCTGAAAACGTTCAGTTATCATTGAAATACAATTATCAACAAGCTGATTTATTTCTATAGGTTTATTTCTTATTATTGCATTTCCGCTTTTTATCTTACACATATCTAAAACATCGTCTATTAACGAATTTAAATATTGAGCTGAACGATTCATTTTTTCTAGACAAGTTTTTACGTTTTCCTTATTATCTAAATCTTGTTGTATCATTTCAAGAATTCCTGCTATTCCTATAACTGGTGTTCTTAGTTCATGAACAATATGAGAAACTATCTTATTTTTTTCCGCATTATCTTTATTAGATATCTCGATTTGTTCAGATAATGAATTGTTTTTATTCTTTTCTTTGATTACTTCATTTTTATTAATTATAGTTTCTACAAAAAAGAATATCGAAGAACAAAACAATATAACTACAAATATATTTTGCATGAATCTCTTTCCTTTCTTTTAAAGGGGTAAAACATTGTTCATGCTACTCGATTTTTCAGTTTATTTCAAGAATTATTTTTAAAATTATTTTTATTATTTTTGTCACTCCAATAATTCGACACATTTCGCTATTTTTCGCTATTTAAAAAGTTTTTTTGAAGCAAAAAGTATAGTAACAATTATTTTTATATTGTATAATCTAATTGCTTATAATTATACAAAGGAGATGTAATATGAACAGTAATATTTTTCAAGAATTAAAAAAAGTTTATAAAGTTGCAAAAAAGGAATTTAATATTAAGTTAATAGTTTCTATTATTCTTCGTGGAATTCTTTTGATTATCCCTATTCTCTTTAGTGAAGTGGTTAATTACGCTACCGAAGCAAATTACAATAAAGCACTTCTATATGTAGGAATTTCTATTGCTATTGTTATTTTTTATAGATTATCAGAATGTTTGAGTCAAAAAACGTTTTATATTTTATACAATAAACTTTACCAATATTATAATTCAAGAGGAATCGATAAAACGAATGATAATTCTATCTTCAGTCTTTCTCGTTTTAATCTTGGTCAATATACAAATATGCTTACTACTGACGTTGATATCATTTCTGCATTCTTTGCAAATGGTGTATTAAGGATTGTCCAATTATTAGAGTTTCTAGTAATTTATGCATACTTTTTTTCACTTGATATTGTTTTATTTATAACAGCTGTCGTAGTTTCAATTATTGTTGTTTTAATTATTCCTTCTGCTAGTAAAAAGGTGGAAAGATATAATAGTGATAAAAAAGTAGAACTTGATAAACTTACAGTTTCTATTCACGAATATTTTAAAAATATAAAAGATATAAAATGTTTTAACATTTTTGATAAGATTGCTCCAAATACAAAAACACAAACAAAAAAATTTTTAGATGCAAATTCAAAATATAATGTTAAATATTATTGCAATAATCAATTGTTTTTGTTAATTTTTGAATTTTTTAGAATGTTATCTGTTGGTTATGGAATTTTCTTAATAACGAAAGGTCATCTTGAAATTGGTGCACTTTTAATAATTTATAACTATTATCAAAAAATCATTGATAATTTTTCAACCATACTTACAATAAGTGTTGAATATACGAATTTAAAAGTTTCTCTTGAAAGATTTAATCATTTAGTTGAATATGTAACACCTAAAAAAGAAATTAAATCTACAACTGAATACATGAATGAAGGTAAAATTGTATTTCAAGATATTTTATATGGATATAAAAATGATCCAACATTAAAAAATGTTTCTTTAGAGATTATGCCTAATTCCCTTACAGCTATAACTGGTAAGGCAAACACTGGTAAAACCGGTATTTTTGATTTACTTTTAAAACTAAACAGACAACATTATGGTGATATTTTTATTGATGATGTAAATATTGCAGATATTCCTGATAGCGAATATTTTTCAAATATTTCTTTACTTAGAAAAAACCCATTATTGTTTTCAATGTCAATTAAAGATAATCTTTTTCTAGTTGAAAATAATGAATCTCGAATTGTTGAAATTTGTACAGCTCTTGGAATACATGATGAAATTATTAGATTAAAGCAAGGATATGATACTATAATCAATGAAAATGACGGAATTTCTTCATCACTTAAACAATTAATTGCAATTGCAAGAACTATATTAAAAGATTCTAAGATAATGCTTTTTGATGAGGCTTTAATAGGTCTTGATGATGAACAACAAGATAGAGTTTTAAAATTACTTTCTACAATAAGAAATTCTGGTCATACTGTTGTCATGATTTCGCATGATAAGAACGTTTTAAAGGATGCCGATCAAATTATAGTTATGGATAATAAACAAGTAATTGAGTCTGGAACACTTAAAGAATTGGTTGCTATGAAAGGTAGATA
This sequence comes from uncultured Eubacteriales bacterium, assembly GCA_949283575.1. Lineage (GTDB taxonomy): Bacteria > Bacillota > Clostridia > TANB77 > UBA1234 > UBA1234. Next base: position 10,230 of record CASDSU010000012.1, read on the forward strand.
TTATACTTTATTTGAAAAGAATACAGAGTCTTAAAAATAAAAAAGTTTTGTTTTTAAAAACAAAACTTTTTTTATTACATTTTATTTTATTCCAAAAATTCTATCTCCAGCATCTCCAAGTCCAGGAACAATATATCCATTCTCATTTAATCGATTGTCTATTGATGCACAATAAACTTGTACGTCTGGATGTTCTTTTTCTACTCTTTCAATTCCTTCTGGAGCAGCAATTATAGCTAAGAATTTTATTTTTTTAACACCGCTCTTTTTTATTTGACCTATTGCATCTACAGCAGAGCCACCCGTTGCAAGCATTGGATCTAGCAATATAACTTCTCTTTTTTCAATATCAGTTGGTACTTTAAAATAATATGGTATTGGCTCTAACGTTTCTTCATTTCTGTACATTCCTATATGACCTATTTTAGCATTAGGTATCATATTCAAAACGCCATCTACCATACTAAGTCCAGCTCTTAGAATCGGCACAAATGCATATTGGTTTTCATCAAGTCTTTTTTCGATAGTCGTAGTCATTGGAGTTTCAACCTCAACTTCTTTTAAAGTTGCGTCTCTTGTAGCCTCATAACACATTATTGTAGCAATTTCTCCCGCTAACTCTCTAAATTCTTTTGTTCCGGTATTTTTGTCTCTCAAAATCGATAATTTGTGCAATAATAATGGATGGTCTAAAACGATTGTCTTCATGATATCCTCCTTTTAATTAAATTTTTTTAAATATAATGTGTACTCACAAGAATCAAGCTCTGTACCTTGACCTCTATCTATTGCTTCAGTAAAACCATACTTATTGTAAATATGTTTAGCTATTTTATTATTTTCTTCAACACCAACTGTTGCTTCCATATATCCCATTCTTTTTACATATTCTAACGCTGATTCTAACAGTTTCTGACCCAATCCATAACCTTGGTACTTTTTATTTACTCTAAACGCCTCAAAATATACTCTTTTTCGAGGTATTGTCTCTGTTTTTAAATTTTGATTTGCATAGTTTATAGATACTTCTCCAATTATCTGTTGCTTATATTCTAAAACAAAAATATCAATTTCTTTTCTAAAATATTGCATCATACGCATTTTTTTATATTTTTCCCACGTTAAATCATTATCTGGAAAAAGTATTTTTAATTTTTCAAATTCATTCTTATCTATCATTTTACATTTTATTTCATCTGTTTTTACATTCTTTCTCTTTAATAAGTATTTAAAAAATTTATCATATATATCAACCCTTAAATAAAATAATATACTATATAACTTAAAATTACCATCTATTTATCAATTTTATAATTAAACTAAATATAAAAAAGCCGGTAAAACCGGCTTGCATCATGGAATACGAAGTGCATACTTACTTTTTTGGAAATAACCTTCAGAAATAATAGTAACATCATCCTGAATCGCTTCATTCCCTCCAGCACTATATACATATCGTTGTCCATCTCCATCAATTCCAGCATAGATATGCACATGTCCGTTGTAGCACATTATGTCTCCCGGTTCAAGTTCATGATTGGTAATTACATCCCATTCAGAGGTTATCTCTGGCATATCAGGTGTTTGATCATTAGCTAACGCTTTAGCAACATCCATAAACCAAGCAGAATCTCTGGATAGATTGAAATCGCCACCTGTATATTCATAAATACACCAACTCACATAACTTGAACAGTCAACTCTCTTGTTGCCTTCACGGTCAAGCGGTAACTCTACTCCCTTAGAGTAGTAGAAACCATTCTCTCGAATGTAATCGTGACATTCTAACGCAATTCCCAAAAATGGGTCATTGTCCGCAAGCACGACTGCATTATCCACGCGAGTCACTGACATGATAACACCTACTACAGCAAGTGCTACCAAAGTTCGAATCCGAATTACATTCTTCATCCACCTATAACCTCCTTAAAATTGGATTCTCTAATATTATATCACAAATTTACATAATATACAATCTGATGAGGTTATAGGTCTGATATATGAAAAGTAAAAAAAACCGGATAAATTCCAGTTTTTCTACTTTATTTTCTTTAATTTCGCCACGAAGAATCCTTCATATAAATCATTTGGACATATGCATAGGGTTCCTTCAAGTTGTACGGGTAAAGTTGGAACACCATCAAATTTTGATAAATTAATCGGTAAAATTTCAATTATACCTTTTCTTACCAATTCCTTTAGATATCCCTCATTTTCTTCCTCTAAGATTGAACAAGTTGAATATATCATTTCACTTCCGGTTTTTATAAGCTTGAGAGCCTTGTCAATCAATTCTTTTTGAACTTTTACAGATCTATTAATTAATTCTTTTGAAAATCCTTTCATTACTTTATTATTTCCTGTATATAAAGTTCCACTGCCACTACAAGGAGCATCTAGTAGTATTTTATCAAAAGAGAAAAAATCATCTAAATTTCTTGCATCTTGCATTAAAATTCCAACACGTGTAGCACATTGTTTTTCAATATTATACTTAAGACGTTCTGCACGTATTTTATTTTTTTCACAAGCAGTTATGTGAGCTTTGCCATTAGAAATATTATACATTTGTGTTGTTTTTCCTCCAGGTGCAGCTGCCATATCTAATATATTCTCATTTTCTTGTGGATTTAAAATTATAGCAGGAATCATTGAAGAAAGGCTTTGTAAATATATTTTCCCTTCTTTATATATATCCATATCGCTTATCGGGATTTCTACATTATTTTCTATTATTAATGCATTCTCATACCAATTTACTTTTGAATATTCAATATTTGATGTTTTTAATGCATCACAAACTTCATCAATAGTTGATTTTATAGAATTCACTCTCAAAGTTGTTTTTCTATTATATTCATACCCATTCATAATTCTTTCTGTAATGTCTCTCCCATATTGAATTTTTAATTTTTCGGTTAAAAATTCAGGAATATCTTTATTCATATTTCTAACTCCTTTTCAGTTTATTGCAAACATCACTGACTATATGATAGCATCTTTAGCTGTATTTGACAATCTTATGTTGAAGTTGACAAAATCTGTTTTTTTTAATATAATTGAATTGGTTAAAAGATCGAAAAAGCAAGTCACAATATATGTTTGCAGTCCTTTAATATACATGAAAAGGAGGCTATTCACATGTCTAGAGAAGAAAAATTTAGATTTGATGTAGAAAACATAAGAAAAGATTTAGCTATGCACGATGTTATTTGTCGGAGATTCTGACATGAGACTTTTAAGAGGCTATTATAATGGTGAAGTTACTTTTACTGAATTAACTTCTTTAATTAGTAAAACTCTTGTTTAATTACAAAATTACGAAGCGAGCCATATGTAAAATATGACTCGCTTTTTTATCGATTATTAGTTGAGAAATCGCTTATCAGTAGGATTAGTTACACGCACAGCTTGCATCGAATCAAGCTGCTCTGCATAGTTAGTAAAAGAAACTTGAAGCGCATCAATTATATGTCTAATATTTTCCGGTGTAACAAATTGAATGATGAGCTCATCAAAAGACGTATCTTCTTCATATAGCCAAAGATTGAGACAATTGTGCAATGCATTGTTAGCAAGATTGATAGAAAGGTTTTTCCATAGCCTCTCCGGGTCAACGATTTCCAGAAAAAAAGCCCTGTTCTTAGCACTTACACTCATGGCAAGCATTGCACAGTGTTGTACCAACTTCTCATCAAAGTATCTTTGAACTTCTTCTGTCTGCAAGACGTTCTCTATATGCTTTCCGAGATTCCCCCGCTTAAGCCGACTAACAAGACTTCTAGAATCAACTTGAAATCTTGTTTGGAAGTCATCCTTCACACGATTATTCATCTAATCGCCTCCCAATCTTATAAAATCCGATTTTCCTTCTAAAGGATGTTATCATAAAAATGTTTATTTTTCAACATTTTTGCATTCTATTTTATGTCAATCTTCTTGTTGGAAAGTTTTTACAAAATTTATCGTTTCACCTCTATTATCTAAAACTTCAAAATGTACATGTGATCCTTCTTTTGATTCAAACCCAAAGCCTTCACCGACTCCAGAAATTATATCGCCCATTTTAATATTTTTGCCTACATATACCATATCTAATGTAGATAAGTTAGAATATACAGTTTTATATCCATTTTCATGTGAAATTATTATTGTATTTCCGTATCTTGGATCCATTTTTATACTTTCTACAACTCCATCCTCAGAAGCTTTTACAGGAGTAGCTACTTCTGCTTTAATATCAACACCTTCATGTGTAATCCATTCTTGTAAAGTCTCAGAATAAACTAATTTATCCTTCGCATAATCTAATATAATATCTCCACTCACAGGATATTTAAAATTGAAAACTTTTTTTATTTCTTTTATATTTTCTGTTTCACTTACTCGTTCAAACTCTATTTCATCACTTTCTGTTTCTATTAAAATATCTTCTTCGTCATTATCTATCCAATTTAATCTTTCATCAACATTTACGTTTTTGTTTATTTGTCTTTCTTCAAGACTTTTGTATTCCTTTTCTTCTATTACATCATGTACAGTATCATCTCCGGTATCATAATTTGTTACTGGTTCATCATCAATATATACTTTTACACTTCCTGTTGTTTTAGCTATTTCATTTGTTAAATTGATTTCATTATTTTGAGGTTCTACATTCTGAGAGTAAACACTTAGTGTTATAAAAAATGATAATACGCCTGCCATTAAGGCACCTGTTCCAATCAAGATTTCACTTATATGATTTTTTAAAAATTTTTTCAAACTCATGATAACACCTCCATATTTTATTAAAAGTATTATTTCCAAATTTTAGTTTCTAATACATTTTTTAAAATAATGAAACAAATAAAAAAACAAAAAACACCGTAAATTATTTACGATGCTTTTCATTTATTATTACTTAATAACCAATGTTATCACTTTTTCCTTATTTGAATCTTTAGTTATACCTTTTATTTTCACCTCTCCAGGTAAAAGTGTTTCCACTAATAAGTTTTCTTTGTCAAAATTTATAAATTCATCTCCTGAAATTATTTCAAATTCAACATTACCATCTTCTTCAGTGCAAACTGACGCAAGCATAATTGTTTCGTCGAGTTCTATTTCGAGACTATCTTCTATCTCTATAAATTCTAGTCCATATTTATTGTGATTCATGTATCCAATAGTAAACTCTAATGTTTCTATTTCTTCATCCAAACCACCTACACCTATGTAATTATATAGTATCTTTACAAGTTCTGCTCTTGTCATATTACTTTTTGGTCTAATTTCATTATTTTCATAACCTTCAATATATTCTGTAAAAGTCAAAGACTTAATCGCTGGCAATGCCCATACACTTATATCATTTACATCAATATATTCAAGCTCACACTCTATGCTATCAATAGTCATTAATCTAGTTAAAACCACAAAAGCTTCTTCTCTTGATATTAAATCTTTTGCATCTCCAACAGTCAAATAACCTTTTTCTTTTGCAACATTCATATTAGCTATTTCCCAATCACCACTAGCATTATAACCCATGTATGAATTTATTATTTTACAAAATTCAGCTCTTGTTATTTCATTATCTGGTCTGAAAGTATTATCTCCATAACCTTCAACAAAACCATTTTTTTCAAATTCTTCTATTTGTTCTTCGCACCAATGAGAACCTATATCATCAAATGCAGCTAATGATGTGGTTGAAAAAATAAACATATATATACAAACAAGTAATGTTATTTTCATAAAATTTTTCATAAATTACCCCTCTATTTTCATAAATTACATTAATTATTAACACAAGTACTATTAAATAATATCATTATATTTTTAAAACGCAAGAAAATTCACGTTTTTTCCTACGGAATTCATCATTTAAAGGATTTTTATTGGATATTTCCAAATTATGTAAATACTACGGAAATAAGGAACTGGAGATTTCTACTTTTTTCTCATCAAAAAGTACATCAAAAAATTTTTAAAAAAATTTTTTTAGCGTTTTTTCATCAAATTCTACTCCCCCTTTACCTTCAAAAGGCTTTATTTCCGTAAGAAAAAATGATTCAAAACTTTTTCTCAAAAACTATTGCATTCATTCGTTATTTGTTATATGATATTTACTTTTTATTTTTGTAATGTTATAATTATGTTAAAACAAAAGAAAAAACATTCCTATTTTAAATATGTTTTTCAAATTTATTTAAAATTTTTCGAAAGGAGTTGATAAGTATGAAAAAAATATTGACGATTACAATTATAATTTTAGTTACATTATTCTCTAATTTTGTTTTCGCTGGAGAAAATGTTCCATTTAGTTATAATGTTATGCCTGATATACAAAATGGTTATGTTATCGACAGTAATCATACTAATCAAATTGGTTTTTCTCTTTTCGAAAATGAGAATGCAATTTACCTAAATGGCAATCTATTAGAAGTTGAAGATGACAGATTCTCGATTTCTATAGATGGTCTATCAGGAAAACAAAGCTTCATACTTTCAAATGAAGATGGTGAAGAAATTACATATACATATTTTATTTCGGACGATAAGGGATTTTTGGAAGGTTATAATTTTGATGAGCTTAAGAAAAATTACAAAACATACATAAAGACAGTTAAAGGGATAACTCTTATTTACACTTCTAAAGATTCAAAGACTATAAACAAAGTTGAAAAAATAATAAATGAACTTCCAGAGGAATTATTAATTAATGTTGAAGAAATGAAATTTATTCCTGCAAAACATTCTTCTAAAGCAGCTGGAATAACAAAATATAATAAAATATCATTTTATAATCTTTCATCATATTCTAGTAGTACTTTAAAAAATGTAGTTATTCATGAAATTTCACACACATGGGCTCATGAATTAACTAAAGAGAAAAAAATTGATTATTCTTACACCGACTATAGAAAAGCTGTAGAGATTGATAGAAAATTTCCGAGCAAATACGCTAAAACAAATGTTGCTGTTGGAAATTATAGTGAAGATTTTGCAGAAAGTGTTTCTTTTTACTTAATGAATATTAAATCATTTACAAAAAAATATCCTGCAAGAGCTGAATACATTGAAAACTTGTTAAATGATCAAAAAGAAATCAATATAAATTATGCTGACAAAAAAGAACTTTAATTTTTATAAGATTAACCCACCCTTAGAAGCAAAAAGTGAGTAGATATAATCTACTCACTTTTTGCTTCTATTTTTAATCATTAAAATATTCTCTCTTGTGATATGTTGTATGAAGTAATTCATGAGCCTTATGGCTACCTGGATTTTCTAAATACTCATCATATAATTGTTTTATAACTGGATTTTCATGTGATTTTCTAAGTTTTAATCCTTTATCAGCTTCATATAAAGCTGCTTTTCTTAATCCATGTATGTCTACTGTTGCTCTTGTTTTTGCATCATGAATTGGTTGTCCTCCACCTGTTACACATCCACCTGGACATGCCATTATTTCTATAAAATGATATGGAGCCTCACCTTTTTCTATCATATCCATGATTGCTGTAGCACTTGCTAATCCATTTGCTATTGCAACCTTAACATCTAAATCTCCAATTTTTACAGTAGCCTCTTTTATTCCGTTTACTTCGCCTCTAACATCTTCGAATTCTAATTTTTCTAACTCTTTTCCTGTTAGAACTTCTGAAACTGTTCTTAAAGCAGCTTCCATAACTCCACCTGTTGTTCCAAATATTACAGCAGCACCTGTAGCTTCTCCCATTGGATCATCAAATTGTTCATCATCTAAAATTGCTAAGTTAATTCCAGCTTCCTTCATCATTCTTGCAGCTTCTCTTGTTGTTAAAACTGCATCAACATCACGAAGACCGTTAACTTTCATTTCTTCTCTTTCAGATTCAGCTTTTTTTGCTACACATGGCATTACAGAAACAACAAACATTTTCTTTGGATCAATTCCTTGTTTTTCTGCATAATATGATTTTAAAATTGCACCAAACATTTGATGTGGTGATTTAGCTGTTGATAAGTGTCCTAGAAGCTCAGGATAGCTATTTTCAGCAAATCTAACCCATCCTGGACTACAAGATGTAATCATAGGTAAAAGTCCACCATTTTGGATTCTGTGTATTAATTCAGTTCCTTCTTCCATAATTGTAAGGTCGGCACCTGTATTTGTATCAAACACTTTATCAAAACCTAATTTTTTAAGACCTGCTACCATTTTACCTGTGCAAAGTGTTCCTATTGGCATTCCGAATTCTTCACCAATTGCAGCTCTAACAGCTGGTGCAGTTTGAACTACTACATATGTATCTGGATCTGCAATTGCTCTCCATACAGCTTTTGTAGCATCTTTTTCTCTTAAAGCTCCTGTTGGGCAAGCAGTTATACATTGTCCACATAAAGAACATGGAACATCATTAAGTGACTTATCACAAGATGTTGAAATTCTAGATTTAAATCCTCTGTTTATTGTATCAATTGCTCCAACTTTTTGAACTTTTTTACACATTGCAACGCATCTCTTACAAAGAATACATTTTTTAGGATCTCTAACTATTGATGGTGACAATTCATCAAGTTCACCGCCTGTCATTTCTCCTTCAAATTCTATATCAGTAATGTTTAATTTTTCAGCAAGCGCTTGTAGTTCACAGTTACCACTTCTTGTACATGTTAAACACTTTCTATCATGATTAGATAATAATAATTCAAGTGTAACTTTTCTTGCATCTCTAACAGCAGGCGTATTAGTTCTAACAACCATTCCTTCACTAACTGGCATAACACATGAAGTTGCGAAACCACGAGCGCCTTCAACTTCAACGATACACATTCTACATGCACCAATTTCATTTATTTCTTTAAGATGACAAAGTGTTGGAATATCAATACCAGCTTCTCTAGCAGCATCTAAGATTGTATATGTACTTGGTACTTCCATTTTTACGCCATCTATTGTTATATTAACTTTTTCCATCATCTTTACCTCCTATACTCTAGAAATAGCCTTAAACGGACAAGTTGCAATACAAACGCCACATTTAATACACTTATCTTGATCTATTTCAAATGGTTGTTTTATTTCTCCGGAAATCGCGTTAACTGGACATTTTCTAGAGCATGCACTACATCCCTTACATTTTTCCTTATCTATAACAACCTTTGTCATTGCTTTACATTCACCTGCTGGACATCTCTTCTCTTTAATGTGAGCTTCATATTCATCTCTATAATATTTTATTGTACTAAGTACAGGGTTTGGCGCTGTTTGACCAAGTCCACAAAGTGATGAACGTTTAATATTCATTGCTAATGACTCAAGTTTTTCAATGTCACCTTCTTTGCCATTTCCATTAACTAATCTCTCAAGAATTTCAAGCATTCTCTTTGTACCAATTCTACATGGAGGACATTTTCCACAAGACTCATCTACAGTAAAATCCAAGAAAAATCTTGCAAGGTTAACCATACATGTTGAATCATCCATTACGATAAGTCCACCAGAACCCATCATTGAGCCAATCGCGCTTAAGCTCTCATAATCAATTGGTGTATCTAAGTGTTCTGCTGGAAGACATCCACCTGATGGTCCACCAGTTTGAGCAGCTTTAAACTCTTTTCCATTTGGAACTCCACCGCCAATATCGTAAACGATTTCACGAAGTGTTATTCCCATTGGAACTTCAACAAGACCTACGTTATTTATATTTCCACCTAAAGCAAATACCTTAGTACCTTTTGATTTTTCTGTTCCTATGCTTGAGAACCAAGCTGCACCATTTAAAATAATTTGAGTTATGTTTGCATATGTTTCAACATTATTTAAAAGTGTTGGCTTTCCAAATAAACCTTTTACCGCAGGGAATGGAGGTCTTGGTCTTGGCTCTCCTCTTCTACCTTCAACAGATTCCATAAGAGCTGTTTCTTCTCCACATACGAAAGCTCCAGCGCCAAGTCTAATTTCTAAATCAAACTTGAAATCTGTTCCCATTATATTTTCGCCAAGAAGACCATATTCTTTAGCTTGATCAATAGCCTTTTGTAATCTTTGCACAGCTATAGGATATTCTGCACGAACATATACATATCCTTTATTCGCTCCAATCGCATAAGCTGCAATTGCCATTGCCTCAACGATTGTATGAGGATCTCCTTCTAAAACACTTCTATCCATGAAAGCTCCAGGATCACCTTCATCAGCGTTACATGCAACATATTTTTGTTCGTTCTCAGAAGCTTTTGCAAATTGCCACTTTCTACCTGTTGGGAAACCAGCACCACCACGTCCTCTAAGACCTGAATCAGAAATTTCTTTTATTACTTCATCTTGTGACATTGATGTTAAAACTTTTTCTAAAGCTTTATATCCATCAAAAGCAAGATATTCATCAATATTTTCTGGATCAATTAATCCACAATTTTTAAGAACTATTCTGTGTTGTTTTTTATAGAAGTTCAATTCATCAAGACTTTTAACTAAAGTACCATCAACATCTTTACAAAGAAGTCTTTCAACAATCTCTCCATTTTTCAAATGTTTCTCTATAATTTCATCAACATCCTCTGGTTTAACCATAGCATAGAAAGTATCTTCTGGTCTAACTACAACTATAGGACCTCTTGCACAAAGGCCAAAACAACCTGTTCTAATAACTCTAACATTATCTAAGCCATTTGCTTTAATTCCTGCTTCTAAATTGGCTATGATTTCTTTTGAATGTGATGAAGTGCAGCCAGTACCACCACAAACTAAAATATGTTTTTCTCTACCAGTATAATTTCTGTTTGTACGTAAAGAAATCTCACTTAATGTTTTTTCTCTAATTTCATTTAATTCAGTTAATGTTTTCATTTATATCCTCCTTTCTCCTTATTCATATTTAGCTAATATATCTTTAACTTTGCTAGGATCTACATTTCCATAAACATCGTTATTAACTGTCATAACTGGAGCAAGTCCACATGCGCCAACACATCTTGTTTGCTCTATTGAGAATTTTCCATCAGCAGTAACGCCGCCAACATCAATTCCTAAAATTTCTTTTACCTTATCTAATACTGCTTGTGAACCTTTTACATAACAAGCTGTTCCTAAACATACACTTATGTTATATTTTCCTTTAGCTTCAAGTGAAAATCTACTGTAGAAAGTAATAACTCCATAGATTTCAGCCATTGGAATATCCATCTCATCTGATATAACTTTTTGTACATATGTTGGAACATAACCATATAACTCTTGTACCTCATTAAGTACGTGAATTAATTGGCTTTTGTCACCATTGCATTTAGCGATGACTTCTCTTATTTTTTCTAGTTTTTCATCTTTTCCGCCGCATCCGCACTCGCATCCATTTGACATATAAAAACCTCCTCAAAACTTATATATATTACTGTTTTTTTATTTATCTTTTGTTGTTTCACTTACCTTTTTGATTATAGCAAACTACTATTTTTATATCAATGAAATTTTTGGGCAAAACACGTAATTTTCACAACAAAAAAATGCAGAGAATCCACCCTGCATTTTTCATTTGTTCTATATAATATCAATTATATTATTTTCATTCTTATAAATCTTATTTTCTTTTACCACACCTCTTATTACACAACCTGGATAAACTCTTGAATTTTTACCAACAACTGTTCCAGGACAAAGTACTGTATTACAGCCAATTTCAACATTATCACCAAGCATTGCACCAACGCTTTTTATACATGTTTCTATAACCTCTTCACCATCTCTTATTTTAATTAAAGATTTGTCTCCTTTTACATTACTTGTAATTGCACCAGCCCCCATATGAGCCTTATATCCTAATATAGAATCACCAACATAATTAAAATGTGGAACATGAACATTATCAAAAAGCACAGCATTTTTCAATTCAGTTGAATTGCCAACAACAGCATTTTTTCCAACAATCACACTACCCCTTATAAATGCACAATGTCTAATTTCCGCATTTTCATCAATTATACAAGGTTCTCCTATATATACACTTGGGAAAACTTTAGCAGACTTAGCAATCCAAATATTTTCACCACGTTTTTCATATTTTTCTTCAGGCAAAGTATTACCTAGTTTAATTATAAATTCTTTTATAGAAGGTAAAACTTCCCATGGATATAAACTTTCTTCAAACAACTCTTTGGCTATTGTTTTATCTAAATCAAATAACATTGCTATTTTGGTTGTATTCATTTTATCCTCCTTATTCTACTGTAACCGATTTTGCTAAATTACGTGGTTTATCAACATCAAGACCTTTTTCAACAGTTACATAATATGCAATCAGTTGTAAAGGCACAACTGTAACAATTGGTGCTAAAAGTTCATCAGTAACAGGAACTTCAATAACATCATCATAAATTTCATCATGTGAGATCTTATGGTTAGTTATAAATAAAACTTTTGCACCTCTTGCTTTTATCTCTTTTATGTTACTAACAACTTTACTCATTAATCTTTTTGATGTACAAATTGCAATCGCTGGTGTATCCTCTTCAATAAGTGCAATCGGTCCATGTTTCAACTCTCCAAACTGTGAAGCTTCAGAATGTATATAAGATATCTCCTTTAATTTTAATGAACCCTCTAAAGCAACATAATAATCTACGCCTCTTCCTAAATAGAAAACATCACTAGCACCTGCAATCTCTTTTGCATATTCTTTACATTTTTCATTATTATCTAATACTTCTTGAACTTTAATATGCATAGTTTTCATTTCATGCATCAATTCTTTTATTAGCTTTTTGTCAGCTGTTTGTAGCAATTTAGCCAAATATATTGCAAACAAATCTATCAAACAAATTTGTGCAATATACGCCTTTGTCGATGCAACAGCAATTTCAGGTCCCGCTTTTGTATATATAACATTATCACTTATTCTATCTATTGTACTTTCTCTTACATTTACAAGTGATAAAAATTTTATTCCCCTTTCTTTAACAAGTTCTATACATGCAACCGTATCTGCAGTCTCTCCAGATTGACTTATAAAAATAACCAAATCATCTTCATGAATTATTGGATCTTTATATCTAAATTCAGAAGCAACCTCAACATTAACAGGAATTCTCGTTAATCTCTCAATTATATTTTTTCCATTAAGACCCGCATGCATAGCTGTCCCACAAGCAACTATATGTATTTGTCTAACTTTTTCAAAGTCTTCTTTTGTAAGTTTAAAATCAAACTCAATTTCATCTTCTTTCAAATATGCTTCAATAGTGTTCTTTACAGTCAAAGTATTTTCATTCATTTCTTTAAGCATAAAATGTTCATAACCATTTTTTTCTGTATCCTCATCTTTTGTATCCATTATTTTAAAATCTTTTCCACATGGTTTTAAATCATTATTATAAAAAGAAATTCCACCGTTTTTTAAAACTGTAAATTCATCATTTTCCATGACACTTATTTTATCTGTATATTTTAAAATAGCTGAGAAATCAGATGCCAAGAAACATTCTTTATCGCCAACACCTACTACAAGTGGACTATTACGTTTAGTACCAATTATTGTATCTGGCTCATTTATATCCATTATTCCTAAAGCAAAACTACCTTCTAATGCGTCTGTAGCTTCTTTTACAGCGTTTAATAAATCTCCTTTATAATATAAATCAATTAAATTAGGAACCACTTCTGTATCAGTATCAGAATAAAATTTATATCCTTTCTTCTTTAACATTTCTTTTAACTTTGCATAATTTTCAATTATACCATTGTGAACTACTACAAACCTTTTATTACTACTAACATGTGGATGTGCATTCTCAACTGTCGCTCCACCATGAGTAGCCCACCTTGTATGACCTAAACCAATTTTACTTTTAGGTGCATCTTTCAAATCTTCCTCTAAACTATCAATTCTACTTGTAGACTTTGTTATATCAAATTGTTTATCTGACAAAGTTACAACCCCACAAGAATCATACCCTCTATACTCCAATTTTTTTAATCCTGCAATTAAAACTTCATTTGCATTCTTTTCTCCTACGTATCCTACTATTCCACACATCTTTACATGTTCTCCTTTCTTGTTTATAAGATTAGGCTAACAATTACTTATATTGGATCTGTACACGAATGTCACCACACGTCTTTGCCAATACTTAACGACAGTAATATGCCGTGAAACCATCCGCTGATTATTCGATAAGTTTCAATCCTCGTCAACAAATTTCTTTGTCCATGCGCTAAGTTTATTCACAACTTTTAAAACTGATAATCCTCCTCCCTAAAATTTTTAGTCAGCCCCTCTTATTATATCTTATTTTGAAATATATGCAAGTTTACTAAAATGTATGCACAAACAAAAAGAGTAGTTCCTGATATATAGGAACCACCCTCTAAGCTTCATCTAAATTATCTTTATTAAGTAATTATTGAGGTATAAAATCAATAATCACACATACAGCCCACAATCCGCAACAGACAAAATCCATTATCGCAACACCTTTTTTTCCTTGCCGCAAATTTTGAATTCCCAACATCAAATAGCTGATTATACAAAGTGTATGGGTAAACACAAGTAACCACTTCACAAGAATTCCTCCTCTTCAATGTTTCAAAGGCAACAAAATCTAGCATTTATATGGGATATTAACACACTTTGCATTTTTTGACAATTTAAAAATCACAAAATTATTCAACTTTCTAAACGTTATAATAAAAAAATAAGCCGATTTATAAATCGACTTATGATTGGAGCTTCTAACGGGAGTCGAACCCGTGACCTCGTCCTTACCAAGGACGCACTCTGCCAGCTGAGCTATAGAAGCATATATTAAAAGGATATTAAAAAAATATCCTTCTTATTTATTAAATTATATCATTACATATCTTCACTTGATATATGTTTATCAACTTTTTTCTTAATTCTTTGAACAGCATTGTCAACAGCTTTTACATGAGAATCAAGTTTGTTAGCTATTTCTAAATATGAACAGCCATTTAAATATTCAGACAATACTTTTTGTTCAAAATCGCTAAGCAATTCATTCATTTTCATTTCTAGTTTTTCGTAAGTTTCTCTAGAGGTTATTGTGTCTAATGGATCTGGTACAGTTTCAATGTCTAACACATCTATAACAGCTCTATCTCCTTCCTCATCAAAAGCCGCTTTATTTAATGAGAGATATGAATTTAAAGGAATATGTTTTTGTCTAGTAGCAGCTTTTATTGCTGTCATTATTTGTCTTCTAATGCAAAGATCCGCAAAAGCTCTAAACGTAACTTCTTTATCTTCATTGTAGCCCTTTATCGCTTTGAATAAACCAATCATTCCTTCTTGTATTATGTCTTCCTTTTCGGCACCAACAATAAAAAAAGGCTTTGCCTTCACAAAAACAAAATTTTTATACTTTTCCATTATGTAATTTAGAGCAGCACCATCACCCTGCTTTATTTTTTTTATGTATTCTCTATCTATTTCATCTTGTTCATTTAATTCAGAGTTTACACTGCCTAATATCTTATTTCCCACGTCATAAACCTCCTATAAGCTCTTACAGACTGTATTATACTAGGAGCGAAGTTTCAAAGTCAATAAAAACTACAAAAAGAATCCACAAAAAGTATATTCCATTTTTTAGAATATCTTTTTGTGGATTTTAGTTTTTTTGAACTATGTATCACTACATTGTCCTTTTTTCCTTTGTAATATTTATAATATTACAAGATTTCTCAATGAAATCTCACATTTTAGAGCTTCATCGCGATATAACTACTTTTTAAAAATCACTAACAATTTTTCCCTTTTTTTAAGAAATTTTGTCCGCTCTTATTTTTAAATTGTATTTCGATAAAATATTTTTCTAACCGTTTTCATTTAGGTTGGTGTCACTATTTAGTCGCCTAAATTCTTTGAATGAACTTTTTTAAATTTAAACGCTCATAGTAATCTGCAAAAAATATTCATCACAATTCTCATATAAAAAATGATTTTCAAATGATGATTTTTTTAACCATAGTATGATTAATAGATTTCATCACAAATAGTATTATATCCTTTACCCTATAAAACAAATTGTGTTTTATTGAAAGTTCGAATTTTAAGAAAAAATTCGTTTATATATTGTGATTGAATTTCTCCAATCACAAAATTATTTTAACATTTTGCTTATTTTTTTTCAACAAATTTTATTATTTTCTTTATCTTTGTTTTTTCGTTTTTTTGTTTGTGTTTGTTACAATCT
>CASDSU010000013.1 GCA_949283575.1 uncultured Eubacteriales bacterium
ATAAATACACAGTAACATGGGTAGATGAAGATGGAACAGAGCTTGAATTAGATGAAAACGTATTATATGGAACAATGCCAAGCTACGATGGAGAAACACCAACAAAAGCAGCAACAGCAGAGTTCACATATACATTTGCAGGATGGGATCCAGAAATAAGCGAAGTTACAGGCAACGTAACATACAAAGCAAAATACACAAAAACAACAAATACATATACAGTAACATGGGTAGATGAAGATGGAACAGAGCTTGAATTAGATGAAAATGTATTATATGGAACAATGCCAAGCTTTGATAGTGAAACACCAACAAAAGAATCAACAGCAGAGTTTACATATACATTTGCAGGATGGAATCCAGAAGTAAGCAAAGTTACAGGCAACGTAACATACAAAGCAAAATACACAAAAACAACAAATACATATACAGTAACATGGGTAGATGAAGATGGAACAGAGTTAGAAGTGGATAAAAATGTAAAATATGGAACAATGCCAAGCTATGATGGAAAAACACCGACAAAAGCTTCAACAACAAATTATGAGTACGAATTTGCAGGATGGTCTCCTAAAGTAACTAAAGTAAAAGGCGATGTAACATATACAGCAACATATGAAGCAGAAGAAATATTGCCAGAAGCTACAGCTTCAGTAACATCTAATTATCCATTAAATGATAAAGAAGCTGAACCGGGAACAGAAATTCAATATACAATAACAATAGAAAATAAAGAAATATATGCTGTTCCAACAGATATAGAACTAACATCAGATACAGATATAACGAATAGTTATGAAGTTACATATATAGATGCAGAAGGAAATGAAACAAAAGAAACAGTAACATCATTAAATAATGTTGTATTACCAGCAGCAAGTGGAGATACAAATGGAAAAGTTATTATTAAAGTAACTGCAAAAGTTGACGACGATGAAGTTGTTGGATCTAATGTATACATGGGTGTAGACGTTAAATATCAAACTCAAGAAAGTGGCAAGAAAACAATAGCAAGTGATAAAAAAACAAATGCTGTAGAAAAATCAGCGATAGTAAAAACAAAAGATGTTAGTGATAAAAATGTGATACTAGTGCTTGATTTGTCAGGAAGTATGGCTAAGTGTGCAACACACAATAAAAATTTAGGACATGATATAATATGTGAATGGTGCGATGATGAAGAATTTTGGACAGGTATAATTTTTAGAAGACATGAGGAACATAAAATTGGAGAATGTACAGACTCTGAAGAAAAAATAGACACATTAATTCGTGAAGCTAAAAACTTTGTTAACAAATTAAAAGAACAAGTCCCAGAAGGCTTGAATATTACATTAGTTGGAATTGGTGATGACTCTTATAATCCTGATATCTCAGGAACTACAGTAAAAGATACATATTATTATTGGGGAAGCGAATATGAATATGATAATGTAGATGCATTTGTAATCGGTTCTTATGATAGTACAAATTGGAGTGGAACAAACGGAATAATAAATACCATAGATGCACTTGTTGCAACTGGTGGTACTAATATTACAGGTTCACTTGATATAGTTGCAAACATAATAGATAGTGAAGATTCAACATATAGAAATCGATATGGTATTAAGTATTCTGACGAAAACACTGCAAAAGATTATGTTATAGTTTTAACAGATGGAGCAAATGGTCCAGATGGTAACGATCCTATAGAAGAAGATGATGATGGTGTATTAGCAGTAAGAAAAAATGCTGATTTCTTAGCTGCAATAGCGTTCGGAAGCGAAGCTGCCGATACATCAACTAAGGCATATGCAGATTTATTAACAATAACAGATGATGCTGGTAAAATATATTTAGCTTCATCACAAACTCAACTTCAAGCAGCATTTGATGCAATTGTAAGCAGTATTGGATCAGATCAATCAAATGAAGGAAAATTAGAAGTAGATGTAAGTAGTTATAGTGGAGATTTTTATCCAATAGTTGTTACTCATGTAGTAGATGATGAAGAGGAAGAATTATTCAGAATAACTAGACCTGTAACAAGTATTACTTGGGATAACGATGGAGCACAAATCACAACATCTATAGAAATCACAGCCACAAAAGTTGAAATTGATTTTACAGGAACTGCATTTTCAAACAAAGATGATTTGAAAATTACACTAGGAAGTGATTCACAAACACAAGTTGTAAATTATGTTGTAAAACACTATAAACAAAATGAAGATGGTGAAACTTATCCAGAGACTCCAACAGAAATTGATGATGTAAATGAAGGTGGAGTGGGAGAAAAAACTACAGCTATAGCTAAAAACTATGAAGGATTCACAGCTCAAAATTTTGAACAACAAATAATTTCTGGAGATGGTACAACTGTTGTTGAGATACGTTATGCTAGAAATAAATACACAGTAATTTGGGTAGATGAAGATAATACAGAATTAGAAAAAGATGAAAATGTATTGTATGGTGCAACACCTATATTTAATGGTGCAACACCTACGAAAGAACCTGTTGAAGGAACTATGTATGCATTTGCAGGATGGAATCCTGAAATAGCTACAGTAACTGGTGATACAACATATAAAGCAACATATACAGAATTAACAGCACTAGCTAGAGTATTAAGTATAAATGAAGGCATGATGGGAATGACTGGTCCTGGAATGTTAATAGAGTCAGCAACAGAACCTGAAAAAACAGAAGAAGTTGTGGAAGAAAAACCAGTAACAGAACCTGAAAAAACAGAAGAAGTTGTGGAAGAAAAACCGGCAACAGAACCTGAAAAAACAGAAGAAGTTGTGGAAGAAAAACCGGCAACAGAATCTGAAAAAACAGAAGAAGTTGTGGAAGAAAAACCAGTAACAGAACCTGAAAAAACAGAAGAAGTTGTGGAAGAAAAACCAGTAACAGAACCTGAAAAAACAGAAGAAGTTGTGGAAGAAAAACCAGTAACAGAACCTGAAAAAACAGAAGAAGTTGAAGAGGAAAAACCGGCAACAGAACCTGAAAAATCAGAAGAAGTTGTAAAAAACTTCCCAACAAAAGAAATAAAAAAATTAGAAGTGAAAAAAATTGATGCTATATTACCTGAAGAAGCAAAAGTAAAAGAAGAAACAATGTAGTTAAAATTTTTTAATAAACCAGTAGATTTATTCTACTGGTTTATTTTTTATGAAAAATGTTAAATTTCAATGCTTACCGCGTGTGCAATGCCCAAAATACTTTCATTTTGTTGGGCTGTTGTTGGTGACATAAGAGCACCAGTTGCACAAAGCAAGATTTTCTTAAAAGTTTTTTCTTGTAACTTATTAAATACATAACCGCAAAATGTTGTTGCAACACATCCACAACCGCTTCCGCCAGAATGAACATCTTGAGTTTCTCTATCAAAAATTAAACAACCGCAGTCATTGTAATTATTTTTTAAATCATACCCTCTAGACATCATTAGTTCTATACAAATTTGTTTACCAATAAATCCAAGATCTCCAGTTAAAATTAAATCATAATAATCAGGTGTGCGACCAGTGTCTATGAAATGTTGGTACAAGGTGTCGCATGCTGCAGGTGCCATTGCGGCTCCCATATTATTTGCATCTTTAATTCCCATATCAACAATTTTCCCTATTGTAGCATGTGTTATCTTTGGACCTGTTCCATTTGATTTTAGAAGAACTGTACCACTACCTGTTACAGTCCATTGACTAGATGGAGGTCTTTGATTTCCAAGTTCAAGTGGAAATCTAAATTGTTTCTCAGCACTACAAAAATGGCTAGAGGTTGATGCGAGAACGTTATCGGCCATTCCGCCGTCAATTGTCATAGCACCTAGCATCATTCCTTCGACAAATGTGGAACATGCACCAAATAATCCAATGTAAGGAATACTTCTTTCTCTTATACCGAAGGAAGAAGAGATACATTGATTTAATAAATCACCAGAAAATAAAAAATCAATGTCATCATTACTTACTTTTTCTTTTCCCAGACATCCACCAACACATTCTTTAACGATTTTAGCTTCAGTTTTCTCCCAAGTTTTTTCGCCCCAGAACTCATCCTCCAAAATCAAATCAAAATATTTTGCAAGAGGTCCTTCACCTTCTTTTTGACCAACAATTGAGTAGGTAGAAGAGATAATAGGTGGATTGCTAAAAGCAACTGTTTGTTTTCCTAATTTTTTTTGAGCCATAAAGATTATCCTCCTTTTAATTACCAGCTGTGAATAAAAAATATATAAGACCAACAAGCATCGAAGTTGCTGTGCCATAAACTAATACTGGACCTGCAATTTGAAATAATTTTGCACCAACACCAAGTATTAAACCCTCGCTTTTAAACTCGATAGCAGGTGAGGCGATAGAATTTGCAAAACCTGTAATAGGTACAATAGAGCCAGCGCCAGCAAATTTTCCAATCTTGCTATAAATATTAAGTGCAGTTAATAGAATGCCAATAAAAATTAAAGAAATACTTGTGGCAGATGCAGCATCGTTTTGAGAAAGACCTTGGGCTTGCCAAAAATCCATAATTAATTGACCACCAATACAAATAAGTCCACCAACAATAAACGCTTTCAAAATATTAAAAGCAGTTTTTGAATTAGGTGTAATTTTATCTACATAATCTTGATAATCCTTCTTAGTTTCGATTCGTTCCATAAAATCATCCTTTCTAAAAATATCCTTTCCCCAAATATAAAAAATATTCTAGATTTATTGAAACAAAAATATAAAAATTATTGTCGAATCAAGTGACAATATGATATTATTTTATCTGAGATAATAGGTTTAAATCGAAAAATAAAAATACTAAAGAAGGAATGTGAATAAATGAAAAAATATATATTGTTTTCTGTGCTAACAATATTATTTTGTTTAAAATCGATAGTCAGTTATGCTGCCGATGAAAATGTTAGTGCAATTATAAATAGAGAAATAAGTATTGTTTACAATAACGAATTAAAGGCTTTTTCTGATGTTAATGGTATTAAGGTTGATCCAATCTCATACAATAATACTACGTATTTGCCAATAAGAGCTATTTCTGCCTTGTTTAATACTCCAGTTAAATGGGATGGTGAAAACAATAAGGTTTTGATAGGAAAAGGAGATATTGTTACTTCAACTGTTAAGACTGCTGATTCTTTTGAAAAAGGTAAGAATGAGACTGTTGATTTGACACTTAGTAAGTCTTTGACGGTGGAATACCAAGATAAAACGCAAACTTTTGAAGATGCGAATGGAGTTGTTGTTTACCCACTTTCTTATAATGGAACAACTTATCTTCCTGTTAGAGCGATTTCAAATATGTATGGTGCCTCAGTTGATTGGGATGAAGAAAACAAAAGAATAACATTAGCGCTAGAAAATAAAGTTGCAAAGATTACAGATGTAATAATTAAGGTTATAGATGACACTTTATGTACAGAAATAAAAACAGATGGACCAGTAAATAATTATACTGAATATTTGATGGCTGAAGGTGTTGTTACTGCAGAGCCATACTTGAACATGAGAGCAAATTCAAATACAAGTGCTGAAATAATTGAAACAATACCAAAAGAAACTACAGTTACAGTAAAGGACGTTATAAATGCAGGTAGAAACAGCGTTTGGTATAAGGTAACATACGGAGAAAAAACAGGATATGTTTCTGCAGACTATGTAAAAGTAGGAACTGCAAGATTATTTATAGATTTAGAAAATTCACTTTTTGCTACTAGTACAGATTCAAAAGATATTAATTATGACAATATAAAAACTATTAGATTTGGAAATCAAGGTAAAAATGTAAACAGAATAGTATTAGATTTAAACAATGTTACTGAATATTCTGTCTTTCAAAGTAAAGATAAATTAACAACTTATATGGCTTTAGCAAAAAACTTTGAGATTAAAGAAGATGAAGGACAAAAGGATTATGTGTTGGTTGCTTCTATTGGAAATCAAATATTTTTACCTGAAATAGATAAAAACGAAAATACAGAAATATCAAGTGGGGAAATCAGTAATGAACCTAGTGGCGATGAAGTAATAAAAAATGAGAATTCAGGAGATGCTGTTATATCAGGAGATTTAACAGAAGACAATGGTGAAAAGGATGAATTAACAGAAGAGCAAAAAAAGAAAATGACTAAGGTTACATCAATTCTTTATTCGTCTAGTACGGACAAAACAAAAATAAACATTTCTGGAAATTATGATTATGAAAAGTTTATGCTTGATAATCCTACAAGACTTGTAATTGACATAAAAAACAGTTTGTTAGAGATTGATGGACCAACAGAAATAAAACCAAAAAATAAAAATATTGAAGAGATTAGATTTTCTCAAAATGAAAAAGATAAAGTTAGAGTGGTATTTCAACTTGCTAATGTAGCTGATTATGAAATTACTGAAAAGGCAAAAGGCTTGGAAGTTGAAATTGAAGAATCTAAATATAGAAATGTTGAGTATAATGCATATAAAGATTATGCAGAGTTGATTTTGAAAAATGTTAAGAAGAGTGTGTTTGATACTTCTGAAACTAGTAAGACAAATAAATTAACAATTACATATAGTTCGTCAAAATTTGATAGTGGAAAATCTACTTTAGAAATTGATGATGATTTCGTAGAAAAAATTGAAATTAGAACTAATAAAATAACTATTATTGGTACGGGAAAGATGAAATATTCATCATTAAAACAAGATGGTTCAAATGTTATTATTACGATTTCAAAAGAAGATAAGAAAAACGATAAAGAAAAAAATGATGGTGATTTTGTAGTTCTTGTAGATGCTGGACACGGCGGATCAGATCCAGGAGCTTGCAACGGAACACATTATGAAAAAGTGTATAATTTAGCTATTGCTTTAAAGTTACAAGAGTTGCTAGAAGATACTGATGGAATAACAGTATATATGTCTAGAGATGATGATACATATTTAGATAGAGAAGATAGAGTGAATTTTGCTAATTCACATGAAGAAGCTGATTTATTTGTTTCTGTGCATAATAATTCAATTGCTAATAAAAATTATTCAGGAACAATGGTGTTATATTATAATAAAGAATGTGAGGCAGACTTTGGTATAACAAGTAAAGAAGTTGCTGAATTAGTGCTTGATGAACTGATTAGTGCGTTGGAAACAAAAAATCTAGGAGTTGTTAGTAGACCAGATTTAGGTGTATTGTATGACACAAATTTACCTTCAATCCTATGTGAAGTAGCTTTCATGTCAAATGATGAGGAAGTTCAAAGAATAAAAACAGAGGAATTTCAAAAGGATGCGGCGATGGCGATATATGAAGGAATACTAGCAGCAAAAGAACAAATGGGAAAATAAAAACTAAAAAGACATGACATAAAAAAAGAAAGGAATGATAAAAATGGAAGATAATATTTCAAAAGGGCTTTTTGGATTAAACAGAAAGGATGTAGAAAACTACATTGCAGATTTAAAAAAAGATTATGAAGATGAGCTTAGAAAACAAAATCAAGAGTTACTTGCAATGAAATCAGAAAATGCAAAATTGAACGAAAGATTAAATCAATTATTAAGTAGTCAAAGAGAACTTGATGATGCAAAAAGAAATATTTCTGACGTTTTGTTTAAAGCTGAGCAACAAGCTAAGCAAATTGTTGAAGATGCAAAAGCGAAAGCGATAGAAGAAAGACAAGAAATTGATACATTAATTGAATCAGAAAAAGAAAAACTTATAGATGCAAAAATAGAACTTGCAATGCTTAAAGACAAAGCAAAAGATTTAATATCAAAATTTACAGATGATATTACAAATTTACAATAA
The DNA here is from genome assembly GCA_949283575.1 of uncultured Eubacteriales bacterium. Taxonomy (GTDB): domain Bacteria; phylum Bacillota; class Clostridia; order TANB77; family UBA1234; genus UBA1234. Next base: position 7,786 of record CASDSU010000013.1, read on the forward strand.
AGTAATAATTCGTTAAATCGCCTAATATACATATATTGGGTGATTTAATATGATAAGAATAAAAACATTTTCTTTTAGACAAGCAATTGAAAGAATGTTTTTTTACATAATGATTTTCTTTGTTATATTTTTAATAATATTTTTTTCAATACTAGTAACATACTTTTTGAAAGAAGAACTTGAAAATAAGATTTTAAAGAAAGAAACTTATTCAAAGGAAGTTTTTTCAAAAAGTATGTTTATACATAATATATTGGACAATGAATTGTCATTTTTTCCTTTTCAAAATAGTGAGAATGATGAACTAGGTGACAATAAAAATAAGCTAATATATACTAATAATTTCGAATTAAAAGATGCACGTGAAATATCTAATGATAATTCTTTAACAGTTGAACTTAAAGAACTTCCTAATATTGAGTACAAAATACCAGAAAAATTTGAAACAGAAATTCTTGATAATGGGAAAATTAAAGTTGGTAATACTAAGATTACAAATTACAGTAAGCTAAAATTAGATTTAGATGCTCTTTCAAAACCAGTTCAAATTAATCTCGATTCCAACACCGATTTTTTAATTTTTCATACGCATGCTACAGAAAGCTATACTGTTGATAGTGAAGAAGTTGTTAATTATAGGACGACAAATGAAAACTATAATATGTTGTCAGTAGGCAGTTCGTTAATTAATGAACTTAGTATGAGGGGGTTTAAAACGCTACATGATACGATTTTACATGATTATCCTAGCTACAATGGTGCATACAAACACTCGCTTGAGACCGTATTAAAGTATTTAAAATCAAAAGATTTTGAGTTTGTTTTGGATATACACAGAGATGCAATATCGAGTGATTTGACATATGGACCAGTTTGCAAAATAGGTGAAGAAAAAGCTGCAGAGTTAATGTTTGTAATAGGTACTGATGCTGCAGGATTAGAACATGAAAATTGGATGGAAAATCTAAAGCTTGCGATTATGATTCAAAATAGGGCCAATGAAATGTATCCACGGACTGTTCAGGGATATTAATTTAAGTAGTTCAAGATATAATCAACATGTTTCAAGTGGTGCGTTTATTATTGAGGTTGGAACCACAGGAAATACACTTGAAGAAGCAAGAACATCGATGAAATATTTGGCTAATGTAATGGAATCTTTTAAATAAAAAACAAAGGAGAATAAAAATGATAAAAGTTAATTATGAAAAAGCATTTGTGAATAAAGATGAAATTTATGCACATGAAAATGAAGTTATAGAAGCAGAAAGAAAACTTCATGAAAAAACTGGTGAAGGTTCAGATTTTTTAGGCTGGGTTGATTTAAAATTAGATGATAAAGAAATAGCAAGAGTTAAAAATGCTGCCAAAAGAATAAGAGAAATGTCAGATGTATTAGTTGTTATTGGTATTGGTGGATCATACTTAGGTGCGAGAGCCGTTATTGATGCGATTTCTCATAATTTCAAGCCTAAAAACGTGATTTTCGCTGGTAACAATTTAAGCAGTGATTATTTGAATGATTTACTTGAATATATAGACGATAAAAGAGTTTGCTTAAATGTTATTTCTAAATCCGGAACAACTATTGAACCCGCAATATCATTTAAAATTCTTCGTGAATATATGGAGAAAAAATATGGCGAAGATGGTGCAAGAGAGAGAATATTTGTTACAACAGATGCTAAAAAAGGTGTGTTAAAAGAAATTGCAAATGCAAAAGGATATGAAACTTTTGTTGTTCCTGATGATATCGGTGGTAGATATTCTGTATTCACACCAGTAGGATTACTTCCAATTGCTGCTGCTGGTCTTGATATAGATAATTTATTAAAAGGAGTTTTTGATGCAAAAGAGAATTTCAAAGGATTCAACGAAAATAATCCATGTTATGAATATGCTGTGGCTAGAACGATTTTGTATCGTCAAGGTAAGAAAATAGAACTTTTGGCTAATTATGAACCAAAATTACACTATATAACAGAATGGTGGAAACAATTATTTGGTGAGAGTGAAGGCAAAGATGGAAAGGGATTATTCCCAGCGGGAGTAGATTATACGACTGATTTGCATTCTATGGGACAATATGTTCAAGAAGGTGAAAGACATTTATTTGAAACTGTTTTAAATGTTAAAGAACCTTATAGAAATATCTTTTTCGAGTGTGCAGAGAATTCTATGGATAAACTTGAATATTTAAACGGAAAAAATATGAATGAGGCTAATCATAGTGCAATGGAGGGAACAATAATTGCGCATACAAACGGAAATGTTCCAAATATAATTTTAGAAATAGAGAAAATAGATGAATACCATATCGGTGAACTTTTATATTTCTTCGAAAAAGCTTGTGGTATAAGTGGTTACATGCTTGGAGTTAATCCTTTTAATCAACCAGGTGTAGAAGCGTATAAAAAAGAAATGTTTAGATTACTAGGAAAAGCTTAAAATATAGTGATAAGGTGGGCTGCAAAAGATGTCGAAGTATTTTAATAATGCAATTATAGGTAATTCGAAGATTTTAGGATGTTTGAATGAAAATGGAGAATTAATTAGATTATATTATCCAAATATTGATTATTTCCAAAATATCGATTGCTTCAGGATGGGATTTGCGAAAGATGGACAAATAAAGTGGTTTGATGAATCATATGAGAAAAAACAATATTATAATGGAAATATTGTGTATACAGAAATGAAATTAGATGGATATGAAATTTTGCAAAGAGATTATATTTTGATGAAGAAAAATATAGTTGTGCGTAAGCTTAAATTCAATAAAAAAGCTAATTTGTTTTTATATTCAAAACTTAATTCTGATGTAAACAAAAAAGTGTCAAGTATGGTTGTTGATAATACATTAATTCAGTATTGTCAAGAAATGTACATGGCTACATTTTCAAATGAAAAGATTGCAAAGTACCAAATAAATAATTCGAAAAATGCTTTGAATAATGGAGAATTAAATCCAGAAGATTATATTGGAATGTCTGAAGACGCAGCTATTTTATATAAAGATGTAAACGAAATAACGTTGTATATTGCTTTTGAGAACAATTTAAAAGAAGTTTTAAAAACTGTTGAATGGAGTAAGAAGCAAGAAGAAAATTTACTTTATGATTCAACACAAAAATATTGGAGTGACTATTTAGAAAAATTCCAAAAAAATATTGTTTATCAAGGGATTAATAAGATAAAGGAAAAAGAAATAATAGATAGAACGATTTTAATGTATGCACTTGTTTCAAATCCAGAAACAGGTGCTACACTTGCTAGTCCTGATGTTGATGAAAACTTTGAGTTTTGTGGCCGATATGGATACTGTTGGCCACGAGATGCTCTTTTTATAAATAAGTCTTTAAATATATTAGGATTAAAAAAGCATACTGAGAAATTTTATAGTGTTTGGGCTCCAAAAGCTCAACTTAAATCAGGTCTTTTTGAGCAAAGATATTATTCGTCTGGCGAACTTGCTCCATCTTGGGGGCTTCAAATTGATGAAACAGCAGCGATGATACTTGGTGTGTATGATAATGGAAAATATAAAGATCACGAAGCGCTTATAGTTAAAGCTATTACAGGTCTTTTGAATTTTGTCGATGGTGATTATTTATCTAAAGAATGTTTTGATCTTTGGGAAGAAAGAAAAGGGAAACATCTTTATTCTACAGTCAGCATATATGCTGCCTTAGAAAAAGGTAAGATAATGTTAGAGAAGATAGATAAAGAGAAAAATAAAAATACGATTAGAGAAATAGATAGGCTTTTAGTAAGAATGAAGGATGCAATACTTCAAAATTTTGTAGAAAATAATTATTTAAAACGTAGCATAGATAATAATCAGACTGATATATCAATACTTTCATTGGTTGTGCCTTTTGGAATATTGAGTTATGACGATTTATTGATAAAGAATACTTTAGAAAAATTCGAAAAAGAGCTTAGAATGCCAAACGGTGGATATATGCGATATCAGTGGGATGATTACAAAGGAGGAAATACGTGGATAATTTCATCGCTTTGGCTTGCGTTATATCATATTGAAGCTGGAAATATTGATGAGGCCAAATCTTTATTCGATTGGGTAACAGTTCATGCAGACAATATGGGATTTTTGCCTGAACAGATTGCTCGTGAAGGTCACAATGCCGAATGGGTAACGCAACTTTCTTGGTCTCACGCAATGTATATTATAGTTAGAGCGAAGCTTGCTAGTTTATAACAAAAATGAAAATTTGAAAGGAATAAGTAATGCCAAAAAATCAAACAATATTTGTATGTAGTTCATGTGGAAATGAATCTCCTAAATGGCTTCGGAAAGTGTCCTGCTTGCAATAGCTGGAATACATATTACGAAGAAAAAATAATAAAAGACAAAGTTTCAAACGAGAGAAAAAGTGTAAATGCTGAGGTTGTAAAATTAAAAGAAGTTGGTACATCTGAGAAGATTCAGAGAGTAAAAACAGGTTTTTCTGAACTTGATAGAGTACTTGGTGGAGGCTTGGTTCCAGGTTCATTAATTTTACTTGGTGGTGAGCCAGGAATCCGGAAAGTCAACATTGATTTTGCAAATATGCGATAATGTAAAATTTGAAAATGGAACTATATTATATGTTTCTGGAGAAGAGTCAGGGCGACAAATAAAACTAAGGGCAGATCGTTTGAAAATGGATAATGAAAATATTTTATTTTTAGGAGAGGCCAATATAGAGATTGTTCAAGAAGCGATAGATGAGAAGAAACCAAGTTTTATGATAATAGACTCTATCCAAACTATGTATAGTGGCGATAATCCTGCTGCTCCAGGTAGTGTAAGCCAGGTAAGGGATATAACTGCAAAGATTATGCAGATGTGCAAACAAAAAGAAATAACAACTGTAATAATCGGACATGTTACTAAAGATGGAACAATAGCAGGACCAAGAGTTTTAGAACATATGGTTGATACGGTTCTATACTTAGAAGGTGAACGTTATTTTTCATATAGAATATTAAGAAGTGTAAAAAATAGATTTGGTTCAACGAATGAAATCGGTTTATTTGAGATGAAAGAAGAAGGTATGACAGAGGTAAGTAATCCGTCAGAACTTTTGATATCAGATAGAGATGGGAATCCTTCTGGTTCGGTAATTATAGCGGCACTTGAGGGGACAAGAACAATGCTTATTGAGATTCAAGCATTAACATCAACAACTGCTTTTGGGCTTCCAAGAAGAACGGGGATAGGTATTGAATATAACAGGTTAGTATTATTACTTGCTGTTTTGGAAAAAAAGGTTGGTATTAATTTATCCAATCAAGACGTTTACGTAAATGTTGTTGGTGGGATGAAGCTTGAAGAGCCTTCTGCGGATCTTGGAATTGCACTTGCTGTAGTTTCAAGTAATAAAAATATACCACTACCAAAAGATTTAATAGCAATGGGTGAAATAGGACTAACAGGAGAAGTTAGAGGTATTAGTTCAATAGAAAAGCGTATAAAAGAAGCTGAAAAATTAGGCTTTAAAACATGTATTGTTCCAGAGATTAGTAGGAAACAGTTAAAATATAAAGGGAATATAAATATAATAGGAGTCACAAATGTTGCAGAAGCAATAAAAATATGCAATTTGAAATAGTTTTTTGCAAGGGGGAAGTATCATGAGAAACGAAAACGGTAAAAATGCCGAATTAATACAAATGCTAAAAATGGTAGCTCCAGGAACAGATTTAAGAGAAGGTTTAGACAATATATTAAAAGCAAGAACGGGAGCGCTTATTGTAATAGGTGATTCACCGGAAGTAATGAAATTGACAGATGGTGGATTCAAAATAAATGAAGAATATTCTCCTGCCAAAATATATGAGCTTGCTAAGATGGATGGAGCAATTGTTTTAAATAGTGATGCAAAGAAAATTTTGTTCGCGAATACGCAATTAGTGCCTGATCCAACGATATCAACTGTGGAAACTGGTACGAGACATAGAAGCGGAGAAAGAGTAGCTAAACAGACAAACGAGCTTGTTATAAGTATTTCGCAAAGAAGAAATATAATTACACTTTTTAAAGGAAATACAAGATATTTGATAAAAGATAGTACGAAAGTACTTGCTAGTGCAAATCAAGCTTTGCAAACACTTGAAAAGTATAAAAATGCGTTTGATGATATCATTTCTATAATAAATGAATTTGAATTTGATGATATAGTTACGCTTCAGAACGTAGTAACGGCAATACAAAGGGCGGAGTTATGCATGAAAGTAGTTTCTGAAATTGAGAGCTATATAATTGAACTTGGAGACGAAGGTGTATTAATAGATTTACAGCTTAAGGAACTTTCAAATCAGGTTGATGAGGAAGAAAAATTATTAATAAGAGATTATCTAGTAGAACCACTTACCCCAGAGGCTATTATAGAAGCTATTTCAGGTTTTTCAAGAAAAGATTTGATGAACTCTAATTTGATTGCAGAAAAATTAGGATATGATGTTGAAAAACCATTAGAAGATGTTGAGATTCCGTCACGTGGTTTTAGACAGCTTACAAAGATACCTAAAATGCCGATTATGATAATAGAGAACATGCATAAAGCTTTTGGAGATTTTCAGCATATAATAAGAGCTTCAATAGAAGAATTGGATGATGTTGAGGGAATTGGTGAAATCAGAGCTAAAAATATAAAACAAGGCATAAAAAGAATGCATGAACAAGTAATTTATGATTCAAAATTCTATAGGTAACAATAATTGACTTTTTCTTAGAAAAATTTAATAAATAAATGAAAAAAAGATTGAAAAGTGCCTAAATATAAAGATTTCCACACCTGACAAAAAAAGGAATTAGTTTACTAAATCCTTTGACTTTTGCAATTATTTATGGTATAATAGACACGTACTGTGAGAGAAAAATGGAAAAATTAATCTCTATTGTATATATTTGTTAAGGTTAGGAAGTGATATAAATGTTTAAAGTAGGTGACAAGATCGTATATCCAATGCACGGAGCAGGAACAATTGAATCTATCGAAGAAAAAGAAATTCTAGGTGAAAAACAAAAATATTACATAATGAAGATGCCTGTAGGTGATATTAAAGTGATGGTACCAACTAAAAACGCAGAATTAATAGGTGTAAGAGATGTGGTTGGTAACGATATCGCACAAAACGTTTTTGAAGTTCTTAGTGCAGGACCAACTGATATGTCGACTAACTGGAACAAAAGATACAGAGACAATCAAGAAAAAATGAAGAGTGGAGATATCTGCGAAGTGGCTGATGTAGTTAGAAATCTAACATTTAGACAAAAATCAAAAGGTTTAGCTACTGGCGAAAAGAAAATGTTAAGCAATGCTAAACAAATTTTAATCAGTGAGTTAGTTCTTGCAGAATCAATGACAAAAGAACAAGTAGAGAGTCTAATAAATGATAAAATTGATATGGCTTATTCGAATTACAATGGAGTTGTTATTGAATAGGAAAAAAACCACCAATTAAAGTTGGTGGCTTTTTTTGGTATGTTGCAAACACAAAAAAATAATATTGCTAATTTTACATATTTTTGTATATAATAAATATACATAGATACTAGGAGGATGATTAATATGTCAAATGAAGTTATTTATAGTGCGGATGGAAAATTAATAGATGGAATAATTGTTAAGTATTATGAACCTGGTAAGGTTATGTCAGAAACTCCATATATTGATGGAATGATAAATGGGACAGAAATAGAATATTTTTATAATGGACAAATAAGTGCTAAGAATGAATATGTGAATGGTGTTTTAAATGGTACGTCATATGTATATTATCAATCTGGTGCGTTAATGGAAGAAAATCCTTATAAAGATGGAAAAATGCATGGTACAAGAAAGATATATTATGATAATGGTGTTTTAAAAGAAAAAGCAGATTATCAAAATGATGTACCGCATGGTAAAATTATTAGATATATGCCTAATGGTGATGTTGATGAAGAGCTAAATTATAGAAAAGGAATAAAAGTTGAAGAAGAGGTTGCGATTAATAATATTACAAATGAAGAAGAGGAAGCTCGTAAACTTGCAGAAGCTAAGAAAAAAGAAGGGCTTTCTGAAGAAGAATTAAATAAAATTTTATAAAAAATAGGGGCCATAAATAGAAATTTATGGCTCTTTTTAATTAAAAATTTTGATAAAAAGGAACAAAAATAATGTATTAAAAGTTTATATAGTAAAAGGACGGTGTTGTATATGTTAAATATAATTAGTGGAATATTAGCTGTAATTATGGGAATTGAATCGGCAATTTTAAGAATTTTACCTGAAAAAGAATTAAAAAACCAAAACGATGATTTAGTGCAAATTAAATCTGAAAAGCAATTAGAAGAATTATTATCAAAGTATATGAAGGATAATAATAGAGGTTATGTGACAGGAGGGATTTTTTTTGGCACTGCAGTTGATGATGTGGCGATAAATGAATCAGTTATTATGAAAGGTGATTCTGCAGAGAGTGCGCCTACTTCTGGAGCTGAAACCTTAAAAGATTATTCGGAGACGAATGTGCAAGTTAAAGGTGTTGATGAATCTGATATTGTAAAAACAAATGGGGAATATATTTATTATTTAACACAAGGAAAGCTTCAGGTAATAAAAGCATCTCCGGCAGATAATATGAAAATCGTAAAGACAATAAAAATAAATGAAGATTATTGGTATGGAAATGAACTGTATTTAGATGAAGAATATATAATAGTAGTAGGAACAACGCAAAGAGAGATAAGTACGATTCAACAAATTACAGATACAATTTTTAATAAATCGTATTATAAGCCAACTGAAAGTGTAAGTACAATTAAAGTTTATGATGTAAATACATATGAATTAGTGAGAGAGTTTTGCATATCAGGAAATTATGTTTCATCAAGAAAAATTGGCGACGATATTTATATGATTTCAAATAAATATATATACGATATGGCAGAGATTCTTCCAGCATGTTTGGATACAGCAGTGGATGATGAATATGTAAAAATTCCAGCAAATGAAATATGTTATTTTAAAGATTTTAAAACATGCAATTATATGATAGTTTCAAGTGTAAGTTTGGATAAGTTGGATGAGGAAGCGAATGTTCAAACGTTTCTAGGAGCGGGTTCTGAGATATATGCTTCAACTACAGCTTTATATGTAACAAGAGGAGAATATGAGCATGATATGATTGCAATTCCAAAGAAAATTAGTTTGCCAATAGATGAAGTTAGTACATCAAGGTATTCTACGAAAATTCATAAATTTGAAATTGATGATGGAAAAATAGAATACGCAGCGACAGGAAGTGTTCCAGGTAGTTTATTAAACCAATTTTCAATGGATGAATATAATGGATATTTTAGAATTACAACCACAGACAATACAGATTGGGAAAATAGCACAAATAATTTGTATATGTTAGATGAAAATTTAGATATGATTGGCAAAATTGAAGGATTGGCAAAGGGAGAAAGAATATATTCAACAAGATTTATGGGTGATAAATGCTATGTAGTTACATATAAAACGGTTGATCCTTTATTTGTAATAGATTTGTCGAATCCAAGAGCACCAGAAGTTTTAGGCGAATTAAAGATTCCTGGATATAGTGATTATTTACATCCTTTAGGAGAAAATTATTTAATTGGATTCGGTAAAGATTCAGTAGAGAAATCTTATCTGGATTGGAATGGAGAAATGCAAGTGACAGCTTATGATACAGGATTAAAACTTGCAATATTTGATATTACCGATTTCTCAAATCCAAAAGTATTACATTCTATAAAAATTGGTGGACGTGGAAGTTGGTCAGAATTGTCTACTAACCACAAATCATTATTATTTGATGAAGAAATGGGTATATTTGCATTTCCTGCATCAATATGTGAAGAAACAAAGTTTTATAAAGATGGAACTCCGATGTATGGTGAAGTAGAGTTCACAGGTGCGTTGATTTTTGATTTGAGTGTAGAAGAAGGCATAGAATTAAGAGGTAAAGTATCTCATGATAATGGCAATAAATATATATCAAGTATTGAAAGGATATTGTATATTGGAGATATATTGTATACACTATCACCAGAAATGGTGAAAGCAAGCAACTTGTTAAATATGGTAGAAATTAGCAAGATAAATATAAATAAATAACGAGTGTATTACAAATTAAAAAAGTAGAAAAGCTATATTAAGAAAAAAACTTAATATGGCTTTTTTTCGCTATAAATAGGGGCTTTGAAATTTTCTTTATTGACAACGAAACTATTTAATATTACAATGATAAAATGATGAAAATATATTATTTAAACATATTTATGGGGCATGGATACTCCCATTTGATCCAAACGTATCCTTGATAATATATTGAACATTGAAAAGTAAATAAAGGAGGAGCATGAAATGAATGAATTTCTAAAAATATTTGTCCCTTCTATTATTGTCTTTGTTGTAACAGTACTTGGTGCAGTTATTGTTTTTCGCATGATTGAGAAGAAGAAAGTTGCAGAGGGTACTTCAAAAGTAAAAATGGCTGAACGTGAAGCAGAGGAAATTGTTGAAAAAGCTAGAAGACAAGCAAATGATGCGATTAAAGCTGCTGAAGCGGAGAAAAAAGAAAAAGTAATACTTGCAAAAGAGGAAATACAAAAAGAAAAAGCTGAACTTGACAAAGAGATAAAAGAAAGAAGAGCAGAAATTCAAAAGCAAGAAAAAAGAATTGTTCAAAAAGAAGAAACTCTTGAAAAGAAAATTGAAAATCTTGAAAAGAAAGAAGTTCAATTAGTTGAAAAAGCAAAAAGTCTTGATGACATGCAACAAGAATTGGACAAATTTAAAGAAAAACAAATTGCAGAGTTAGAGAAAATTTCTGAAATGTCTCAAGAAGACGCTAAAAATCATTTATTAGGTATACTTAAAGAAGAGTTGACACATGATCAAGCTTTGATGATAAAAGACATTGAAGGTAAAGCTAAAGAGGAAGCTACTAAAAAGGCAAAAGAAATTATCACATATGCTGTTCAAAAGTGTGCTGCTGACCATACTTCAGAAACTACAGTTTCAGTTGTTCCATTACCAAGTGATGATATGAAAGGTAGAATAATAGGTCGCGAAGGTAGAAATATCAAAATGCTTGAAACGTTAACTGGTATTGATTTGATAATAGATGATACACCAGAAGCTGTTATTTTATCTGGATTTGATCCAATAAGACGTGAAGTTGCAAGAATTGCGCTTGAAAACTTAGTTACTGATGGAAGAATTCATCCTGCTAGAATTGAAGAAATGGTTGAAAAAGCTAAAGAAGAGCTTGAAAACATAATTAAAGAAGAAGGTGAAACAGCTTCTTTAGAAACAGGTGTAATTGGTTTACATCCAGATGTTATCAAACTTATAGGTAAGCTTAAATACAGAACAAGTTATGGTCAAAATGTTTTAAATCATTCAATTGAAGTTTCACAGCTTGCTGGAATAATGGCTGAAGAACTTGGATTTGATTCAAAACTTGCTAAGAGAGCTGGATTACTTCATGATATTGGTAAATCAATTGATCACGAGATGGAAGGTACACATGTAGAAATAGGTGTAGATATTCTTAAGAAATTTAAAGAAAATTCTGCAGTAATTAATGCTGTAGAGGCACATCATGGAGATGTAGATCCATTATCAATGGAAGCAGTTCTTGTACAAGCTGCAGATGCAATTTCGGCATCAAGACCTGGTGCTAGAAGAGAAACTCTTGAAACATATATCAAGAGATTGGAAAAACTTGAAGAGATTGCAGATTCATTTGATGGTGTTGATAAATCATTTGCAATTCAAGCTGGCCGTGAGGTTAGAATTATTGTAAAACCAGAAAATGTTGATGATGACAAGATGGTTCTTATGGCTCGTGATATTGCAAAACGCATTGAAAATGAAATGGATTATCCAGGACAAATTAAAGTAAATGTGGTTAGAGAAACAAGAGCAATTGAATATGCTAAATAAAAAGAAAAGGTAGGTACGAAAAGTATCTACCTTTTTTATTGGAGCGAAGCGCACATTGGGGCCGTCCGTTAAATGTGCGAAAATTTACTTTTTTTGGTAAAAAATGAACGTTTAACGGACGGCCCCAATGTGCGCTTTGAGTTCAAACTATTTACATAATATCGGGAAAATGGTAAAATATAGTTAATCACTCTTTTGAGTATGATTCGGGGAAGATTTGTAGGATTGCTGACCTATTTTTCAATTCTCCGGGCTATCAAGAAGAAATATTCTTTTTGAGAATAATCGTAATGTTTTTACGATTGCCGAAGTTGTGTTCAGTGGACAAAGAATTTGAAAGGGGAATATCCTAATGAAGTCTACTCTCAAGTCCATCGTTGCCCTGGTTCTTCTCGTTGCCATGATGCTCTCTGCTACCTCTGCTGTGGCAGAAACCGATACTCCTATTTTTTGTACCCTTGAAGAAGTGTTGGCACAAGTTGCTGAAATCGATTCAGAAGCAATCTATGAAGTGGTTGTGGTAGATGAGATTTCGTTCTTGGATGTTAACTGGTCCTTCGGTGTGTTTGGATATGTCGAACTGATTCAGATTACAGAAAATGATTACATCTGCGATAATGAAGATGTAATGAGAATGATGTTGTCTGCTTGCGCTGGTATCGACATGGATCGTGAATATGCTTAAGTGAGCACAAAGGCTGTGGATATTAATATCCACAGCCTTTCGGCGTTTTTACAATGGGAGAGATTTTTGAAAATAAAGCAATTTAAAGAAAAAATAAGATTAATGATAGATATGAAATTGCGCAATTTCTTACGATTTTACATTGGCTTCTAATGACTTTTTAGAGGTTTGTAATTCAAGAATATCAATGTGCTGAGCGTCCTGCTAACTGTTCTCGTGGTAGCGATTCTGTTCTTTTCAGCGACTCCTGCTGGTCGCGAGATGTGGAATAATTATACTCACGGACTTAAGAAAGCCGATGAAGTAAGTTATGAAACTCGCAAGACTGTTGAGGATACTGCACGCTCGTATATTTCTTCGTACAATGCAGATGTTGCAATTTACAAGATGTATGTGAGCAGTGATGATTCGGAAAAGTGTGAATATGCAGAGTCTGCTAGAATGCGTGCGATTCGAACAGCAACAGCCTACAATGAGTACATTCTCAAGAATTCGTACGTATGGAAGGATAACATTCCTACTGATATCTATAAAACTTTAGATGTGGATATCGTGAATATGGAAACTGACAAGTAAATAACCCTAGATGCCCGGTGCTTTTTGCACCGGGTGTTTTTGTCAGTCTATTTGTTCAGAAAAAAAGATTGAAAAAGAATCTTGTTAAATATATAATTTTTTTGGAGGCGAGAATATGAAAAAATTTTTGAATGTGTTGGTACTATTAGTAGTGATGGGATGCATGGTTGCTTGTGGAAATAATATTGATGATGAACAAGAGAATTTGAATGATAATACAAATTCAGGAGAGGTTGTAGAAGTGAAAAAATATTTTCCGGAGGAAAATTTAGGTCAATATGCTGATTTACAAACTATTAGTATTCCTGAAAATCCAACAACGGGATATGAGTGGGTATATGTTTTGGGTGATACAGGAGTGGTTAGTGTTCAAAAAGATGAGTTTGTTGCAAATAGTGAGAATGAAGGTCTAGTTGGTGTAGGTGGTAATAGAATTATTGAGATTGTAGGACTTACGGAAGGTGAGACAACGATAAAATGTGAATATATGCGTAGCTTTGAAGAAGCTGCGATTGAGACTGTAACATATAAGTTGTCTGTAAATGCAGAAAACCAAATTGCTGTTGTTGAAGAAGTATGTGAATAATTTTATGATAAGAACATAGAATCATATAAAGGGACTTGGAGTAATATTTAAGTCTCTTTTGTTATAGAAATAGATTTTGCAAAGGAGAAATAGATGAGAAATCTTGATTTTTTTTCTGAGATTAAAATTGCGCATAAAGGATTACATGAGATAGATAAAGGTATTTTTGAAAATACGATTGTAGCATTTGAGAAAGCTGTTCAAAAAGGTTATCCAATAGAACTCGATATTCATCTTACAAAAGATCGAAAGATTGTGGTGATGCATGATAATAATCTACTGGAAATGACAGGTATTGATAAGAAAATAAGAGATTTGACTTATGAGGAAATTTCTGAATATAAGATTAAAAATTCGGATCAAAAGGTTCCATTGCTTGAAGATGTTTTAAAAGTTGTAAAAGGGAAAGTTTTGCTTGTAATTGAGCTTAAAACTTATTACAATATCGGGCCTTTGGAGAGAGAACTTGTTAAGGTTCTTGAAGGATATGAAGGAAAAATTGCAGTTCAGTCATTTAACCCCTTTTGTTTAGCGTGGTTTAAGAAAAATAAACCGGAGTACATACGTGGTCTTTTGTCATCGGATTTTCGTTTTCATAGATATAGTTTTGTAAAACGAGTAATCTTAAAGAATTTATGGCTTGCTAAGGTTGGAAAACCAGATTTTGTAGCATATGACATTAATGCTTTGAATGACCGAATTGTATCAAAAATAAAGAGTATGAAGGCAAAGGTAATTACTTGGACGATAGATGATGCGGAGAAATTGGAAAAAGCGGAGAGCATGTGTGATGGTATTATATTTGAAAATTTGTTAAATTGACCTTTTTTACATTGTGTGATATGCTTTTCAATGTTATTTGATTTATAAAATGAGGAGGGGTTTTTATGAAGAAACTACTTTGTCTTATTTCTGTAATAGCAATTGCGCTCTTCCTGTTTTGCTCTGATGCCCTTGCTGTCGATAATACCATTGTTATTGGCGATTTGGTTAATCTTCGGTATTCACCGGAAATTAAGGACAACAATGTAATCTCAAAACTCTATTATGGTGAGAACCTTTATATCATTGATTCATTTCAGAATTGGTATTTGGTACAAACAGGGCAATATGTTGGTTATATTCATGCTGATTACGTTGGTATTGAGACTGTTGGAACTGTTGCTATAACTTCTGCATCGGTAAATTTTAGGAGCCAACCGAACACTTCATCAAAAGTGTACAAAGTAATTCCTAAGCATGCAGCAGTAAAAGTACTAGATGCATCTTCTGAGTGGTATTTAGTCGAATATAATGGCAAGAGGGGATATGTTTTTTCAGACTATCTAACTACAAAATATTATGAGGGAGAACTTCTCATAGGTACTTTCACTACTCAATTTTCCACCGGTAGTAGTCAATCTGGAAGAATAAAGAATATTGAAAAAAGTGCCGGTATGATTAATGAATATATCATTGCATCTGGCAAAGAATTTTCACTTCTTGATGCTATTGGACCTATTAACAAGGCAGGTGGATATTATCAAGCACCTGAATATCAAAGAACTCCTGAAGGAACAAAAACGGTTACAGGTTATGGAGGTGGGGTGTGCCAGTTAGCAACAACTCTTTATCAGAGTGTTTGTAATGCGCAAGATTCAGGTTCAAAATTAACGGTAACAGAACGTCATCAACATTCGAAATCTGTTTACTATATAGCAGATGGAAAAGATGCAACAATTAGTTGGAATGCAGGACAGGATTTTTCTTTTATTAATTCTAATAGTTATTCTATTTGCATTCGTACCTTTGTCAGTAATGGAAATGTTTCTTGCATGATTTACAAGATTATGCCTTGAAAAGGAGGCTGTATATTTGAAAAATTGACAAATCTGTGAAAATATGATATTATTGCGCCCGGAAGTAAAAATGGTTTTTGAATTTGACATTCAATCAAGTGTCTTTGATTTACTTGTGGAATGTGATGATTACTATTTTTGGTTTTGAAACACCAAATGACGATGTTCTTCTAAGGAAAGTGCAACGATAATACACTATTGGGAAGTGTCAGCGTTTTGCTTGATGCTCTTGATATAAAAACGTGTAAGGGAGGTCGTATTATGGATTTCGGCACCAAGGGTAATTAATCCCCAGTAAAAAAAGGATGTTGGTAATAGTTTAACAACTTTGCCAGCATCTCTTTTTTTAAATACATTATCACATTATGTAATCTGAATGGAGGTAGAAAAATGAACATCGACTACACATCTGTCCGTTTGGAGGTAACTTCGAAGTGCAATCTTAACTGTGCTTATTGCCATAATGCAAAGCATAGCAACAATCAGGGCGATATGACTACCGAAGAGTTGTTCAGGCTTATTCGGAACCTGAAGAAAAAGTACAATATCGGTAAGATTTTGCTTACCGGTGGCGAACCGCTTGTAAAGAGCGACATTTGCGATATTGTCGCAGAAATCACGTCGCTTGGAATTAAGGCGGATATGGTTACCAATGGTACGTTACTGACGTTAGACCTTCTGAAAAAGCTCGAAGCAGCTGGACTTAAGCGAATCAGGCTTAGCATTGATGAAGTTTCTGATGAAACGTCGGTGCGGGGCGATTCTAGTCCTAATGCATTGTGGGAGACAGCGAAAATGGTCGTGCAAAACTCGAGCATTGAGCTTTGCATTCACACGGTGTGCTCGCCTTACAATGTCAAGAATTTGTACGATGTTTACAATAAGGTTCTTGAGGTTGGCGCACGTCGCTGGCGAGTTTTTGACTTGGGATACCAGGGAGATTTCGTCGAAAATCGCGGTGATTTTGATCTTGAATCGTATTATCAGGATTTGATTTTGTCCACCAAAATGGTTTTGGGCGATTTCATTCCGAATAAGCGAAACGAGGTCTTGGATATCGAAATCAACAATATCTTTAGGACAGAGTTTCTCGACATGAATCCTGAAGATTTTGTGAATTTCGATAGGCAGAAGGCATACGAGGTAAGGCTTGATCGCTCTCCGTGTAACTATGTTGCGGTGCATCAGATTTCTATCCGCAGTGATGGAAAAGGTACGCTTTGTCAGTATTTCCACAATCCGATTTATGATTATAAGAAGGCGGGTTTTAATGCTGAGAAGGCGGTAGAACAACTTGTGCCGTATGATGAGTTCACGCTTCGAATGAAGGAGCTTAAGCATTGTAGCCGTTGCAAGTACAACATGGTTTGCAATAGCGGATGTCGCGCGAGGGCGCTGTTCCTTACTGGAGACATTAAGGATGCCGACCCTGGCGCGTGCTACTTGCATCCGATGGTGCATAAGGAAGTTATGACGATGCTTCCGAAATATGTGCTTGATATTTATGAGGGCTACATCTTGGAAGATGGTCTTGAGCCCAAGTATTCTTTGGCTGATCTGAAGGACTTTTTGAGAAAGAAGGGATACAATGCGTAACATTGGTTACCGGGTTCGCATTAGGAAGGAATGGGTTGTAGAATTTATTAATAAATATGCAACCTTCTTCAACACCGTTGAGGTCAAGCTTGATGGTGAAATCATGCAGGATTTGTATGCTAGCGATTTCGTGGATTTTTGTAATATGCGCGGAATTAAGCGAGTTAGTTTTCATCTTCCGAAGCGTGCTTTTAAGGATGAAAACGAATGCGCAAGGATTTGCGATTTCATGATGGATATGAAACTCGCGACCGATGCTATCTTGGTTACACATTTTTATGAAAATTCTGTTGAAGCAGAAAATTATGCATTTGCGATTTCCAAGATGGCGAAAGACAAGGCGCTTACCGTGGCAGTTGAAAATGTTGAAATACGTCCGAATCTGTTTTTTGACATTACAAATCCGTTCTTTTACATGGATGAACTTAAAAGTTTTGCTGTGGCTAATAACTTTAAGATTTGTCTCGACATTGCTCATTTGTTTTTCAGTGCATCGAATGCTCAAATTTCGCAGGAAGAAATGCTGGAATATTTGAAGCGTGACGAATGGTGGAAGGAAAACGTTGTTGAGCTTCATTTGCATGACTTCAATGCGAAGAAATGTCACCTGAATATTGGTGAAGGGTTGCTTGATTTTGATGTGCTTAGAGAACTCCTTGAATACTTTGGAGAAGAGTGTCCGGTTATCATCGAAACGACGATTCAGGACCTTGGAATTCAGGGAGTGGCGGAAGTTACGAACCTTTTAGAGAGGGTGAAGAAGAGTGAAGATAGTTCAGATACCTGAACTTTGTGATGTTCCGCGGCTTCATCGGGAAATTTTTGGTGAAGATTTTCCATATGAAAGCTATAGGGAAAAACTGAAATTCCACAAAGTATACATCTATGTATACTATGAAGATGTAAATGCAATCGGATATAGTCTGGTTATTGACCAGGCTGAAGAGAAGAATCTGTACGCCTGGTATGGCGGTCTTTTGCCTGCTTATCAAGGTAATGGACTCACTTCTCAATTCTTCGATATGATGGTAGAGAAGGCGCGAGATTTTGGATATAAATCGATTTCCCTTGCTACTACGAATGAGCGTCCTAATATGCTCAGACTCGCAATTAAGTACGGGTTTGACATTGTTGATGTGAAAAAGCGTGACACTGGCGAGGGAAATAAGATTTATTTCAAGTTCTTCGTTCATGAATCCATAGAAGAGCTTGAGATTGCACTTAATCAGGATGGCCGTAAAACGCCTTTGGCAGACATTGAACGCATGTTGGTGCGAGCGTACAAATCCAATTGCAGTAAGATCTATCTTACCAATGTTCTGTATGATGAGGATATTGCGACTATTAAGTATGTGATTGCTTACTGCAAGAAATTCATGCGCAAAATACCAATGTCGTTTGATCTTCCAAGATCAACAACATGAATTAGGACAAAGGGACAAAAAACGTCCCTTTGTCCTTTTTTACGTTTATACAAAAAAAGTGCGCTGGGATAAAATCCCAAGCGCGGTCGATGTGTAATCCTAAAAAACAGAAATTCATCAGGAAATCATAACAAAGAGCCCTGTGATTTCCGTAGAGCGGAGGATGGATACCATTTATATTATATCATATTTTACATAATATCTGTAGCTTTCATGGTTAATTTGGTAATAAATAGCATAATATATCGTTAAAACTTGTTATTTTTAATAGTCTATGATATATTTTTTGAGGTGATTTTATGAATAAAACAATTATATATTTGATAAGACATTCAGAGCAGCTAAGAATAAAAGGCGTTGATAAGTCTAATGAAAACGACCAAATAAAAAATGAAAAAAATATTTTGTCTGTAGAGGGAGAAAATAAGGCTAAAGAATTAAGTAAAAAGACAGATTTGCTTGATATAGATGAGATATATTCAAGTAATTATGCAAGGGCGATTGCAACGGCAAAGTATATAGCACATCAAAATTCACTCCAAATAAATATAGATTCAAGGCTTGGAGAACGTAAATTACGGTGATTTAGAAGAACTTGAGAAGCTTGGTGAAACAAAAAATTATGATTATACGACAGAGCAATTGCTAGATTCTAGTTTAAAGAATGTAGGCGGTGAATCGGCTGAAGAAGTAAGAAAGAGAATGATTTCCTTTTTTGATGAAATTATGATAGATGGTGATGGAAAGAATATTGCATTAATTTCACATGGTGCAGCAATTAAGTTCTTTTTGCAAAATTTTTGCGAATTTTCATTGGATAAAGGTGGTTTTATATACGATGGACAAATGGTAGTTCCTACTAAAATAGCATCTCCGTCGATTGTGAAATTAATAATAAAAGATAGAAAAATTATTGACATTAAATATGAAGAATAAATAGATATATCCCCCAGAGTTCTATAAAGAATCTGGGGGATTGTTCGAGTTATTTGAATTTTCTGAAATATTTATTCAGACCTGAATATGTGGTATCGAGAAGACATTCGATGTCGCATAATTCATATCCTGCGGCAAAGTCGATAACTGGGTGGAGTAAGAGTAGTGTGAGCAGAATTATCAGTTTGACCCACCAGACTGCCGGAAGAATAATGACGGCGGAGAACAGGCAGAAGAAGTAAACCCAACAAGTGAGAATCGAGAGCCCTCGTCCAGAGCGTCCTTGAAGTTTAAGTATGGTTGCTAAAACGCAGGAAACTACACTGAAAATCAAGGTAGCAATTGTAATCGACCAGCAAATAGTGCAAGCGTATACAAATATGAGAAGAGAGATTATAAAGAAGAACATTGAAGTTCCAAACTTTAATTCTCCGTTGTACGGTTGGTTTAGGGATAAAATCAACAATCAAATAGATTATATAATAGTTATAATTACAAAATCAATATTTAAAATTATTGACATAATACTGAAATAGTGATAATATCTCGGTGCGGAAATGATAGTTGTAAAACAAGAAAAGCTACAATTTTTTTAGCGATGAGGTATAGCTTAGTAGGTAAAGCAGCAGAGCTCACCCCCTCTGTAATCGCAAGTTCGATTCTTGCTACCTCAACCAAACGTATGGTTAGTGAAATCTTAGTCCATGAGCGTTTACGCGTGAACGTTTACGAATTATAGTCGGCGAGACATAAATTCGAATGACAGCGTAAGACCACTTATAGCTGTCGAAAATGGAGTTACTGAGATGTTGCTTGGAATAATGATTGCCTAGAAAGGCAAATTCTGAGCCACTAGCCATACGTTACCACCAATATTTAAACACTGTAGACACTTTGTCGGCAGTGTTTTTTTTGTGTTTGATGGTTGAGTTTTTTTCCCCATTGTTTAGAAAAAGCTTAGTCTTCAAGAGAAAAAAAGGTTTTCTTGAAGAGGTGTTTTGCATATGATAACATAGTAAAGAGAGAATTTTGTGGAGGTGTTTTTATGATAAATGATATGCTTAAAGATATTGATTTTGAAGTGTTTGAAGCGATTGAAGCTGAAAATAAAAGACAAAATGATAAGATAGAACTTATTGCTTCTGAAAATTTTACGAGTAAAGCTGTTATGGAAGCAATGGGCAGTGTAATGACGAATAAATATGCCGAAGGATATCCTGCAAAGCGTTATTATGGTGGGTGTGAAAATGTTGATGTTGTTGAAAATTTAGCAATTGAACGTGCTAAAGAGTTATTTGGTGCGAAGCATGCAAATGTTCAGCCACATTCTGGTGCTCAAGCTAATATGACAGTTTATTTTTCTGTGTTGAAACCAGGTGATACGATTCTCGGAATGAATTTGGCGCATGGTGGTCATCTTACGCATGGTAGTCCAGTGAACTTTTCTGGTATTCTTTATAATATTGTGCCATATGGTGTTGATGAAAATGGATATATAGATTATGAGGAATTAGAGCGAATTGCTCTTGAATGTAAGCCTCAAATGATTGTTGCTGGAGCAAGTGCTTATCCTAGAAAGATTGATTTTGCAAAGTTTAGAGAAATCGCTGATAAAGTTGGTGCTTATTTAATGGTTGATATGGCACATATTGCGGGTCTTGTTGCTACAGGGCTTCATCAAAATCCAGTGCCATATGCGGATTTTGTTACAACGACTACACATAAAACACTTCGTGGTCCAAGAGGCGGAATGATTTTATGCAAAGAAAAATATGCTAAAGTAATTAATAAAACATTGTTCCCGGGAGTTCAAGGTGGACCATTAATGCACGTGATTGCTGGAAAAGCTGTATCTTTTAAAGAAGCTTTATCAGATGAATTTAAAGAATATCAAAGACAAATTGTAAAAAATGCAGAAATTCTTGCGACAGAATTAAAAGCTCGTGGATATAAATTAGTTTCTGGTGGAACAGACAACCATTTGATGTTAGTTGATTTATCTGATAAGGAAATAACAGGAAAAGATGCAGAAAAATTGCTTGATAGCGTTGGAGTAACTGTGAATAAAAATGCAATTCCTTTTGATTTGCAAAAGCCAAATGTGACAAGTGGAATTAGAATAGGAACACCTGCAATGACCACAAGAGGTATGAAAGAAGAGGAAATGAAGGAGATTGCGAGACTTATTGACTTGACTCTTTCTGGCAAGGAAAACGAAGAAAAAATAAAAGAAGATGTACTTAAATTAACAAGTAGATTTCCTTTATATGAATAATAAAATAATATTAATAAAAAAGTGCCCGTCCTTATCAGACGGGCACTCGGCATTGGGTAGGAAAGATTAGCCACCAATAGGAGAAGTTATGTTGTCGCGTCGAACGCGACCGTCTTCCTTCTCTCTATGAGTATCGACTTCCTTGGGCCTTCTTGCAGGTTCAGTTTTGGTAGAAATCACTTCGTCATCATGAAACACGCGGTTGCAGATTTTTTCGATATTTTCTTTTGAATTGTACATCAAAATTTCGAAAAAATTACGTTCGGCTTCAGGATTAGTCATGGTTTCAGAAGACCAAAACTCGTTCCATACATTTTCTCCAGCTTCAACGTAGTAAACGGTACCTTCGCACACAATGTTGGCACGATTATTTACCATTTTCTGTACATCGACGATTGCGGGAATTTCTTCAATAACGGTATCGGTAAGATTGTTATTGAGGAATACAGCGAATGTGATGAACAGTGCTACGAGAATTGCGAGCTTGATCAGTATGCGCAGAGCAACAAGCACGCAGAGAATCATGAGGGTAACAAACATGGCAGCAATCAGGACGAACATTACGGATCCAAAGAGAACCAGAAGTACAATCGAAGCGAGGACGAGACCAATGATGGACAGAACCTTGGTTGTAGTATTGAGAACATTGGAGTTCTGGATACGACCGTAGGCGTTCTTGATGGCGTTCGCCGAATCAGTGAAGAACTGGCGAATCATCTGCATCATGAGGTTGAACAGGTTGACGATGGCGGCGTGGAGACGGTTGGACTTGGTGTTGCGATTCATGGTGAAACCTCCTGTGCTTATAGCACTAATTTATTTCCTACTCATACCTTTCACAAATCCAAGATGAACTCTCGGATAATCAATCAAAATCAAGACGCAAGATAGCGTTCTGTCAATTGAAAGAAAAAGTAAAAAATATAAGCAAGTTACCATAATTATATCACTTTTTATTAATTTTTGGAAGAGTGTGCATACAATATATGGGGTGATTTGTATGATCTATGATAGAAAGAAAGTAGTAGATTATGCCTTGAAATGGGCTTTAGATAGGAATCCAGCGTATTATAATTATGATAATATCGGTGGAGATTGTACTAATTTTATTTCGCAATGCTTATTTGTGGGGAAAAATCAAATGAATTATCGTGGATATGGCTGGTATTACAGGAATGCAAACGAAAAATCTCCGTCCTGGACAGGTGTAGAGTTTTTATATGATTTCTTGATAAATAACAAATATGAGGGTCCACAAGGACGTTTGATTACTAGAAATGAATTGGAAATAGGAGATTTGATACAACTAAGTTTCAAAAGTAATATTTATGGACATAGTCTTATAGTTACTGAAATAGATGAGAATGATATATATATTTGTGCGCATAGCATAGATTCGAAAAACAGAAATTTAGAAACTTATGAGTATGAAAAAATCAGATTTATAAAGATTTCCTAAGTACAAATGAAATAAGAGGGACGTCTGTTAAATGTTTCACATTTTACTAATATATGGTAAAAAGTGCACATTTAACGGACGTCCCTAGTGTTCGGTTGAGAGATTACTTGATTGCTTCTTCGGCGAAGTCGTTTACGACAAGGTCTTCAAAGGGAACCGTTGTGTCGAGTTCGCCAGCCTCAATCATGACTTCCTGAAGCCGTACAAAGGCTTTTTCAGACATGATAGGAGTTTTGCTCCAAGCATCGATATCCTTGTAGCGCTGAATTACTGTTTCAAGAGTATCGATGTCAGAGTCGGGGAAGGAAGGTGCAACAGCTTCAGCTATTTCGCGAGCGGTGTGCGTGTAGACCCAAGCTTGTGCTTCGTAGATTGCATCGACGAAAGATTGAATGAGCTCAGGATTTTCAGCAATAAAACTCTTACTTGCAAAGTATGCAGTGTAAGGGATTTCGCCAGATGCTTCACCTACAGAAGCAAGAATGTAGCCTCTGCCTTCTTGTTCGAGCATAGTTGCGGTGGGTTCAAAAATGGTTACGTAGTCGCCAACGCCGCCTACAAATGCACCGGTCATGGCATCAAAGCTGATACTATTATCGAAATTCATGTCGGTAGTGGGGTCGAGCCCGTGTTCTTTGATGACGTATTCAAGACTCATGTAGGGAACGCCACCTTTGCGCCCAGGCAGGATATGCTTACCTTCGAGATTAGTCCAGTCAAATGTAGCAACTTCAGATTCATTACGGCCGACAAGAAAAGAACCATCGCGTTTAGTGAGCTGTGCAAACACCACAGAGTGGTCCTTTTTTCCCTGCTGATAGACATAGATAGATGCCTCGGGACCAGCAAATCCGATGTCTACTTGCCGAGAAAGAACTGCGGTCATAACCTTATCTGCACCTTGGCTGCTCACCATCTCGATTTCAATCCCATGTTTTTCGAAAAGTCCAAGATTGATAGCAACATATTGGGGAGCGTAGAACACAGAATGGGTGACTTCACTGAGTTTCACGGTCGTGAGACTTCTAGAAATGGCAGTTTCCGCGAAGGAAAAGGTTGGTACGATGAGAACCAATGCAACGATGAGAATTACCGAGATGAGCTTTTTCATGATACAAGCCCTCCTTTAATTTATTGCCACTTGCCTGATTTGCTGATAAGCTTCTCAAACAAGATGACGCCGTGATACATAAGTGTTGCAACTATGCCAAGGATAATAACACTAGTCATTACAAGGTCTAGTTGGAACACCTGACCGCCATAAACAATGAGATAACCAAGCCCGTTCTGCGAAACAAGGAATTCACCGGTAATTACACCAACCATTGAAAGTCCTATGTTAACCTTGAGAACATTGAGCAAAGTTGGAATATTGGACGGAAACACAATCTTGAAAAAAGTCTGAAGTTTGTTGGCACCAAACGATTTAACCATCTTAATCTTATTTTCGTCAGTATCAACAAAGCCATTAACCATATCAAGAATCGTTACGACAAGTGAAATCGCAAGTGCCATCGTGATGATAGCAGGCATGCCTGCACCGACCCACACAATGATGATGGGACCGAGTGCAACCTTGGGTAGACTGTTAAGCACAACTAAATAAGGTGAGAGAACCTTTGAGAGAAAAGGCGACCACCACAAAAGTGATGCTATAAAAGTGCCTACGATAGTGCCAAGCAAGAAGCCAATCATTGTTTCAAGACAAGTAATTCCAACGTGGATGAAAAGACCTTCAGAAAGAAGAGAGATGAAAGTGCTCACAATTTCGGAAGGTTTACTTGTAATGAAACTATCGATGACGCCAATATTCGCAAGGATTTCCCATGCTGTGATTAGCACAACTAAAAGAAAAATCTGAGTAAAAACAACGAGAAATTTCTGCCGTTTCAGATCGCGCAAATATGCTTCGCGCGCTGAAAGTGCGCGATTGTTGCGCATAACTAGACACTCCTTTCATAGAATCATTCAGAATTTAGAACATGCCAGATTTGGTCAAAATAGCCGGAAAAACTAGGATTATCCCTGCAAGTAAGAGGGGTACGATTGGGAATATCGAACTCAATGTTGTAAACGTTCTTGATCACACTAGGTCGCTTCGAAAGAACAATAACTTCATCTGACATACTGATACTTTCAGGAATATCATGAGTTACCATGATAGTAGTCTTTTCTTCTGCTTTGATAATTCTGTAAACGTCGTCAGTTACTACGAGACGAGTTTGATAATCAAGAGCAGAGAAAGCCTCATCCAAAAGTAAAATATCAGGATTAATGGCTAAAGTTCTAATGAGAGCAACACGCTGTCTCATACCACCAGAAAGCTGCGAAGGAAACTTATCTTTGAATTCACTAAGACCATACTTCGAAAGCAAGTTCTGAGCATAGTTTTGAGTATCAGAAGTAAGCATCCCTTTAATTTCAAGTCCAAGTAGAACGTTCTTGTAAACCGTTCTCCAATCTAGCAAATAATCTTTTTGAAGCATGTAACCGATGTTACAAGTTCTATTCGAAAGTTTGGAATTATCCAATAAGATTACGCCAGACGTTTGTTCCTCAAGACCTGCAATGATAGAGAGAATCGTAGATTTGCCGCAACCACTAGGACCAACAATACTTACGAATTTGCCTTTCTTGAAACTGTAGCTAAAATCCTTAACTGCCATAGTTTCACCATTAGTATCTTGGAATGTTTTACTAATATTTCTTAGTTCTAAACAATCAAGCATAATCACACCTCCTAAATCAAAATTTCTTAATACAATTTATATATATGCGGGGAATAAAAAATATGTTAAAAATAAATAATAAAAAAAGAAAAATAATTGTTGACAACATAGAACCGAATATATATAATAGCACTTGTTCATTCCTCTTTAGCTCAGTTGGTAGAGCGCCCGGCTGTTAACCGGTAGGTCGTAGGTTCGAGTCCTACAAGGGGAGCCAAAAAGACAGTTTAACGACTGTCTTTTTTTATGCCTAAAAGCTCTTGACATTGCTGAAAAAAGTGGCTCTTTGTCAATAGTTGGGGTGGAGTAAGTAAGAAAATTGCTCTGCTACCTACTTTTTTGTACTTTCTAAATTGCACCTAAAAAACAGCTCAAAATAGCTACTTTTGGGCGCACTTAATAAGTCAATCGGTTAATTGACTTAAAATTTTGCTATTCACTTAAGCATATTTTAATTCGACATTAATAAAATTCTTGCTTTAAAATTAGTAAAGTTTCTAAAGCCAAAAGCTACTCTTTTCAATGTCTTAATTTTGTTGTTGTAACCTTCCATTGGGCCATTTGAATACGGTACTGCCAAGGAGTTTCGAATTTCTTCAATCCAATTAGTATATGTTTTTGCACAGTTTCTAAGCTCTGGAATGTCAGAAAAATTTGATAAACGATTAGAAGAAGTTGACGAAGAATATAGGACTAGTATTGTAGACTTTAGTAAATATAAATTGGTAATGCTTACTATGGCTAAGATAATGGAACTAGATGCAGAGGAGCAAAATAAGGTTGCGTTGTTTTTGTTTAATAGTATAAAAAAATAAAATATATAATCGACCATTAAGAACATATGTTCTATAATATGTTGGAAGGATGTGATAAATTTTGAAAAATTATAGTAATAAAACATTTGAAGAGATTAAGCATATAGATGAAGATGGTGTTGAATTTTGGTATGCTAGAGAACTTATGCCTGTTTTACAATATTCCAATTGGCAAAATTTTGAGAAAACAATTAAAAAAGCAATGTTAGCTTGTGAAAATAGTAATATTACGATAACAGACCATTTTATTGAAGTCAGTAAAATGGTTCAAATAGGCTCAGGAGCTTAAAGAAAACAAAATGATTACAAATTAACTCGTTATGCCTGCTATCTTATAGCTCAAAATGGAGATTCACGTAAAGAAGTAATTGCTCTTGCACAAACATATTTTGCAGTTCAAACTAGAAGACAAGAAATTAATGAAAAAGAATATAGTATGTTAACGGAAGATGAAAAAAGATTTTATCAAAGAGATTTAACAAGAAAGGGTAACTATTCGCTTAATCAAGCAGCCAAAAATGCAGGAGTTAAGAATTTTGATAAATTTCATAATGCAGGATATAAAGGTTTATATAATGGAGAAACGGCTGATGATATTGCTAAAAGAAAAGGGTTAAGGTATAGAGAAGATATATTGGATAATATGGGAAGCGATGAATTAATCGCAAATCTATTTAGAATTTCTCAAACTGAACAAAAACTTAGAAAAGATAATATACAAGGCGAAGCTGAAGCGAATAATACTCATTACAACATTGGTAAAAATATAAGAGAAGTAATTGAAAAGAATGGTGGAACAATGCCGGAAGAATTGCTTACTCCTAAAAAGAGTTTAAAACAATTGGAAAAAGAAAAGATGTCTACTAAAAAACTTAATAAGGAGAATACTAAAAAATCTTTATGAATTAGTTAATGCCGTTTGTTTGAGATTTTGGCAGTGAAAAAAAGGAGGTCATATTAAAATTTAAAAAGCGTAGTTAAATAACCAAATGCACGTTAATCATAAAAACGTGCATTTTGCAATGAACGAAATAATTATATTTTGAAAACTTTAGAAGGAGCAGAATTTTTATTTTGTAATTTGAAAACATAATGTGTATAATATAAAAGTAGTAGATATAAAAATATAATATTTAAGTTATATAAAGTATATATTGGGGGTGATATGATGAGTAACGAAAGAGTTGTAGTTAATTCAGAAGATTTAGGGGAAATATATCTTGTAGAATTAGGTTCAAAAGGGGAAAAAACTAGTAATTGGTCTAATGGAAAATTTTATATTTTACCTAGAAATATAGATGAGGGAGTATATTTTGATACTCTTTTGATGGTGCCAAACGATTTAAATGCTAATACTAGAATGGCTATGACTATACGAAATAGTAGCGGAGCGAGACAAGCAGAAAAATTCATAATGGAAGGCGAGGAAGTTCAATCTTTAACAGATGATAGAAGGAAAAATTTTTTGCCTAGTGGTCCATATGCTCTTGAAGAAATATATACTCAAGTAAGTAAACAAAATGAAATATTAATGTATCCTCTTATTGCTCAAAAAATGCATGGTACAAAATATCAACAATTAACTAGTGCAGCGTTATTAGAAACACCTAAAGGTTTTAAAAGAATTGATGAGCAAATTATATTTGTTGCAGATAAAATAAGAGATATATTTCATGACAAACTAGGTGTTACAATTCCACAGGAAATGGATCTTTTAGGCCAGTCAGCAGCTGGAACGTTTGTTCAAAGATTTTGGGCATTACATGAAGATAGAGTTAATTCTGTATCTACAAATGGAGCAAAAGATTCAATGATACTTCCTTTTTCAGAAATAAATGGAACATTAGTAAAATATCCAATCGGAGTTGATGTAGGAGTAAGAGGAGATAGAAAAACACCGATTTTAATGACATATGGAATTTTGGAAGATGAAAAATATCACATAGATCGAGAGGGGAATGTACATTCTAATTTTGATAAAGTACATTTAACAAATAATGAAACAATTACTACAAACGAAGAAGCTAGCGAATGGATAAGTAAAATAGGAGAGACACAAGCTGAAAGAATACTAAATACATTTAAGGTATATTCATCACATTCGGGAATAGAACCATACTTTTTTTGTTTTTTAGAGTATGACCATGCACAGACTATGAGAAGGTCGGATGATAGTTGGGAAGCTGGACCTCTTGAGGCAGCGGAATGTATTGTTGCTATAGCTAATGATGCTAATTTAGGTGAAGAAGAAAAAAAACGAATGATAGATCAATTGAAAGCTAGACACAAAATTATTGATATACGAGATATCGCAGGAAATCCTGAGAGAGAGGCAAGATTTATTGAAGCTTCTGAAAATGCAGTAATTATAAGAAATGCAGCTGTGTCAATGGAAGGATACAGAGTGGAGAGATGGGGACCGGATGACCGACAATCTCATTCTGATGATCCGGAAATTATAAGGCGTAGAGCAGAATTGGAAGAATTAGAGCAAAGATATATGGGATCATTTGAAGAATTGAGAATTGATATAAACTTGGAAAAATTAGAAAAAGAACAGCAAAATCTTTTGAAAATTGAAAATGAAAAAAGGCAGAAAAGTCATGATGTTAATGTGGATTTTAATACTGATAAAAATAATATAACAAGATAATAGAAATAAAAATTTATATTTTGGAAGTAAAAATGGATAATGTAAATGCTTCACAGTATATAGAACATCTTCAAAGTTATGATGTTCAGATTATATTGCCAAATGGAAAAGTAGAACGAAAAGAAATTGTTGGTCAAGTAAATGATATGTTACTAGCAAATGATGGATATTGTGATTTCCTATCAGAATATTATTTAGATCCAGAACGTATTGAAAGGTACGAGAGGGAAAACGGGGGATATATAGGTACAGTTGAGAGTCGTGCAAGAACGGAGCAAAACCCAGAAGGATATGTAAAACAAATCACACCAGAAATTTCTGAAAGATATATGAACGGTAAAGAAGAAAAAAAGTTTGATAGACAAAAGTTATAAATTTGATAGAGAGGACGGGACAACAATAGAATTAGATAGGATGTATGGAAGGTCTACTTCTTCACATGCCTCTTTTAGACCTATACAAGAATATAATATAAAAGTAACAGATAAAGATGGTTCTTCTTTTGAAGGGAAAATTTTTGGTACAATTGATGAAGATTATTTAAAAGAATACCGAAATCGGTAAATTTAATCCACATAGTCGTGATTATAGTAAATTTATTGCTGAGGAATACTTGAATCCGGAAAGAATTAAAGGACTTATGCAAAACCAAGGTGGATATATTGGAATATGTCATACTAGTGTATACGATGGTATTGAAATGGTACCAAAAGACATGGATGAATTTGGGAGAAATGGTTCTACGCTTTATAGAACAACTAAAGATGCAAACGCACCTACAAAATTAAACCAATTAGAGAATGAACAAATGATGCTTGCACAAATTCTAAAAGAAAGAGAAACTAAATTTGGAGAAATCGGTGCGGATAAAGGGGAGAAAGGTAAGTATGAAAGAGAAGAATAGTTTGAAACAAACTAGTATATTTTCAAGTTTGAAATCATGGTGGTATAAATTATTTCATAAATTTAATGCTAATGAAAAAAATATTAAGGATGTAGAAAATGATAAAATTAAAAATGAAAAAGAAATACATTCAAAATCAATATTTGAAGAATATAAAGAGATTAATGAGAGACGAACGTATTTATTAGATTTGCAAAGAAAATATAAGAGAAAAGAAATATTAGAGGAAAATATGAGTATAAATGATAAAATAGATTTGGAAAATCTATATATTGAACAAAATACAGAGTTAAAGAGAAAAATTAGGGCTTTAGATAATAAAATTGCAAAAAGTCAAAAATAAAATTTGAATCTAATATCAAAAGGTATGCAAGTGATTAAGGTATGAAATGCATAAATATATTAATTATGGTAATTTTATTTTTTATAGTTGTTATTTATAGTAATATGTATAGTTCAAATTTTAAAAAAGAAGATACAGTGAATATAAAGATTTCACTTGAATATTAGAAAATGTTATGTTAAATTATTAAATAGTAAATCGAGTTATATTAAGTTCTAATTTTAAAGCACATTTTTCGCAAACGTGTTTCGAAATGGAGCCACCAAAATAACCAGTCTTTTAAGACTGGTTATTTTTTATGTTTTCCACATAAGACACAAACTATTATTTAATGATCATAGATTAGAGCGTTCGTAGAGTCGTCATCTGTTAACTGTGTTGAGCAAAGAATATAACACGAAGTATTGTGATGAAAGAAATCGTAAGTTCGAGAATTTCTATATATTGATATAAATTTTTTGTATTGTTACAATGTAAAATATAATAGTACTATTAGAAAATGATATCTTAAATGATTATGATGGGTTTATTGAGCGTTTTTTTAATTTTAATGGCTATGAAAGAAAAAATTAAGAACAAGGATATTTATGTTAAACTATCATGTTGAAAAATAAACTAGACATATTTGTCTGGTTTATTTATGTAAATTGTGCTATAATATAGTAAGTGTGTAAACACTAATAAATTTGCTAGATTCCAGCAGAAAGAGAGTGAAAAGAATCAATGGATCAAGTGCGAGAGTTTGTACATGAAATGCGGCTCAGACCGCAAATTGCACTCCCGAAGCATTGGTTTGGCTTCAAAAAAGACTTACCAATACTACTCCTGAAGGATGGCGCGAAGCGTTTATCGTAGAGCGTGATTCTGTTGACAGGACAAATTTTGAACATATTCTTAAGGTGGTTGACATTGCTGAAGAATGTGGCGCTACCAATTTGGCATTCAGAACGATGATGAAACAGGGAATGTCCGGAAGCAGTTTTGAAAAATACCTGGTTTTGGACGAAATTTGGTTCCCGAAAAAGAACATCATGATGATGTCAAAATTTCAGCAACGTTTGAAGGAGATTTTCTAAAATCACTCGAAGGGACTGATAAAGGTATAGCTGTAGCTTGCCTTAATCAGTCTCTTTTTATATAATAGTGATAAAAATATTAATAAAATGATAGAGAGGTATAATATGATAGATTTACATACACATACAATTTGCTCAGATGGAACAGACGAACCGATAGAACTTTTGAAAAAAGCTGAAGAAAAAGGAATTGAAATCTTGTCAATAACAGATCATAATACTGCAAAAGCTTATGAAATACTTGAAAACATTAATGTTATGGAATATTTTAGTGGTAAGATAATTCCAGGAATAGAACTTAATACAAAAGTTTTAGGTATTCCTATAGAAATATTAGGATATGGAATAGATTATAAGAAAATGAATGAAATTTTACCTAAAAAGTATATTTCTACTGAAGAGAGAAACAAAATTGAAGCGAGAATACTGATTGAAAAATGTATTAAAATGGGACTTAAAGTAGATGAAAAAAGTCTTGATGATTACGATGCAACGTATTTTGCATCGAAGTTTATTCAAAAAGAAATCTTGAAATATGAAGAAAACGTATGTTTTTTCCCAGAAGAGGATTTGAATAATTTGAAAATATTTTACAGAAAATATATGTCAAATCCTAATTGTCCTCTTTACATAGAGCCAGGAGACTTTATACCAGATTTTGATACAGCTGCAAATTTAATACGTGAATGTGATGGATTAGTGTTTATTCCTCATATATTTGAATATAGAGAAAATTCACGAAAAATATTAGAATATATATTAGAGAATCATAAATTTGACGGAATTGAATGCTATTACACGACTTTTACGGAAGAACAGACGAAAGAGCTAGTATCGTTATGTAAAGAACGCGGAATATATATGTCTGGTGGAAGTGATTATCATGGAAAAGCGAAATTGAACGTGGAATTAGCAACAGGAAGTGGCAATTTAGGAATAAGCAAAGATATAATTGATGATTGGATTAAAAAGATAAAATAATGTACTTAACAAAACCGCTATTGATATCAAAATAGTGGTTTTTTAAATTTGGGGAACACACATAAAAACTTGACATAATATACAAAAACGGGTTAAAATATAATTGTACATTTGTGTACTATAAAAATAAACGGAGGTATAAAAAATGAAAAACAACATCGAAGTCGCCGTAAATTGCCCCTGGGTCGTTGTGACTGGCCTAGATGGTTCCGGAAAAACTACTCTCGTTGACAACATGGAAAAGTATTTTCAAAAAAAGGGAAAGCGTGTGAAGCGCGACCGGTTGCCGCATGACCCGTACCTCGTAAAGAAGCTTCTGGACAAGTCTTCCAATGAGTATACTGATCGTATGCTCTTTGCGTTGGACAACAGAATCTTCGGTGAGGAACTGGTTCGTTGGCAGGAATCTGGTGAATATGACCTGATTCTGACCCAGCGTGGTTATCTGGACAGTTTCGTCCATGGTGCTGTGCAGGGATTCGGCTACGATTTCATTGCGAACATGAATCGCATTGAAGATCTGCCGAAGTGTCAGGTTACGATTCATCTGGTTGCAGAAGCTGAAACCGCTTTTGAACGCATCAAGGATGATCCTGATGCGGACAAATTCGAGTACATCGAGTACATTCGTCGCCAGGAACGTGAAACGCGTCGTGGTTACTACGAATGCAAGCGGAAGAATGTGGATCTGCGCCACTTCCATGAAGGTGTCCACATCTATGTGGATACTACTGCGATGACGACAGATGAGACGTTCGAGTACGTTCTCGAGCGTCTCAAGGAGAAGAGTGTGATTTAAAGTACGCACCTCTGTCTGAGCAAGATTTTGCTTAGGCTTGCTGAAAGACCTATGAGGGCAATAAGCCTCAAAATGGTGTAATAAAGGCAGGCGAAGACACCACCTGAAAGGGTGGTGTCTTTTTATTGTTTACATAACGCTGAAATTATACTATAATGAGAACGTCGAAAGACATAAATAATGAAAGGCGGTAGAGCTTATGTCTGAAATGTTGACTAAGTCTCACGAAAATGGTACCTGGTATCTGATCTGGTCTCCCGGTGTGACTGATCCTGCACTTGAGATGCTGGAAAAGCACATTATTGATGCGACGATTATTCCTGAGGAATACAATCGTGCTCATCTGTGCTACAAGCAGCTTGCCAGTGACAATCCTGATGATCCCGACGAATATCCCCTGAAGTGCTATTCTGCTGACGGAAAGAAGGAAGTCTGGATTTCTGGTATCACTACTGGTTACCGTGGTGCAGGCCCTCATGGCACGGTACAGGCACTCATGTTCATGGGGTTCGATATCAATCCTGAAACGGATGTGTTCGAGCTTCCGATGGGTGAAGAAAAGACGTTTGAAAAGTAATAGGACCGACTTTCGGGCGGAGTGATTATACACTCCGTCTTTTTTATTGATTTCGACCGTGCAGTTCTGTGCTATGAAGGACTGACGGTTCACAAGAACACTAGACTCGGGGACGTCCGTTAAAAGTCTAAGTTTTTGTTGCTTAATGAATGTCATCAAATAACTGTAATCATTTAGACTTTTAATGGACGTCCCCGAGTCTACCGAGTCTACGTGTTGTTGTCTGTCAAATGGTTGAAAATATATTAGATAAAAGTTATAATTAGCATTGGTAAAAAACAGAAAGGAGTTTGAAATATGAATTCTTTTGAAAATATTAAAGAAATAATAATTGCTTCAAACAACAAAGGAAAAATAAAAATGGTACAGGAAATTTTATCTGATTATAAAATTGTACCAATGTCTGAAAAAGGCATAGATGTTGATGTTGTAGAAGATGCCAATACGTTTGAAGGTAATGCAATAAAAAAAGCAGAAACAATTGCAAACATGCTAGAAAATGCAGTATGTCTTGCAGACGATTCTGGAATTGAAGTTGAATACTTAAATGGGTTTCCAGGGGTCGAAACTAAAAGATGGTTTAATGGAACTGACAGAGAAAGAAATTTGGCATTAATAAATAAGCTTGATGGAGTGGAAAAAAATAATAGAAAAGTAAAATTTAAAGTTGCAATGGCAATATCAACAGGTAAAGAAACAATCACAGCTGAATCTTGGATTGACGGATACATTACAGAAAGTCCAAGAGGAGAAAACGGATTTGGATTTGATGAAATTTTTGAATTAAAAAATGGAAAAACATTAGCAGAATTGACAGTAGAAGAAAAAAATGAAATAGGAGTAAGAAAAGAAGTTTTAGAAATCTTGAAAATGAAGCTTAGTTAGAGTATAATACTCATTGCAAAATAGTAAAATACTCAATGAAAAACAAGCGTAATAAATTAAGGAGGAGTTAAATTATGATATACTCAAAAGAAGTTGAAAATATGTGCCCAGTAGCAAAAGGAGTTAATCACGGACCAGCACCAATTCCTGAAGAAGGAAAATGGGTTAAATCAAAAGAAATTAGTGATATTTCTGGTTTAACACATGGTATTGGTTGGTGTGCACCACAACAAGGAGCTTGTAAATTAACATTAAATGTAAAGAATGGAATAATTGAAGAAGCTCTTGTTGAAACACTTGGATGTTCAGGTATGACACACTCTGCTGCTATGGCTGGCGAAATATTAGTAGGAAAAACAATTCTTGAAGCACTAAATACAGACTTAGTTTGTGATGCAATTAATACTGCTATGAGAGAGTTATTCTTACAAATAGTATATGGTAGAACTCAATCAGCATTCTCAGAAAATGGACTTCCAATAGGTGCGGGCTTAGAAGACTTAGGAAAAGGTCACAGAAGCCAAGTTGGTACAATTTACAGCACAAACTTAAAAGGACCAAGATATTTAGAACTTGCTGAAGGATATATAACAGAAGTTGGACTTGATAAAAATAATGAAATAATTGGATATAAATATGTTAACTTAGGAAAAATGATGGAAAATATTAAAAAAGGAATTGATCCAAAAGAAGCTATAGAGAAAGCTAGTGGACAGTATGGTAGATTTGATGAGGCTATCAAAACTATCGACCCTCGTGCTGAGTAAATTTGCATGAAAAACAGCATCTTGCGAAATATTTTATATTAGTTTGGTGCTCAGCGTACCCACGTACGCTTCCGCGCTCGCACTAATATAAAAATTCCGCAATCTACTATTTTTGATGCAAATTTAAATCATAAAAGTTATTAAATTTAATTCGTTAAAAAGATAGTAGATAATAATAAAATGGAGTGAGAAAAAATGACACCAATTTTAGCTGTAGAACTAGATAAATTTTTGTTCGATTATAAGATATTTTTTAGAAACTAATAATGATTTCAGTGAATTAATTACATTTATAGTTGGAATGGTGGTTGTGTTTTTTGTATTATTCCTAGGTGATAAAGTAATAAAAAGGTTTAAAGGAGGCAAATAAAATGAGTTTATTTGAAAGTTATGAAAGAAGAATTGATCAAATAATGCCTGTTCTTAATAAATATGGTATTAAAGATTTAGATGAGACTAAAGCTATTTGTGAAGAAAAAGGCTTTAACCCATATGATATAGTTAAAAGCATTCAACCTATCGCGTTTGAAAATGCTGGTTGGGCTTACACAGTAGGTGCTGCTATTGCTATTAAACAAGGTTGCACAAAAGCTGCTGATGCTGCAAAAGCAATTGGTGAAGGTTTACAATCTTTCTGTATTCCAGGAAGCGTAGCTGATGATAGAAAAGTTGGTTTAGGTCATGGTAACTTAGCTTCAATGCTATTATCTGAAGAAACAAAATGTTTTGCTTTCTTAGCAGGTCACGAATCATTCGCTGCAGCAGAAGGTGCTATCGGTATTGCTAAATCAGCAAATAAAGTTAGAAAAGAACCATTAAGAGTTATCTTAAATGGTCTTGGAAAAGATGCTGCACAAGTTATTTCAAGAATCAATGGATTCACATATGTTCAAACAGATTTTGATTTCTTCACAGGTAAAGTTAATGTAGTTAATGAAACTGCTTATTCAGATGGTGAAAGATCAAAAGTTAGATGCTATGGTGCAAACGATGTTAGAGAAGGTGTTGCAATAATGCATTTAGAGGGTGTTGACGTTTCAATCACTGGTAACTCAACAAACCCAACAAGATTCCAACATCCAGTTGCAGGAACATATAAGAAAGAATGTATCGAACAAGGCAAGAAATATTTCTCAGTTGCATCAGGTGGTGGAACAGGTAGAACATTACATCCAGATAACATGGCTGCAGGTCCTGCTTCATACGGCATGACAGATACAATGGGAAGAATGCATTCAGATGCGCAATTCGCAGGTTCTTCATCAGTTCCAGCTCATGTTGAAATGATGGGATTAATTGGAATGGGTAACAATCCAATGGTAGGCGCAACAGTTGCTGTAGCAGTAGCAGTTGAAGAAGCTATGAGATAAATTAATAAATCGATGGAGCTTGAATTATGATTCAAGCTCTTTTTTATATTAGTAAAACCAGTTGACTTTGTTTAATGAACGAGATGCGCTTGGTATACGAATTAGATTGCATATTTGCTCAAAAAAGTGTATATTATAGGAGATGTTTGCTTAAAAATATTGGAATTAATAATGAAATGATAATAGTCTTATTTGAAAGGGGATTATATAAATAATGAGTAATGGTATGCATTTTAGAGATTTAAGGGAAGTGTTAGATAATAGTGAAAAATTATATTCAAATAACACGGCTTTTAAAATGAAATTTAAAGGAGCAGTAGTAGAAATTAAATATAGTCAATTTGTGAATGATGTTAGAGCTTTAGGCTCATATTTGTTGAATCTTAATATGAA
This sequence comes from uncultured Eubacteriales bacterium, assembly GCA_949283575.1. GTDB lineage: Bacteria > Bacillota > Clostridia > TANB77 > UBA1234 > UBA1234. The sequence continues at coordinate 45,428 of CASDSU010000013.1, forward strand.
GAATAAAAGAGTTGCAATAATATCAAATAATAGGTATGAATGGTGCGTTGCTTATATGGCTGCAGCTACATCAGACTTAATAGTTGTTCCGCTTGATAAATCACTTCCAGAAGCTGAATTTCATTCATTGATTGAAAGATCTGAATCAGATGTAATAATTTATGAAAGCAAATATGAAGATTTTATAAAAAATGAAAAAGCAAATGAGAAAAGTCCTGTAATGAAATATATTAACATGGACACTGATTTGACACAATGTTATGAAGAAGGAAAAGTTATTTATAACAGAAAAAATTCGCTATATAAAAAAGTAAAAATTGAAAATGATAAGATGAGATTTATGTTATTTACATCTGGAACAACTTCAATGTCAAAATGTGTAATGCTATCTCATAAAAATCTTTGCACAAATCTGGAACAAATAGATAAAAAATTGCCTTTTACAGAAGAAGATGGAGTATTATCATTTTTACCAATCCATCATACTTTTGAATGTACAGCGGACTTTTTATTTGTAATTGCTAAAGGCGCTAGCATTTCGTTTTGTGAAGGTATTAGACATATTCTTTCAAATCTAAAAGACTTTGAACCTACTGTAATGATAGGAGTTCCAACCTTATTTGAAAATATGTATAAAAGAATTTGGAAATCAATTGTTGATGGAAAGAGGGAAAAACAAGTTAAGGTAGCATTAAAAGCTAGTGAGGCTCTTTTGAAAGTTGGTATAGACCTTCGTAAACAGTTATTTAAACAAATTCATGAAAACTTTGGTAATAGTTTCAGATTCTTTGTAAGTGGTGCGGCAGGAATAAGTGCAGATGTTATCAAAGGTTTTGATGATTTTGGTGTAACAATATATCAAGGCTATGGATTAACAGAAACTTCTCCAGTTGTCGCTGTTGAAGATCCTGCAAACAGAAGATTTGGTTCAGTAGGTAAGCCAATGGATAAGCTGGAAATCAGATTGGATGATATGAATGAAGAAGGAATTGGTGAAATCGTTGTAAAATCTAACACTGTAATGCTTGGATATTATGAAAATGAAGAGGCTACAAAAGCTGTTCTTTCAAAAGGTTGGTTCAGAACAGGTGATTTAGGAAGATTTGATAAAGATGGTTTCTTATACATAACAGGAAGAAAAAAAGACGTAATTGTACTTAAAAATGGTAAAAACGTTTTTCCAGAAGAATTGGAAAAATTAATAAACAATGAAATAGAGTTTGTTAAAGAATCTATGGTATATGGTGCAATATTAGAAGATAACGATGTAGAGTTAAGAGTAAAAATTGTTTATGATAAAGATGCAGTTATGGAAAAACTTGGTGTTCTTACAGATGAAGAATTAAATAATATTTTCTGGGAAAAAATAAAAGAGGTAAATAAAAAAATGCCTACGTACAAGTATATTAAAGATTTGATTTTAACAGATGAAGAATTGATAAAAACAACAACACAAAAAATTAAACGTTTTGAGGAAATGAAAAAAATATTAGGAAAATAAATAATACGTAAACATGGTTCTTTGAAAATGGCTCTATGTAAGCTTTATAAAGCATCTGTTCTTTTAAATGCTTGAAAACAAAAGGGTTGCTGTAATATATTTGTAACATAAACTTAATGAGAGTGTAATTGTAAAAAAACATCGAAAATTGTACAATAATTTTAGCAGTTAATGGGGAGTAATTCTCTTTTATATAAATACAAAAGAAGATAGGAGGGATTAGGTAGCTTAAAAAGGCTACTTAGTGAGGACTATGGAGAATATCGAGACAAATGTACAATCAATTGAATTACAAAAGCATATTCAAAAATTAGAAAAGCTAGAAAGAATGATAAATCCGAATAGTAAAAAAGCTATGATACTATGGGAAGAAGATGATGCTTTCAAAAATCTTATTTCAGATTTGAAAGAGTACGCTATGAACTGTGATACTTCGGAGTTTCCTGTAGAATTGTTAGATAAAATGAATGCACTTCAATTAGATGCCGTAAATCAAATAGCTCTTAGCGCAACAAAAATTGATGAACTAAAACAACAAATTCAAACAAACAAAGATTTAAGTAGAACATTATCTGATATTTATATTTCAGCAATGGCTGCTAAACCAGTTTCTGAATATGCTGAAATTCTTGAAAAAGAAGAGATTTCATCAATGAAAGAGCACTTAGAAGTAATTTCTACAGCAGTTGCTGATTCAGAGGAGTATTTGAAAGCAGAGAAAATTGTTAAAGCTAAAATAAATAATTTAGAAAATAGTGTTCATGTTACAACAGATTTAGAGAGAGTTACAAGTAAAGTTGGGGCACTAGAATACATCAAAGCAGAGCTTGCTCCGGCAGTAGAAAGATTACAAGCTGAGTATGATGCTAAGTATGTAATTGTAGAAGCTGATGAAGATACAGAAATGTCACTTGCAATCAGAAAAACATTTAAAGAGAAAGTTTATGATGCAATTGTTAAACCATTTGCTAGTTTATTTAAGAAAAAGAATAAAATTAAAGAATAAAATACAAAAGAAAAACTGCCCAATGTTGAGCAGTTTTTTTATTTTTGAACAAGGGGAATTTGAAAATGAACGATAAATCTATTCGAATGTTAGAGTATAAAAAAATAATTAGTATGCTTATTAAAAATGCAATTACGAGTAAAGGAAAGGAAAAGTGTGAAGAGTTAATTCCTTCTTCAAATAGTAAGCTGGTTGGTAAGAAGCTAAAAGAAACTACAGAAGCAGTTTCTTTAGCTTTGAGAATTGGTAAGCCTCCGCTTACACCAATTGCGGATTTTGATGTGATTGCTAAAAAGATAAAAATAGGTTCTATTTTGTCAATAAAAGAACTTTTGCAAACTGCTAATATTCTTAAAAGTATGAGAGAGGTAAAAGAATACTATAAAGAAACAGAAATTGAAGATTTGTATATTGTTAGCGAGTATTTTGAAGCTCTTTATTCTAATCTAAATGTAGAAAAAGAAATTTATAGATGCATAAAATCAGATGAAGAGTTAGATGATAGGGCAAGTGGTGAACTTTATAATATTCGTAGACATATTATAGATGCTGAAAATCGCATAAAAGATAAACTTAATGATATTGTGCATGGGGCAGGTACTGCAAAGTTTTTGCAAGATCAGGTTATTACATTTAGAAATGATAGATATGTAATTCCTGTTAAGCAAGAATATAAAAATGAAATAAAAGGTTTAGTTCATGATTCTTCTGCAACAGGAAGTACAATTTTTATTGAACCAACAGCTGTATTTAATATTAATAATGAGATTAAAGAATTGAAAATTAAAGAAGCTGCTGAAGTTGAGCGAATTTTAGCTCTTTTAACTCAAATGATTGATCCGATTTATGAGACTATAGAAAATTCAATAGAAAGTTTAGCTGATATTGATTTTGCTTTTGCTAAGGCTAAGCTTGCATTAGATATGGATGCTTATGAGCCAATAATAAATAATAATTATTCAATAAATTTAAAGAAGGCACGACATCCGCTGATACCAAATGACATTGTTGTTCCAATTGATATTTGGATTGGAACAACTTATAAAACTCTTGTAATAACTGGGCCTAATACGGGAGGAAAAACCGTTTCGCTAAAAACAGTTGGATTGCTTTGCTTGATGGCTCAAAGTGGACTTCATATCCCTGTTTCTGAAAGTTCAGAAATATCTGTCTTTAATAATATATTTGCAGATATTGGTGATGAGCAAAGTATAGAACAATCACTTAGTACGTTTTCTTCACACATGAAGAATGTTATAGACATAACAGATAATGTTACAAGTAAAGACTTAGTATTAGTGGATGAATTGGGCTCTGGAACAGATCCTGTAGAGGGTGCGGCGATTGCGATGGCGGTTTTAGAGCATCTAAAGAAATCAGAATGTTTAACAATTGCTACTACGCATTATAGTGAATTGAAATCATACGCAATGCAAACTGAAAATGTTGAAAATGCATCATGTGAATTTGATGTTGAAACTTTGCGTCCAACATATAAATTATTAATTGGAGTTCCAGGAAGAAGTAATGCGTTTGCAATATCGAAAAAACTTGGATTGTCAGAAAAAATATTGGAAAAAGCTAATACGTTTTTATCTACAGAATCAATTAAATTTGAAGAAATTCTTGATGATATGGAACATAGTAGGGTTAAAGCAAAGAAGCAAAAAGAAGTTGCAGATAAGCTTTTAGATGAAGCGAAAAAGGAAAGAGAAAGAATTGAGAAAGAGTCGAAGGCTTTAGAAGAAAAGAAAGATGCGATTATTCAAAAAGCTAAGCAAGAAGCAAGAAATTTGCTTTTAGATGCTGAAAGCGAAGCAAACGACATAATAAAAGAATTAACAAATTTAAGAAAAAATAAAGAAAAGAATGTGAACAAGGCGGCTGAAGAAGCTAGAACTAAATTAAAAAGCAGCATTTCAGAAATGCAAAAAGATTTGTCTAAGCCTAAAACAGAAGTTAAAAATGCACTTAGTTTGAAAGATGTAAAAGTTGGAATGAAGGTTTTTGTTCCATCGATAGATCAAGAGGCTACAATAGTATCGCTTCCGGATAAAAAAGAAAAAGTTATGGTTCAATCAGGAATTATAAAACTTGCAATTCATATATCAAATTTGGAGAAATTACCAGAAAAGAAAAATGAAGTGAATGTAAAGGTAAATAATATGATTAAGAGTAAAGCTAAGGATATAACAACAGAAATAAAACTTTTAGGAATGACAGTTGACGAGGCAATAGCAGAACTTGAAAAATATTTAGATGATGCGTATTTAGCAGGACTAAAAACAGTGCGAGTTGTACATGGAAAAGGTAGTGGTGCTTTAAGAAGAGGTGTTCAAGAATATTTAAAGAAAAATCCACACGTAAGTAGTCAAAGACTTGGAATGTATGGTGAAGGTGATAGCGGGGTAACCATAGTTGAATTAAAATAAAAAAAGCCTCCCAGAGAGGCTATGAGCGAATGAAACTCTTTTGCATCTGGGAGGTGGTCGAAGTAGGTTAGCCGTTGATATATTCCTGCATCATTCCGGAGATATCAACGATGAACGTCTGGTTGTCGTCAAAACCAGCAGCCACGAACTTCTGACGCAGCAGGTTGCAGAACCGGCGGTAGCACAGAAGGTCGTTGAGCTCGTTGGAGAAGTACGACAGGCTCGTTTCGGAAAGCGAAATGTTTTCCATGACGTTGGAAGAAGACTTGGCATCCTTGACATCGCATACCATCGAGCGGTAGTCGTAGGAAGGATAGAACTTCAGGCTGTGCGCGACCGGCGTACCCTTGTCCATGCAAACGGAGAGTGCGACCTTGATCCTTTCACGAACGTTGTTCATGTGCTCGTTGAAAATCGTTTCAACGATTTCACGGAGTTCGTTTTCGCGCGCATCGGTGAAGAGTTCGGACTTGAGGCCTTCGAGCAGGTTGTTCATGGTGACGTTGATTCCCTTGGATTCGGAAGACGTAATCTTGCACATAATTGTGCCTCCTTTTTCGACACACTAAATTGGGGTACCGGATTGGCGATGCCGCGTGTCGTGTTGTAAAACAAAGCCAATCACAGAATACCTCAATTGCATTCGTTAACAAGAACGCTGGATGCGTCACAAGTAACTGTATGCTAAAAAGAGATATAACTGACAAAAAAATTATATCACACTTTACATAAAAAAGCAATTTTTTAGCTTTTTATTTTGGGTTTTGACACTAAAGCTGCCATAAATCCAAATAGAATTGCCGCAGAGATACCTCCTGCGGTTGCTTTAATTCCGCCGGTAAAAATGCCTAAAAATCCATTTTGATCGACTGCTTCCATGGTTCCTTTAGCCAGAGAATAGCCAAAACCGGTAAGCGGAACAGTTGCGCCAGCACCGCCTAATTCCACGATTTTTGGATATAGTCCAATACCGGTTAAAATAGCCCCAGCAGTTACAAAAAGGACTAAAATCCTTGCGGATGTGAGTTTTGTCTTATCAATTAAAATTTGTCCAATAGAACAAATTATTCCACCGATAATAAAGCACCAAATATATTTTTCAATATCCATAAAAATACCTTCCTTTTTCGTAAAATTAACTCAAAGTTAGTTTAACCTTATATGCTTTAAATATGCCATTTTTAGAAAAATTGATTTAGTGACACATTTAACGGACGTCCCCAGTGTTTCGCGTTGACTTTTGAGTTATTGTAATATATAATTCCATGCGTAACTTATGTAACTTTACGACTATGCTACCATAATAAAGGAGTGAAAACGATGAAAGGTTTGGATTTCCTGAAGCGTAAGAATCGGCAAAATGAAGAACCATCTGTAGATGCGTGCGTGCGTGAATGCATTAACATCGCAGATTACTACAACTGGTTCGTTGCAAATTTCATGCGACTGCCTTATCCGTTTGACAATCGTAGCGAGTTGCAGGAACATGTGGACTGTTTCAAAAAAGCTCTGGAAGAGCAGGGGTTCAATCTGGAAGACGGACTGCACTACGATGATGCTAAAGACGCAGAATATGCGGTAATTGAACTCGTGAGAGCTGTTATCCGAGAGTATGTGGCAAGCAACCCGGAAGACCTGGAGGATTGTAGCGGCTGTAACTGCCTTGAAGAGTACAGCGTAAATGAGGGGCAGTGTGGATGCGGAGATTACCACGTGTGTGGCGGAACTCGTTGTAAGAGCTACGGTGCGGATGCTGCATGCTGCGGTGATAAAACATCTGAAGAACTCATTGCTTTGGAAAAGAAAATCGTTATCACGCTTTTCTATTTGAAGCAGGAGTTCCCCTCGCTTTCATATCAAACAATCATGTCTGAAGTTATCCAAGGAGGTGAATGGGAACCTAAGATTCCTTGGAGCTTCGATGTTTTCGGTGAAGTGATTGACTATGCAATGGTCGATTATCTCGATGTGGAAGACATCGAGCGCGTTTGGGAGGATTGCTTCGACACCTTCATGAGTTACGCTGACCAGGAGTCGCTTTTGGTGCTTAAGCGAGGGTGTGAGCCGACTCCTACTACTCAGAAGGATGAAGTGTGGGCAAATAAGCTCTACGACTACCTGAATGATGAATGTCTTCTGGAGTATTGCCCGAAGTTGCTTGTTGAGGATATCATCGCTGTATTCCCTGAAATGAGCAACATGATTCTTGAAGGACTTTTTGAAGGAATTCTTTCCAGGGTGTATACCAATATGACGGTTGCGGACCTGCTTAGAGTGATGGCAGAACACCAGAATTACCGGAATAATTTCTTCCCGTGCTGTTATAAGCACTACAAGGAAGTAATTGCTGCGGTGATGAAAAATCAGCAGGTGGCGACCATGGGGTTGGAACTTAGCGAAGTTGCTGAGATTTTGGTGGATACTTTCAAGGTTCCTGCAGAAGACGTCGAAAACGCGATTCAAAGCGTTGCGCTGGATTTACTCGGCTGCACGAAAGAGTATGATTATACTCTCATGCCGGAAAATCTGTCTAAGTTGGTCTATCTTCTGGCCAACAAAACGGTTTATGACACTGTTGAGGAATACAATCCTCACATCGTTTCGCAATTCGTGTGATAAAAACCTACAAACTCCAGTCCTTAACGGGACTGGAGTTTTACTTTTATTTATAAAGTAAAATAATACATAAAAATGTTAAAAAAATCTAAAATAGTTGTTGACAATTTTAAGTGAGAATGATAGTATATTCCTTGCAAGTTACAAAAACGACTTGTTCACAAACACATGCGCGAGTGGCGGAACAGGCAGACGCACAGGACTTAAAATCCTGCGCCCGATGAGGGCGTACCGGTTCGATTCCGGTTTCGCGCACCATAAAGTACTTCGGCTTTGAAATAGTCATTGTCGGAGTGCTTTTTTATTGTATAAATATCCTTTGATTCCAATCTATAACTATTGACAGTGATATTTTTTTAAATTAATATTAATTATAGAGTAGATGCATTGGAGGTGTTTTTCGTGAAAGAAGGAAGAGCAAAAAATATAGCTAGAGTGGTATGTTTTCTATTAGCGTTAATGTTCATTGTACCATCAATTATATATTTATTTAGTTATTAATTAAATTTTGGATGTGAATTATATGGAATCTATTATAGAATCAATAAAACTTTTTTATGAAACGAATGTAGTAGGTTATTTTAATATGTTGATGCAATACCCAATTAAAATAGTAGCTTTGATAGTTGATCTATTTTTAGTTGGGTGTTTGTTTCATATTGTCATGAAATTGTTAAAGGGTACACGTGCTATGCAGCTTGTGAAAGGAATAATTTTTCTAATAGTGGCAATTGCTCTGAGCGATTTCTTTTCACTTAATATATTGCATTACATATTAAGTTCTATAAGCACTTATGGTGTAATTATGGTTATAGTTATATTCCAACCGGAATTGAGACGTGCATTGGAACAAATGGGTAGTACAGATATTCGTAAATTATTTGATTTTGAACAGCAAGATGAATCTTTTATAGACAGAGTTGTTATTGCAATATATAAAATGGCAAAAGAAAAAACTGGTGCCTTGATTGTCTTTGAAAGAGAAATGAGTCTTGACATGATAACAGCTACTGGTGTAAAAATTGATTCTAAAATTTCCTCAGAGTTGGTTGAAAATATATTTGTACCAGACACGCCATTACATGATGGTGCAATGGTAATTAGAAATGGCAGAATAGCTTCTGCGGCATGTATTTTACCATTAACTACTCGTGAAGATTTAGATAGAGAATATGGAACAAGACATCGTGCAGCGATTGGTCTTTCTGAACAGTATGATTCAATCGTAGTTGTAGTTTCTGAAGAAACAGGAAAAGTTTCATTAGTTATAAATGGGAAAATAATACGAGGATTAAAAGAGGATTCGCTAACTAAAGAGTTAAAGAGAAGACTTGAAAGAAAGACTCAAAAGACTATGCAAAAAAATGTGCAAGAAATAAAACAAATGTTATATAAAGGAAAAGAAAAAATAACATCAAAAAAATAGATAAAAAAGCCTGAATTACTCAGGCTTTTTTTGTGCATTAAATATAGATTAGTTACATCCACAATTTCTGTTGTTTCCACCACAGCAATTACAGAATATAAAAATTAAAAGAATAATCCAGATTATATCTTCACAACCATTTCCACACATACAAAAAATCTCCTTTCAAAATTAAAAATTAGTTACATCCACAGCCATTATTTCCAATGTTGTCACAACCACAACCATTAGAAAGACCAAAAGTTCTGCAACCACAATTATTGTTATTATCACATCCGTTGTTACAACCACAAACTAGAAGTAATAATAGAATTATGATCCACCAAGAATCATTGTTACCAAAAAAACACCCCATGAGGTACCTCCTTAAAATTTTTTTATGTGCCTATGCTATATAGTATTCTGAAAATAAAAAAGTGTTACAAAGGACATTCTTAAATAAAAATTTTATATGTTGAATATGAAAGAAGGCGTATGTTAGAATTGATATTGAAGGTAAAGTTGATGATGTCGTCTTTTTGTAAGGAGATGAAAATATGAGTAATGAATTATTGAACGTACAAGTTAAGGGAATCATTTCCACAGTGACAGATTTCGAAAACTTTGATGCTACGTATGAAGGTGTTTTACTTTGTGAAGGAACACCTACAAGTGTGGATGCGAAATTGTATCAGGCAGTATATCCATTACTTTTAGTGCTTCCTGTTGGCGGCTGGTCTGACGTCATGAGATTAGTTGCAGCTGTTAGTCGGAAAATTCCATGGTGTACAGTTTTAGGAATTATTGATCGCGATTCTCGTTCAAAAGGAGAAATTAAGAGGCTAAGACAAAAAGGAATTTACTGTACGAAACTTCCGTTTATAGAGAATGTTATATCTTGTCCGGAAGTTATCCAGTTGTTGTCAAAACAGAAGAATTTGAGCGGAGATGAAAATTTGCAGAAGATACAAAAGAAGCTTATGCACATTCTCTCTCAGAAACTTAGAGATGCTCTTCCTATTAATATTCCGATAGGAGAAGATGAACCGCTTGCGTCAATTACTATCAAAATAAAGGCGGCAAATGGCAGAGTACTTGAAAAAACCGTTGATGAGTATAATATAATGTATGCGTATCGAGATAAAGCTGTGGCAAATGAGACAGCGGATGTACTTGGGATTGTTGGTCGTAAGAAATATTACAAGTTCTTTATGGATTGTTTGAATGACGATCATTTGCGTCCTAAGATTTTAAAGTGTGTATCTGGATGTTTGCCAATAATAGAATTACCGCCGAAAGAGGAATAAAAAGAAAAACGACTTAAGTTTTATACTTAAGTCGTTTTATAATTTTGGTGACCCATACGGGAATCGAACCCATGATTCGGCCTTGAGAGGGCCGCGTCTTAACCGCTTGACCAATGGGCCAGTTAACTGACAAAAAATAGTATAGCATGTGAACTAAAAAAAGACAAGAGTTTTTTTGATATTACTTTTATATTAAAAATGACTCTAAAAGAACAAAATAATTTATGATGTGATATAATTCACGTGTAGAAAATTTCTCTAAAGTAGAAAGGAGTGTATTTTTGTGAATAAATTAAAAATATTCGCATGTAATGGCGCTGAAGAATTTGCAGAAAAAGTATGTAAAGAAGTTGGAGTAGAATTACGGGAAAAGGGAATCTTTTAAATTTAAAAATGACAATACTTTTGTAAAAATACTTGAAACTGTTAGAGAAGATGATGTTTTTGTTATTCAAACGATGGGTACATCAGTAGATGAAAAAATAATGGAATTATTGATAACTTTAGATGCTTTGAAAAGGGCATCGCCAAAGAGAATTACCGTTGTTTTACCATATTATCCTTATTCAAGATCTGATAAGAAAGATCAACCAAGAGTTCCAATAACTGCTAAATTAATTGCAGATTTACTTGTAACAGCAGGCGCTGATAGAATATTAACTTGTGACTTGCATAACTCAGCAATACAAGGTTTTATAAATGTTCCATCTGATCAACTAAAAGCAAAAGATCTTTTAGTGTCATATTTTGAGCCAATTGCTGAATCTGATAAAGGAAATGTAACAGTTGTTGCAACTGATGCAGGTAGTTCAAAGAAAGCATATAAATATGCACAAAAATTAGGAACAAATATAGCGTTAGTTGATAAAAGAAGAGATGGCAATGATGATAGAGCTATTGCAACCAATATTATTGGTGAAGTAACTGGAAGAACTTGCTTGATTTTTGATGATGAAATAGATACAGCAGGTTCAATTGTTGAAACAATAAACGTTCTTAATAAAAATGGAGCAAAACAAATTTATGCAGCATGTACACATGGTGTTTTATCAGGACCTGCAATAGAACGAATACAATCTACAAATGTAAAAGAAGTAGTTATAACAAATACGATACCTTTAACTGAAGAAAAAAGAATTGATAAGATAAAGGTTTTAGATATAGCACCATTATTTGGAAGAGCAATATGTAAAATTCATACAGGAGAGGGAATTGGAGAGTTGTTTGAAGATAAGAAAATGGAATTTTAAAGTATATTACAAATTATTCCAAAAATATACTTTAAGTAAGAAAAAATAACGATAGAAAAGCTAAAAATAGCTTGCTTTTTAAAAGATATGATGGTAAAATATCACAGTGCATGAAAAAGTGCAAATCCACATACGGTGAGAGCTTACCTATCTAGTGCTTTTTAATATAAAAGTGATAGGAGCGATGATCATCTGTAGAGGAAACAAACAAAAATAAGGAGGAAATTAAAATGTCAGTAGTTGCAATGAAACAATTATTGGAAGCTGGTGTTCATTTCGGACATCAAACAAGAAGATGGGATCCAAGAATGGCTCCATATATCTTCACAGAAAGAAATGGTATTTATATCATTGACTTACAAAAAACTGCAAAAAAAATCGATGAGGCTTATGCAGTATTAAAAAATATTATTGATGAAGGTAAAACAGTTATCTTCGTTGGTACAAAAAAACAAGCTCAAGAGTGTGTAAAGGAAGAAGCTGAAAGATGCGGAATGTACTATGTTAACCAAAGATGGTTAGGTGGTATGCTTACAAACTTTGGAACAATTAAAACAAGAGTTGAAAGATTAAAGAAATTAGAAGCTATGGAAAATGATGGAACATTTGATGTTCTACCAAAGAAAGAAGTTATCATTTTAAAGAAAGAAATGGAAAAACTTCAAAAGAATTTAGGTGGAATTAAAGAAATGAACGAAGTTCCAGGAGCTATGTTCGTTGTTGATCCTAAAAAAGAAAGAATTGCAATATTAGAAGCTAGAAAATTAGGTATCCCTGTAATCGGTTTAGTTGATACAAACTGTAATCCAGAAGATGTTGATTATGTAATACCTGGTAACGATGATGCAATCAGAGCTATCAAATTAATCGTTGAAGCAATGGCTAATGCGGTAATCGAGTCAAAACAAGGTGAATCAATGGTAAAAGAGACATCTGATGAAGATGAAGAAATGGTACAAGAATAATTTATTGTTTAGGGAGGATTTAATATGATATCTGCAGAACAAGTTAGAGAACTTAGAGAATTAACAGGCGCTGGTATGATGGAATGCAAAAAAGTGCTTGAAGAAGTTAATGGAGATAGAGAAAAAGCAACTGAACTTTTGAGAGAAAGAGGAGTTGTTAAAGCTGCTAAAAAAGCAGGAAGAATTGCTGCTGAAGGTTTAGTAGAAAGCTACATTCACGGTGATGGAAGAATTGGTGTACTAGTAGAAGTTAACATTGAAACAGACTTCGCTGCTAAAAATCCAGAATTCAGAGAGTTTGTTAAAGATGTAGCTATGCAAATTGCTGCTGCAAAACCAGAATATGTTAGAAGAGAAGAAGTTCCAGCTGACGTAATTGAAAAAGAAAAAGAAATTATGAAAGCTCAAGCTATAAATGAAGGTAAACCAGAGGCTGTAGCTGAAAAAATCGTAACAGGTAGAATTGACAAATACTACAGTGAAGTGTGTTTACTAGAACAAGATTTCGTTAAAGATCCAGACAAAACAGTTCAACAAGTATTAACAGAAAAAATTTCAAATATAGGTGAAAATATAACAATTAGAAGATTCGTAAGATTCGAAAGAGGCGAAGGAATTCAAAAGAAAGAAGAAAACTTTGCTGAAGAAGTTATGAAACAAATTAATGGTTAATAAAAAACAGGAGTTCGAAATTAAAATTTCGAACTCCTATTTTTTTACTAAAAACGTTAAAGTATGTGTACAAAAAAGGCTTAATATATGATAAAATATCCAAGGTGAGTTGTGCATTAAGTACGCTTTTTATATAGACAATATAAATATGAGGAGGAGTTTGTTTTGCAAAATACAAAACGCGGTGTTAAAGCTCGTAAGTTAATGGCTGAAAAAGAAAATATTAGCAATATAGCGAAATGGATATTAGTAGCATTTTGTTTACAATTTATTTTTTATTTGTTTTTAATAAACATTATACCTGTGATTAATGAATCAACTGGTGAAATAAATGGGCTATACTCAGAAATATGGTATAACTATAAGGGTAGTCAAGGCGATGTGCACACAGAAGGTAATGGAATTAAATTTATATATATATATAATATGATTTTACTTGGTTGCGCTGTTGCGTTGATGTTTTATTATTTTATGGTATTTTTGGACGAAAATGAAGGACGCGTCATGCAAGTAATTAAAAAATTCTTTAAAGAAAATTTAGGTTTATTGTTCTTGACGTCATTTATGGTGTGGGTTTTTATTAGTTCGTGTTTTGCTTATGATCCTTTTAGATCATTTATAGGTTGTTATAATTTAAGAGATGGATTTTTTTCATTTATGTTTTATGGTTCTGTTTTAATTTGTATTTTATTAATGAGTTTGACAAAATTTGAGGGAAAAATAAGAAGTTTATTTGATGAAATTGAGGTTGATCCTAGAAGAATGATTGTTGATATTTTTGTGGTTGTAATGACTATTATTGCGGTTATAACGATTGGCGATTATTATGAGTTGAATTATGGAGAAACTCAAGGTATGGTTATTCAATATGCAGATGGAACAACTGAAGGACAAGGAATAGGAATTAGTGTTGAACCTAAATATACTATGGAAATGAAAGATTCAAGTGGTGAGATTGTTAGAGCTTTGGTTCCAAGATCTTCAGGAGTAACGATTACATCATCTGTGTTTAATAACAGTAATCACTATGCATATGTTCTTTCTATAGCTGTAGTTGTTGCTGCAGTTATGTTAATAAAGGGGAAAGGACCAATAAAAATATTGTATGCAATATCTTTTACAATATTAACTATAATGTTAATTATAAATGATACTTTTGGTGCATATTTAGGTGTTATGATTTCGTTTGCCTTATTATTTATTCATACATTGATAACAAGAAAGGATGTTATCAGTACACTTATTATGATGGCAATTTTTGCAACAGCATCGTATTTAATTATAAATACAAGTGATGAAAAAATAGTTCCTAAAAATTTTGCATATATTGAACAAAGTATAAAAGATATATTGGGAACTAATACTAATGAAAAAAATGATTCTAATAATATAGATTCTGATTTTGAGATAAATTCTAATATTATTTCTGGCAGTGTAAGTGGTAATGTGGAAGAAAAAGAAAGCTTGGTAGATACTAATGCAGGAGATGCTGGATCAGGAAGATGGAAATTATGGGTAGGTGCAGTAGATATAATAACAAAAGATGTAAAGACATTTATTTTTGGTGCTGGACTTGAAAATATGATATATGAGTATAGTGAAATCGGAATAAGTGAAGGAAGATCTCATAATTTAGTTTTACAATTAGCAGGAACTGTAGGTGTACCAGGAGCAATTTTGTATTTACTTGGTGTGATATTTATATTCTTTAAAAGTTTGAGATATTTTAAAGAGTGGGATATATACACTTATATGGGAATGTTTGTAATGGTTTCGTATCTTTTTACAGCGCTAACTGGTAATTCTGGTTTTTACACGTCGGGATATTTCTATATATTTGTAGGATTTGTTGTTGTAGGAACAATCTCTTCTGCTAAAGTAAAAGAAGAGCAAAATAAATTAGCTAAAATAGACGATGCTAAAAAAACGAAAGGAATACAATAAAATGAAAATAGTGTCAGCGTTTGAAAAATTACCAACTAATTTAAAAACTTTCTTTTTATGCATATTAGATGCATTTGCTGTTGTGCTATCATATTATGTTGCAGTTATATTTGAGGAAATGACGTTTTCTTTTAAAGATGCAGCAATTCAAAATACAATTCTTGCAATTATGATAATGTACATATTCTCTTTAAATATAGTAGGTGTGTACAAAGGAATAATTAAATATACAAGTACGAAAGATTATTTAACTATAGGTATAGTATCGTTAGTTGTTGCAACTATTTTTTGTACAGCAAAACAGTATGTTATATTTTTTACACTAGATACTAATATTGTACTTTTGGCGGCAATTTTAACTGCAGTTTTAAGCATAACAATTAGAGTTTTAATAAGAAGTTTCATATATGCAATGGTTGCTGCTAGTAGTAGTACAAAGAAGAGACTTCTTATAATAGGTGCAGGTCAATCAACATCACAGATTATAAAAACACTACAAACGACATTAGCTGCTGAATATACAATTGTCGGAATAATTGATGATGATCCACAAAAACAAAGAAGATTAATGTATGGAATAAAAATAATTGGGGACAGGGATGATATTGTTTCTATTTGCGAACGTGAAAAAATAGATGTGATTTTCTTTTCGATTGATAATATTAAAACAAAAGAAAAGAATAAAATTTTGAAAATCTGTGATCAAACAGATGCAAAAGTAAAAATAGTATTGCCTTTGAATCAAATAATATCTGGTAAGAATTTTAACGAAGCTATAAGAGACGTTGAAGTTGAAGATTTGTTGGGGAGAGAACCGGTTGTATTGAACAATAGTAAAATTTCTGAATATTTATTTGGAAAAACAGTATTAGTTACAGGTGCTGGTGGTTCAATTGGATCGGAGCTTTGTAGACAGATTGTAAAATTTAGACCTAAAAAGTTGATTATGCTTGATATTTATGAAAATACACTTTATGAAACAGAGATGGAATTGAGACAAGCTAACAAAAATGCTCCGATTGTTACTGTTATTGCTAGTGTACGTGATAAAGAAAGAATGGATGAAGTTTTTGAAAAATATAGACCTCAAGTTGTATTTCATGCAGCAGCACACAAACATGTTCCTTTAATGGAGACAAGTCCTATTGAAGCAATAAAAAATAATGTGTTTGGAACTTATAATGTTGTTAATTGTAGTGATAAATATGGTGTTGAGAAATTTACATTTATATCAACAGATAAAGCAGTTAATCCAACAAGTATAATGGGAGCTACGAAAAGAATTTGTGAAATGATTTTACAAGCTAAAAATAGAACTAGTAAAACTGTGTATGCAGCTGTAAGATTTGGAAATGTTTTAGGAAGTCATGGATCTGTAATTCCTTTATTTAAGAAACAAATAGAGGCGGGTGGCCCAGTTACAGTAACTCATAAAGAAATTACAAGATATTTCATGTTGATTCCTGAAGCGGTTGGATTAATATTACAATCTGCAACTTTTGCAAATGGTGGAGAAATTTTTGTGCTTGATATGGGTGAACCGGTCAAGATATATGATTTGGCAAGTACGCTGATCAAAATGTCTGGGAAAAATGTTCCAATAGAGATTGTTGGTTTAAGAAAAGGTGAAAAGCTGTATGAAGAACTTCTAATGGCAGAAGAGGGGCTAATAAAAACATTACATGAAAAAATAATGATATCAAGGATTAATGCACCAACAGATGAAGAAATAGCAGATATGATAAAAAGGTTAGATATTTTAATAAATGAAAAAAACGTTTCGAGAAAAGATGTAAAAGATGTTATTAAAAAAATAGTACCAACATTTATTGATTTAAATGATTAAATAATTTATGAAAAGGAATGTGATAACTATGGATAGAATTTATTTAGCTTCACCACATATGTCAAGTGAAGGGTATGAAAAAGATTATATAAAAGAAGCCTTTGATACAAACTGGATTGCACCTCTTGGACAGAATGTAAATAAGTTTGAAGAGGAGTTATCACAATATGTAGGTGTTAATTCAGCAGCTGCTTTATCTTCGGGTACAGCTGCAATTCATCTTGCAATAAAAGCTGCAGGAATAGAAAAAGGTGATATTGTTTTTTGTCAAACACTAACTTTTGCTGCAACTGTAAATCCTATAATTTATGAAGGTGCTATTCCTGTATTTATTGACAGTGAAGAAGATACTTGGAATATGGATCCTGTTGCATTAGAAAAAGCATTCGAAAAATATTCTAATGCAAAAGCTGTTATTACTGTTAATTTATATGGTAATCCTTCAAAATTTAATGAGATTTGTGATATATGCAACAAACACAATGTTGTTTTAATAGAAGATGCAGCTGAAAGTTTAGGCTCACTATATAATGGAAAGCAAACTGGAACATTTGGTAAATATGGAACTTTTTCATTTAATGGAAATAAAATAATTACAACAAGTGGCGGTGGAATGCTTGTCTCAAATGATGAAGAGATGATTAAAAAGGCTAGATTCTGGTCAACGCAATCTAGAGAAAATATGCCATACTATCATCATAAAGAAATTGGATATAATTATAGACTTAGTAATGTTTGTGCAGGAATAGGAAGAGGACAGTTAAAAGTTTTAAACGAAAGAATAGCTAAGAAAACTCGAATTTATGAAAAATATAAACAAGAACTTGAAAAAGATAATATTTTTACAATGATTCCTATTCCAGAAAATACAGTTCCAAATCACTGGCTTTCAGTAGCTTTTATAAATGATGAAAAAATTGATGCGCAAGAAATTATAAATCATTTAGAATCGAAAAATATAGAAGCTAGACGTGTATGGAAACCAATGCAACTTCAACCGGTTTTTGAAAAATATGATTACATAAAAGCTGGTGATGAAAGTATTTCGGAAAAATTGTTTATGAGAGGTATTTGCCTTCCAAGTGATACAAAAATGACAGAAGAATTGCAAGAAATAGTTATAAATGAAATAAGAAGTTGTATTAAATAAAAGTTATGATGCAAGAAAGGTGGTCGTATTTTGTATTCAAAATATTTTAAAAGAATTTTAGATATAGTTCTCAGTATTATAATGATAATTGTTCTTTCGCCTATTATTGCTGTGGTTGCTATCTTGGTAAGAATAAAACTTGGAACACCGATTATTTTTATGCAAAAAAGGCCTGGAAAAGATGGAAAAATATTTACGTTATACAAATTTAGAACTATGACAGATGAAATTGATGCAATGGGCGAATTATTACCAGATGAAGTTAGATTAAAGAAGTTTGGTAAATTCTTAAGAAGTACAAGTTTAGATGAACTTCCAGAGCTTGTGAATATTTTAAAAGGAGAAATGAGCTTCGTTGGTCCTAGACCTTTACTAGTGGAATATTTAGAATTATATAACGAAGAACAAAGTCGTAGGCATGAAGTTCGTCCTGGACTTACAGGTCTTGCACAAGTGAATGGAAGAAATGATACAACTTGGGCTGATAGACTAAGATATGATGTGGAATATGTAAATAATATTTCTTTTAAGAATGATTTATTAATAATTTTGAAGACGATAAAGCTTGTATTTACAAGGAAAGGTGTTAGTAGTAGCACATCGGTAACTATGGAAAAGTTTAAAGGTAATATTGACTGATTTGAGGAGGTAAATATGCGTAAAAAACTATTAATTGTAGGTGCGGGTGGACATGGAAAGGTTATAGCAGATATTGCGGTAAATCTAAACAAATATGATGAAATTGTTTTTTTAGATGATACAGAAAAAAAAGAAAAGTGTATGACTTTTTCGATAGTAGGATGCCTAAAAGATATAAAAAATTACATAAATGATTATGATATAGTTGTTGCGATTGGAAATACAAAAGTTAGAAAACAAATACTAGAGGAATTAGTAAAGAGCAATGCTAGTATTCCAACATTGATTCATCCTAAAGCTGTGATTGGATCCAACGTAGAATTTGGATATGGAACCGTTGTGATGGCCGGAGCTATTATAAATCCAGATGTTAAGATTGCTAATGGGTGTATTATAAATACTGCTGCGACAGTTGATCATGATTGTGAAATTAAAGATTATACACATATTTCTGTTGGAGCTCATTTAGCGGGGAATGTAAAGGTAGGTGCTTCAACGTGGATTGGAATTGGTGCATCTGTGATTAATAATATATGCATTTGTGACAATGTAATAATTGGCGCGGGTGCCACTGTTGTAAAAGATATAATTGAAAGTGGTACGTATGTTGGTGTCCCTGCGAAAAAAATAAAATAATATAATATAATAATATACGAAAGATTACGAGGTGGAATATGAAGAAGGTATTATTTGTAGCATCTATTACAAGACATATCAATACGTTTCATTTACCTTATTTAAAATATTTTAAAGATAAGGGGTATGAAGTTCATGTAGCTTCAAATGGTGATGAAAAAATAAAAAATTGTGATAAACATTTTAATTTGGAGTTTGAACGTTCGCCATTTAAAAAACAAAATATGCAGGCATATAAAAAACTAAAAAAAATAATAAATAAAGAAGAATATGAAGTGATTCATTGTCATACACCTGTTGCTAGTGTGTTAACTAGACTTGCTGCAAAAAAAACAAGAAGGAGAATTGGAACAAAAGTTATATATACGGCACATGGTTTTCATTTTTATAAAGGTGCTCCAATAAAAAATTGGTTAATTTATTATCCGATTGAAAAATTGTTATCGAAACATACTGATGTTTTAATAACAATTAATAATGAAGATTATTTATTTGCTAAGAGAAAGTTGAAAACTAAAAAAATAGAGCATGTACATGGTATTGGTGTTGATAAAAAGAAATTTGAAGTAGATATGAGTTCTAAGGAAAGGGATATAGAACGTGCAAAATTTACAGTTGAACCTTTAGATTTTTTGATAACGTATGTTGCTGAATTAAATGATAACAAGAATCAAATGATGATTGTTGATGCAATGAAAATACTTGTAAAAATGTATCCTAATATCAAAGTTTTACTTGCAGGTGATGGTGTAAATAAAGAAAAACTAGAAAAAGAAATTAGGGAAAACAAACTTCAAAGCAATATTCTTTTACTTGGATATAGAACTGATATTCCAAATCTTCTTGCAATATCTGATTTATATGTTGCGACAAGTAAAAGAGAAGGGCTACCTATAAATATAATAGAAGCAATGGTTTCAGGGCTTCCTGTTGTTGCTACAAACTCAAGAGGGCAAAGAGAATTAGTTAGTGATGGCGAGAATGGTTATCTAGTTGAAATTGATGATGTAAATTCATTAGCTCAAAAAATAAAGAATATATATTTGGATAATAGAATTCGTGAGAGAATAACTGAAGGTGCAAAGGAAAATGTTGAACCATATTTGCTTGAAAATGTAATGAAAGAAATGAAAGATATTTATAAAATGTAGAGTGGGAGATAATTATGAATGCATATGACTTTGATGGAACAATATATGATGGGGATTCAGGAATAGATTTTATAAAATTTATGTTTTGTAAAAAACCGTTGTTTATGACAAAACACTTATTTAAATCATCGGTAGTTTTTGCGAAATATAAGATGGGTAAAATTGAATTTAAACAAATGAAAGAAGATTTATTTTCATTTGTTAAAAATATTGATGAATTGAATAAATTTACTAGCGAATTTGCAAATAAAAACAAGAATAAAATAAAGAAATATTACGGTGATACTAAAAAAGACGATGATCTTATAATTAGTGCTTCACTTGATTTTTATTTATTACCTTTATGCAAAGAAATTGGGCTTAATAATGTAATATGTACAGAATATGATGTGAAAAACGGCAAAATAATAAATGAAAATTGTAAAGGTGAAGAAAAAGTTAAGAGATTTGAAGCTGTATATGGAAATGATGCTGTGATAGAAAATGCATATGGTGATACAAAAGGTGATATACCAATGCTTAAGCGAGCTCAAAATGGATTTATGATAAAAGGACAAGAAGTTACAATATTTGAGAAATAAATTTATAATGAACGGAGAATAAAATATGGAAAAAGTTTTTGTGACTGGTGGAAGTGGTTTCTTAGGAATAAATTTAATAAGAATGTTACTTGCAAAAGGATACGAAGTGGTATCTTTGGACTTGTTACCTTTTGAATATGAGGATTGTAAAGATAAAATAAAATGGGTTGTAGGAGATATTAGAAATAAAGAAACTGTAGATGAATGTACAGAAGGTGCTGATTATGTAATACATTGTGCAGCTGCATTACCTTTATATAAAAAAGAAGATATTTTCTCAACTGATATTGATGGAAGTAGAAATGTGATAGTGAGTGCATATGAGCATAAAGTAAAAAGATTTATTCAAATTTCATCTACAGCTGTTTATGGGATCCCAGATCACCATCCTTTAGTTGAAGAAGATAAATTGGAAGGCGTTGGACCATATGGAATTGCGAAAATAGAAGCAGAAAAAGTATGCGCAGAATATAGAGATAAGGGTCTACCTACTGCAATTATAAGACCTAAGTCATTTGTTGGTCCTGAAAGATTAGGCGTATTTGCATTATTTTATGAATGGGCAAAAGACGGACATGGTTTTCCAATGATAGGCAGTGGAAATAATAGATATCAATTGTTGGATGTTGAGGACTTATGTGATGCAATTATTACTTGTATGACAATTGAAGCAGAGAAAATGAATGATACATTTAATATAGGTGCAAAAGAATTTACAACTATGAAAGAGGATTATCAAGCTGTCCTAGATAAGGCTGGTTTTGGTAAGAAAATTCATGGATTTCCAGCAGCACCTGCAATATGGGGATTGAGAATATTAGAGTTTTTACATTTATCTCCGCTTTATAAATGGGTATATGAAACTGCAAGTAAAGATTCTTTTGTATCAATAGAAAAAGCAGAAAATAAATTAGGATATAAACCTAAATATTCCAATAAAGATGCGCTTCTTAGAAATTATGATTGGTACTTGAAAAATTATGAAAAATTTGCTGGTCAAAGTGGTGTAAATCATAGAGTGCCATGGAAACAAGGCTTCTTGAAAATTATAAAAATGTTTTATTAGTGATTATCTTTATAAAAACGAATTTTTATGATATAACATATATAGAAATTTCAGACATGGAAAATAATAAATTTGTTGGGGAGGTTTGTATATGCCAAAGGCTAAATATAAAAGAGTTTTACTTAAATTAAGTGGCGAAGCTATGGCTGGTAGCAATGGTTTTGGGATAGATGCAGATATGCTTGGAAATATTTGTGACTATGTTAAGAAAATAGTGGATATGGGTGTTGAAGTTGCAATTGTAGTCGGTGGTGGTAATTTCTGGCGTGGAAGACAGGCACATAAAATGGAGAGAACAACGGCTGATTACATGGGAATGCTTGCAACAATTATGAACGGGCAAGCGCTTCAAGATGCCCTTGAATATAGAGGTTTAGATACAAGACTTCAAACTTCAATTGAAATGAGTCAAATTGCAGAGCCATACATAAGAAGAAAAGCGGTAAGACATTTAGAAAAAGGTAGAGTTGTTATATTTGCTGGTGGTACAGGAAATCCATTCTTTTCAACAGATACTTGTGCAGCGCTTAGAGCAAGCGAGATAAATGCTGAAGTGATTTTATTTGGTAAAACAATAGATGGTGTTTATGATTCAGATCCAAAAATAAATCCTGATGCTAAAAAATATGATACGATTACGTTTACTGAAATATTGCAAAAGAATTTAAAGGTTATGGATTCAACAGCAGCATCACTTTGCAGAGATAATAATATCCCAGTAATGGTGTTTGCACTTAAAGATGCTGAAGATATAGTGAAAGCTGTGTCAGGTGAACACATTGGAACAATAATAAATGAATAACAAAAGATGTTAAATAATATAAAAAAGAAATTTTTAGGAGGAAATTTTATGTATAGTCATATTGAAGAAAAAATGAAAAAAACACTTAATGTGTTAGATAGTCAATTAGGAGAAATTAGAGCAGGACGTGCTAATCCAAAAGTGTTAGACAAAATATTGGTTAGTTATTATGGTGTTCCAACACCAATTAATCAAATGGCTAATATTATGGTTCCAGAAGCTAGAATGATAACAATTCAACCATGGGATGCATCTATACTTAAAGATATAGAGAAAGAAATACAAAAATCAGATTTAGGAATTAACCCTACAAATGATGGAAAAATGATAAGACTTGTATTTCCAGAACTTACAGAAGAAAGAAGAAAAGCGTTAGTTAAAGATATAAAGAAGATTGCAGAAGATACAAAAGTTGCAATTAGAAGTATAAGAAGAGATGGCATAGAAGAATTTAAGGCTAAAGAGAAAGCTAGTGAAATTACAGAAGATGATTTAAGAGATGCTGAAGAGAAAATTCAAAAATTAACAGATAAGTATGTTGCTGAGATTGATTCTGCATGCGCTGACAAAGAAAAGGAGATAATGTCTATATAGTAAATATTAAGCTGTGCCAAAGGATTCATTCATTGGCACAACTTCATTATGCAATAAAATAAGTGTAGAAAGGGGTATATGATATATTTTAATAATATGTCATACAATGTTTTTTTATGGATGAGAATAGAAGAGTACCAAATCATATAGCTATAATATTGGATGGAAATAGAAGATGGGCTAAAAAAAGAAGTTTACCAACATTACAAGGACATACTGAGGGTGCAAGAAACTTAGAAAAGATTGCTGTATATTGCGATAAAATAGGTGTAAAATATTTAACTGTTTATGCATTTTCAACAGAAAACTGGAATAGAGAAAAAGAAGAAGTTGACTACTTAATGAAACTTCTAACTAAATACATAAAAGATTTTGACAGAAAGTTTAAAAATTCTAATGCCAGAATAAGACTTGCGGGAGATATAACTAGATTACCAAAAGAGTTGCAAGAAAGTATACGAACAATAGAAGAAAGAACCAAAAATAATGAAGGATTAACCTTGAATCTTTGTATAAATTATGGTGGTAGAGAAGAAATTACAAATGCTACTAAAATGATTGCTGAAAAAGTAAAAAATGGAGAAATAGATATATCAGATATAAATGAAAAAATGATATCGGATAATCTAAGAACAGGAGACTCACCAGATCCAGATTTGTTTATACGACCAGGAGGAGAAATTAGACTTAGTGGTTTTTTATTATGGCAATCTTCTTATTCAGAATTATATTTTGCAGAGCCACTATGGCCAGATTTTGACGAAAAAGAATTAGATAAAGCAATAGATGTATTTAATAAGAGAAAGAGAAACTTCGGAAAATAAGGAGGAACATATGTCAAAGCGTGTTATATCTTCTGCAATAGGAATAATTATATTAATACTTGTTTTTATTTTTAATAATCCGGCAATAATTAATATAGCCGTTACAATTATTGCATTGATAGGACTTTCTGAATTTTATAATGCTTTTAAAAATAAAGGGATTAAGCCAATTAAAACTATGGGATATTTAGTAACACTTCTTATTCTTACAATTGGTTATATAGAACCGGATTCTTTAAAGATAATATTGTTTTTTACGTTACCGGTTTCAATATTTATACTTTTTTGTAAGTCTATATTTACAAAGATGAAATACAATATAATTGATATTTCAATAACTATGTTAGGAATAGTGTATGTTTCATTTTTAACTAGTTTTTTAGCATTAACTCGTTCACTTGAATATGGAGAATATTTTATATGGTATATATTAGCAGGAGCCTGGCTTACAGATACTTTTGCTTATCTTATAGGTGTTAAATTTGGAAAACATAAATTTTCGGAAATTAGTCCTAAAAAGTCTATAGAAGGTTGTTTCGGTGGTCTTGTAGGATGTATGTTGTTTTATGGGATATATACATATTATTTGACAACTATAGGAATAGAGATGAATGTTTTGGTAATGACAATTGTTGGATTAATAATAAGTATAATATCTCAAATTGGTGATTTCGCAGCTTCCTCAATAAAGAGATACTGTGAAATAAAAGATTTTGGAACGATAATGCCAGGTCATGGTGGTGTACTAGATAGATTTGATAGTGTAATTATGATTGCACCTTTCATATATATGATTTTTCAATTTATAGTTTAAGGAGAATGTATGAGTACTTTATTATCAGGAATAGTAGGTTTTTTGAAAATTGTAATTATATTAGGAACGTTAATTACGATTCATGAATTAGGACATTTTGTGGTTGCAAAATTATGTAAGGTTAAAGTTAATGCCTTTTCAATAGGTTTTGGACCAAAACTATTAAAAACGAAAAAAGGGGAAACAGAGTATACTATTAGATTATTTCCATTTGGAGGTTTTGTTCAAATGGAAGGAGAAGAGGAACGATCAGAGGAAGAAAGAGCTTTTAATAAAAAGCCTGTATGGCAACGCATTGCAATTGTAGCAGCAGGTGCAACAGTAAACATAGTGTTTGCGCTTATTGTATATTTTTGTATAGCTTCTGCAAGTAATGTATATGTAACGAATGAAGTAGCTGCATTAGATGAAGGACCGCTATATGAAGCAGGAATTCGTGCAGGAGACAAGATTGTAAGTATTAATAATGATAAGATGCTTACTCTTAGAGAAATTGAAGAAAAGATAAAAGATGCTAAGAGTAATAGCATGATTTTTGAAGTTGAACGTAATGGCTCTATACAAGAAATTACTGTAGAGATTCCATATACTGAACGTGGAAATTTAGGAGTTGCATTTGGTAATTCAGGAGAAATTATTTATGTGCTTCCAAATTCTCCAGCGGAAAATATGAAACTTGCCGTAGGTGATGTACTTCAAACGGTAAATGGAGTAAAATGTGAATCTTCGGAAGAATTTATTGATTTAATACGTTCAATTAAGAATGATTATATTGAATTAAATGTATTAAGAAATGACGAAAATCTTACTTTTTCAGGAGAAACGAATACAAAAACAGAGAGAATATATTCTCTTTCTTGTAAAGTGATACAGCCTGGATTTTTTAAAGGATTTAAATATGCTATAGATGAAACTTGGTATTTTTTGACGGCAACAATTGTTGGAACAGCTGAAGTATTTGTTGGTAAAGCAAAAGATGTTGAAGTTATGGGACCTGTCGGAATTGCGGATGAAATAACATCAACTAGTACAGCAATAGATTTCTTTTATTTAATGGCTGCAATAAGCTTAAGCTTGGGTATTTTTAATTTATTACCAATTCCAGCACTTGATGGTGGAAGAATAGCAATACTTTTAGTAGAGGGTATAAGAAGAAAACCATTAAAAGAAAAAGTAGAACAAGGTTTAATATTGGCAGGTTTTGCTGCAATATTATTACTCGCAATAGTTGTAACAATATCAGATGTAATTAAGATATTTTAAATGCAAAAGAGAAAGGAAATTAGATGATAGCAGAAGTTATAGTAAATTCTAGAGCAAATGAATTAAATAGAACTTTCGATTACGGCGTACCGGAGAATCTGGACGTCGTTTTGCGGTATGAGGGTACTTGTTCCTTTTGGGGCACGTAAAATATATGAAGTTGGTTATGTTGTTGGACTAAAAGAAAGCTCAGAATATAAGTGTAAAAATATAGTGAAAGTCATAGATCGAGTTTTTGATGAAGAAAAATTAGAAATTGCTAAGTGGATAAGTTTGAAGTATTTTTGTAATTTGTCGGAAGCAATTAGGCTTTTGGTTCCACCTGGAACTTCAACAACTTTCGATAAAATAAAAGAAAAAACAGAAAAATATGTGTATTTAAATGAATCATTTGAGATAGATATTGAAAAAATAAAATCAGAAAAACATAAAAAAGTTATTAATTTTTTACAAGATAATAATAATGCACCAAAATCTGTTTTAAAAGAAATTCTTGATGTTTCAGATGCTATACTTAAGACTCTTGAAAAAAATGGTTATATATTTTTAAAGGACATTCATGTGGCTAGAAATCCTTTTGTGAACAAAAAAATAAAGAAAACAAGTCCATTAGAATTAACCGAAGAACAAAAGAATGTTTTTGAGAGTATAGACATTTCAGGATATGATAAATATCTTATTCATGGTGTAACAGGTAGTGGAAAGACTGAAATATATT
This sequence comes from uncultured Eubacteriales bacterium, assembly GCA_949283575.1. GTDB lineage: Bacteria > Bacillota > Clostridia > TANB77 > UBA1234 > UBA1234. The sequence continues at coordinate 72,610 of CASDSU010000013.1, forward strand.
TGCAATTAATAAGCAAAGTTTTAGAGAGTGGGAAAAATGCAATTATGTTAGTTCCTGAAATCTCACTTACTCCACAAATTACAGATAGATTTTTATCGAGATTTGGTGATGTTGTAGCTATTTTGCATAGTAGATTGTCTCTTGGTGAAAGATATGATGAATGGCAAAGGATAAAGAATGGAGATGCTAAAATAGTAATTGGGGCAAGGTCTGCAATATTTGCACCTTTAGAAAATTTAGGAATAATAATAGTAGATGAGGAGCATGATCACTCATATAAATCAGAAAATACACCTAAATATGATGCAAAGGAAGTGGCTAATCAATTTGCACTTATGTATGATGTTCCACTAATTTTAGGAAGTGCGACTCCAGATGTGAAAACATATTATGAAGCTTTGAATGGAGATATTAATTTGTTGAAGTTAGAAAAAAGAGTTTCAAAATCAGGACTTCCGAATATAGAAATCGTGGATATGAGGGATGAGCTTGCATCAGGTAACAAAACTGTATTTAGCAGAAAGTTATATTACGCGATGAAAGATGCAATAAAAAATAAAGAGCAAATAATGTTATTTTTAAATAGGAGAGGATATTCTACATTTATAATGTGTAGAGATTGCGGATATGTTATGAAATGTGAAGATTGTGATGTTTCAATGACATATCATTTAGATGAAAATAGACTTATTTGCCATTATTGTGGCAAAACAAGGCAAGTTGCGACAATTTGCCCAGAATGTGGAAAACAAAACATTAGATATTTTGGTAGTGGAACTCAAAAAATAGAAGCGGAAATAAAAAAATATTTTCCAGAAGCTAGTGTAATTAGAATGGATGTTGATACAACAAGAGTAAAAAATGGTCATGAGAATATATTGACTAAGTTTAGAGATGAAAAGATAGATATATTGCTTGGAACACAAATGATTGCAAAAGGTCATGATTTTAGTAATGTTACTTTAGTTGGGGTTTTAGCTGCTGATAGTTCAATAAATATTGGTGACTATAAAGCTAATGAAAAAACATACCAATTATTAACGCAAATGGCTGGTAGAGCTGGAAGAGGAGATAAAAAAGGGACAGCTATAATTCAAACATATATGCCCGATGAATTTAGCATTGAAGCTGCTAAAGAACAAAATTATACAAAATTTTACAATACAGAAATAAATATTAGAGAAAAGTTGAATTATCCACCTTTTTACGATATAATTATTACGGTTGTATCTGGATTGGATGAAGAGGTTGTAAAGACTGAGGCGAGTAAGTTATACAAGTTATTTAAAGAATCTTTTAGTCCATATGCTCCAGTTCCTGCGCCTATTATGAAAATTAATAGTGAATATAGGTGGAGGATTTTAATAAAGGATAATATTGATGATTTTAAGATACAAATATTGGATGAAATTATGTCGAAATATCGTAAAAATCAAGATGATTCAGTAAAGGTAAGTATTGATATTAATCCTAATAATATGTTGTAATATTGAAAGGAATGAAAAAAATGGCACAAAGACAAATAAGAGAAGTTGGCGATGATTTATTAAGAAAAAAATCTAGAGAAGTTGAAGTTGTTGATGACAAAATAAGACAATTACTAGATGATATGTATGATACATTAAAGGTATCTGATGACGGAATAGGTCTTGCGGCACCTCAAGTTGGAGTGCTAAAAAGAGTTATTGTAATAGATATGGGAGAAGAAGGTGACGGTAAGGTATATAAGCTTGTTAATCCGGTGATTACTAAAGCTAAAGGGGAACAAGTTTGTAGAGAAGGTTGCTTAAGTGTTCCAGGTGTGCTTGGAGATGTTGTTCGTCCTAAAGAAGTTACAGTGGAAGCATTAGATGAAAATGGAAAGGAAGTAGTTATAAAAGCAAAAGATTTGTTCGCAATTGTGCTTTCTCATGAAATAGACCATTTAGATGGTATTTTATTTGTTGATAAGGCTACAGAATTGTTTGATATAGATGCGGAGGATGAAGAATAAGAATGAATATAGTATTTATGGGTACTCCAGATTTTGCTGTTGAGTCTTTGAGAAAGTTATACGAAAATGGGCATAATATTAAAGCTGTTATTTCTCAACCTGATAGAAAAGCTGGAAGAGGAATGAATGTAACTCCTACACCGGTAAAGGAATATGCTATGAGTAAGAACTTACCAGTGTATCAACCAGAAAGAATTAGAAAAGACACAGAACTTATTGAAAAAATAAAAGCTATGAAGCCTGATGTTATTGTAGTTGTAGCTTTTGGCCAAATTTTACCACAAAGTATTTTGGATATTCCAAAGTATGGATGCGTAAATGTACATGGTTCGCTATTACCAAAGTATAGAGGTGCAGCACCAATACAATGGGCAATAATAAATGGAGAAGAAGTTACTGGTGTTACCACTATGTATATGGATGCTGGTATGGATACTGGCGATATGATTGAAAAATATGAAATTCCAATAGATTATAATGACACTTATGGAACTTTATATGAAAAACTTAAGGTCCTTGGGGGAAAAGCAATTATTAATACATTGGAGAAAATTGCTGATGCTGGAATTGGCGGAAGAAAAAAACAACCAGAAGAATTTACAATGGCGCCTATGATTGAAAAAGAGATGGGTGAAATTGATTGGAATAAAACTTCGAAAGAAATTAGAAATTTAGTGCGAGGATTTAACCCAATGCCAGGGGCGTACACAATTATAGATGGTGAAAAAATGAAAGTTTGGCAAGCTGAACTTACAGACATTGATAATGACAGTTATAAACCGGGAGAAATTGTGAAAGCTAATTCTAAGGATGGGTTATTGATAAAAACTGGTGACGGAATAATAGAGCTTACAGAAATTCAAATGCCTAATTTAAAGAGAATGACAGCGAAAGAATATTTAAGAGGGCACAAAATTAATTTTTAAAAATTTTTAGGAGGGGTTAGTTATGAGTGAAAACGAAACAAAGAAAGTAGAAAATGTAGAGGTAAAAGAGACAGAAGTTAATGGGATTAAAATAGCGGAAGAGGTTGTTGCTAAAATTGCTGGAATAGCAGCGTCAGAGGTCAAAGGCGTTTTTGGAATGAACGGTGGACTTGTAGAAGGTTTTTCAGAAATTTTTGGTAAGAAAAGTTTTTCAAAAGGAGTAAAGGTTCAGGTTACAGAAAAAGATGCAACAATTGACTTATATATCATAGTTGAATATGGTTGTAGAATTCCAGATATAGCGTGGGAAATTCAAAATAGAGTAAAAACATCTGTTGAAAACATGACAGGTCTAAAAGTACTAGAAGTTAATATTCATGTTCAAGGTGTTAACCTACCAAAAGATGTTAAAGATGGAAAGGACATGAATACAGAGACAATGAGTCCTGTAGAGGAAGATGTTAAAGTTGGTACAGTTATTGAAGAAAATAAATAATAGCTTAAGGTAATAAATGCAATTGTAAGAATGATCACGAAATGGAAAGGATTTGATATATATGAGATTTTTAGATAAACTTATTTCTTTTATATTTAATTTATTTGTAATAGTATTAGCTGTTGCGGTATTACTTGTAGTAATTAATGTTGTTAATTATCCTGTAATTGATGGATTATTAAGAGATTATGTATTCAACATTGACTATAGAGCGATTGTTCTTTCAACTGCAATACTTGTTACTCTTGCTGGATTGAAGATAACAATATTTTCATCAGCATTATCAAATACATCTCAAAAGAGTATAATGGTAGACACAGCACATGGTAAAATTCAAATAAACCAAGATACAATTGAAAATGTTGCAAAGAGTGTTATAAAAGATTATGACTCAATTAGAGATGTTCATACAAGAATGACAAAAGCAAAAAATGGAATTAATATGTATATGATGTTATCTGTATATCAAAATACTAATATAAAAGAAGTTGTTACTAAAGTTCAAGACGATGTAAAAAAACAAATTGAAGCAACAACAAGTGTTATTGTTAGAAATGTTGATGTTAAAATAAAAAATGTTGCAGGTAATCCTGGTGATAAAAAAGCAAAAGCTTCTAAAAATTCAAAAGTTGAAGTAAATAACAACATTTCAGAAGTTAATTCAGGTTTGGGTGAAATAGAACAAGTGCCATATATTCCTACTTTGGAAATAGAAGAACAGAATTCAGATTCTGTAGAAGTAAATTCAAACAATTATGTTGCTGTACAACCAACTGACGAATATAAGAAAGATGAAAACGATGTGTTATATAAAGTTGAGCCAAATCCAAATTCAAATTCAACATATAACACTCAAAACTAATTAGATAAGGAAAGGAAGATTGCACTATGGGAGGAAAAATTGAGAGTTTTTTCAAAGAATTCGGTGGCTTCATAGTTGGATCTGTATTTGGTATAATTTTAATTTTATTAAAAGTAATAGATTTTATAGTTGCTGTGCTTGTAGTTTTGATATTTGGTTTTCTGGGTGCATACATACAAAAAAATAAAGCAAAAGTAAAAGAAGTTTTAAAGAATTTAATTGAAAAATGGTAGGAGAGTAAATTTATGAGCAGAAAATTAGCAAGAGAAATAGCATTTAAGATTGTGTTCTCAAATAATTTTCAATTTGAAGAAATTGAAGAAAATGAAAATAAAGGTCAATTATTAAATAATATAATTGAGGATGTAGAATTAACAGCTTCAGATGATTCAAAAAATAAGGGTGAAGAAATTTCTGCAGAGGATAGAAAATATATAGAACAAGTTACAAAAGGAATTGCAGAAAAACTTGAAGAATTAGATGAGAGAATAAAACCATATTTAAAAGGTTGGACAATGGATCGTATTGGTAAGACAGATTTAGCAATATTAAGACTTGCTGTTTATGAAATTTTTTATCGTGATGATATTCCATATAAAGTTTCAATAAATGAGGCTGTTGAACTTGCAAAGGTTTTCTGCGATGAATCGTCTCCGGCTTTTATTAATGGTGTATTAGCAGGGGTTATAGGCTCATTATCAGAAGAAAAATAAATTGGAGGTACGATGGAAAGACCAGAACCAATTACAGTCTCTGCTTTAAATAGATACATAAAGAATCTAATAGACAGAGATGAAATTTTAAATATGGTATATATCAGAGGAGAAATCTCAAATTTTAAAAATCACTATACAGGTCATATGTATTTTACATTAAAAGATGATTCTTCACTTATAAAGTGCGTGATGTTTAAAACATATACTTCTAATTTGAATTTTACTCCTAAAGATGGAATGAGTGTAGTAATTCTAGGTACAGTTTCAGCTTATGAAAGAGATGGTATATATCAAATATATGTTAAAGGTATGGAAATAGACGGAGTAGGCGCTTTATATGCAGAATATGAGAAACTAAAAGAAAAGTTAGCTGTTGAAGGTTTATTTGATGAAAAGAATAAAAAGAAAATTCCTAAGTTACCACGTTCAATTGGCGTGGTAACTTCTAAAACTGGGGCAGTAATTAGAGATATAATAAATGTTACAACAAGACGTTATCCAAATGTTAATATTAAATTGTATCCTGCTAGTGTTCAAGGAAAAGGTGCCGCTGAGACTATTGTTAAAGCAATAAAATATTTTAATGAAGTTAAGAATGTTGATGTGATTATTGTTGCTCGTGGTGGTGGTTCATTAGAAGACTTATGGCCATTTAATGAAGAAATAACTGCAAGGGCAATATTTGAATCTGAGATTCCAATAATATCAGCAGTTGGTCATGAAACAGATTTTACTATTGCTGATTTTGTTGCAGATTTGAGAGCGCCAACACCTTCTGCTGCTGGCGAACTTGTTGTTCCAGAACTTACAGAACTAAGGTGGAAGATTAAAAATAGTAGAAAACAATTATGCGTATTATTAAGCAAAAAAGTAGAGATAATGCGTAATAAATTTAATGGTCTGCAAAATTCTAGAGTATTAAAGAATCCATTAGATATAGTAAGGCAACGAACAATTGCAGTTCAAAATTTCGAAAGACAATTAATTGATAAAACAAATTTAGAGCTAAAAGATAACAAAATAAAGTTAGTTCGTATCGTATCTAAACTTGATACATTAAGTCCTCTAAAAACACTTACTCGTGGTTATGCAATACTTGAGAACGAGAAAAGAAAAGTGATAACATCTATAAAAGATGTTAATTCGGGCGATATTGTCAAAGTTGTATTGCAAGACGGTGAGAAAAAAGCTACTATAATTTAGGAGGTATACATGAAAGATTTAAGTTTTGAAGAAGCTATAAATGAACTTGAAAAAACAGTAAATGAATTGGAAGTTGAAAAATTAACTTTAGATGAGTCTGTTAAAAAATTTCAAAAAGGAATGGAGCTTTCAAAATATTGTAATGAGTTATTAGATAAGGCTGAAAAGGATATTTCTATTTTGATAGAGCAATCTAATGGAGAAATAAAATCTGAAAAGTTTGAATTAGAAAATAATGAATAAAACTGTGATATTACAAGGAGGATAGATACAATAATGAGTGCAATTCTAAATAATGTAGCAATTTGGGTCCCTTTTTTTACATGGTTTACGGTACAGATATTAAAATTTATATTTGATTTAATATCTCATAAAAAAGTAAATTTTAAGAGACTTTATGGCAGTGGTGGTATGCCAAGTTCTCATTCTGCTACAGTTATGTCCTTGACAACGGTGGCCGGAATTTTAGAAGGGTTTGATTCTACAGCATTTGCAGCATGTTTTGTATTTTCATTAATAGTTATGTATGATGCTGCAGGAGTAAGAAGAGCTGCTGGGAAACAGGCTAGAGTTTTAAATCAAATAATAGCTAATAGAAAAGATATAAATATACAAGAAAAGTTAGTAGAACTATTGGGACATACACCGATTGAGGTATTTGTGGGGGCAATATTTGGAGTAGTCGAAGCAGTTGCACTTTATAATGTGTTTTGGGCGTAATAAAAAGAAGGTATTAACTAAATACCTTCTTTTTTATGCATGTATGTAGATTATTCGCCTTCGTAATAGTAGCAACTTTCATCATCTTCTGGAACAAAATCGCTGTCCCAAACAACACTTCTAGTCTTTGAACACCAACCTTTTGTATTTTCTTCGTCGCGTTCAAAATAATCACATTCTCCACAATATTTAATAGCCATTTTTAACAGCCTCCTTTTATTTTTGTGTTTGTTTGAATAAATGAGCAATTTGAAGAAAAAACTCAATAATTCAATAAACACTTATGTTTTACCATAAAATCTACATAATTTCAACGACTTGGATAAATATTCTTGTGTTTTTGAACTTGAAAATGGAAAAAAAGTTTGCTAATATTAATATATGAGTGGTGTGCTATTCTAGTTTTCACTATTGATTGCGAGGGCAGGCCTAAAAATCTGCTGAAAGAGCATATCGATGAAGTTCCGTATGTTCGGCTTGCGACGCCCAGTCGTGGGCTGGCATGAGGAGTAAGGTTTAAGGGCGATCTGTAATGGCATACGGGCGTTGACCCTTCTACCGTGGAGACATGTTATGCACGTATTAAAAGCGATGCATAGCATGATAAACCTGCAAGGCTTCTCTTATGAAAAAGAGAAGTACACAGTGTAGCTTTCCTTGAGTGGTGCTGGCGAATACTGCCTACTTGGTGGTTGAAACCTTCACTGCAAAAGAGGATAAACAATTGAGATGTGATGTTTGGGAAAACCTCTAGAGCATTCTTTGGAGATACCTTAGAGATTGAAGTGTGGACTAAGTGGTAATCTAGGCTCCTATTTGGCGACAATAGGATATCATCTTTAAACGGAAACGGCTAAGATGGCGATATCTTAGCAGATGATAGGGAAATCCTTCTAGACCTAAGCCGCAAAATTTATCTAGGGTATCACCACTACTAATTTAAATTTAATTAAGAATGGAGAATGATTATTTTGAGTAAAAATTCGAAGGAATCTTCGAAAAGTCACTCCTCGTGGTTAATCAAAATTTTCGTAATAACTTTTATATTATCGATTGTATTCAACTATTTATCAACGGAGGTAGTTGAAAATTTAAATATTGTAATATCGATAATTATACTTGTTTTGGTTATCCTAACAGGTGTGGTTTCGGATCTAATAGCGACAGCTGTTACTGCTGCGAATGAAGCACCATTCCATGCAAAAGCTGCAGATAAAAAAAGAGGTGCTAAACAATCTGTTGCAATCATTAAAAATGCCGACAAAGTTTCAAATGTGTGTGGTGATGTTGTAGGTGACATTTGTGGAGTACTTAGTGGTGCGACAAGTGCACTTATTGCAATGAATATAGCAACAGAGGTTCTACATGTGGAAGATATAACAGTAACAACGATGTTAGTGACAGCTACTGTTACAGGTTGTACTGTTTTAGGAAAGGCTATGGGTAAACATCTTGGTATAACTAAAGCTAATAAAATTGTAAATGTTATAGGAGTTATAATTTCATATATTCCTTTTGTAAAAAAATAATTTGTATATAATTACCTTTTTCTGAAAATACTAAATGTATATTTCAGAGGAAGGTGATTTTTTTGCATAAAAATAGACTAATAGCAATATTGATAATATTTGTAATGCTATATGCGTATATTGGTGTTGTATACATGAATGAGGAAAATAATAAGATTCAAGAAACATTATCTAGATTTGGTTCTAATGGCAGTGAGGTGCGAGAAATACAAACCAAATTAAATGAGTGGGGATATTATAATGGTGAAATTGATGGTATATATGGAAGTAGAACAGTAGCAGCAGTAAGGCAGTTTCAAAGAAGTAATGGATTAACTGTGGATGGAATTGCTGGTGATTCAACACTTGCTGCGATGGGAATAGCAAGTGGCACTAGTAATACTGGCACAGATAATGCAAATTTAAATTTACTTGCTCATTTAATAAATGGAGAAGCAAGAGGTGAACCATATCAAGGAATGGTAGCAGTAGGTGCAGTTGTGCTAAATAGAGTAGAAAGTTCTAAATTTCCAAGTACAATTGCTGGTGTAGTATACCAGCAAGGGGCTTTTGATGCCGTAAGTGATGGACAAATAAATTTACAACCATCACAGCAATCGTATAATGCAGCACGTGATGCCATGAATGGTTGGGATCCATCAGGTGGAGCAATTTACTATTTCAATCCTGCGACAGCTACAAATAAATGGATTTGGTCAAGACCGATGACAGTTACAATAGGAAAGCATCGTTTCTGTAAATGAACAACTGAGCAACAGAGATACTCTTGCAAAAAAGGCTGTCTCTGTTGCTTAAAAATTTTGTTCTAAAAATTTTTTTAGTGCATATACATTAAGTAGAGGTGGATGTGTATGCTTCAAAAAATTTATTCTGAGATTTTAAATTATTTCCCAATTTATATTAAAGAAAAGTTTGTGAATGTTCCGGAAGAAATATGGGACAAGGCAAAGGAAATAAGAATTAGAAATAATAAGCCAATTATGATTTATTGTTTTGATGATTATGTTGAAGTAGATCATTTTGCTACCGTAGAGGATATTTTACGCCTGATTGAAAACTTTTCAGAAAATTCTTTGTATAAAGTTCAAAATGAAATTAATAGCGGTTTTCTTACGATAAGAGGTGGACATAGGATTGGGCTTTCTGGGACAAGTATTATTGAAAAAGGAGAAATTAAGAATATTAAATACATATCTAGTTTAAATATAAGGATTGCACGTGAAGTTAAAGAATGTAGTGATAAAATTTTGAATTGTATTTTGAAAAATCAAGAAGATAACAATGTTTTGAAAAATACAATTATAATATCTCCACCAGGATGTGGGAAGACAACATTACTTAGAGATATAATTAGACGCTTAAGTGATGGTGATGAAAAGATTAAGCCGCAGACGATTGGACTTGTTGATGAGCGAAGTGAGATTGCAGCCATGTATATGGGACAAGCACAAAATGATATTGGTTTACGAACTGATGTGATGGATGCATGCAAGAAAAATATAGCTATGAAATTAATGATAAGAAGCATGGGACCTGATTTTATAGCAACCGATGAAATTGGAACAAAAGAGGATATGGATGCAATTTTAGATGCTGTTTCATCAGGAATAAACTTGCTTGTGACATGCCATGGAAACTCAGTAAATGATATTCCAAAAGATTTATTAGAAAAAAAGATATTTGAGAATGTGGTCATATTATCTAAAGCAAAAAAGCCAGGTAATATTGAAAAAATATATAAATTGAAGGGAGAAGAATATGTTTCTGTTTATTAAATTTATTCTGATTATAGGGGTTTTTGTGGCATCTACTTTTATTGGATATACACTTGCGGGTCGATATAAAACGAGAGTTGCTGAAATTAATGATTTATTATTTGCCCTCGAAATTTTTGAAACAAAAATTAAGTATACATATGATTCATTAACAACATCTTTTTTATATATTGCAGATACTCTAAAGACAAAAGTGTATAGAATCTTCTTTGTTACAGCTGAGGAGATAAAAGAAAATAAAAATGATTCTGCAGGTGATTGCTTTAAACGAGTTGTAGATGGTGAAAAAATCTTTTTATCGTTAAATAAAGAAGATATAGAAATATTAAAAGAATTAGGAGTTTCTCTTGGACAGACGGATATGGAAGGACAAGTAAAAAATATTAAGTTAGTATACAACTCTCTTAAGAGACAATTAGAAAATGCAAAAGAAGAAAAAAATAAAAATTTTAAAATGTATAGAAATATGGGGATGTTATCTGGACTTGTAATAATAATAATTTTATTATAAAGGGGCAAAAAAATGGTTGATATAGATTTATTATTTAAAATTGCTGCAATAGGTATTTTAGTTGCAGTTTTGCATCAAGTGCTTGTTAGAGCGGGACGTGAGGAACAAGCAATGATGACGACGCTTACTGGACTTGTAATAGTACTTGCAATGGTTGTAACGGAAATTAGTGAACTTTTTAATACGGTAAAGACGTTATTTAATTTGTAAATATATGTGAAAGGAGAATCTATGAATGTAACTCAAATAGTAGCATTTGCTTTAGTTTCAACTTTTATAATAGTTCTTTTAAAACAATATAAAAGTGAATATGCATTTTTGGCTACAATAGTTGCAGGTAGTGTAATTTTATTTTTCTCGTTTTCAAAGTTAGAAATAATAATCACTTTAATAGAAAACTTAATAAATAAAATTGGTATAGATAAGGAATTTTTTGAGATACTTTTGAAAATAACAGGTATTGCATATTTGATTGATTTTGGGGCAAATGTGTGTAAAGATGCAGGCGAAAGTGCAATTGCTTCTAAAGTAGAATTTGCAGGAAAGTTAATAATTGTAACAATGTCGATACCAATTCTTACTACGCTCATAGAAACTATAACAGAGGTGATTTGAATTGAAATTAAAAAGTATAGTAATAATTATTTTATTGTTCCTATTTCAAATTACATCAGAGTCTTATGCTATAGAGGTAAGTGAAGAAGTTGATATTGATGGTTTCTTAAATTCTGCGAAAGAATATGCGGGTGAGGTGTTCCCTGAACTTGAAAATGAAAATATTTTAGAAATGATAATCAGTGGTGGATTATTTGAAAATGAAAATTTAATTCAAAGAATTCTAAGTGTTTTTACAAAAGAAATTAAAACATCGATATCATTAGTTTTAAAAATAATTTCAGTAAGTATATTGTGTAGCTTGCTAAAAAGTATTCAAGCTCATAATGAATCAAGTGTAAGTGAAGTTGCTTTTTACATTTGCTATTTATTTGTTGTTACATTAGTTATCAATTCTTATATTGAAATAGCAATGCTTTGCTCAGATACGATGACAAAATTAAATGATTTTATGAATATTTTAACGCCACTTATACTTACACTTTTAGTTGCAAATGGAAGTATTGCTTCAGTGACTATTATGCAACCAGTGTTAATTTTAATGACAAACATTACTAATACGCTTATAACTAAAATTATTTTACCGATAATTTTTATTTCCATGGTTATTAATATTATTGAAAATATAAGTGATAACATTGATGTCTCTAGACTTCCTTCAATATTACAGAAGACATCTGTTTGGACAGTTAATTTTATATTGGGAATTTTTATAGGAATTCTCTCTCTTGAAGGAACTTTATCAGCAAATGTTGATGGGTTGACAGCAAAAACTGCAAAGACGGTAGTTAGTACTGTGATACCTGTAGTTGGTAAAGCTCTAAGTGATGCGACAGATAGCATAATTGGGGCAGCATCAATTACGAAGAATGCATTAGGAATAGTTGGAGTAATTGCAATAGTTGGAACTGTATGTATACCTATTATAAAAGCATTTGTAATGATGTTTATATACAATATATCTGCTGCACTCATAGAACCACTTGTGGACAAGCGAATGACAAAATGTATAGCAGATGCGGGGAATGCTATAAAAATAATATTTGCACTGATGAGTACGGTTAGTATTTTATTTATAATTTCGATTACACTTATGATAAAAGTTGGAAACTTTACAATGATGTATCGATAGTTTTTTTGGAGGAAAAATGATTGATGCTTTATCAAATTATGCGTTATCGATTGCATGTACTGCATTTATTTTGAATTTAATACAAATGATATTGCCTAATGGAAAAAATAGAAAATATATTTTGTTTGTGTGTACCATGATAGTTACTCTAATTCTTATTGAGCCGATAATTGGACTAATAAATAACGAAATAGATATTTCAGCAATTTTAATTCAAAATCAAGAAGAGTACGTTAAGGTAGCAGAAGATGATTACAATAATTTATCGAGTGAAAAAATTGTAAATGAATATAAGAAAAATATAGAAAATGGAATTGTTCAAAGGCTTGAAAATGTGGGGTATAAGGTAAGGACAATTGAGTGTAAGTATAATGAAAAAACACTAGAACCGGATTACTTGTATTTAGAAATAGAGCATCAAGATGGTGAAATACAGCCTGTAAAGATAGAGGTAGCAAGTAATTGTACCAGTTCAAAAGAGGAATTAACAATTTCAGAGCTACTTGAAATTAAGAAGATATTAAGAGATGAATATGGTATTAATGAAGTGGAGGTTGTTAAATGGAGAAGTTATTAGAAAAATTTAATAATAAAAAATTAATAGAAAATTTAGTTATATTTTTAGTGCTGTGTATCATAGTAATGATAGTGATAAATGCTTTAACTGACGAAAAAGAAACTGTTTCAAATAATGCAGAATCCTCAATGATTTTTGAAACAAATACAGTTAGCGAAAAAACTTTAGAAATAAAACTTGCAGAAATTCTTTCAATGATAAATGGTGCTGGAAAAGTGGATGTCATGATTTCATATATAAATGAGGTTGAAAAAATTCCAATGACAGATACCAAAATTACAACTACTGTTGTTAGTGAAAAAGATAGTAATGGTGGTGAAAGAAAGACAGAGGAGACAAGTACGGAAGAAAATATAATTTATGAAGAATCTAATAATTTGAAAAGTCCTGTTGTAAAGCAAAGTATATTGCCTGAAATTGTAGGAGTTATAGTTGTAGCGGAAGGTGCGAATAATATAGCTGTAAAGGAAAATTTAATAAAAGCAGTCGAAGCAACAATCAATGTTCCAAGTCATAGAATACAGGTTTTTTCAAGATAGAAAAGGAGGATGAAATGAGTTTTAGGGTTAGCATAATAAAGAAAAATCAAATTTTGACGTGGAGTTTAATAATAATGCTTGGTGTTGCTGGATATGTAAATTATAGAAATGATCCTAGTAATCTTTATGCTGTTGAGGTTACTGGGATGTTGGATGAAAATTTAGGTGATGCAATATTTGTAGATGGCAAGAATATAGTTACTACAAGTGATCAATATATAATTGATGTTGGTGACAAAGATTTTAAGATAACATCGGATGAGTTTTTTGCTGAAAGCAGAATTGACAGAAGTAATGAGTACGCAAAACAAATTGAAACATATGAAAAGATTGTTCTTTCTGCCAATACGGATAAAGAACAAAAAGAGTTTGCAACTAGCGAGATAAAAAGGATAAATGATGAGAAAAATGCAATATCTGTAGCTGAAAATTTGATAAGGCTTAAAGGCTTTGAAGAAAGTGTGATTTTGAAGAATGCAGATAGTCTTAATGTCATTGTTTTAGATGAGGACTTGACAGATTCTAAAGTTGCACAAATTCAAAACATTGTGCAAAATGAGTTGGGAGTGAATATAGAGGATATTCATATAAATTCGTTGACGCCTTAGCGGGTGTAGCAGTGCATACTAGAGACGTCTGTTAAATGTGCATTTTTTCCAGTTCTTGGCAAAAACGCACATTTAACGGACGTCCCTGGTGTGAGAGCTCTTCTTTTTGTCACAAAAAGCTTGAAAAATGGCTGGATTTATTGTAAAATTATGCAGTGATATTAAGACAAGAGAGGGGTTTTAAATAATGATAAGCGCAGGAGATTTTAGAAATGGTGTAACATTTGAAATGGATAGCCAAGTATATAAAATAGTTGAGTTCCAACATGTTAAACCAGGTAAAGGTGCTGCTTTCGTAAGAACAAAATTAAAAAATGTAATGACAGGGGCTGTTTTAGAAAAAACATTTAACCCAACAGAAAAAGTACAAGAAGCTCAAATAGATAGAAAAGAAATGCAATATCTATATAATGATGGTGAAATGTACTATTTCATGGATAATACTACATATGAACAATTACCACTAAGCAAAGAAGAATTAGATGATACATTAAATTATTTAACAGATAATATGAATGTTACAGTTGTTTCATATAAAGGTAAAGTTTTCGGTGTTGAAGCACCATTATTTGTTGAACTTGAAATAACATACACAGAACCAGGTTTCAAAGGAAATACATCAACAGGTGCTACAAAACCAGCTACAACTGAAACAGGATATGAATTACAAGTTCCTTTATTTGTAGAAATCGGAAACAGAATCCGTATTGATACACGTACAGGCGAATATATGGAAAGGGTATAGGTGCCAAGAATATGTCAGACGATATCAAAAAGAAAGTTGCTGAAATTGAGAGTACTATATCAAACAAAGATGAGGCTGCTAAAGCGTTATCGTTAGTTGCAGAAGTTATTAATATGTTCACAGATAAACTTATTGAAGTTAATGAAAGACAAGTTAAGCTTGAAGAAAGAGTTGAAGATGTTTTTGATATGCTTTCACAAATTGAAGAAGAAATGATTGAAAACTTGAACAGCGAATTTGAAGCTGAGTGTCCATATTGTGGAGAAACAATCCCATTTAAAATTCCTGAAGAAGGCGAAGATTTTGAATGCCCAAAATGCGGAAATGTTATAGAAATGGAATTATTATTCGATGATGAATGTGATTGTGGTTCATGCACAGATCATCATTGTGCAGGTTGTCATGAAGATGATGAGGACGAAGAAGACGAAGACTAATAAAATGTAGAATAAATTTTATTACTTGTTTCTTGGGGGATATCTATATTTGAAGTAAACTTAGTTTAAACAAATTCTAGGTAAGCTTCTATGTAGATATCCCTTTTTGGAACATGAATATGGGAGAGATGAAAAGTGAAATACTATATAAACACAATGGGGTGTAAATTAAATGAAAATGATTCAGAAAAAATAGCGGGAATGCTTGTAGAAATGGGATATGAAGAGGCATCTGCTCCGCAAGAAGCTAATATTGTTGTGTTTAATACGTGTTGTATTAGGGAAAATGCAGAAGAAAAGTTATTCGGAAAACTTGGTGAACTTAAGAATATTAAAGCTAAAAATAACATGATAATATGTGTTGGTGGATGTATGAGTCAAGAACAACATGTAGTTGATAAAATTAAACAAAGTTATAATTTTGTTGATGTTATTTTTGGAACACACAATCTTCATAAATTGCCTGAAATGATTATGCAAAGAATTGAAGAAAATAAAAAACAAATTGATGTTTGGGATATAGATGGTATTGTTGTTGAAAACTTGCCAATAAAGAGAACAAGCAATAAGAATGCACTGGTTACTATTATGTATGGTTGTAATAATTTTTGCTCATATTGTATAGTTCCATATACTCGCGGAAGAGAAAGAAGCAGAAAGCCAGAAGATATTTTAAGTGAGATAAAAAAGCTTGCTGCAAATGGATATAAGGAAATTATGCTTTTGGGGCAGAATGTTAATTCATATAATGGTGGTGAAGGGTATAATTTTGCTAATTTACTTCGAGACATTGATAAAATAGAAGGAATAGACATAGTTAGATTTATGTCGCCGCACCCTAAAGATTTTACTGATGATGTAATTGATGCTATAGCTGCTTCAAAGAGTGTTTGTAAGGTTATTCATTTGCCACTTCAATCAGGAAGTTCGAATGTTTTGAAATTAATGAACAGAAAATATACGAAAGAACATTATTTAGAGTTAGTTGACAAAATTAGAGCAAAAGTGGAAGGGGTTTATTTTACAACAGATATTATTGTTGGTTTCCCGGGCGAAACTGAAGAAGATTTTGAGGAAACTCTTGATGTTGTTCGTAGAGTGGATTTTGAACAAGTATTTATGTTTATATATTCTGTAAGAAAGGGTACTGCTGCCGAAAAAATGGATGGGCATATACCAGAAGAAATTAAATCAGAAAGGTTTAGTAGGTTAAAAGAACTCGCGGATTCTATGACTACAGAAAGTATAAAAAAATATGTTGGAACAATTCAAAAAGTATTGGTTGAAGGCGAAAGTAAAACCAATCCAGATGTTTTAACTGGCAGAACTAGAAGCAATAGGATAGTTAACTTTGTTGGAGATAACAATTTAATCGGAAAAGAAATAGATATTGAAATAACATCAGAACATGCTTGGTACTTGAAGGGAAATGTTGTAATTGACTAAGACTTTTAGATTAGATAGAATTACCTAAAGAGGAGGTTTTAATTTTATGATTACATTAAATTATAAAGAAAAAGAATATACAGTAGAAAAAGGCAAAAAAGTAGCTGATTTTATAAAAGAAAATTTAGACGTTGATCTATATACAATAATGGCTTGCAAAATCGATAATGAAGTTAAGGCATTAAGTTATATATTGAGAGATAATTGTAAATTAGATTTGATTGATTATACGACTGCAGATGGAAGTAGAATATATGTAAGAGGTTTGATTTTTGTTATGACAAAAGCTTTTGAAGATTTATACCCTGAAAAGAAAATTATAATTAATTATTCGCTAGGTCATTCATTATATTGTGAAACAACTGATGGCAGTGTGATTTCTGATGAAGAAATTGAGAATGTAAGAAACAAAATGAATGAAATTATTGAAAAAGACACTGAATTCGTAAAAAGTGAATTGCCTGTTGAAGATGCTAAAAAGTTATATGCTAGAAGAAATAGACTAGATAAAATCGGATTATTAGAGAATAGAATGAAATCACATGTTTCAATATATTCTTGTGGAAGTACAGTTAACTATTTCTATGGTGTGATGCCAATTTCTACAGGTTTTATGAAATATTATGAATTAATAAAATATGAAAATGGCGTTTTATTAATTTATCCAAGACGTTCAAATCCTACACAAATTGAGAAAATAAGAGATACTAAAAAGTTATATACTACTTTTGATGAATATGACAAGCTTCATAAAATACTTGGAGTTGGTAATATATCAGAATTAAATTCATGGATAAAGAGTGGAAATATTTCTGAGGTAATTAGAATATCTGAGGCTTTACATGAAAAGAAGATTGCCAATATTGCAGATATGATAGCTAATGACAAGAAAAGAAAATTAATTTTAATCGCAGGACCTTCATCTTCAGGAAAAACAACATTTGCACAAAGATTAGGAATACAACTTAGAGTTAATGGAATAACATCTATTGCTTTGTCGATGGATAATTATTTTGTTAATCGTGAGGATACGCCTCATGATGAAAATGGTAATTATGATTTTGAATGCTTAGAAGCTATCGATTTGAAATTATTTAATGAACAGCTTACTGCTTTGTTAAATGGTGAAGAGGTTGAGCTTCCAACATTTGATTTTACAGATGGTCAAAGAAAATATCTTGGAAATACAGCTAAGTTAAAAGAAAACCAAGTTTTGATTGTTGAAGGAATTCATGGATTGAATGATAAACTTACAGCGTCAATTGAAAGAGAAAAGAAATTTAAAATATATATTAGTGCGTTAACAGCTTTAAATATTGATGATTATAATAGAATTTCAACTGCTGATTCTAGACTTATTAGAAGAACTTTGAGAGATAGTCAATTTAGATCTCATTCTGCAGAAGCTACATTTAGAATGTGGCCATCAGTTAGAAGAGGCGAAGAAAAATATATTTTTCCATATCAAGAAGATGCGGACGTTATGTTTAATTCATCATTGGTTTATGAAGCTGCTGTAATAAAAACATTTTTAGAGCCGGTTTTAGCTAGTGTTACTCCTGATAAACCTGAATATTCTGAGGCTAAGAGATTATATGAATTTTTGGGATATTTCTTACCAATAAATGTTGATGAAGTTCCTACAAACTCTATACTTAGAGAGTTTACTGGTGGCGGATGTTTCTATAGATAATAAGGAGAGATATAAATGGCAAATTTTACAGAAATAGATGAAGAATTTATATGTGAACATTGTGGTAAAAAAGTAGATAAATTAAATTATTCATGTAGAGATCATTGCTCACATTGTTTATATGCTAAACATGTTGATATAAATCCGGGAGATAGACTTGAAACTTGCCATGGTTTACTAAGACCGATTGCAGTAGAGAACAATCCTAAAAAAGGATATGTAATTATTTACAGATGTGAAAAGTGCGGCAAAATTAGAAAAAATGTTGCTGCTAAAGATGATAGTATGAAGATGATAATTAGTCTTAGTGGAAATCCAATTCCAAATGAATAAAAAGTAATAATATAAATGACTTCCTAATACTATATTAGTGAAAAGAATTTAATATAGAAAAAAATAAAAACTCCAATATAATTTATAAACTATTCTACTAAACAAAGAATTGATTTATAGGCATATTGGAGTTTTTTGTTAGGAGGAGTTTATGAATAAAAAATTTTTAGTATTAGTGCTTATATTGTTAATACTTATTTTGTTTTTTAATAGTATTAATAAAGAGCAGAAAGCGGCAAAGTTTAATCCGTTAGAATTAGAAATTGGAGATGTTTTTAATTATCTGAATAGTGAAGAAAGTAGAATTGTTTTAAATTATGAAGTTGCTGATGTGACAGGTGATGCTGAAAATGACATGGTAATTGTAATCGGAGAAAAATCAGGTGATGAACTCTTAAGTCAGAACATAGATGTTGTTTTGTATGATATAAAAAATGATAAATTTATAGATGCTAAGTTAAAAAAATATAGTGGAAGTTTACCTAAAATACATTTGAAAGATGTTGATGGAGATACAATTAATGATGTTATAGTTATTACTGATATGGAAAATAAAGGACAAAAGATTCGAATACTTTCTTTTGTTGAAGATGTTCCGAAAGAAATTTTTACTGAAAAAGATAGTAAAGGTTTAGAAATAAGTGGTTCACTTCTTGATGGTTTTAAAGCTAATATGAAATTAAAAAAATTAAAGAAAGAAGTGTATATTGATTTATCCGATAATAAACAAAATTACATAACTAGTGGGTTTTATATGGAAAATGGAAAATTAAAAACTGATAAGATAAACGTGATGTCTGCAGGAATATCGGAGATAGATTTTGTACAATTAAATAATCAAACAGGAATTAGGTTTGTTGAAAAAGTCAAAGGCTTTGATAATTTAGATATTATTGAACAAATAGAAGCTTTGATGAAATATGAAAATGGAAATTGGATAATTTTAGAAGCGAAAGGCGAAAGAGTAGGAAATCTTTAAAATATACAACAAAATAAATTAGTTGCTAAATTAAGTTTAAAGAAATATAATTAAGATAAATAAATCATGAAGAGGAGGATTTTATGGTTAAACTTATAAAACTTATGATAATGACTTTTTTATTAGTTGGTCTAGTAGGATGTAATACTAAAAGTACGATAGATACGAATATTGAAAATCAGTTACTTAATGATTCTGGTGAATTTGGGGATAATGAGCAAATGAGTGGTACTGATATTAATAAGGTTAATAGTGGTGAAACATTTACTTCTTCTGGAGAAGTGAGTGGCGAATTTATAGATAGTGGAGAAAGTGAAAAATTGAATTCTGAGGTTTCTATCGAAGTGGTACCAGTATCAACGTCTAATCTTTCAAATACGACATATGCATGGGGTTTTAGAAGAATGCAAGATTTTGTGCAACCTGAATTTACGGCATCATATACTAAAGTTTTAGATGATTATGAGGGAATATATGTTGGAAACAGTGAAGATAAAAGTATTTATTTGACTTTTGATGAAGGCTATGAAAATGGCTATACCGGAGCAATTTTAGATACTCTTAAAGAAAAAAATGTTACAGCGATATTTTTTGTTACAATGCCATATGTAAAACAAAATTCTGATTTGGTTCAAAGAATGATTGATGAGGGGCATATAGTTGGCAACCATACAGTTAATCATCCAAGTATGCCAAGTGTTACAGATGATGAAAAACTAGAAGATGAAATCATGAAACTTCATGATTATGTTAAAGAAAATTTTGGTGGATATGAAATGACATATTTAAGACCGCCAAAAGGAGAATATAGTGAAAGAACTGTAAAATTAAGTAAGGATTTGGGCTATAAAACTGTTTTATGGAGTAGCGCATATGATGATTGGGATGTTAATAAACAAGATAGATTAGACTATGCTAGGAAAATGATATTAAATTATGTTCATAATGGTTGTGTTATGCTCCTTCATGCAGTATCAAAAGATAATACTACATTGCTTGGAGAAGCAATAGATAGTTTGAGAGCGTCAGGATATGAGTTCAAATCACTAGACGAATTTAAATATTGATTTTAGAAATTGTAGATAGTTCTTTTTAAAAAATTTAGCGAGAGACAAGAAAAAAGTATTGTTTTTTAGCCTCGGACAACTCATTATTCGTTGTAAACATGATGCAATGAAAATGAGAACTCGGCGACAAAAAACAATACTTTTTTCTTTTTTTAAATAGTTGTATTTTTTGAAAAAAGAACCGGCCAAATTTTCCCAAAATTTTCACCATCATATTTTTTATGTACTTTCATAAGATAGTATAAAGAAAATTGAAAAGAAGGTTTGAATATGAAAAAAGAGATAAAGGCAAAACTTCAGGTTGCTCTTGAGTTGCCTGCAGAACTATTAACTAATTCGTATCGAATGACTGTGATAGATAATTCAAATGTTTTAATTGAAAATTATAAATCAATTATCGAATATGAAGCTTATGTAATACGATTAAGTTGTGGTGTAACACTATTTGGAGAAAACCTGAATGTCTTAGAAATTTCTAGTGATGAAATAGTAATTGGTGGGAATTTTAAAAATATTGAATTTGAGAATTAAGGAGGGTAAAAATTGTTTCTTCTAAAAACATATGAGTTTTGTAGAGGTTATAGCGAAATCCAAATAGAGGGATTTTTTGTGGAACGATTTGTAAATCTTTGTTCTATTCGAGGTATAAAAATATGGGATATTGATAAAAAGACCGAAGGAATAATAAATTTAAAAATATCTGAAAGTGATTTGGGGAGAATTGATGAGTTATTAAAAATTACACGATCACAAATGAGAATAGTAAAAAAAATAGGGATTCCTAACATTACAAATCTTTATAAAAAGAGAAAACTTTTTATTCTTATAAGTTTTGTTAGCTGCGTCGTAATATATTTTTTGAGTTTACATATATGGGATATAGAGATTGTAGGAAATGAAAAAATTAGTACAGAAGAAATTGAAAAGATTTTAAATGAGGAAGATGTGAGGATTGGTAGACGAAAAGATTCTATAGATTTTGAGAAAATAAAAAATGATATTTACATAAATCGTAAAGACGTTTTGTGGATAGGAGTAACATTAAAAGGGGTTAAGGTTACAATAGAAATTCTTGAAAGAAAAAATGTAGATGAAGATTCGTTAGAGAATTCTCCTACAAATATTATTGCTGATAGAGATGGCGTTATTCAAAAGATTTCGGTTCGAGCTGGTCAAAAATGTGTTGAGGAGGGAGATGTTGTTTGTAAAGGTGATATTTTGGTATCTGGTGTTGTAGAAAGTGAACATTCAGATCCTGTTATGGTAAATTCAAATGCTGATGTAAAAATAAAGACTTGGTATACATCCAAAAAGGCTGTTCCATACCAAAAAACTATACTTTCAAAGTCCGGTAAAGTTGACAAAAAATACAAAATAAAGCTTGGAAATTATACAATAAATTTAGCAAATAATAGTACAAAATTTGAAAAATATGATACAATAAATTCAGTTAAAAAGTTAGTTTTATTTGACAAAATAGAAACTCCGATAAGTCTGGATGTTTTAGCATATGAAGAGCTTATTGCAAGTGATATTACATATACACAAGAGCAAGCTGAAAAAATTGCTAAAAAAGAGGTATATGATTTAGTTATGAAGAATATACCAGACGACGCAGAAGTCTTAAATTATGACTATAATGTTTTTTCAGAAGAAGATGAAATTATTGTCAGAATTACTGTTGAATGCCTTGAAAATATTGGAGTTGAAGAAAAAATATCTTTTTGACAAATAATAAAAGTACAAATTTACGCAGATGGAGGGGATTAATGTGCCGGAATTACAATTGAAAGTTGTTAAAAATACAGGTGATGGCATCTGGGGAAAGGCACTTAATAATTTTAATAAGGTGTTATACTCTTCAGGCGGTGGATTATTCAATATAGTAATAAATTCGAAGAGAAATTCTTTACTAAGAGCAAGTGCTAATTATGAAGAAATAGCTACGATATCCAACGAAAAGAAGAGAAATACTGTTGCTGAAAAATATGAAAAGGTGTATGAAACATATTTAAATACGCTAGAAAAATATATTACAGATACTGTTTATAATAGAGTTCAAAAAAGAATAGGAACTATAAAAGAAAATAAATTGATTTCTGAATATTATGAAACTAATTCTTTAAAAGGAACAGAATACTGCGAGTATAAATATAAAAGACAACTTATGCTACTTCAAATGGATTGGGAAACAATAGTTAATTCAAAATCTGGATACTTTGTTGAAAAATATAAAAAGTTTTATGCTAATGTTGCGGATCAATTATATAAAGGATTGATGAAACATTATTCTGTAAAGTTGACAAATAAAAGCGAAGATAAGAATGCTTTGTTTGAGAAAATATATAGTTTGATAGATGGATATATCAAATTTGTTTTACCTTATCTATCAGAATCTGAAGGTAGAGAAAAAGTTCTTGATGGATATAAAAATTATGTAGAAAAAATAGACATGTATGCAAAGAAGGAAATTAATTCTTTGAAGAAAGATTTATATTTATTAGAGTTGGGAATTAGTCTTTTTGTATACTGTCTTCCAATACTTGCTACAGAAGAATGCTATTTAGATTTGTTGGAGAGGGCGAGACGCTCGCTTCCAAATATATACATAACAGCAGATAAGTTTGAAATGTATAATTTGTTATTAGATGTAATTGAAAGTTATGCATATAATGTTTGGTCAAAAAAATCAATGTGGGAAAGCGATATTGAAAAACAAGAGTTTGATGCCTTCTGGGCTAAACTTACAGAGTATAAGAAGCTTCAAAGAATTGACTTAAATGAATATAAAAAAGTTAGAGAGATTTTATTTATAACATATGAACTTAAACTTTTAAAGAAAGAAAACAAGGAATATAAAGAATTGTGTGCATATTATCGTGAAAGAATGAAACAACTAGGTGGATTCAGAAAGTTTAAAAATTCTTATAAAATGATGAACGGAGTATGGAAAACAAGAAGAAGATGCAAAGCGGAATAATTATATGATGGTGATGAAATGATAGAAATTTATTATGAAGATATAGAAAAAATAAATGAAGAAGAACTTATTAAAGTTGTGGTAGATACTATTTTAAGAGAAGAAAGTGTAGTCAAAAAAATAGACGTTTATATTACGTTGACTAATAATGATAATATTCAAAAAATAAATGCTGAGCATCGAAATATTGATAGATCAACCGATGTATTATCTTTTCCTATGTTCGAAAGAGAAGAAATTACGAATTTAAAAATTGAAGATGAAGATAATGAAGAACACGAAGAAATGATGCTTGGTGACATTATAGTTTCTGTCGAAAAAGTTAGAGAGCAGGCTGAAGAATATGGACATTCTTTTAAAAGGGAACTTGCATATTTAATTACACATGGAATGTTACATTTATTAGGCTATGATCACATGATTGATGAAGAAAAAGTTGTCATGAGAAAAAGAGAAGAAGAAATATTAGAAATACTTGATATTAAAAGAGTATAGAGATGTTTTAATTAAAGAAGGGATTGATTGAATGGATAAACAAGCATGGGCGAGAATAGCAAAGGTTTTTGTCTTAGTGGTTGCAGTTTGCGCTGGCGTTATTTGTGTAGCATATAATTTGAAAATGAAGAAAACAACTAATAATGAAGATTTATTAGTTAGTGGAGATATGCTTTCTGGAGATGTTCTTTCAGGTGACATAAGTGGAGATACTATTTCTGGTGATATTCAAGAGGAAGAAGAAATATATCTTGGTCCAAATATATTTTCTGGTGATTCAAGACCAATTGCTGTAATGATAGATAATGAAAAACCAGCTTGGGTTAATCATGGAGGTCTTAATTCTGCATATATGTTATATGAGTTTATAATTGAAGGTGGAGAAACCAGAATTATGGCGTTTTTTAAGGGTGTAGCTCCTGATTATGTAGGGCCAGTTAGAAGCGCTAGACATTATTTCTTAGATTATGCAATGGAGCATGATGCAATATTTACTCATTTTGGATGGAGTCCACTTGCACAATCAGATATTAAAACTCTAGGAATAAATAATATAAATGGTATATATGATACATTTTTCTGGAGAGTTCCACCAAAGAGTTCATATCACAATGCTATAACAAGTATGGAGAATTTAATAAAACAGATTACGAACAAAAAATATCGTAATACATCAACAGCGGAAAGTATCATTAAGTATAATAAATATGATACAGATATAGAGTCTGGTGATATTGCAAATTCAATAAAAATAAAATATTCTGCGACACAAAATGTTTCATATCAATATGATCCAGAAAGAAAAGTTTATTTAAGAAGTATGAGAGGACAAGTTCATAAAGATTCTCAAACTGGTGAACAATTTTATGCCAAAAATATAGTTATGATACATGTAAAAGATGAACTTTTAGACGATCCGGAAGATAAGGGAAGAAGAAATCTTTATAATATAGGTACTGGAAAGGGATATTATGTAACGAATGGAAGTCTTCAGCCAATTGTATGGGAGAAAAGGGATAGAAAATCAAGAACAGTTTATTATGATATGAATGGTGAGGAAATAACTTTTAATGACGGAATAACATGGGTACAAATAGTTCCAATCACAGGTACCATAACTTGGGAATAATTAATGAAAGGATTTTAGTATGACAAATAGAGAGTTGATAAATATGGCGATTGAAGCTAGAAAAAATGCAATAAGTCCAACTAAGTATTATTGTGGTGCGGCGATACTTGCTTCAAACGGGAAAATATACACGGGTTGTAACTTAGGTAGTGAAGATGGTATTTTTAATATATGTGCTGAAAGAGTAGCGATATGTAAAATGCTTTCGGATGGTGAGAAAAGTTTTGAAAAAATAGCCGTTGTAGGAGGTCCAGAATCAGAGCTTATATATACCACTCCATGTGGTGTATGCAGACAATTGATATTAAATTTTGGTAAAGATATCGAAGTTATAATGGGATATCCGAATGAGAATAATGAAATAGAAGAAAAAATATTTAAAATTTACGAACTACTTCCAGGTGGATTTTCGATGTAATTTAAGGAGGAAAAAACAATGTTTAAGTCAGGTTTTGTAGCAATAGTTGGAAGACCTAATGTTGGTAAGTCTACACTATTAAATACTTTAGCTGGGCAAAAAATTGCAATAGTGTCTAATAAACCACAAACAACCAGAACAGCTATAAAAGGTATAATTAATCGTGAAGATGCACAAATTATATTTACAGATACGCCAGGTATACACAAACCTAAGAATAAGCTTGGTGAAAAAATGGCAGAAACAATAGATGAAGCGGTTAGCGATGTTGATTTAATTTTATATTTAATTGAAGGTACAGATAAAGGAATAGGTCTTGCTAATGAGTTCATTTTAAATAAAGTAATTGAACAAAAAACAAAGGCTATATTAGTAATTAACAAAGTTGATTTAGTTAAGAAAGAAAGTTTGTTAGAATTGATAAAGATATATAGTGAAAAGCATAATTTTGAGGCAATAATACCTATTTCTGCTAAGAAAAATGAAGGTGTTGAAACTTTATTTGAAAAGATAGTAGAACTACTTCCTGAAGGTCCAGCGTATTATGATACTGAAGAGTGGACAGATCAAACTGAAAGACAAATAGTTGAAGAAACAATTAGAGAAAAAGCTTTAAGATCATTAGATGATGAGGTTCCTCATGGAATAGCTGTTGAGGTTATTTCAATGAAGAAGAGAGAAAATAAAGAATTATACGATATTGAAGCAACTATATATTGTGAGAAGAAAACTCATAAAGGAATTATAATAGGTAAAGATGGTTCGATGCTTAAGAAAATTGGAGAAAGAGCAAGACAAGATATTGAGGAAATGTTAGGTTGTCAAGTTAATTTGCAATTGTGGGTTAAAGTAAAGGAAGATTGGAGAGATAATGAGACAAGATTAAATCAAATCTTTCGTGGATAGACTAAAACTTTAGAGAATGGCGAAATTTATTTGTCGTGTCTGAATTTCAAGGGTAAACAAAGGAGGAAGGTCATATGAGTAAGGATTTTGCATGGCAATTATTTAAAAATACAGGTAATGTGGATGCTTTTATGATTATGCGCGATATCGAAAATGGTCCAACAACTTGTGATAAAACTGAAGCGAAAAATGTATTAGGTGATATTAATGGGAATAGTAAGAACGAAGGGGATAGTAATTAAAATTGCGAACTCTTCTGAAAATGATAAAATACTTACGATATTAACTGCAGAAAAAGGAAAAATAAGAGCTTTTTGTAAAGGTGCAAAGAAACCAAAAAGCTCTTTTTTAGCAAGTACAGAGTTCTTATCATTTAGTGATATGATTTTATTTGAAGGTAATGGTGATATGTACAGCCTAAATTCTGCAGAGCCTATTAATGTTTTTTATAACTTGAGAAAAGATATTGATAAATTGATGTATGCATCGATAATTGCTCAAATAATGAATGATGTGTGTCAAGAAGAAGAGTTATCTTTTAATAGGCTACAACTACTATTAAACACTTTGTATGTGATATCGGAAACAGAGAAAAATTTAGAGCTTGTATATTCAATATTTAGAATAAGACTTCTTGCAATTCTTCGGTTTTGTACCAAGACTAAATGTGTGTACGAGTTGTAATGTAGAAATATCTAACATGAAAGATATTTATTTTAGCATAAAAGATAATGGTATAAAGTGTGATGCTTGTAAAAGACAAGATAAAGGAGCTGTTACTTTATCATATACTGCATATACTAGTCTTGTATATATTTTGTCATCTGATGCCAAAAAGATATTTTCATTTGATGTGCCTGAAGATGTGATAAAAGAGATATCTTTACTTGCACAAATCTATACAAATGAAAAACTTGAAAAAGAGTATAAATTGTTGATGTAAACCATTTTATGTGCAACAAGGTTGTATAAGAAACAAAGGAGGAACTAAGAATGAAAAAGAGATTTTTTTTAGCTGTAGCATTATTTATTTTAGTTGTAGGAATAGTTGCATGTGGGCGTAAAGGTGGAAATGATGAATCAGGTATGAAGCTTGAAAATATGAAACCAACAAAAGAGACTGCATTTGAGGTTGAAGGTGGAGTATTGATAAGTTTCAAAGACAATGTTGTAAAAGATAAAAAAATAGTAATTCCAGAAAGTATAAATGGTGAAGTGATAACAAAAATTGCAGATGGTGCTTTTTGTGAAAATGAAAATATAGAGGGAATACTTATTCCTGATTCGATTACTGAAATAGGTGAGCAAGCCTTTGCTAATTGTGAAAATTTGTCAGAAGTTATATTGTCTAGTAATTTGATTTCATTACCTATGTCTGTATTTTATGGAACAGCGATAGAAGGTGTTGTTATTCCAGAAAGTGTACAAAGCATAGGAGAATATGCTTTTGCAGATTGTCATAGCTTAAAAGAAATAAGTATTCCGTCAAGTGTAAAATCTATTGATTCGTCCTCTTTTATGGATACATATAATTTGACAAGTATTAATGTTGCAGAAGAAAATTTAAATTTTTCTTCAGAAAATGGAGTATTATTCAACAAAGAAAAAACAAACTTGATAAAATATCCAGCTAATAAAGAAGATTCATCATATATTGTGCCAAGTGGTGTTAAAGAAGTTTCTTCTTTTGCATTTTTAGGTTCAAAAAAATTGAAAACTATAAATTTATCTGATGTTGAAAATGTTGGAAGTATTGCATTTTTAAATTCAGAAAATTTGGAAGAAGTAATTTTTGGTAGTGATTTTGCTGAACCATATGATGGTTTCCCATATTTATTTAGAGGTTGTAATAAAATAAAAAGAATAGAAATTGCAGAAGAAAATGAAGTGTTTTCAACAGTTGATGGTGCGGTGTATAATAAAGATAAAACGGAACTTATATATTTTCCGCAAGTTATGGAAAATGTTATAGTTAACATACCAGTAGGTGTTGAGAAAATAGCGAATGCTGCTTTTATAGAGCATGAAGAATTACGAGGCGTCGTTTTTTCAGATACAGTCAAGGTGATCGGAAGAGGTGCATTTGAAGGTTGCATAAATTTGAAAAATGTTGTTGTGCCAGATAATGTGGAAACAGTAGAAACAAGAGCTTTTTTAGATGTTCCTCGAATGGCTGTAAAATTACCTGATTCAATAAAAAATGTTGAGGAAATTTTTGTAGATGTGTTGCCAGATGATGAATAGTGTGATATTATGTCTACATATTAATAGATTACGTTGATGAAGAAGAGTACTTATATTAATGTTTTATAGAGAGTCTGATATATGCTGGAAATCAGATAGACATATATAAGGAAAGGAGCTTTTGAGTGATTATAAATTAAGGTGAGTGATTTGAAGATAATCAGATTGCTAACTAGGGTGGAACCGCGGAAAATAATTTCGTCCCTAGCTATGTATTTAATACGTAGCTAGGGTTTTTGTTTGTATAAAATCTAGCTTACGTTAAATACGAAGCATAAATTTAAAGGAGGAAAATATGATGGTAGAAAAATCAATGGAAAAAATAGTTGCGCTTTGCAAAAGTAGAGGATTTGTATTTCAAGGTTCTGAAATATATGGTGGTCTTGCAAATTCATGGGATTATGGTCCAATAGGTTCAGAACTTAAGAAAAATATCAAAGATGCTTGGTGGCAAAAATTTATAAGAGAAAACAAATATAACGTAGGTATTGATGCTGCAATAATTATGAATCCAGAAGTTTGGGTTACAACAGGTCATGTTGGAGGATTTAGTGATCCGCTAATAGATTGTAAAGCTTGTAAGACAAGACATAGAGCAGATAAGTTAATTGAAGAATGGTCTTTCAAAAACGGTGAGCAAGTTTCTGGTCTTGATGGATGGTCAAATGAAGAATTAGTAAATTATATAAAAGAAAATAATATTCCATGTCCTGATTGTGGTAAAAATGATTTTACTGACATTAGAAAGTTCAATTTGATGTTTAAAACTTTCATGGGTGTTACGGAAGATGCTAAATCTGAAGTTTATCTTCGTCCAGAAACAGCTCAAGGTATGTTTGTAAACTTTAAAAATGTTCAAAGAGCTACAAGAGGAAAGATGCCAATGGGTATTGGTCAAATGGGACGTTCATTTAGAAATGAAATTACACCTGGTAACTTTATTTTCAGAACAAGAGAATTCGAACAAATGGAACTTGAGTTTTTCTGCAAACCTGGAACAGATTTAGAATGGTATGAATATTGGAAAGAATTTTGTAAAAATTGGCTTATAAGCATTGGAATTAAAGAAAAAAATTTAAGAATGAGAGAACATTCTAAAGAAGAACTTTCTTTCTATAGTAAAGGAACAACAGATATTGAGTATTTATTCCCATTTGGTTGGGGTGAATTGTGGGGAATCGCTGACAGAACGGATTATGATTTATCTAGACATATGGAAGCTTCAAAAACAGATTTAACATATTTGGATCCTGAAACAAACGAAAAATATGTTCCATATTGTGTTGAACCAGCTGTTGGTGTTGATAGAATTTTCTTAACAGTTCTTTGTGATGCATATGATGAGGAAGAGGTAGCAGAAGGAGATGTTAGAACAGTACTTCACTTAAGTCCTGCACTTGCTCCATTTAAAGCTGCTGTACTTCCACTTTCTAAAAAATTAACTGAAAAAGCTACAGAAGTTTATGATGAACTTTCAAAGAAATTTAATATTGAATATGACGAAGCGGGAAGTATTGGTAAAAGATATAGAAGAGAAGACGAAATTGGTACCCCATATTGTATAACAATTGACTTTGAGACATTAGAAGATAATGCTGTTACAGTTAGAGATAGAGACACAATGGAACAAATCAGATTACCTATTTCTGAACTAGAGAAATTCTTAGAAGAAAAAACAAGATTTTAATCATAATTTACTTACATTTTGAAGGAGGTTTTGAAATGGAAAGGAAATTAGGTTTTGGTTTTATGAGATTACCTTTGCTTGAAAAAGGAAATGCAAAAAGTTGTTGAAATTATTCTAGTTATTTTGAATTGTATAATAAGCAAAGTCAATTTGGAGATTCGTCGAACTCCAAAAATAAGTATGCGGAAATGAAAGGTTGTGGTAAAGCGAAAGATTGTATTGAATGTGGTGTTTGTGAAAGAGAATGTCCACAACATATAGAAATTAGAAAGCATATTAAAGAAGTATCTGAATTATTTGATTAAAGTTTTTAGGAGAGGTGATTTTAGTGCCAAGCATAAGTTATTTAGCTAAGAGACTATGCACAATGAACTATAAAGCAATGTTTGATAGAGTTAATGTGGTTAAAGAAAAATGCGATAAGTCTAAAGTTGGAATATTTTTTGACATGATTTGGTGTGGCCTTAGATATGGTGCTGGTTATGTTGATTATGATGTTATTGGTTTTTATAAATTAACATCGGCTCAGAGAAAAACTATGCTTACAAGGGGTATCAATAATAAATTTGTAAAGCAATTGAATGAAAAAGAGTATTGGCATATTTTCAATAACAAGAATGAATTTAACGAGAAGTTTGCTGATTATTTAAAGCGTGAATGGATTTATCCTGTTGATGAAAATAAAGAAAAAACGATTGAATGGATAAATTCGCACCCTGTGTTTTTTGCTAAGCCAAATGATGGACAATGTGGGAAGAATATTGAAAAAATAAATCTTTCAGATTGGAACGAAAACATAGATGGTTTATATAACCATTTAGTTGATAATAAATTGAAGTTATTGGAAGAACCAGTTATTCAATGTGAAGCCATGAGTAAATTGAATCCAAGTAGTGTAAATACGACAAGAATGGTTTCTGTTATGAATGCTGATGGTGAGGTAACGATACTTGCAACATTCGTAAGAATAGGAAATGGAAAAGTTGTAGATAATTTTAATAGTGGTGGAATGACTGCAAAAGTTGATGTTGAAACGGGGATAATTTTAGAAGAGGCAGTTAATAAAGCTGGAGAACTTTATGAAAAGCATCCAATTACAGGCACAACGATAAAAGGTTTTCAAATGCCTTATTGGAATGAAGCGAAAGAAATGGTCAAAAGAGCTGCTAAACTAAGTACTCATGTTAGATATGTTGGATGGGATGTTGGAATGAGTGAAAAAGGTCCTGTCTTGATTGAAGGAAATCAGTTCCCAGGACATGATATTTATCAAGTAGCTGAAAAAATGAAAGATGGAGAACTTGGAGTACTTCCAATGTTTGAAGCTGCAATTAGTGGAAAAAATAAAATGTAAAATCTTAGGAATGGCGAAAAAAGCTTGATACAATTGCAAAAAATGTTGATTTTTACAAGTATTAACGATATAATACTAAAGGTTAAAAGACTAAAGAGAAAATGACAAAATTTATATAAAAACAAGGAGGAATTTTTAATGAGCAAAAAATATGTTTATCTTTTTAGCGAAGGTGACGCATCAATGAGAAATCTTCTTGGTGGTAAAGGTGCTAACTTGGCAGAAATGACAAAGTTAGGTTTACCAGTTCCACAAGGTTTCACAATTTCAACAGAGGCTTGTACTCAATACTACGATGACGGAAAACAAATCAATCCAGAAATCGAAGCTGAAATTTTTGAGTACATCAAAAAAATGGAAGAAATCACAGGTAAAAAATTCGGAGATATGGAAAATCCATTACTAGTATCTGTACGTTCAGGAGCTAGAGCTTCTATGCCAGGTATGATGGATACAATCTTAAACCTAGGATTAAATGAAGATGTTGTTGAAGCATTAGCAAGAAAATCAGGAAATCCACGTTGGGCTTGGGATTGCTACAGAAGATTTATACAAATGTATTCAGACGTTGTTATGGAAGTTGGTAAAAAATACTTCGAACAACTTATAGATAAAATGAAAGAAGAAAAAGGTGTAACTCAAGACGTTGAGCTTACAGCTGAAGATTTAAAGGAACTTGCTAACCAATTCAAAGCTGAATATAAAGCTAAAATTGGAGCTGATTTCCCAACAGATCCTACAGAACAATTAATGGGAGCTGTTAAAGCAGTATTCAGATCTTGGGATAATCCAAGAGCTAACGTTTATAGAAGAGATAATGATATCCCATATTCTTGGGGAACAGCTGTAAACGTACAAATGATGGCATTCGGTAACATGGGTGAAACATCTGGTACAGGTGTTGCATTCACAAGAAATCCATCAACAGGTGAGAAAAAACTTATGGGTGAATTCTTAATGAACGCACAAGGTGAAGACGTTGTTGCTGGTGTTAGAACTCCACAACCAATTGATCAATTAAAAGAAGTTATGCCAGAAGTTTACGAACAATTCACAAAAATTTGTGATACATTAGAAAATCACTATAGAGATATGCAAGACATGGAATTTACTATCGAAGATAAGAAATTATACATGTTACAAACAAGAAATGGTAAGAGAACAGCTCCAGCTGCTCTAAAAATTGCTTGTGACTTAGTTGACGAAGGAATGATTACAGAGAAAGACGCTGTATTAATGATCGATCCAAGAAACTTAGACACATTATTACATCCACAATTCGATAGCGCTGCATTAAAAGCTGCTACAGAAATTGGTAAAGCGTTACCTGCTTCTCCAGGAGCTGCTTGTGGTAAAGTAGTATTTACAGCTGAAGATGCTAAAGAATGGGCTGCTAGAAAAGAAAAAGTAGTTCTAGTTAGACTTGAAACATCTCCAGAAGATATCGAAGGTATGAAAGCTGCTCAAGGTATCTTAACAGTTCGTGGGGGTATGACATCTCACGCAGCCGTTGTTGCTCGTGGTATGGGTAAATGTTGCGTATCTGGATGCA
This sequence comes from uncultured Eubacteriales bacterium, assembly GCA_949283575.1. Lineage (GTDB taxonomy): Bacteria > Bacillota > Clostridia > TANB77 > UBA1234 > UBA1234. The sequence continues at coordinate 106,277 of CASDSU010000013.1, forward strand.
CAGAAATCAACATGGATGAAGAAAATAAAGTATTCACACTTGCTGGTAAAACATATCATGAAGGAGACGAAATCTCAATTGACGGTTCAACAGGTAGAATTTATGATGGAATAGTTCCAACAGTTGACGCTACAATCGGTGGAGAATTCGGAAGAATCATGGAATGGGCTGACAAATATAGAGTATTAAAAGTTAGAACAAATGCTGATACTCCAGCTGATGCTAAAAAAGCTAGAGAATTAGGTGCTGAAGGTATCGGTCTTTGCCGTACAGAGCACATGTTCTTTGAAGGTGAAAGAATCGCTGCTATCAGAGAAATGATTTGTTCAGACACAGTTGAACAAAGAGAAAAAGCTCTTGCAAAATTAGAGCCAATGCAACAAGGTGACTTCGAAAAATTATACGAAGAAATGGAAGGATACGGAGTAACAATCAGATTCTTAGATCCTCCACTACATGAATTCGTTCCAACAGAAGAAAAAGACATTGAAGCTCTTGCTAATACACAAGGCAAAACTGTTGAAGAAATCAAAGCTATCATTGCTAGCTTACATGAATTCAACCCAATGATGGGTCACAGAGGATGCCGTTTAGCAGTAACATATCCAGAAATAGCTGCAATGCAAACAAGAGCAGTTATTAAAGCTGCTATCGCAGTTTCTCAAAGAAAAGGAATTAGCATAGTTCCAGAAATCATGATTCCACTTGTTGGTGAAATCAAAGAATTAAAATACGTTAAAGACGTAGTTTGTGAAACAGCTGATAAAGTTATCGCAGAAGCTGGTGTTGAATTAAAATACCAAGTTGGTACAATGATCGAAATACCAAGAGCTGCTTTAACAGCTGACGAAATAGCTAAAGAAGCTGAATTCTTCTCATTTGGTACAAACGACTTAACACAAATGACATTCGGATTCTCAAGAGATGATGCTGGTAAATTCTTAGGAGCTTACTATGACAAGAAAATTTACGAGAACGATCCATTTGCTAAAGTTGACCAAAAGGGTGTTGGTAAACTAATAAAAATGGCTGCAGAATTAGGTAAAACAACAAGACCTAATATCAAATTAGGTATCTGTGGTGAACACGGTGGAGATCCATCTTCAGTTGAGTTCTGCCATGGTGTTGGTTTAACATATGTTTCATGCTCACCATTCAGAGTTCCAATAGCTAGACTTGCTGCTGCACAAGCACAAATCAAAAATCCAAGAGCATAGTTAATATAAATAAAGACTTCCTGATAGAAATATCGGGAAGTTTTTTTATACAATAGGAAAGTTATACTTAAATTCTTTCCTATTATTCAACAAAAATACCATATTTAAAGTCGAGCTTTGCTCGACATATTAAAATCAAAAATCTTTGATTTTTAGATTTTAATTTTTGTTATTAAATGTTGATATTAAAGGTAATTTATGACAAAATATATATAAGATATTTTGAAGGGAGAATAATAATGGGGACTGAATCTAAAAGTAAAAAACAAATCATTATTACACGTATTTCTGTGTTTATTGGAACGATAATATTATTGCTGTTAATGCTTAAATTTGCGGTATTTTTCACGCCATTTTTGATAGCAGGGATTATAGCTATTTTGATAGAACCAATTATAAAGTTTTGTATGAACAAGTTGAAAATGAGTAGAAGAGTGAGTAGTTTCATAGTTGTCGTACTTACAATAATATTAATTGGTTATATAGTTTTTTGGGGAGTGACAAATCTTGCTTCAGAACTTTTGAAACTTACTGCTAATATAGAACCGGCAATAACGCAAATGACTACAACAATTGACACTCTCTCGGATACGATTGTGACAAAATTTCCTGAAATACCAACACAAGTAGCTAATGCGCTTGAAAATTCTATAGTAGATTTTGTAGGTAAGTTTGGTAATTTAATTGCATCTTTTGCATCGACGGTTGTTAAGGTCTTACTTTCTGTACCGACTATGATAGTAAATGTTGTAATAACTATACTTGCATTAGTTTTCTTTACAAAAGATAGAATATATGTAATTGATATGTTAGAACATCATTTTCCAAAGTCTTGGATATCAAGTGCAGGGAAAGTAATCAAAGAGATATTTTTATCAATAGGTGGATATCTAAAAGTTTATACAAAGATAATTATTATAACATTTTTTGAGGTGTTTATAGCTTTCAAATTTATATTCAATTGGTTTGGATTAAATGTAAAATATCCGTTAGCATTTGCAATAATAGTTGCTGTAGTTGATATTTTACCTATATTAGGTGTAGGAACGATCTTAATACCTTGGTCTTTATGGCTTTTTATAACGGGTGAGATTGGATTTGGATTTTTAGTTATTTTAACGTATATAGCTATAACAGTTATAAGAAATTTTATAGAGCCAAAACTTGTTAGTAAACAATTCGGAATTCATCCACTTATAACGCTTATGGCAATGTATGCGGGTTTTAGAACGGTTGGAGTTGTTGGATTATTACTTGGTCCAATAATGCTTATGATTTTGAGATGTATTTTTGATAAACAAATAGAAAGAGGTTTATTTAAAGACATGTTTGATGCAAAATAGGAGGTTGTAAAATGGGAGTTTTAATAATATTAATAGTTGTACTTGTATTAATTTTTATATTTAATTTAATTGTAAAAGAAAATAATGCTGCTAAAAAGGCTTTTGCTACTGTAGATGTATATTTAAAGAAAAGATATGATTTAGTTCCTAATTTAGTTGAGGTTGTAAAAGGTCACGCAGCACATGAAAAAGAGGTTTTTGAAAATATTGCAAATGCTAGAACAAGAGCAATAGAATCAAAAGATGAAGATACTTCAGTAAAAAGTGATAATGAATTAAACACTGCCTTAAAAAGTTTGTTTATGGTTGCAGAACAATATCCTAATTTAAAAACAAATGCTTCTTTTTTAGAATTACAAAAGAAACTTAATGATATAGAAGACGAATTAGCTGCAGCAAGAAGAACGTATAATGCAGCGGCAACAGAATATAATACAACACTTGAAACATTTCCAACAAATTTAGTTGGAAAGTTAATGAGAAAAAAACAAAGGGAATTATTTGTTGTAAATGATGATGTCAGAAACGCAATAAATATGAAGTTTTAATGGGTGATGTATATGAAAAAATATGATGAAAATAATATTGAATTAAAAAGAAAAATATCGTTATTTATGTATTTATGTATGTTTGTATTTTTTATAACAATAATAGCATATGTTGTATTTGCAGAAACATATAATATTTTTGTGATTGGAGGACTTTTTTTAGCAACTGCTGCTTCTTTTATTGCTGGAATATGTCTAAAAGTACATATAACGCCATATTTATCAGAAATATTATTTGAAAAATTAAATACACAAATTGAAAATTTAGAATTTGCGCATAATAAAGGGCTTCCAGAAAAGTTTTTCAGAGATTCTGGTTTTGTAAAAAAATATGTATCTTATAGTTCTTGTAATTTTGCAACAGGCAAGGTTAAAGATTATGATTTTATTTTTTCTGAGGCTGTTGTAAGAAATACTACAAGTACATCTGTAAAAAATGAGACCGTTGTAATATATAAGGGGATTTTTGGAATAACAGATGCAAAAAGTGAAAGTAATGTTGATATGGTAATTGCACCTGATGTGAAAAATAAATTCTTGAATAATCTTTCTGAAGATATGAAAAAAGTTTTAGGGGCGAATAAAAATGTTGTAAGATTGGAGAATATGGAGTTTGAAAGACATTTTGAAGTGTACAGCAATGATCAAGTCGAAGCCAGAAAAATTATCACTCTAAAATTTATGGAAAATCTTTTAGAATTAAAAAAACGATTAAACAAAAATGTAACTGTAATTTATAAAGAAAATAGGATTTACTTCTTTATTGAAAATAGATTTTTGATAAATTCTTTTAAGTTATATCTAAAGGGAGCAAATCAAGAAATGATTAAAGAGACTTCAGAAATTTTAGATTTATTGGCAGAAACGGTTTCATCAATTTAAAAAATGGGAATTGGGACGTTTTCTTTTTCAAAAATATTAACTTATTTAATCAAACCAAAAAAGTATTGTTTTTTGTCGCCGAGTTCTCATTTTCATTGCATCGTGTTTGCAATGAATAATGAGTTGTCTGAGGCTTAAAAACAATACTTTTTTGGTTTGAATTTCATTAAGTTTTGAAAAAGGAACCGTTCAAATTTCCAAAATCTCATTTTGCTTTTGGCGGGTAAACCCAAATCTGATTAGGTACTTCACTTTGTGTTACTTTATTAATCTTAACAATTGGCATTGCTCCATGATAATCTCCAATATATATTTTCCCTTCACCTTTTATCCATTCATTGTTTTCAATTTCATTTGCTTTTTCATATTCACATAAAAAACCTACAATTCTTGATTCACTTTCATTTATTAACATATCTCGTGCAATTACAAATTGATTTTTGTTAAAATCGGTAGTTCTAAAAACGTATCCAATCATTTCAATTTTTCTATTTTCATAATCATAAGGTTTATCATGGATATCTTTTAATATCTCTGTATAATTTTCGCTAGTCATTATTATTGTTTCTGTTGATGAAAATAAAAGTGAGCTGATTAGTATAATAAAGACTAGTATCAATATTCCCAATAAAATAGCTTTAAATTTTATATTATATATTTTCATAAATCCCTCCTGTAATTTTTGTCTATAACTTTTGTTTAATTTTTATGTGAAAGAAAAAAGATTATTACAATTTAGTTAAAATAATATATCAAACAGTTAACAAAACACTGAAATTATGGTAACTAAGCAACAGAGATGTTAAACTTTTATAAAGTAACATAATGTGGTGGTGATGATATGAAGAAGAAACTATTTTTTCTTTTTTTAGCATTTTGTATATTCAATTGTAGTTTTATTTTGGCAGTATCATATTTTGATATTAATTCATCTCATTGGGCGTATAAGTATGTGATGGAGTTATCAAATAATAATGTTATTAATGGATATACAGATGGTTCTTTTAAACCGGAAGGTACAATTACAAATGCAGAGTTTATTAAACTTGTGGTAATGGCAGCACTTCCAGATTGGATTGATATTAAAGATGCAGAATCTAGCATTAATCATTGGGCTTCACCGTATATTTGGATAGCAGAAAGATACGGAATAATTTCTACGGGAAGTATAACTTTATCGAATGCAGATACACCAATAACTAGAATAGAAATGGTACGAATAATATCAAAAGCAGATATAACAATGAAAGGTAATTCTTTAGAAACAAAAGAAAAAGTAAAATTTAATGATGTACTTTCATTAAATAATGATGATTTACTTTTGTTAAAACATGCATGTAGTAAGGAACTAATCACGGGTTATACAGACAATTCATTTAAGCCATTTAATAATATGACCAGAGCAGAAGCGGCAACAATGATTTATCGTTTTATGTGAGGTGGTTTGTATGAAAAATAAAGATATTTATATAAAATTCTTGTCATTAATTATTTTTTTTATAGTTGCGATGTCGATTAATGTCATTACAGTAAATGCTACAGGAATTACATCTTCAACTGCAGGTGGAACATTGACGACAACATGTACTCATACTGTATATAGTACAGGTAGTCCTTCGACATATCACTATACTTATTGTGATGTTTGTGGTAAATGTAAGTCACGAACGAAACATTCAGTAAGTTCTACGAGCAATTATCGGAAATGGTACATATCATATTGCATACTGTTCTTGTGGAAGAAATTTGGGTAATCGTTCGCATTCATTTTCATATTCAAAATACAATGATACTTATCATAAAGCGACTTGTGGATGTGGATATTCTGGTCTAAAAAGTCATAATTCATTGCCAAGTAAATTAAAGAATGGTGAAACTGTGAAAGGTACAACATATTCGGGGACAGAAGCTTTAGACACATATCATAAAATGGTTTGTAGTTCATGTAAAGAAGTGACGGGTGTAGAAGAACACACCTGGACAGGTGGAAATACAACTGCACATAGATGTAGTGGTTGTAGTTATGTTCATAGTAAAGTGAATGATGCAACAAAAGGATTACATTATTTTGAATTAGATAAAATTAGACTTCTTGGAGAAGTATCACCTTGCGTGGTGTGTGGAGAATACTTAACACTAAAGTATTCAGATGATACTATTTTAGACACGCTTCCTAAAAAAGAAGAATATACAATGGTTGGAAATCCAAATCCAATGCAAGAAGTAACTCTTGATACTGATCAGAAAATAGTATCTAATTTTATGCCAATAAATGAAAATGGGGAAGTAATTTTGCTTGATGAATTGTTCTTAAGAGTTAGAGCATATACCAATGGTAATTACTATAATCATTATTCCAAACTTATAGGTAATGAGTTGTCGAAGATAACAGATAGAGTACAATATATGGAAGATAGCGGAACAATAGATTATATAGCAAGTGAACTAAGTTCTTTTGGGGCTCTTGGAGGATACAACCAAACAAAAAAACAAGAAATAATTGATAATGTAACTCAGATGATAAAAGACGATCCTAATTTGAATTTTTTAGATGTATATTCTATAACAACTGTAATATCAAAGCTTGGCGATTTTGCGATTAATTCAATAGATACTCCACTATTAGAATGGTTTAAGCAAGATTTAGCAATAAAAAATACGTGGATATCTGGTGGTATAACAACTATTCGTCATGATTTTGAAGGAAATATGACAAGTTCTTCTGGAAGAGAATATACGTTATATTTTTCAGAACTTCCAAAAAGTAAATATGAAATATTATTATCACCAATATTAACTCATGGAGTAAACTTTAATATATTTAGCTATTCGGTTGGTGGCTTTGGGCAACTATTGTTTTCAACTTTATTTACTACTGGTGATCCTGGTGGAATAGGCAAAGATCCACCAAGTGATATTTTAGCTTATGTATCGATTGCATACAGAGATAATAATGGTAATGTTATTTATACAAAAGCTGGAGAACTTGCTACTCCTAAAGATACGGTTATCAGTCGTGTTGTATATTCTGGTACATCAGCAAAAAGTGTCACAAGCAATATATCGGCCGAAATGAAATGGACTCAGTTATCTGGATATAGATATAAAGGTTATTTACTGAAATATGGAACTAATACAAGTGGAAATTATAAAGTATACAATAATCCATCAGAAATGAAAGTGACAACAGATTCTTCAGTGTCTGTAACGTCATCATTTACACCAAGTAGAATGCGGAATAAGTTTGGTTTTCTATTTTGAACCAGTAAATATAATTAAAGTAAATCATAAAGTGGATAAGGCGCTTATAAATACAGAAAAAAATCTTGGTAAGATAGTGATACCAACGATAACTGATTATGACATGTCTGATTCAAATTATGCTCCTAAAAAGTTTGAATCTTTAAACAAAAACTTTTGGCCTGGATATATTTTGACTGGTTATACAGTGTATGGCGGTAGCGAGTCTGAAGCAAATATAATTGCAAAACAGACATATGATGTAAATACTACAACTAAGATGAATTCAAAAGATGATGCAAAGAGAGCTGCTGAAATTATAACCGCAATAACATCGGCAGAAGATATAAATGGAGCAGAAGTTATAAATAAAGAGAGACTTGGTTATGGCAAAGACAAAATAATTGTATTTGAATATTTATATCCAGAAGTAGAAATAAATAATGTGAATTATGGAACTAAGGCAACTTTGCGAGATATAAATGGTCAATTGCTTACATACAAAATAAAATTAATGGGTGACAATATGCTTGTTAAATCGCTTGACACAACAGCAGTTAAAAGTGGTGAATATAAGGAACTAAATCTTACATTATCAAATGGACTTAAAAAGAATTTTAAATATGATGCATCTAATTACTCACTTGTACAAGCATGGATATACACAAAAGATTTAAATAAGAATACAAAAACGTTATACAAAGTAATTGCTGGAAGTGATACGTTTGTGCCAACAGGCGTTGCAAGTGATAAAATACAGATTGCAAATGATTTTTCAAGTTTTGCAAATTATTATATCTTAAGCACGGAAGAACTTTTAGCCGTAATGAATAAAGTTTGGTCGGATCTATATATTGAGTTTAGATATTATGAAGGTGCAAATGTAGTAAATGTTTCATATGTAGATGATGAGGGGAATACGCTAATGCCACCAGAAATATATAAAATGCTTGAAGAAATTGGTGGAAAGAAAGGTGTGACAATTCCAGTAATAGAGATTGATGGATATAAGCTAATAAAGTATGTACTTGATGGTAATGAAGATAATACTGTATCAGGTCTTGAAAACGTTAAAGTTATAGACAATGGAAGCGATAGAGAATTGATATTTGTTTATACTAAAGATGATTCGGGTACTAATGAAGATGATCCTCCAGAAATTTTTGAAAATCCATTTGCTATAATTCGTTCGAATGAGCGCGATGATGAAGAATATAATGTTGATTTAGCAATGCCAACAGATGAAGATTTGTATGCAAATGTAGTGACGGATAGCTATAAGATTGAAGAGGTTTTATCTATATTAGATGAGGTTCAAAAAGTAAATGTTACGCTTAAGAAAAAATACTATACAAGTAATAATGATAATGACAGCGAAATAACGTCTGGTGTTGCAGTGGCAACAGCTACAATACCAATAGAGTATGCTTTAGACTATGTATATTATGGTGGTGGTAATGCAAGACTTTTTATATTGGATACAGCAATAATTGAAAATGAGACAGTTATGGACAAAAAACATTATGATCAAAATGGAAAGGTATTAATTGAAGCAGATTACGATTCAAATGAGCCATTTCTAAGCTACATTCATGGTGGAAAGTTATTCATAAAAAATACTGAAGAATGCACATTGATAAAAGAAGAGAATGATACATATTATTTAGAAATAATGCTTGGTGGAATTGATTATGAAAAGCCTAATATGGACGAAATAGCTGAAAGTTATAGAAATGATCATAAAGTAATAGATCAAATAATTAGAAAAAATGCTGTAGTAAATGGAGATTATTTAAGTGTGTATGCAGAAAATCAGGAGATAGTTTATCTTAATGGATTAGACATTTACATGTCAGCAGAGAGACTTGCAAATGTAACAGAATTAGTAGACGCTGGATACTATTATAACGATTCAAAAGCACCGCTTACGAACAATAACATATTGTTTAACAATAGACAAGTATTTTCTTTTTCAAAATCAAAGAATGAAGTTTATCCATCAACCAAATTAACGTTAAATTATGTGTTAAATGAATACATTACTGAAAGAAAAATTGAAAAAATGTTACTTGAAAAAATTTCTGAAAGTGAATTGAAAAATTTAGCAAAAGAAAGTATCGATAATAAAGTTTCAATATATAGAGATATTAGGGAGGATTGTAAGAGAATACAAAATTATACACCTGCGGAAATTCCGATGAATAGTATAAGCATACATACACCAATAGTAAATTATACAAAATTAATTCCATTAAATAATTCTGGTGATAATGATAATCAATTGATAGATACATCTAAGGAAAATGTTTTGACATTAGATAGTGTTTTTACGATTGAAATTCCTCATAGCGGAATGCATACATATGCTGTAAGTGCTGATGGTAGCGCTTTTGATGGTTATGGTGATAAAGAATATAATTATGATGGAGTGAAAGCGGAAGATGAAGCAGAACTTGTGGCAAAAGGCTTGAAACGTCAGGGCTTTGCCAAAATGAAACTTGTGAAATTTAGTTTTGATACCTACGCTATAAAATATGATTCAAAAGGTAAGATAAAAGATAAAGAATTAATACTTGCAAATACATGGTTTAACTTAGGTAAATTAGATAATAATTCTGGATTAAATATTGAAAAATATAATTTCATAATCCCTGTGTGGGTTAAAGATAATGAATCAGGAGACATAACGGTTCGAATTGTTGCAAGTAATATACCAGATGAATATGATGTGTATGAAGAAAATATAGAGGAAATTGCAACATATGTTGCGAAGGATGTTGCAAATGACAAACAAAAATATATTCTTCAAGAAAATATAGATGTTTTTATTTCAGGTGTTTTATATGACTTACAAATAAGAGATTCTGATGATATTGGTTGGATAGGAAAATTAACTAGTGTATTAAAAATAAAGAATATGTCTGAAATAAAAAATATGTTTTTACCAATCGGGCAGGCGAAACAAAATTTTTATACTGCATACAAATATGCATTAAAATTAGGATATAGATTTTATTTTGATTTTAAAACCAAAGGAATTGCAAATGATGCTGTGACAATTATTCCAGAGTATTATTATGTTTCTTCAAATGGTGGTGAAGCGACAAACGATATTTCAATTTTCTATGATACAACAGATACACAATTTATCAAATTAACGGATAGCAACAATTTATCGGTAACAATGCAAATGGCCAATACTCATGGAAATGTAAATAATACAGGTTTTACTTTTGAATTGGTAAAAGGAAAATTGTTGAATCCAGATAAAGATTATACTTTAGCTACAGTAATAGGAAATATTTTTTCAGGATTAAAGCTTAGTGCGATTCATAATAAATTACCTAGAAATAATATTTTAGAGTCAGCAAATTTATATGGATACAATGGAAATACGACTAAATTTGTTGAGGAGGCGTTGAAGTCTGAAGTAGTTGAAAATGAAGAATCTATTAGAAACGCAAATGGTCATTGGTATGGTGAATTTTATTTGCCAGCTAGCACAAAAGTTGCAATTGGTTCATCCTTAGAAAGTAGTGATGTTATAAATGAACAATCAAAAATATTGAAGGATGGATATATAATTGTTGTTTTCAAAAACGTTGAGACGAGTGAAAAAGATGAAAGATATTTAAGTTATTCAAAACCTGATGAAAATAGTAGATGGGAAAAAGAGGGCGCAGTATATATGCCATATGAAATAATATTGCCAAACGGAAATATTGCTAAAATATCAGATCTTGAAGAGGGAATTGGAATGGCAATTTATGAAGCTGGAATAAGAGCAAATGACGATTATGGAACGGAGGGAACACACTAAATTTGGTTTTTAGCTTAGTTGACAATAGTAAGGTCATAGAATATAATCCGAACTGTAGGTAACCTTTTGATTTTCAAGTGAGACTGGGCCTTGAAGAAAGGATGATTAGATGACTGCGATAATTATTGATAGACGGTTGATGATGGATGAACCTTTGGAAAAGGAGGATTTTGCTATGAATGAGATGGCAACATGGAAAGACGATGCAAGCAGGACTTTCTATTTCCTTAAGGGATATGCATCTGCAAAGGAACTCGACAATATGCAAAAAGCTTTGCTGATTGCAAGGAATATGCATGAAGGTCAGTATCGCAAAGGTGGAGCGGAATATCTCGTCCATCCGCTCAGGGTTTGTGCATATCTTGCGGCACTTGGCTTCAATGATGATGTTTTGCTTAGCGCGTCGCTTCTGCACGATGTGATTGAGGATGTTGAGGCGGTTCGGAATGATCCGCAGTCTTTGGTCAACAATTATGGTATTTCTCAGGAAATTGTTGACCTGGTATGCAGACTTACCAAAACGAAGATTACACCGACGGAAGTTTACTACAAAGGGGTTAGCGAGGAATGGAGAGCTTTGATGATTAAGCTCAGCGACCGTTGTAATAATGTCAGCACGCTTGACTGTTTCACGTACGAGAAGATGCATGCATATATCGAGGAAACGAAAAACTTTGTTTTGCCTCTTTGCAGGTATGCCAAATTGCATTATCCCAGATATAACAATGAGGTCACAATTATGAAATATCATATTACCGCACTTTGTTCGACGATAGAGAAGTTGCTTCCTATGATTAGAAGGAATGCTACTGATGATAAGAAATAAAGAATTTTGTGAAGAGCTTGGAAACGAGATATGTTTTCAGGCTCTTCTCCATTTAAAATGAATTAACATAATTGTTGGATTTATAGAAAGAAGATGGTAAAATTATTTAGGAATTTGCAAGTTTTATTTACTATCGACATATTTTTTGGGGTGGAAATTAATGGGTAGGCTAATTGAAGGTCTATGGGATTGTAGCCATTGTGGAACGACTGGAATTGTCGGTAGCAAGCGGGAATGTCCTGGTTGTGGTAAACCTCGTGATGAAAACACGGTTTTCTACATGGGCGAGAAGAAGAAGCATGTACCGAAAGAGGTGGCTAAAAAGGTAAATCGAAATCCTGACTGGGTTTGTAATTACTGTGGTAGTCTCAATTCGGACGATTTCAGTGAATGTAAGTCATGTGGCTGCTCTAGAAGCGGTGAGAATATGGACTACTTCCATAATCGCGAGAAGAAAATCCATAAAGATTTGGAAGATGAGGATCATGAAGAAATAAGCAATGAAACGGAAGATGAAGGAGAGGATCTATCTCTGAAGAATATTCAGAGGAATATACATTTTGCTGGAGACATTCCTTATCGGGACAAAGTGACAAGTAAGTCGAATCGGAATGGCATATCCATTAACTTCAAACCGATTGCCATCGTACTTGCTGCAATCTTGCTTATTGCAGGACTTGTATATCTTTTCATTCCTAAAGAAAAGGAAGTTACCATCACTTCAACTCTTTGGGAACGAGATATTACGATACAAGAATACAGAACCGTAAGAGAAAGTGATTGGAGTGTTCCATACGGCGGTAGACTTCAATACACTAGGCAAGAGATATCTCATTATCAAAATGTTCTCGACCATTACGAAACCAAAACTAGACAAGTCGCGAAAGAGCGTTACGTCGGTACGGAAGAAGTCGTAACAGGTCATAAAGACTTGGGTAATGGGTATTTCGAAGAAATTACATCATCTAGGCCTGTGTACGAAACCTACTATGAAACGGAGACATACCAGGAACCGGTCTATCGGAGTGAACCTGTCTATAGGACAAAATATTACTACGATATTGAAAGATGGGTATACTGTAGAACCGTTTCAACTAGTGGCAAAGACCAATCGCCATATTGGGGTGAAGTAAGGCTAGCTCAAAAAGAACGCGAATCTTCACGTTCTGAACAATACTGGATTACTGGTCTTGACGAGAAAGAAAAGGAAATTAAAGTTACTCTTTCTTACTCAGATTGGAATAGTATCCGTGTTGATCAAAACTACGAACAAGAATAAACGTAAAAGGCACTCAGAGAACAACTCTGGGTGTTTTTTTCGGTGCACATTTAACGGACGTCCCTCGTGTGCACCGAAAAAAATCTCTTGTATAAGTTAGATAAAAATGAAATAATAATAAATAGAAAATTTTCGGAGGTGTAATTATGATAGTTGCAATCGATGGACCTGCTGGAACAGGTAAAGGAACAATTGCGGGGTTAATTTCAAAAAGGTTAGGGTATACGTATATAGATACAGGAGCAATGTATAGATGTATAACTTTAAAAATGTTGAATGAGGGGATTTCTATAAATGCTGATATAAATGTGATTCAAGAGTTATTAGAAAGAACAAAAATAGAATTTATAAATATAAATGATAAGCAAAGAGTTTTTCTGGATGATGAAGATGTAACTGAAGAAATAAGAACTCCGAAGGTTAATGAACTAGTTTCGCCGGTTTCTGCAGTTAAAGAAATTCGAATTAAATTAGTTGATATGCAAAGAGAACTTGGAAAAGCTAGCAATGTTGTAATGGAAGGAAGAGATATAACAACGGTGGTATTTCCAGATGCAGAAGTGAAAATATATTTAACAGCTGATGCAGATGAGCGAGCAAATAGAAGATATAAAGAATTAATAGAAAAAGGAATCGAAACAACATATGAGGAAACATATGAATCCATTAGGAAACGCGATGAAAATGATATGAAGAAAGAAATGGGAGCGCTAAAAATAGCAGAAGATGCAGTTGTAATTGATTCTACAAAAATGAGTATTGAAGAAGTGTACGAAAAGGTTGTTGAACTGATTATAAATTCTGAGCTTGATAGTACTACAGATGATGAAGAAATAACAGTAAATGGAAGTAATGATGATACATTAGAAGAAAATTAGGGGGCATAAAAATGATAGGAAGAGCAATTATGAAAGGCGCGATGGCTATATATTGCGCCATTGTATATAGAATAAAAGTGGAAGGTTTAGAAAATCTTCCGAAAGAGGGGAATACAATAATTTGTTCAAATCATGTTCATTTGTTAGATTCAGTATCTTTAGTTATAAAATTTAAAACTAAAAGAATGATTCGTATAATGGCTAAAGAAGAACTTTTTAATACAAAATTAAAGGCGATGATATTTTATGAAGCTGGTGCTTTTCCTGTAAAAAGGGGAAAAGGTGATACTGAAGCAATGGAACTTGCTAAAAAGTACATAAATGAAGGCGAAATGTTGATGATTTTTCCAGAAGGAACACGAAATGGATTTGATAAAGGTGTAAAAATAAAGAAAGGTGCAGCAGTATTAGCTCTTTCAACGAATTCAGTTATAGTTCCGGTTGGAATAAAAGGAAATTATAAGCCATTTACAAAAATAAGAATAAGAATTGGAAAGCCAATGACCTTGGAGAATTATACTGTTGGAGAAGAATTAAATCCTAGAGAAATTGTAGACCTAACAAATAAGATAAAAGATGAAATTCTTAATTTAAGGGATGGCGAATAGGAATAAAAGCAGTCACAGACTAAAATGTGGCTGTTTTTTTGATATGATTCTATTGACAAAAAATGCAAAATATAAGATAATAAATAAGATTTTGACGGCAACCATCATGAGTTGCTGTTTTAATTCTAAAAAATTAGCAGAAAAGTTAGAAAGGATTGATATTGAAATGTCAAAAGAAAGTCAAGATTTTGCAGAGTTATATGAAAACTCACTAAAAAAATTAGAGGAAGGAACAGTTGTAGAAGGTACAATCGTAGATATCATAGGAGAAGATATCTTTGTTGATTTAGGATACAAAGCAGATGGAATTATACCAAGAGATGAATTTAGTTATGGCGATGAGAAACCAGCTGATAAATATAAAGCTGGTGACAAAATTTCTGCATACATACTAAGAATGAACAATGGTCAAGGTAATGTTTTATTGTCAACAAAAAGACTACAGGTTAAACAATTAAGAGAAGAATTTGAAAATAATGTTAAAGAAGACAAACCTGTTCAAGCTAAAGTTACAGACGTTGTAAATGGCGGTGTTATTGCTGAAAGTGGAAATATTAAAATATTCGTTCCACAAACACAACTTGCTAAGAAAGTTACTGACTTAGTTGAATATAGAGGAAAATGTGTTGCTCTTAAGATTATTGAATATAATCCAGAAAAGAGAAAAATCATTGGTTCTGAAAGAAAATTAGCTAACGAGGAAAAACAAAAACAACTTGAAAAAACTTGGTCTGAAATTGCAGAAGGCAAAGTTATAAAAGGAACAGTTAAACAACTTACAGACTACGGTGCTTTCGTTGATATCGGCGGAGTTGATGGATTATTGCATATTTCAGAAATTTCTTGGAAACAAATCAAACATCCAAGCGAAGTTTTAAAAGTTGGTCAAGAAATTGAAGTTACAGTTCTTAAAGCTGATACAGAAACAAAGAAAATCTCATTAGGATATAGAAAAGCTGAAGATAATCCTTGGGCAAATGTTAAATATCAAGTTGGTGATATTGTTGATGGTACAGTTGTTAGTATGAAACCATTTGGAGCATTCGTTGAATTACCAGACGGATTAGAAGCTTTAGTTCATATTTCAAACATTACAATGAAGAGAATTGCAAAACCACAAGATGCTTTAGAAATGGGACAAGAAGTTACTGCTAAAGTTGTTGAAGTTGATTTAGACAAAAAGAGAATTGAACTTTCAATTCGTGAACTTGAAGGAACAGCAGTTGAAGGAGAAGCTGCACCAGAAGCTGAGCTTCAAGGCGAGCAAATAACCCTTGATACAGTTGCTACAGAAATAGCTGAATAATTAATAAACAAAATGTAAGCTTAAGCTAGAATGAAGCTTGCAAAAAATAAAATTTAGCATTGATGAATAGGAAGATTGATTCCTATTCATCATTTATCGAGAGGAAGAGTTAAAAAATGGAAATAAGAAATGTTGCTATTATAGCCCACGTAGACCATGGAAAAACTACATTAGTAGATGCACTATTAAAACAATCAGGAACATTCAGAGAAAACGAGCATGTAGATGAAAGAGTAATGGATTCAAATGATCTAGAAAAAGAAAGAGGAATCACTATACTTGCTAAAAACACATCTGTAACATATGGTGATTATAAAATTAATATTATTGATACACCAGGTCATGCTGACTTTGGAGGTGAAGTTGAGCGTGTTCTTAAAATGGTTGACGGAGTTATTCTTCTTGTCGATGCATTTGAAGGTGTAATGCCACAAACAAGATTTGTTTTAAGAAAGGCTTTGGGGTTAAACTTAAAACCAATCGTTGTTTTAAACAAAATAGATAGACCTGGTGCAAGACCAAACGAAGTTGTAGATGAAGTCATTGATTTATTCTTCGAGCTTGCAGCTACTGATGATCAACTTGGTTTCCCTGTAATTTATGCATCAGGAAAACAAGGAATTGCTTCATTAGACCTAGATAATCCTGGTACAGATATGAAACCAGTTTTTGAAACAATAATTAAATATGTTGGTGCTCCACAAGTTCATCCTGAAAATCCAATGCAGATGCTTGTTTCAAGTATTGATTATGATAACTATGTTGGAAGAATTGCGATTGGAAGACTTGAAAGTGGAAGAATTAATCAAGGGCAACCTGTTGCAGTATGTAGAAAAGATGGTACAATTCAACAAACTAAGATTGGTAAATTATATACATATCAAGGTTTGAAACGTTATGAAATAGATGAAGCTGCTGCTGGTGATATTATTGCTGTTGTAGGAATTCCTGATATCAATATTGGAGAAACAATTGCAGATAGCCAAAATCCAGAAGCAATTCCTTTTGTTGATATTGATGAACCAACATTAACAATGACATTTAGTGTAAATAATGGTCCTTTTGCTGGAAGAGAAGGTCAATTTGTTACATCTAGACATTTGAAAGACAGACTTATGAAAGAGCTTGAATCAAATGTTAGCTTGAGAGTTGAAGAAACTGAGAGCACAGATAGTTTTAAAGTTTCTGGTAGAGGAGAACTTCATTTATCAGTTTTAATTGAAACAATGAGAAGAGAAGGTTTCGAATTTATGGTTTCAAGACCATCTGTTATTTTTAAAGAAATTGATGGTGTTAAGTGTGAACCAATCGAAGAGCTTGTAATTGACGTGCCAGACGAGTTCACAGGTTCTGTAATCGAAAAATTAGGAATTAGAAAAGCTGAAATGACAAACATGATAATGGGAGAACAAGGTTACACAAGACTTGAATTCAAGATTCCTGCTAGAGGATTAATTGGTTATAGAAGTGAGTTCATGACTGATACAAAGGGTAATGGAATTATGAATCATGTGTTCTCAGGTTATGAGCCATTTAGAGGAGAAATTTCACCAAGACAAAAAGGTGTTCTAATTGCTTTTGAAACTGGTAAATCAGTTACTTATGGATTATTCAATGCTCAAGAAAGAGGTACATTATTTATTGGTGCTGGTGTTGAAGTATATCAAGGTATGATTATTGGTGAAAATCCACGTTCTGAAGATATGGAAGTTAATGTATGTAAAGAGAAACATTTAACAAATACAAGAGCTTCTGGTAGTGATGACGCTTTAAGACTTGTTCCACCAAGAGTTATGAGCTTAGAACAAGCTATTGAATATATTGCGGAAGACGAACTTGTTGAGATTACTCCTACAAATATAAGAATTAGAAAGAAAATCTTAGATCCAACAGCTAGAATTCGTTGGATGAGAGCAAATGGTTTACTAAAATAAGATTTACATAATTGACGATAACTCTCAAATATGATAATATATACGCTGTAAATCTTACTATATGGAGGGTTAATAATGGATCGGTACGATGAAGTCTTAATGAAGTGCAAGAACTATCCGAAGGATATGTCTTTTGGAATACCTGGGAAACCAGAGTTATTCCCAGTCTCACCGCACGGATTTCGTAATCTTTGTGAAGAAATTGCTTTGACCGGTTGCACAGTCGATGCAGTTCATTCTCTTCAAACAATGACGGAAAGGTACAAACAAGAATATACGTTGGTGTTGTACGGCGAATCATCAGAAAGTGATACTCTTTTTATGAAGGATTATTGCCTCAGTCCAGGAAGAGAAGGAGAAGCAAATTTCAATTTTCAACAAATCGAACATGTTAAACGTACTTTGAAAAGAAAACACGGAGAGGTGGTGTATGCACATACACATCCGGCTTGTGGTACGCAATACAATTGTTTTTCACTCAATGATCTCAAATATCTCATAAGACGTGCGTACATAACAAACAGAGATACGTACGGTTTGCTGATAACGAAAGACGGTTTTTCGCCGATCAAATACTCTATCCAGGAAAATGAGTTTTTCCGGATTCAAATACTATTTGCATAATAATTCATGTAAACAAATTTATGGTCCCTTGGCAAGATGAAAGTCAAACCAAGGGACTTTCTCTATGTTTTAATAGAAATTTCTTGAAGTTACCATAATTTGTGGTAAAATATAATAGTTTAGATAAGCACGAATATATGAAATATAGAAATGGAGCGAAAATATATGAATCTTTCGGATTTTTATTATGATTTACCAGAGGAATTAATTGCTCAATTGCCAATTGAAAAAAGAGATGAATCAAGATTACTTGTGCTTGATAAAAAAACTGGTGAAATAGAGCATAAAGTTTTTAAAAATATCCTTGAATATATAAGTCCTAAGGATTGTTTAGTTATAAATGAAACAAAAGTAATTCCAGCAAGAATTTACGGTCATAGAGCTGATAAAGAAGAACAAATCGAGCTATTGCTTTTAAAAGATTTTGGAAATAATGAATGGGAAGTTCTTGTAAAGCCAGGGAAAAAATGCAAAATTGATTCAGAACTATTTTTTGATGTTAACGGAGAAACTGTTCTAAAAGCTACAGTAGTAGATATTTTCGAAGATGGAAATAGAAAAGTAAGACTTGAATACGATGGGATTTTGAATGAAATTTTGGATCAAATTGGTGCAATGCCACTTCCACCATATATTCACGAAAAATTACAAGATAAAGATAGATATCAAACGGTATACGCAAAAACAGCAGGTTCAAGTGCTGCACCTACAGCGGGATTACATTTTACAAAAGAACTTTTAAATGAAATTGAAGCTCGCGGTATAAAAATTGCTAGAGTAATGTTACATGTAGGTCTTGGAACATTTAGACCAGTAAAAGAAGATGTAATTGAAAATCATAAAATGCATTCAGAATATTATGAAATATCTGAAGAAGCGTGTAAAATAATAAATGAAACAAAAGCAAATGGTGGAAAGGTTTTTTGTGTAGGAACAACCTCTTGCAGGACAGTAGAAAGTGCTGCGGATGAGAATGGATATTTAGTTCCTAAAAAAGAAAATACAGAAATTTTTATATATCCAGGATATAAATTTAAGGTAATGGATAATTTAATAACGAATTTTCATTTACCAGAAAGTACTTTATTAATGCTTGTTTCAGCGCTTGCAACAAGAGAAAATATCATGAAAGCATACGAAGAGGCAGTAACACAAAAGTATAGATTTTTCAGTTTCGGAGATGCAATGCTAATAAAAGAATAAATTTGGACAAATGGGACGGAGAAATTTGTCCACAAAGGAGATAAAGATGGAACAACCTATTAGATATGAATTAATAAAAAAAGATAAGAAAACAGGAGCTCGTAGAGGTAGAATCCATACTCCTCATGGAATAATTGAAACTCCTGTATTTATGCCTGTTGGAACACAAGCTACAGTCAAAACAATGACTCCAACAGAATTAAAAGATGAAGTGAAAGCAAAAATAATTTTGTCAAACACATATCATTTATATTTAAGACCTGGTGATGAATTAGTTGCTGAAGCTGGCGGACTTCATAAATTTATGAATTGGGATGGCGCAATCTTAACAGATAGTGGTGGATTCCAAGTTTTTAGTTTAGGAGATTTAAGAAAAATAACGGAGGAAGGTGTTGCATTTAGATCTCACTTGGATGGCTCAAAACACTTTATATCACCAGAAAAATCAATGTCTATTCAAAATAATTTAGGTTCAGATATAATGATGGCTTTTGATGAATGTGTAGAATATCCTGCAGATTATGAGTACACGAGAAAGTCAATGGAGAGAACAACAAGATGGGCAGAAAGATGTAAAGCTGCACATAAAAATCCAGATAGACAAGGTTTATTCGGAATAGTTCAAGGCGGAATGTATAAAGATCTTCGTGAAATTAGTGCAAAACAATTAGTAGAACTTGATTTCCCAGGATATGCTGTTGGAGGATTAAGTGTTGGAGAACCTGCAGAATTAATGTATGATGTACTTGGTCATACAACACCTTTTTTACCAGAAGATAAGCCTAGATATTTGATGGGTGTTGGAACACCGGATTACCTAATAGAAGCTGTTATTAGAGGAATAGATATGTGTGATTGCGTACTTCCAACAAGAATTGCTAGAAATGGTACAGCTATGACATCGAAAGGAAAATTAGTAGTAAGAAATGCTACATATGAGCGTGATTGGACGCCATTAGATGATGAATGTGATTGTTATACTTGCAAAAATTTTACAAGAGCATATATAAGACATTTAATCAAATGTGATGAAATATTAGGAGCAAGATTATTATCAATTCATAATTTACGCTTCTTAGTTAGATTAATGGAAAATGTAAGAGTGGCAATAGAAGAAGATAGATTATTAGAATTTAGAGAAGAATTTTATAGTAAGTATTATCATAAATAGAATTAGAACGGATTTTTAGAAATGGGGATGTTTCTTTTTCAAAAATATAAGCTATTTAATACAATAAAAAGTATTGTTTTTTGTCGCCGAGTTCTCATTTTCATTGCATCGTGGTTGCAATGAATAATGAGTTGTTTGAGGCTTAAAAACAATACTTTTTTGTTGTATTAATTTTGAGTTGGTCTATAAGGTGTGCTCGCAAGTGACGAATCGCCACTCCAACTAATTACGATAACTGTTATTCCTGCATTTGATTTTTCTAAATCAGAATCTTTTCTGAAGCTATTATCTAAATCTAAAACTTTTCTAGTAGTTTCATTAAATACAGACCACTCTTCACCTGGAACAAAATCTGCAATGATTTTACCTTTCTTTAATTGGGTAAGATATGCTCTAAGGCCTGTTCTAAGACCGCCACCTTTACCGGTAGAACCATATCCATGAATAATTTTAAAAGCCTTAACACCTTTGCGTCTGTATGTTTCTAAATTATTTTTAACTAAAATCTCAGCCTGATAAACGGTAGGCATGAATTTTTCTATATTTGCAGTCTCCATTAAAATCACTCCTTATTCTAAGATATTTTAACATAATTCATTAGATTACTCAAAGGAAATATCTGAAGTTTGATTGTTGTATATAAGTAACCTTCCTTGAAGCTTCAATAATTTGTATTGTATAATGCATCTCGAAGAATGGCGAAAAATAATGAAATTAGGAGATGAGAATAACTTTATGGAGAGCAAAAGCAGAATTACAGAAGAAAATGTGGAACTATTAAAGAAGTTATATAATCAATATAAAGACATAATGTATGTGGAAGCAAGAAGAATATTAAATGATCATTCCTTAGCAGAAGATGCTGTGCATCAAGCGTTCATGAAAATAATAGACAAGTTGGAGAGAATTAAAGATGAAGATGTAAATATTACAAGTGGATTTTTAATAATTGTAGTTAGAAATATTGCAATTGATATGTATAATACAAGAAAGAAATCATGTACAAAATTAGAATACATAGAAAATATTTATAATGAAAGAAATGAAAATTTTCCTATGTACAAAACGCCATGTGAAGAAGTAATCCATAAAGAATCTAGAACAAAGTTACTAAAAGCAATAGAAGGACTGCCTACAAAATATAGAGATGTTTTAATACTTGAAAAGCTATATAAGTATCCACAGAAAGAAATTGCGGAATTGTTAAATATTAGTTTGGATGCTGTAAAGAAAAGAGCAGAGCGTGCTAAGAAAATGCTAATGGAAGAACTTAGAAAGGAGGAAATAGTTTAATGAAACTGAATAATTTTGATGAAAAATTAGAAATAGCTTTACGAGAATATGTTCAAAATACTGAAATTACGGTAAATGAAAAAGTTAAATTTTCAAAGAAGCATAAGCAAAAAATGAAGAAACTCTTTGAAGATGTGAAAAATTATGATTTTGAAAAAATTGCAGCTAGTGATACTAAAGGTAATGCATATCAATTTAATGTAAGAAAATTTGCGAGAGTTGCGGTTTTTATTATACTTGCACTTCTTATAACAATAATGGTTACTCCAAGTATGGTAGCATGGAGAAAAGAAGAACTGAGCTTATATGGAGGGGAATCAGGAGAATATTCATGGATTTTGCCGGATGATATAACGGAAATTTTGGAGAATAACGGTGAAAGTGTAAGGGTTGAAGATTTAACTTTCTTTGGCTATTTACCAGAAAAAAGTGTAGTTAAAACTCAAGAAATTGTACGTAATTGTTATTATACAAAAATAAAAGTTGACGATAAAGAAATTATGTTCAAAGTTTTATGTAATTCTGATAGAGCGATTGATATAGAGAATACAACTGAGGAAAAAATAACAATAAAAGAAAAAGAGATTTTTATATTAGAGAAAGATGATGTATATTCGTTTATATGGTATTGCGATGAAAAAAATTATAATCTGATGGGAAATTTAAATAAAAACGATATGATAAAAATAATAGAAAATATAAATTATGAAAAAATTGAAGAGATTTTTATAAAAAATTCATAAAATTTTGTCACTTTTTCTAGTTATTAACGGTTATATATGTGTAATTCAAACCAAAACAAGGAGGAACTTTTATGAAAAATGTTTTTACAAGCAAGTTTTTAGTAAGTTTTTTTAGTTTGGTAATGGTAATTACACTGTTAATGTTTCAAACGGTGGTTTTTGCTAATGATACTATTGAAGTACAAAATAGTATTCAACCAAGATGGTCATATTTATATGCCTGTGATAGTTCATTGCAACTTGCTGAAAATATATCATCGGGCATTATGATATATGGAAGCACAGAAGTCTATAGTGGTCATGCCGGAGTTCAAGCTCAGCTCCAGAAATGGAATGGGGTAAAATGGCTAAATGTTTCAGACTGTTATTGGGAAGAATATAGCACAGATGGATATGCTTATGTTTTTGAAGATGATGTTGAAGTATCGGCTGGTGTATATCGATTATCTTTAATATATACAGCTTATTCTTCTAGTGGTTTCCCACTTGAATCTTTTGAAGCATATTCAAGAGAGCTAACTGTTAGATCTTCAAATTAAATTGGAAAAGTGAATTATAAGATTAAGAGGCTTTTATTGTGACAACCCTTACGTCTTATAAAAAATTTTTGTATTTTATAATTTATGTATTTTAAATGGGGATCCCGCCCGCACGTTTACGTATCGCTGTACATAGGATATATAATTTCTATGATGCGTAAAATTCATTTAGAATAACGATGTTTAATTTATGTCTTCTAAAAAATTAGTAAAAGCAATTAAAGAAATCATTAACGAAAATACTAGTATTTTTATACGCGATATACTAGTATTTTTTTTATTGACATTCAAGAACAAATGTTCTATAATTTGTTTCGGTGATGGATGTGGAACGTCAAATTTTACATGTTGATGTTAATAACGCTTTTCTCAGTTGGACTGCACTTGAAAGGCTTAAAGTTGGTGATAGTGTTGATCTTAGAAAAATACCTTCAGCGATATGTGGTGACGAAAATAAAAGGTCTGGAATAATTCTTGCGAAGAGTCCTTTAGCAAAAGCGATGGGTGTTGTGACAGGTGAGACTGTTTATCAGGCTACAAAAAAGTGTCCTAATTTAAAATTATACTCTACAGATTTTAAAGCATATCAGAAATATTCAGATGAGTTGTATAATCTTTTGAGAGAATATACAGATATTATAGAAAGATTTAGTATTGATGAATGCTTTTTAGATATGACAAATTTCTTGATGGGTGATACATTACTTGCGAAAGCTCATGAAATAAACAGAAGGGTAAAGAATGAACTTGGTTTTACAGTGAATATAGGTCTTTCAACAAATAAACTTCTTGCAAAAATGGCTTCGGATTTTTCTAAACCAGATAAAATTCATACGTTATATCCGAATGAAATAAAAAATAAAATGTGGTCGCTTGATGTTTCAGAACTTTTTATGATTGGGAAAAAAAGTGTTCCGAAGTTGAATAAAATGGGAATATTTAAGATCGGTGATTTAGCTTGTTTTGATAAAAATATTTTGGTAAAACGAATGGGGAAGTTTGGTAAGCTTGCTTGGGAATATGCTAATGGAATTGATAACTCAGAAGTTGTGGCTATACGAGAAAGAGCCAAAAGCATAGGTAATTCGATAACACTTCCAATTGATATTTCTAATGCTGAGAAGTTAGAAAGTGTATTACTTGCGCTAGTTGAACAAGTAACATTTAGACTTAGAAAAGAAAGATTATTTGCAAGTACGATTAGTGTTCAGCTAAGAACAAAAGATTTTAAAGATTTTTCACATCAATCAAAACTTGATTTTTCAACATCTAATACAAAAGAAATTTATGAAAAAGCGAAGATGGTTTTTCAAGAAATGTATAAAGAAAATATACCTATTAGATTAATTGGATTTAGAGTAGATAAACTAGTTGATACAGAGGAACAAATATCTTTTTTTGACTCTAATAAGGTAGAAAATAATAAATTAGATAAAGCACTAGATTCTATAAAATCTAAATATGGATATATGTCGATTACAAGAGCTGGAGAATTGAATATAAATGAATATTTGAAAAGAAAGTGAAACAATAAATAAAAGATATTCTGAAATAATTTTGTTGATATAACATAATATCTAGAGATATAATGTTGTGAGGAACACACGCTTAATAAAAATTCAAGGAGGGCTCAATGTTAGAAAAAATATTTAAATTGAAAGAAAAAAACACAACAGTTTCAACAGAAATATTTGCAGGGTTAACGACGTTTATGGCGATGTCATATATAATATTTATAAATCCGTCTGTGCTTTCTCAAACAGGTATGGATTATAATGCTGTATATGTTGCTACGATACTTGCATCTGCAATTGGTACTTTGATAATGGGGTTAGTTGCGAACGTACCTTACGTTCAAAGTGCAGGAATAGGACTTAATGCTTTATTTACATATACTTTATGTGGAACATTTGGTTTCACATGGCAACAAGCATTAGCAATGGTTTTTATATGTGGAATAATTAATGTTTTAATAACAGTAACAAGTATTAGAAAAAAAGTCATTAAAGCAATGCCTGAATTTATGCAAAATGCGATTACAGTGGGAATTGGTTTATTTATTACATACATTGGCTTAAAATCGTCAGGAATTATAAACTTTTCAGTTTCTGCATTAGCTGCTGACGGAATTGCTAACGCGGGTGATGTTGTTCCTCAATTAGCAGTTTTTAATTCACCAGAAATTATTCTTGCTTTAATAGGTTTAGCTATAACAGGAATTTTGGTTTCGAAGAAAGTAAAAAATTCATACTTAATTAATATAGTTCTTACGGCGATAATTGGAATTCCTCTTGGGGTTACTAATATGTCTGATTTTAGTTCAAGTACTTTAATACCATCAATAGCCCCAACATTTATGAAGTTAGATTTTACAGGGTTATTTACAGCAAAAGCAGGGCTAATTGTTGTAATAATGTCTATATTTACGCTTACGATTTCGGATTTATTTGATACTATAGGTACTTTTATTGGAACCGGCAAAAAAGCTGGAATATTTAAAGTTGATGAAAATGGTAATATATCGAAGAATTTAGAAAGGGCTATGGTTTGTGATTCTCTTGCTACTACTACAGGAGCACTTTTAGGAACAAGTAATGTAGTTACATATGTAGAAAGTAGTGTTGGTATTGAAGCAGGAGGCAGAACAGGTTTGACAGCTGTTTCAGCAGCAGTTTGCTTTTTATTATCGTTATTTTTAGCACCTATAGTTGCCTGTGTACCTACAGTAGCAACAGCGCCTGTACTTATGTTTATTGGTATTTCAATGATGGAAAATGTGTTGAAAATTGATTGGAAAGACATATTAGTAGCTATACCAGCATTTTTCATAATTATAATGATGCCATTGTCATATTCAATAACAACAGGAATTCAATTTGGCTTTGTTTTCTATATTTTGGTAAATTTAGTGAATGGAAAAGGAAAGCAAGTTTCTCCTATGATATATATATTCACACTTCTTTTCCTTATAGATTTTGTGTATAGGGCTATTTGTTAAAAATTTACATATTTAAGATATTAGTAGTAATAGTTGGAGTATACTTGAAAAAATGATAATTATAGTGTATAACTATTAAGTAAACTTGCTGATCAGGAGGGAATTTTTATGGCAAAAGAATTATTATCAGTTCAACCATATAAAGGAACGAGAGATTTTTATCCAGAAGATATGGATTTGAGGAACTGGTTTTTTGGAGTAATAAAAGATACATTAAGAAAATTTAATTATAGAGAATATGATGGACCAACACTTGAATCATATGATTTATATGCTGCTAAAAGTGGTGAGGAAATTGTAAACGAGCAAACTTATCATTTTCAAGATAACGGAGGGAGAATGCTTGCGGTTAGACCAGAGATGACACCTACGGTTGCAAGAATGGTTGCAGCGAGACTTGGTTCTTTAAATATGCCACTTAGATGGTTTAGCATTCCTAATTTATATAGATATGAGAAACCACAAAGGGGAAGACTTAGAGAGCACTGGCAAGTAAATGTAGATATGTTTGGTTCTGATTCAATAGAAACAGATTTTGAATTACTTCTAGTCGCTTCATCTTTATTAAAAGCATTTAATGCTGATGAAACAATGTATTGTATTAAAATTAATAATAGAAGATTTTACAATGATTTATTTGAACAATATATGGGATTTGATAAAGAGAAATCTCGTAAAGTTTCAAAAGCTATTGATAAAAAAGGTAAAATGTCTCAAGAATCTTTTTGTGAGTACTTGGTTGATATAGGTTTGAATGCAGAAGAAGTTGATAAATTAAATTCGTTCTTTGAAAAATCTTTTGAAGAAATGATGGAGTTATGTCCAGAGTCTCAAGGTACTATAGAGTTAAAGAGTTTATTTAAATTAATTGAAGAAGCTGGAATGAGTAATATATGTGAATTTGATTTTTCAATAATTAGAGGCTTTGACTACTATACAGGAACAGTTTTTGAAGTTTATGATAAAGATATAAATAATAATCGTGCAATGTTTGGTGGAGGAAGATACGACAATCTAATCAATCTATTTGTAGATAAAGCTAATGTTTCTGGAATAGGCTTTGGTTTTGGTGATGTTACTTTAGAAAATTTTTTAGTATCACATAACTTAGTGCCAGAATTAAAATCAAGTATGCCAAAAGTATTAGTTACAAGATTCCCAGAAGTACCATACATTGAATATCTTAAGGTTGCAGAGTTATTGAGACAAAATGGAATTGCTGCTACTGTATATACTGATGAAAAGAAATTATCTAAACAGATGAAGTATGCTGCCGACGAAAAGTATGATTTCGCAATAATTCTTGGCGGTGACGAATTAGAATCTGGAACAGTAGTTGTTAAAGATTTGTCTAAAGGAGAGAATGAAACGGTTACTAGAGACGAGTTAATAAATAAAATAAAAATGAAATAAAGGTAAAATATAACCTCTTAGTATATTTAACTAAGAGGTTATATTTTTGAGTTAATTGACAAGATTTTTAGTGATAGATATAATTGCTATGTAAAAAGGGCTTTATATGGGGAAAAACATTTTGTTTTTGATTGGAAAAGGAGGTTTGTTTCATGAAAGAAAGAACGCGGCTGGACTTTTTGTTGACCAACAGTTTCAAGGCTAACTTTACTTTTCTCATGTCTGCGTTTGCGATTGTATTGTACGCACAATATCCCACAAAAGAAAGAGAGCTTTGCATGTATGCAATTTTGTTCTCTACTGTTGCTGATTTGGTTTTGATGGACTACAACAATATTCCAGCTCTAGTTTTCGGCAAGAAACGGTTTTATGTTGGAATGGCTTTGTTTGGCGTCACTCACGTTTTGTACACATGTTGCTTCTATCATAAGCTTGCTAGTATAGAAACATTTAGTATGACTAACTTGATAGTGGGTGCTGTTAGCGCTTTGTGCGTTTTTGTATTTTCGATGGTTTTTTCTACACATCTCACATCTGAAAAGGACCTTGTTTTCAGGGTTGCTGTATATGTTTATGTAGTACTGATTAGTGTGGCTTTGGTAGTGATATACGTTTATTCTTTTGCTGGAAATCATATTATGCCAGCACTCGGCATTACGTTATTTTTAATCTCGGACATGTTTATTCTCATAAGAGAAACGAAGCGTGATACGGAAATGCTTCGAAAACTTATCTGGGTATTTTATCCTATTGGACAACTGCTGATTATATGTGGTGTTTGACGTGCTTTTTGCACTACGAATCAAGTAAAATATAAAAATAAAAAATCTCCCTGTAAATATAAATTTATAGGGAGGTTTTTAATATGAAGAGAACTATTTGTTTAATGTTAAGCGTTTTATTTATATTATGTCCAATTACTTCTTTTGCTATATTAGATAACGAAGGTTTTATTCCGGTTTGGAGCGATGATGTAATTGAGACTTTTAATCAAATTCAAAATAGGGTCGAACTAAATTTAGACTCTGAAGCTGCAATTTTAATGGAAGAAGATTCTGGAACAATTTTATATACTAAAAATGAACATACTAAATTACGTCCAGCAAGCGTTACAAAAGTTATGACAATTCTTTTAATTATGGAAGCGTTAGAGCGAGGTGATATTACTTTAGAAGATAAAGTGCCTTGTAGTGAACGTGCTAGAAAGATGGGGGGCTCTCAAATTTGGCTTGCTGAAAACGAAACTTTAACAGTTCATG
Organism: uncultured Eubacteriales bacterium; assembly: GCA_949283575.1. Taxonomy (GTDB): domain Bacteria; phylum Bacillota; class Clostridia; order TANB77; family UBA1234; genus UBA1234. The sequence continues at coordinate 135,401 of CASDSU010000013.1, forward strand.
AAATGTTAAAAGCGATTTGTGTTGTGAGTGCTAATGATTACACTGTGCAATTCCACGACGGAATGAAACACAGATAAATAAAGGGCTTGGAAACTTTGAAATTCAATAAAAATATAAATTTATATAAAAAAATGATTAAAATTTAATATCGGTTTAAAAATTGCACAGTCTAATATTGCACTGTGCAATTTTTATATAAAACTGAAAATAAGAGTTTAAATGTAATACGAATATTTAAATAATTTAATAAATGGAGGTATTTTATATGAGAGCAGATTATTATAAGAAAATTGAAAAATACATCATTTATATAAGAGCTATATTGAATGTAATAATAAAGGAAAGATAGGTGTATTTATCATAGCACGAAATCGAAATCCGACGTAGAAATAGAGTAAGAATTTAAGGTTATCAAATTTGGTGTAAATTATTGTTATTTTTTAGTCGCTATGATATTATGAATATATAATGAAATTAGGCAAAAATAAATTTTTTTAAGTATAATTAAAGGAGCTGTAATTATGTCAGAAAAGATACAAGAAACTCAAGAAAAATTAAAAGATTTAGGCTATTTTGCATCAGAGAATTTAGCGAAAATAGTGTTATTGTTCGAAGCATCGGGTAAAAGAGATAAAAGAAGTATTCCAACATTGTTGCTACAGTGAAACTCTGGAGCTGGAAAGACTTTTTTAGCTGAAACTTTTGCAAAAATGATAGATGCAGATGAAAAATTTGTTCAATGTTTTCCTAGAATGGGAACAGAGAATTTTCAATATGATGTAAATATTGAAGGTGTAATGAAACAAGATGCGGATAGTTCAATTAAAGCAGGAATATTATTGCAAGCCCTACAACAATCACAACGAGGACCTGTTGTCCTTGTAATAGATGAACTGGATAAGGCAAGACCTGAAGTTGATTCTTTTTTATTAGACTTTTTAGAAAATGGAAGATTAACAACTGGGACAGATACGTATGAAAAAGGAGAATTCCCTATTTATACTTTTATTACATCAAATGATAAAAGAGAAATTGATGAAGCATTAATAAATAGAAGCAAAAGAGTTGAAGTACCTATACCAAGTAAAGAATTGTTTTTGGAAATATTAGATTTACCTAAAGATCACTATTTGGGATATATTTATGATAAATGTCCTAATTTCTCTATACGACAAGCTAGGCAGTATGTTGAAGATTTAGATGTTTTAGGTACAGAAATAGATGAAGAAGCACTATCACAATATATCAACTTAGATGAATTAGATGTAATGTCATTGGCAGACATTCAACATATATCTGAACTGAAAAGAAGGCGAACATTTCTTTTGACTCTTTAAATATTAAAAAAGAAATAATTATTAAAGAGTTTAAGATTATGATGTATAAGGAATTTGAAAAAATTGTTAATATTTATATGACGAATGGTAAAATAATATCAAACGGCTTTTATCTTGAGGATAAAAGAGGACATTATCCAAATTATGATGGCCATTTTTCAGATATAATGGATATTTTATCTGATGCTGAAGTATGTAATCTTGCAAATGTAAATGATAGAGTGATTACTTATGTTGATCCTGGAAAAGAGTATTATGTATTTTCAAGACATATTAGTCAAAGAAATTCAGAAGTAATTTGTTATGCAGAATTAAGGAGGAAATTTATTGATGAAAAATTATATTACTTTGCAATTAATAATCCAAAAAGATATTCAGAAAAAATGATGGATGATTTTGATGAAGAATATGGATTCGTCTTAAATGGAAAGCACGAATTTATGTTAAAAAATAGAAGTGTTTTTTCGTTAATTGAAAATTATATGCTACATATTAAAGATAGAATAGAGATTGAAAATAATGTACAATATCATCAAGAGTTAAGTCAAATTTTTAGTATAATGAATAAGAAAAAGAATGTTTATAATTTTAAAGATTACGTATTGAATTCTTCAAACCAGTAGAATAAATTGATTTATAAAAATGAATTGGAAGAAAGAAAACAAGAATGCAGACCAAAATGTTATCCAGAACATTTTGAATACTTGTAAAACCCGCACAGCAAGAAGTAATAGAGCAGATTGCAGAGAAAATAATTTATATGATAAGGTGGTGATAATATGTTATCAAAAGAAAAAGCAATGTATCAAACGTGGTTGATAATTGAAGGACTTTCAAAAAAAGAAAAATCTTTGATTTCAACTGATTTGTTAAATGAAATAAAAAATACAATGGAGAAAGATGAAAACATAAAAATCGATTTTTCAATTCCTTTGGAAAAACAAAAACTTGATACAAAGACTTGGAGTATGTTAGGTAAAGTTATGAAAAGTGCTGAAAGAAACGGATATAAGAAACCAAAAAAAATGGTGGAAAATGTTGAAGAAACCTATAATAATGGCAAAGGAACTAATAATTTTGAGATGGAAAATGAAAATATTGAAACGATTAAACTTGAAAATATAAAATTGGCACAAGAGTTGAGTCAAACAAAGGAAAATGTAAGAGAACTTATAGCTGGTTATAAGAAAGCATTTGAGGATTCACAGGCAGAAAATGCAAAATTAAGACAAGATTATGAAGTATCTGAAAATGAGGTTGAAAAACTAAAACAAGATTGTAAAGAACTTATACAAATGTTTGATAGAATACCAGGATTCATAAGAAAAATATTTGTGAAAGATGAAAAGATTAAGATGTTGAGAGGAGAATTGTAATATGATTAAAACTCTTGTTAATAAAATAAAAGAGAGCAAAACAGTTGTAACACATTTTGGTGATGATTTAGATAATAAGTCATCGATTTATGCTTTAGAGAGATATGCAGAAGAAAATGGAATTATAGAGAAAGGTGAACATTTAATTGTGGAAAGAGTCCCTGCTGGTCAACTTAAAGAGGGCATGCTAAATATTGATACTGGTGGACATCATGGAAGTCAATTGGAAGGAGATACAATAGTTGTTGATGGCGATCCGGCAAATGGAATTCATTCTGCGTCTGCAGCTTTAGCTAATTTAGGTATTTATGTACCTGAACAAATTGTTGAATTAGCAGATACTATGCCAAATAGGGTTAGTGCGTTAGATAGCAGAAGTGGATTAGCATTGGTTAGGTATTTATCCGGAGAACAACTTTTTAGAGTTGCTGAGGCAGAATTATTGGATAAGCAGTTAACAAATGAACAATTAAAAGAGTATGGGTTAATTGAAGCACATGAAAAACAGCAACAAGTAATAGACAATGCTGTTGAAAAAATAAAGGCTAATGAAGTTGAATTGCCAAATGGAGAAAAAATGGTTGTTGCTAAAGAACAAATTTTAGGTGGTAGTGCAATAGCGTATGAACTTGGATATAATTATTTTGTATCTGTATCTAAACATTTTGATAGTGAACACAATGAAGATGGTGTTACATTTGCTATTACGTCAAAGCCAGGAGTACGACTACCTGATAAAGTGAAAGAATGGGGCAGAACATTAGTAGAAAAATATAGAATAGATGAAAGGTCTTCTAATGTTTTCTTAAATCCTAATGGTCAAATGTTAGTAGCAGGTGGACCAAAGAATCCAAATTTCAAAATTGAAGATTTTACACCAGATGAGCTAAGTGAGAAAATAAAGGAATTGTTTGGAGAAGAACCAAAAATAACACTTGGGGAGATAGGCGAAGGTATTGAAAATATTAAAAAGAAGAATAACGAAATTTAAAAAACTAAAGTCAAAAGTTTACTGTTTCATAATGAAAGTAAAAGCATAACAAATCAAATAATATATGAATATTTAACCTCTTAGTAAATATAAATTACTAGGAGGTTTTGTTTATGAAAAAAATAATGTGTTTAATATTAAGTACTTTATTTATATTAAGTCCAATTAGTTCATTTGCTACTTATACTGATACTGGCGCAGTACCTGTTTGGAATGAAAATATAGTTGAAACGTTTAATCAAATTCAAAACAAAGTAGAGTTAGAGCTTGATTCAGAATCGGTAATTTTAATGGATGAGGATAGTGGTACAATTTTATATACAAAGAACGAACATGAAAAATTAAGGCCTGCAAGTGTTACTAAGGTTATGACCTTGCTTTTAATATTTGAAGCATTAGATAGAGAAGAGATAAAGCTTACCGATAGAGTGCCATGCAGTGAAAGGGCTAGAAAAATGGGAGGCTCACAGATTTGGCTTAATGAAACAGAACAATTGACAGTTGATGAAATGATTAAAGCGATATCGGTAGTTAGTGCTAATGACTGCTGTGTTGCTATGTCAGAGTTTATTTCGGGAAGTGAAGAAGCTTTTGTTCAAAAAATGAATGAGAGAGCAAAAGAACTTGGGATGAATGATACTACGTTTAAGAATTGTCATGGAATAGATGAAGATGGTCATGAGACTAGCGCGATGGACATAGCCATAATGAGTCGCGAACTAAGCAAAAATCATCCACAAATACATAATTATACAAAAATATGGATGGATACGCTTCGTGATGGAAAATCTGAACTTGTGAATACAAATAAATTAGTAAGATTTTATTCAGGGTGTACAGGTCTTAAGACCGGCTCAACCTCACTTGCGCTATTTAATTTATCTGCAACAGCTACTAGAAATGATTTGAAGCTTATTGCGGTTGTTATGAAAGGACCAACAAGTCAGAAACGTTTTGATGATGCTACTAAATTACTTGATTATGGTTTTGCGAATTTTAGTAATACAGTAATTATAAAGCAAGGGACTGTGGCGACAACATTAGAGATTGAAAAGGCCAATAAAGCACAAGTTGATATAGTTGCTGAAAAGGACCTAATGATACTTTTAAATAAAGGTGATGAGAAAAATATACGAACAGAAATTGTGCTAAACGAAAATGTATCTGCACCACTTGAATATTTTGAGCCTGTTGGAGTACAAAAGTGCTATTTGAATGATGAGTTAATTGGAGAAGTGAATTTGGTTAGTAATGAAAAAGTTGAAAGTAAGGGATGGAGAAACTTTTTTGCTGAGATTTTAGATTATGGGTATATGCTTCGGAAGACGAAATAGTGAAACGTAAGGTTACTGTCATGGCGTGTTCCAAATGTAACATTAATTGTGAACATTGCTACATCTCCTATACGGGTGATAGGAGTAGTGAAGAGCTGAAAAAGCTTGTATCAAAACTTTCTTCTCGGTATAAAGTTGAAATAAATGGTGCTGAAATACTTACTGACTTTGGATATTTGGAAAGCTTTCCTATTGTTGGGCAGGACTTTCTGATGACTAATGGGTTAGCAATATACGAAGATCCGATTATGGAGCGTATTCCATAAGGTTTACCAATTTCATTAAACAAGGAAATGCGGTAGATATGGATAATTCTGTAATTATGACTAATGAACAAATCGATGAATTCTTGAAGAATGTTTCCTACCAGAGAAGTCAAAATCCAATTGATGTCTTTAAAATCACAAGATGTGGTACGTTTGGTAAAGCTGGTTCTAAGAATTTCTGCTGCTATGCAGGAACAGACAATGTTGTTATAACGCCTGACAATAAAGTGTATCCGTGCATTTTCTTGGCTAAACCTGGATTTGAAATTGGATACTTTGATGGCGAAGACATTCTGCTTTATTCGCTGGTGCGCAATGATGGCGAAATATGCGTAGCTAAAGAAGTCTGTAATGCTGACAATATGAAAGTATTTGATGAAATGTTCAGAAAACAGTAATCTGCGTGAATTGAAAAGGGAGTGATAAAATCACTTCCTTTTTCGCGTAAAATAGGGAAGAACTTAAATTGCTTTACTAGTTTATTTGTGATATTCTGTAGTCGTTGAATACTACTTTTTATTAGGAGGAGTAAAAAATGAATAGAGGTATTTTGAGTGAGACTGAAGAGAATGAAATTGAACAAATTTTACATAATGCTGTTAAAAGTGAAATTAAAGAGGATGTTCTTGAAATTGAAAAAAACGAAGAGTCGTCTGACGGAAACGTGTATGTAATTAATTGTAAGAACAATAAGTATATTGCAAAAGTATATGAAGATAAAAAGCACGCGAAATCTATGATAGATTTGCATAAAAAGTTATTTCAATTAAATATAAATGTTCCTAATATAGTTTATACAAATTATCCAAACGAGAATGAAAATAAATGCATAGTAATATATTCTTTTATTTGTGGAGAGCAGATAACAAATACATTGCAAGACGGGAAGGTTGAAGAAGTTTTAATAACTGAGATAGCAAAAAGAATAAGAAAAATGCATGATGTAACATGTGGAGAAAATGAATTCAATTTACCAGCACTTCCTTTTGATACATGGAATAGTAGAAAAGCCTTGGTGCATTTTGATTTGACAAAGAGTAACATATTTTTAGATGAAAATAATGATATCGCAATAATAGATTTTGATGATGCAAAATATGGTTCTGCTATATATGATATTTCTATTTTAATTTCCACCTTTTTCTTTTCAAAAAAACGTGGTGTAGATATGATCGGAATGAACAAATTTATAGATGAATATTATGGAAAAGACGATGAACTAAAAAAAGTTGAAGTGCCTTTGATAAAGGAAAGTGCAATACAATGGATAAAATACCTTTTAGAAGAAGATAAAATAAGTGAATCTTTGATAGATAGCTTTAATACAAAGATAAAATTAATAAGCGAAAATTTATAGAATGAATAGAAGGATGGTATCTATGAATATAACTGAAAAAAATGATACATTATATTCAATCGGTATTTTATGGAATATGGCTGATAAGTATGCTAAAGAAATTATTTTTGAAATTTCTGAAAGTACAGAATTGACTGAAGTTACTCAATATGATTTGAAAGAAATATATGATGCGTTTGTGCTTGATTGCTATAAAGGGGATGACGAGGCGTTTTTAGATGGATATATCTATGACAAAATAAAAAATATGAAAAAAGCTGGTAATAATAAAATTGTTCTATTTGCTGCTAAAATTAATAATCCTACATACAAAATAAATGAAGAAAATGGAATGACTCAATGCGTTGAAATTAGAAGCATTAAAGAAAAAATTAGAAATAAATATGCTTCTAAAATTGATGGATATTTCTTTGATAATTTAATACATATGACTGACAATGAAGAAGAATACAAAAGAGTAAGTAAAATAATATGTAATTATGATGCATATAGAGTTTGAATGTATGAAAAATAATTAAAAAATTATGAAGAGAAGATGGTAATATGAAAAATTATTTGTTGATATTAGCAGGCGGAAAAGGAAACAGATTATGGCCAATTAGTACAACTAAAATGCCAAAACAATTTGTAAATTTATATGGTAATGAAATAATGATAAATGAAACAATACGAAGAGTGGAAAATATTTTCGATTATGAGAATATTTTTGTTATTGTCAATGAAGAACAACGAGATTTAGCGGAACGTTATATTGATAACAAGATACCAAGAGAAAATATTATTACAGAGCCACAAATGAGAAACACTGCAATGTGTATTTTCTTGTCGAGTTTGAAAATAAAAAAAATGAAGGGCGATGGCATTGTTTCTATTTTATCGTCGGATCATTACATAGAGGAAGAAGAAAAACTTCAAAATAATATATTAGATGCAATCGAAATTGCAAAAAAAGATGACAATTTAGTTACGATTGGTATAACCCCAACATTTCCGGCTACAGGATTTGGGTATATAAAGTATGAGAAAGTTGAAGGTACTGACGTTTATTATCGAGTTAGTGAATTTAAAGAAAAGCCTAATTATGAGAAGGCTGTTGAATTTGTAAATAGTGGTGAATATGTTTGGAATAGTGGAATGTACGTTTGGAATCTAGAAACGATATTACAAAAGTTCCAAAAACATTTGCCTGATATATATAAGTTTGCAGATACGTTGTATAATGCGTTATCAACAAATGAAGAGAGAGAAGTTATAAAAAAAGTATATGAAAATGTAGAAACGATTTCGATAGATAAAGGAATACTAGAAAAAACTACTTCTATAAAGATGATAAAATCTGAATTTAAATGGATGGATGTTGGAAGTATAAGAAGCTTATTTGAAGTGCATAAAAAAGATAAAGATTTTAATGTAATAATTGGCGATTCTATTGTTAATAATGTTAGTCATTCTAATATCTTGAATAAGAGTGACGAATTACTTATTACGATTGGTGTTGAAGATATAAGTATTATAAAAGATAATGATGTATGCATAGTATGTAGCAATGATAGTATAGACGAAATACCTAAAATACACGAAGATATAAAAGAACAGGATGAATATAAAAGATTTATGTAAGGAGAATAGGCATGAGTAGTTTTAAGGATATTACAATAAAAGAAGATGCTGAAATATTTTTAAATAAGTTGGATAGAAATAGTTTACTCATTTATTCTGAAGCATCAATGAAAAAGATTAATTTCACAAATGAAAATACAAATAAGATAAATTGGCATGATATTTCAAAAAATATTTCTGATATAAATTGTGTAATAAACAATAACAATAAAATTAATCAAGTGGTTTCTTTTGGAGGCGGAAGTGCAATAGATATAGCTAAATATGTATCATATAAAATGGGGGTAAGACATATTTGTATTCCTTCGATGCTTTCTACAAATTCATATGCAACTAATAAAGTTGCTTTAATTGATGGCGGAAATAAGTTGACGATGGACGCGAAACTTCCGGATTGTGTTATTTTAGATTGCAATTTGCTAAGAAAATCTGTAACAGAGAACTTATATGGTCTAGCTGATGTTTTATCTATTTATACTGCATCACAAGATTGGAAAATAGCTTCAAAAGATATTAATGAGAATATGGATGAAGATATTTATAAAATGTCTTCAGAATTACTTTGCGAAGTATTAGATTTTATATCTAACAATTCTTTGGATGAAATATCTAATAATATTGAACAGTTGTACGATTACATAGGTGTGTCAGGTCATATTACAAATTTTTATGGAACAGGTAGACCAGAAAGCGGTTCTGAGCATATATTTGCTAAAAAGATGGAAAGCAAGTTAGATGTTCCGCATGGAATTGCTGTTTCGTTTGGAATTATATTAATGTCAATAACCCAAGAGATGCCTGTAGATAATATAATTAATGCTATAAAGAAAATACAAGTATTAGATGCAAGTAATTTATATGGAGTAAATAATAGCATTATAGAAGAATCATTTATGAGCCTAATTCCAAGAAAAGATAGATATACAATAATAGATAGAGTTTATGGCAACAATAATTATAAAAGTGAAAAGCTAAAAATATTTCATGAAAAATATAATTAAAGGATGAAAATTATGATTTTAATTAATGATTTTTTTGTAAGGCATAAAGAAGCTGTGTCTAATCAAATGGAGCTTATTTCAAAAAGAAATAACGGAAAAATTATTGCAGCTACAAGATTTATGAATCAAAAAGCAATGCAATCAGAAGATATAAAAGACAATATATATATCTATTCGCCAATGGTGTATATTATAAAAGCAATGAAAGAGATTATAAGTAATCCAAAAGAAATTGTACATATATTTGAAGAAGAGCCTTGCTTATGGAAAAGGTTATTACTTAATTTTTCTAAAAATCCACTATATGTTTCTATGTATCGAAGGCCGAATGAAAAATATAGTAAGCATTTAAAAAAATATAAAAACTTAAAAAAAGTTTTTGTGGAACTGGACAAACATAAAGAAATGTTAATTCAATATGGATTTAAGTCTAATCAAATAGAAGTAACACCGACTCCGTCGAAAATTCCGAGAAAGAAAAGCGAAAAGATATTTAATAAAGAAAATGTAAATATTGTTTTTGCAAGTTGGAACAATGCAGAAGGGGATGCGATTGTAGAAAGAGGCTTAGAATATCTACTTGGCTTATTAAGAGAAAATACAAATTTCTATTTAACGATTCCGTTAAGAGATAATGATACAAAAGAATTCGAGAAAAGAGCCGAAGAGTATAATGTATGGGATAGAATTGCACTTCTAAATATAAACAATAATACTGATTTATTGATTAATATGTTTGATGAAGCGGATTTTGTAGCTTTTGTTCCGCAAAAAAAAGTTGTGAAAGATGTTCCTAATTCACTAATTGATGGAATTGTAAGAGGAAAACCTATAATAATTTCAAATGTAATAGATTTTTCGGATACGGTAGCGAAAGAAAAAATAGGATATGTTATAGAAAAAGGGTATGAACCAAAGAAGTTAGAAATTACGGCGGAAGAGTATAAAAAAATGAGTGATAAGGCATATAGCTATTCAATCAAACATTCACAAGATAATTACGCTAAAATAATAGAAAAAGCGTATAAAAATAAAAAGTAAGAAAGGAATGATAAGAATGAAAATAGCAATCATAAATCCATGGTCAATATCAAGTAAATCAATAGGAGGAACAGAAAGATTTGTAATAGATTTAGCAGAATCTTTAACAAATTTGAAAAATGAAGTTGATGTTTATATGTTTTCGGGAGAAGATCATATCGAAAATGGTGTTAATTATATAAATATCAATTTGTTTAATATGGAAGGAGATGCCGACGAGTATATAATTCAAGAAGCTTTTGGTGAATTTGAAACTGATGAGTCGTATGAAAACTTGGCCAAACGATTAGAGAAAATTGATATGTCAAAATATGATTGCATTCATTTGAATTCATTACTTTTCTTGCATGCGTGGAAAAATAAAAAGAGAATATTTACAATACATACAAATCCATTTGAATATGAGCTTGCGTGGGGAAAAAATTCTTATAATAAAGTGTTACAAGTTATGAGAGAGTATAAGGATGATGCAAATACAATATTTGTTGCGCCATCTAGATATTATGCTAAGCAATATGAGGAACTAACCGATTGCAAAATTGAATTTATACCTCATTCAATAGATATAAATAGATTGTATACTGATTTAAATAGAGAGGAAATAGTAGAAAAATATAATTTAAATGGTGAAAAGATAAGAATAATAGTACCAAGTAGATTAGAGCCACTTCAAAAACAACCAATGTTACTTATAGATGCTTGTGTTATGCTAGAGCCAGAAATGAAAGAAAAAATCGAAATTATTTTTACAGGATTAGATAAACAATATATTAAGTTTGTTGATGGCTTAAAAGAAAAAGCAGAATCAAATGATATTGATGTGAAAATATTGAGATTTGATCAAATGTCAGAGGTATATAAAATAGCAGATTTAACGGTGTTACCAAGTAGATCAGAAAGTTTTGGATATTCTGCACTTGAATCATTAACATTGGGTATTCCAACTATTTTAAATGAAATTCCTACATTTAAAGAAATAGGAGAAGGAAATAATAATTGTACATTTTTTGATAATACTCCAAGTAACTTAAAAGACAAAATAATGAGAATTATTGAAAATAGTATTAATGAAAGAAAAAATCCAACTGATGAATGGAATGAGCAATATAGTCAGCAAACATTTGCGCATAATTACGAAAATTTAATGATATAAATGAAAATCTGGTGTCAATTTACGACACCAGATTTTTTATAATATATCAAGTAATTCTTTTATATCTTTTATGGTGTAATCGTAGTCTTTACAAGTTCCAAATCCATACGAAGCCCATATAAAACGATTGTTTGAATTAATAGCAGCATCATGATCTTTTTCAGTATCTCCAATGTAGATTGAACTATCTATACCATTTCGAGCCATAAGTAACTGTATATTCGAAGCTTTTGGCAAATTAGTGTTTCCAGAACATTCAAAATCTTTGAAATAATGATTTAAATTATAAAAATTTAAAAATGTTTCGATATATCCTTTTTGACAATTACTAACTATATATAAATTGTATTTCTTTGATAACTCTTGAATCGTATCTATTGTGTTGGGATAAATATTTCCGCCGTGAATTGCTAAAAATTCATTTTCGGAATTTTGACATTCATTTAAAAAAGAATTGCCTAAAGATGGGTTGTTATTAAAAAATTTTGCTATGATATCAGAATTGCTTAATCCCATAATAGATTCAATAGGAATCTTATTTAAATCAATGTTATATTGCTTAGCAATAGAGGTCCACACTATTTTTATTTGCTTTGTTGAATCCCATAATGTACCATCTAAATCAAATATTAAAGAATCTTTCATAATTCGCTCCTTATTTTTTATAACAAGATTGTATTATATAATATGATCATATTCAATAGGGTCACAATTGTATTAAAACAAGACCATTGCAGACAATAAAAAAATATGTTAAAAATATGTAAAGATAGAATGAAAACACTAAAGAAAAGGAATGATTGTATGAATAAAATTAATTTAAAGTATTTTATATGTTTAATTTGTAGTAGTTTGTTGTTATATCCTACATTGAATGTGCTTTTCTTTTAAGGGAATATAATAAATAATCTTGATATCAGAAATGTTATTTTAATTTTATTGCCGGAAATTTTTGCAATATTAACACTTGGTAATCCTTACTTTTTTATTAATGAATTTGGTGAGATAAATAAGAAAGTAGAATAAATTAAAGGAGATAATAAATGAAAAGGGTATCGTATATGGGAGTCTTTTTTGATGAAGAAACAAAGACTAGATTAATAGAAAAACAAAAAAATAAGTTGCCTATAATTGCATCTGATATGCATTGCACGTTTAAATATGCACCGACTAAAAGTGAAACAAGAGAATTTTTTAAATTATTAGGCGGAAGAAATATTGATTTGAAAATAACTGGTTATGCTTCGGATGGAATGAATAGTGGTTTCTCTATTGAATTAACTCCTGAACAAAGGCTTGTATATACAAACGATATAATGGTAGACGGAATGCGTGAAATTCGTCCAGCGCATATAACGGTTTCGATGGAAGAAGGTGCATATGCTGTTAATACGGGATATTTGAATTTCCAAAAGTTAGAGGAACCTTTTAGCATAAGCGGTAGGGCTGGCGTTTTAATGAAAGATAGAGATAGAAATAAAGAATGGGTTGAGTTTGAGAATCCATATAAGCAATTAGATTTTGATGAGAGATAAGGCTAAATGTTCAAACAACAAAAAAGTATTGTTTTTTGTCGCCGAGTTCTCATGTTCATTGCATCATATTTGCAATGAGTTGTCCGAGGCTTAAAAACAATACTTTTTTTGTTTGTTTTCGCCAAATTTTGAAAAAGGAACCGTCCCAATTTTCAAAAACACTTTGTATCATTTGTTCATCTAGCTTCTAAGAATTTTTCGTAAAGAATAGATTAAGAAATTGACTTCTTCTTTTGTATTGTTTTTGCCAATTGTTACTCGAAGTGAGTTGTGTGAATATTCTTCTGGCATCCCTATTGCCTCTAGAACATGAGAGAGTCTTGTTATCCCAGCTGAACATGCGCTTCCGGCCGAAGCGTAGATGCCGACTTCGTCTAAAGTTTTCAAAAGTTTGCTACCTTGCACGTTTCTAAAAGAAATGTTTGCGTTACCGGGTAATCTGTTTTTCATACTTCCATTAATTTTTATGTCTGGAAATTCTTTTGTCATATTGTTTAAAAAATAGTCTCTTAAATATTTTATTTTTTTGTTATGAGCTTCTAAGTTTTTATATGCTAAGTCAATTGCTGTTCCAAGTCCAACTATTCCTGCAATGTTTTCTGTTCCTGCACGCATGTTTCGTTCTTGATGTCCTCCTGACATGAATCTATCAAAATCGACAGTTTCTCTCACATATAGTGCACCAATACCTTTAGGTCCATAAAATTTGTGTGCTGACATAGAAAGTGCATCAATATTAAGCTCATCAACATTAATTCTTAAATTGCCTATTGCCTGCACAGCATCTGTATGAAATGGAATGTTGTGTTTTTTCGCAATTCTTCCAATTTCTTTAATTGGTTGGATTGTTCCAATTTCATTATTGGCAAACATTATACTAATCAAAATTGTTGAAGAAGTAATGGCGTTTTCTAATTGATTTAAATCAATGACCCCCAAATTATTAACAGGTAAATAAGTTACATTAAAACCTTCTTTTTCGAGTTCTTTTGCGCTTTCTAAAATTGCAGGATGTTCAATAGAAGAAGTGATAATATGATTACCTTTAAAGCGGTTCGCGTGTGCAATACCTTTTAATGCAGTATTATCACTTTCGGTACCTCCAGAAGTAAAGTATATTTCATTTGGTTTAGCACCTAAAACGTTTGCAACTTTTTTTCTTGAATTTTCAATTGCTATTTTAGAATTTCTTCCTAATTTATACGAACTAGAAGCGTTACCATATGCAATATTTGAATAAGGTAACATTTCTTTTAAAACATCATTGTCAAGACATGTTGTAGCAGCGTTATCAAAATAATAAAATTTCATATAAACAACCTCGCTTTATAAATAATATGAAAAGCAGTTACTGATTTGTTACAGTAATATTACATTTTCGTTAAAAAAAAGTATTTTTGTTGAGTCGAATTTTGTATTATGCTACACTAATCATATGTAAGAGAATGCGAAGTAGAGGAGAGGATTATATTATGATGTTAGGACCAATGAAGAAAAAAATGATAACCGTAGGTGTTGTTTCATTTGTGATACCTTGTTTGATATTTGGTGTGATTTTTGCTATGTATTCTTCTAGTAAGAATGAGAAAATAGCTGAATTAGACGAGAAGGTTGCGGAAGATGTTAGACTAGGTTTTTCAGGTGATTTACCAATAAATCACATAATTCGTGAGTCGGATTTAATGGAATTACAGGTTAAGGATATAAGTATACCAAAAAATGCTTATACAGTTGGTAGAAAAAGTGAAGTTGTTGGTCAAAAATTAAAGCTTCCTGTATTCGCAAAAACAATGGTTGTTGATACCATGTTTTATAATTCGGGTGATGATGTTACAAATGATCTAAGAGTTAGAGAATTAAACATGATTGCATTACCAAGTGACTTGAAACAAGGAGATTATATAGATATAAGAGTGTTATTCCCAACGGGTGAAGATTTCTTAGTTGCTGTAGCTAAAGAAATCATTCAACTTGGTCAATCTGCGGATTCAAATTCAATATTTATAGAATTAACTGAAGAAGAACAAGAAAAATTAAATGGTGCAATTATAGAGTCATATATGTATGACAGTATAAAAATATATGCTGTTAAATATGTAAATGAAAAAGAACAGTTGTTTAAAGAAGAAGCAGTTGATTATGTGGAAATATATGAAAAAGCTGTAGAAAGATTGATATCTGGTGATTATGAAATTGCTTATGCTGAAGAGCTTGCTAAGACAGAACCTTTAAAAAATTCAAGTGGAGAAATTTTATATAACGCAAGTGGCGAAGTAATGTATCCAGAAATAAAGGTTGAGCCAAAGAAGGCTGAAGACTATACAGCTGAGGAGATTGCACTTGCTGCAGGAATGAAGGTTGAAGACGTTGAAGCTATAAGAGATGCTTTAGGTAAAGAGCCTCAAGATGAATTATTACTTTCACACTATAGATTACAAACAATTTATGTAAGTAAACTTTTAAAACCAAATTATCCAGTTAGAAAAGAAGTTGCTGCGGTTCTTAAAAATAATCCTAATATTTTAGACGAAATAAAGTCAAAATATAATGTGGAAGATTTAGAACAACAAAGAGCAAATTTAGTAAATACATCTGTATTTAAATATGATGAATCAACAGGTTTATATGAAGAAGATACAACTGTTTTAGGAAATATTGCTAGTAATTTGGAAGATGAAATTGAACTACAAAAAGAAGAGAGAAAACAATATCTTCAAAATCTAATTAGAAATAATATGGTAAATTAGAAAATTAGTTGATATTTCACAAGAGGGGAGAAAAACAAATGAAATGTATAGGTTTTATAGGTAAAGTTGATAAAACAGAATTAGTAGGTTATATATCTAAAATAATCGCTTCTACAGGTAGAAAAGTAATTATGTTAGATGCTACTGTAAATCAAAAAACAAGATACACAATACCTACAATAGACGGCTTAGAAGAACAAAATCAATATGTAGTTCAACATGATGGTGTAGAAGTTGCAATTGGTTTTTCAAATATGTTGGAACTAAAGAAGTATTTATTATCTAAAGGTGAAGATTTTAATTCATATGACTATGTAATTGTCGATACAGATCAAGAAGAAATGATAGATGAGTATGATTTAAGAAGTGCTAATTCAAATTTCTTCGTTACGTCATATGATAAATGGTGCATTCATAAAGGAATAGAACTATTAAGGTTTTTATGTGCACAAAAAAGAAGAACTGATCCAGAAGGTGTGGTAAATATTCATAAAATTATTTACTATAGCGATATAAATACAGCGGATAGTAAATATGTTGAAAGAATATCAGATAATTTACCAATAGCGTGGGAAGGCGATACATTGAATTTCCCATACGATCATGGTGATTTATCAGTAAATATTCAAAATCAATATGCAAATAAATTTGATATACGTTTACTTTCTAAAACATATAAAGAGGCGCTTTCAAAGGCAGTTGAAATAATTGCTGGTGATGATATGCAAAACATTAAGAAAGTAATGAAAAATGTAGAAAGAGTTACAAAGTTTTCTATATAAAATATGAAAGAGGGGTAAAGGGTTATGCCAATAGTTTCTTTTTGGAGTACAGAGGATTCTGCACAATTATGTTCAACAGCTACAGCTGTTGCTACATCTATGATGATTTCAACAAGAACAAAATATAAGACATTAGTAACACAAACACATTATTCTGATATGTCACTTGAGTATTCATTCTTTAATCCTGATAAGAGAACAAAACTTGATACATCAGATACAGGAATAGATGCTCTTGATAGACTTTTAAGAAGTAATAAATTAACACCTGAAAACATTCCAAACTATGCTACACCAGTAATGAAAGGTAGATTGGAACTGTTGTATGGTACATTTAAGAATGATACTGATTCGTATTCAAGAATTTTAGAAACAATGCCTATAATCATAGATTATGCAAATCAGTTTTATGATATTGTTCTTGTAGACTTAAATAAAGGTTATGATAGTTCAGAAATTAATGCCATACTTCAAAAATCGGATTTGATAGTATTTAACATGAGCCAAAGTAAACATATGTTAAAAAAATTATTTAAAGATATGAGTACTTTGAAAATACTACAAGAAAAGACTGTTATTCCTGTACTTGGAAGATATGACAGATATTCGGCATATAGTGAAAGAAATATAGCAAGAAGTTTTAACTATAAAAAGAAAATTTATACTATTCCATACAATACACAATTTTTTGATGCTTGTAATCAAGGTGAGGCTGCTAAATACTTTATTGATTACTCTAATGCAGATATGGGTACAGATAGAAACGGTTTCTTTATTTCTGAGGTTGCAAATTTGACAGACGCAATAATTGAAGCAATAAAACCCAAAATATCAGAAAGATAAAGTATTTATAAAAAAGTAGAAAGAGGTGGTATTACTAGCATGGGACTTAATTACTTTATAATAGCTTTGTTAATATTAATTTTAGTTGTTTTCATTGGCTATTTATTTTCAAAGTCAAGTAATTCTGCTGTTATACAAAACGTTCAAAAAGAGGGAAGACTATATACTATAGAAAAAATGACGGAATTTATTAAGGCCAGAATGGATGAAATCACTAGAACAAATTTATATGATATAGGTCTTTCTGAAGATGAACTTAAGAGACGAAAAAATAAAAAATATGAACTTAAGAAAGCTTTGAAGAACTGTACATATGGTGATGTTAACGATAAAAAATACGTAAAAGAACTTATCTTTGATTTACTTCATAGAGAATATGGTGTAAATCAAGTAAACATCACAAATGCGATCGATTTCGATAATACAGAAAAGTTAACAACAAATGATAAGTTTGATATTCTTATCTATATTTTCAAACAACAATTTGGATACGATGCATTAGGAGAGATGATAAAAAAGTATCACTTGGATGAACAAAAATGTGTTTATGGATCAACAATTCCATCATATGTTATTACTCCAGAGGAAATTGATGATATTTTTGAAAAAGAATATGATTATTTATCTTTTGAAGATAGACTTAATATTGTTTCTCAAAGAATTTATCAAAATTACAAAGGATTTAGCGTTATTGATGAAATAAGAGATATGAACATAGATGGTATTTCAGGTGGTGTTTCGGGTCTTCCTGAATCATTTATGTATCAAGTTGCACAATTAGGTGATTATTTAAGACAAACAAACGAAAGAACAATTCCAAGAGCTTATGATAGTGTTTGGATATTCTATAAAGGTAAATCAATCTATATGTCTTGTATATCATTTGGTTCATATGCTGAACTTAGACGTGTTTGTCAAAATATATACAAATACAATAATCCAGGTCAGTTATCTGATACAAATGGTTATAAGATTAATGAAATGAAAGATGGTTCCCGTGTCGTTGTTGTTAGACCTAGTATGTCAGAGTCTTGGGCATTCTTCGTAAGAAAGTTCGATACTCCAAATGCGGTACTTGAAAACTTAGTAAGACATCCGGGAAGAGAGCCTGTTATGGATTTATTAAAATTCTTAGTAAAAGGTGCCAGAGTTACAGCTCTTACTGGTGAGCAAGGTTGCGGTAAAACAACAATGCTTCTAGCAATGATAAAATACATATATACATCACTTAACCTGAGAGTTCAAGAAACAGCCTTCGAGTTGCATTTAAGAAAAGTTTATCCAGATAGAAACATATTAACATTTAGAGAAACTGAAACGGTATCAGGACAAGAAGGTCTGGACGTTCAAAAGAAGACTGACGGTGCTGTTAACATCCTTGGTGAGGTTGCTACAGACGGAGTTGCTGCTTGGATGATTCAGATGGCACAGGTTGCTTCTAAGTTTACAATGTTTACTCACCACGCTAAAACATTTGATAACTTAATACTTTCACTTCGTAACTCACTACTTAAAGTTGGTATGTTTCACAACGAAAAAGTTGCTGAGATACAGGTTGTTGATGTATTAAACTTTGAGGTTCACTTAAAGAAATCATATACAGGTGATAGATTCATTGAAAGAATTACAGAATGTGTTCCCGTTAAACCAAAAAATAATTATACATATGATCATCGTAAGGAAACGACTTTAGAAGGAAAACTTGATAAATTTATTGATAATGCTACCGAGTATTTTACAAAGATTACAGAAGTTGAAACATATAAAGCTGTAAACATTGTTGAATTCGTAGATGGACAATATGTAATTAAAAACCCTATTTCACAAGAAAATATACAAGCAATGAGAGAAAATATGTCAGAAGACGATCAATTAGCTTTTGATGAATTCTGTGCAAACTATTTTGGAGCATTGCAAACATCAGGAAATAATGGTGGATTCAAGAGAATCGTTGAATAAAAAATATTTTCTAAAGAAAGGAGGGGACTACAATAGATCCAAAATCGATATTATTACTTTTGGTTGTACTGCCTGTTGTACTTTTTACTGTGCTATTGATAGTTTTTTATGTTTATCAAAAATCACATCAAAATTCTAAAAGTGCAGTACTCCAAAAGATGTTATCTTCTACAAAAGGGACTACTAAAAGCACAGATGCCTTTTATCAAAAGATTTATACTAAACTAGATATGCTTCCTTTTGTTAATAGATATCTTCGAAAGATTCGTAGAAGAATGGAACTTATAAATCAGGATGATGAGTATACAATAAGAAAAGAAACAGGAAGAATTACACTTAGAAGTATATTGTTGACGCTTATTGCATCTATTTTAATTGCTTGGATGAATAAAGACAATTTATTTATAATGCTAGTCTCACTTCTTGGAGTTTTAGTTGTTATAGAAAATTTAACTGAGCAAATGATAACTAAAGTTGAAAACCGACTTTTAGAGCAAGAACTTGAATTCTTCTCTGAGGTTAGACATGCTTTTCATAGCACAAACATGGTTGAGGAAGCTGTATATGATGCTGCAATGATGGAAGAACAAGAAATTGTTTCACAAGCTAACTACATATACAATATATTGGTTTCTGCAGATCCTGAGATTGAGTTAGAAAAATACTATGACGTCGCACCTAATAAATATCTTAAAATTTTTGCAGGTGTGTCATATTTAACAAAAGAGTTTGGTGATAGAAAAGTAAATGGAATTTCTTTATATCTAAAAGATATGAATAACATTACTCAAGAGTTACAATTAGAAATTCTTAAGAGAGATAAGCTTGATTATTTATTTAAGAGCTTGACTTATATTGCTATAGCTCCAATTCTTTTAATTCATCCATTAAAGAATTGGTCTATGAGTAACTTTGCTTCTACGTCGGCTTTTTATGAAGGTAAATTAGGTTTTTTATTTGAAATTATTATTATTGCTATGATATTTTTATCATATTCATTAATAATAAGAATTAAAGATAATGCTGATAGTAGAAATAAATATTCTTCTACTGAAGCATGGCAAGAAAGAGTATATAGGTTACCAATAGTTGAAAGGTTTGTCGATGTTATAATTCCTAACCAAGATAAACCAGCTTATGCAAGGGCTAATAAACTTCTTAGAGATACTGCATCAACATTAAAAATCGAATGGCTATATATTAATAAAATTATAGCTGCTGTACTTGCTTTTTTAGTTGCACTTGTAATTGTTGTTGAAACTCATGAGATGGCTGAAAATGCAATTTTAGATGGAAGTACAGATGATTCTGGTATAATGGGTAAGATGGATAGTAGTGATTTAGAAGAACTTGCTGAAATGTCTGCATCGGATAGATTGTACATATCAAAGTTAGTTGATAATAAAGAAATAGCCAGAGCGGTTAGAGAAGAACCAGCAGAAGATGCTATTGCATTAATTGAAAATCAGTTGTATATTTTAAATATAATGCCAGTTAGTGATAATGTTGCTGAAAATTTAGCTCAGAAGGTATATGCCAAGATGACAACACCTAGAGCAAAACATGTTCAAGGAAGAGCTGAAATACAAAACGCAATTTTGAATTCTGGTGTTGAAATGGATAGAGAAGGTTTTGTTGAAGAATTTGCTGATAAAATCATACAAGTTACGAGAGATGACGAAGTTGTTACTATAGAGATAAAGCATATTGTTGAAGCTGTTAAGGAAATGTATAGTGTACAACTTACACCAGAACAGTTAACATCAAATGCAGAACGTATATATAATAAGCTTTCTGCATTATCAAACGAGTATTTTAAATGGACCGAGTTATTACTTGCAATGTTAATTGGTTTAGTTGCATTCTTTGTTCCAAACATGTTTTTAACATTCCAAAAAAAGATGAGACAACTTGAGATGGATGACGAAGTTATGCAATTCCAAACAATTATACTTATGCTTATGCATATTGAAAGAGTTTCTGTTGAATATATTTTAGAGTGGTTGACACGTTTCTCAAATATATTTAGAGAACCACTTCAACGTTGTTTAAACAATTATGAAGCTGGTGCGTACGAAGCATTAGAAGAATTAAAAGATGATGTTACGTTTAAACCTTTTACGAGAATTGTTGAAAGTTTACAATCTGCAATTGAAAATGTAAAAATTACAGATGCATTTGACGAATTAGAGTCAGAACGTGCATTCTTCCAAGAAAAACGTAAAGAGGCGAATGAACGTTTAATAGCAAAAAAGGCTATGATTGGTAAGGTTTTAGGTTTTGCGCCGATGGTAATGCTATTTGTTGGATATTTGATTGGTCCGATGATAGTTACATCTATTGGTGATATGAATGTATACTTTGAACAAATGGGTTCAATGTTATAATTTTTATTTTGATTTCAAATTTTCATTTTATAAATTTTAAAAAAAGAAAGGATGATTTTTTATGGATAATGCATCAAAAGCATTAATCATGGCAGGTGCTATTCTTATATCACTTGCATTAGTAGGATTAGGAGTTTATATTTTTTCAATGGCGAAAGACCTTCAAGGTAACGCTACTGGAAAAATGCAATCAGCTGAAATAAGCTCAACAAACTCAGAGCTTGAGTCATATGCTGGTCAAAAAGTAAAAGGTTCTACAGTTATATCTTTTGTAGAAAGAGTTAGAGTTATGAACTCTCAAGATATTTTTCCACTAGAAGTACAAGCTGGTACAGTTGATGATTATACTTTTACAGCTACAGGTCCTGTTACTGTAACAGACAACCAAGTTGCTAAATCAGCTATTTCTGCTAATGCATACTATGAAATTGCTTTAGCTGACAATGAGCCTGCTGGTGCTGAAGATGGATATATTGATACATATCAAATTATGGAATATGTAAGATAATTCATTTAATGTATTTTAAGAAAGGAAGAATTGCCGTATGGATAACGTATCAAAAGCCTTAGTTATGGCTGGTGGTGTATTAATTTCAATTGCAGTAATTAGTATTGCAGTTTCAGCTTTTTCAAGTGCTTCAAATCTTGCAAGAGCTGCTGAACAAAATATGTCTTCAAGTCAGATAAGTAGTTTTAATCGTTTCTATACGGCATATCAAACTACTTATACAGGTCCAACTACCATAAGATGTGTTGATGCTTTGAATATTCTAAACAGAGCGATAGAAGATGATGTAAGTGTTTCTAATTCATCATCTATAATCTCCCTTTCGGGCGATTATTATGCTGCTGATTCTAAAGACTACACAACTAAAACTGTTAAATATTCATTAAGTTACGTAGATGGGGTTGGAAAGGTAAGTAAGGTAACAATAACTGATTAATAAAGCATAAAGGGGGATTAAAATGGAAGAGAATATTTCACATGCGTTTGCGATGTTTGGTAGTGCAATTCTATTTGTAATCGCCCTTTCTTGTGCTATGCTATCTTATAATCAATTGACAGACAGGGCTGAAATGTTTTTTGGTACACGAAGTGCTGCAGGACTTAGAGGTGATGCTACATCTACATTGCTAGATCCAGACGAAGTAGAAAGAAAAGTTAAGTTCTCTGAACTGTATGTTGCAATTTTAAATTTACCACGTTATACCACTACAGATGGAAATTCTGTTTGTACAGTTACTGTTGTAGCTAATGGAAGGGTTATAAATTATTCTGCAAATGTTGATCCACTTACTAATGAAAAAACAATTACAATGACTGGTTCTTTAACAGGAGAATATGAATTTAATGATGAAAATGACATGTTAAATTTATTGAAAGATTTGTCAACGATTGCATTGGGGTATAATCCAGCTGGTTCTAGTTCTAATGATGCTTTACTACAGATAAAATCTTTATATGAAACAACAACGTATTCTATTGATTATACAGAAACTAATATTACTTATTCAAAAAATTAATTAGGAAAGGAAGAGTGCTTGTAAAATGGGAGATTCATTAAGCTTAGTTTTTGCGATGATTTTAGGTGTTTTAATAATGTTCTTTTTCCCAATGCTTGATAGTTGGGAACGACAAGACGACCTTTCTTATATGTCTGTTTATACATCGACGGTTGATTTAGTTGATGCTGTTAGAAATACAGGAGTTCTTACAGATGATATGCTAAATTCTTATATGTTACAATTAGGAAGTACAGCTAATTCTTATGATGTTGTTTTGGAACATAGAGAATATAAAGTTGTTCCTGCTACAGCTGGTGCATCTGAAGTTGTATATTTGAATCATTATTCTAATGAAATAGAAAGAAAATTAAATACGGATGGTATGTATACATTTAATAAAGGTGATTTCTTTTATATTTCGGTGAAGAATACAAATAAAACACAAGCTACAGTAATGAAAGAAACTATATATTCGACACCTATAGAATCTTTTAAAGTTGGTGTTCCTTATGGCGGACAAATAAAAACAAGTTATAGATAAATCAACTTAAGGCTTTAGCTATGAAATCCATTTTGTCATAGCTAAGGTTTTAAATTTTTAAATTGGGAAGGAGTTATACAATGAAATTACAGCACTTTACAATTATATTTTTAATAATAATTCTTCCTTTTTCAATTATATGCAGAAGTACTATGACAAATTATTCTTTGATGTTAAAAGATCAAGTTAGACTTAATAATGTTGTAGATGCTGCTACGCAAGATGCTTTGGACATGCTAGTTGAACTTAACGATGAATTCCAAATGTTATTCTTTAATGAACGTTTTGACATTACACAAGCACTTGCAAAAGAATCTGTTAAATCTTTTTTCCAAACATTAGCTATTAATTTTAATATGCCATATGTTCCTGGTAATACAGAATCATACTTTTCAATGTATATTCCGGCAATAGTTATTATAGGATATGATGGTTTCTTTATATATTCTGTAGATGACTCAGTAAGTGCAGGATATGCATATCAAATGTCACCAAAAATTCCGTATTCTTATTATGACCCAGATACAGGAACTATTGTGCATTTCACATTAGGAAACTACGTAAGTTTATTTACAAATAATATGTTATATCAAGGTGAGATTTCATGTGATTATGATGAAGAAGCTGAGATATTGTATAATGAATTTTATACAGCGTTTGGCAATGATAAAAATGCTACTTTAGAAAATTTACCAGAGCTTACGACTGATGTTTCAACAATACTTTATGCTCTAAAAGAAGTTGATTCGTCGCTTGTTCCTAGTTTTTTGATTGCTGGAAAAGAGAGTGCTGGTGCAATACCTTTAAGACTTGATTATGGTTCGGGTGATGATGAACCTAGTGAGTTTAATAAAATAAGAAGAAATGTGATAATCACTACTATTAAAGAAACATTACAACAAGAAATAAATGAACATGAAACATATGCAAAGCATTTGGGTTCTTCATATCATTTTGAATTACCAGAAATAGCAGATGATGAATGGATTAATTCAATAAATGATATTTCAGTAATGTCGTTTATTCAAGGTATGCCGATAGGAACAAATCAGTATTATGATAATTACGCATTGAGTGGTTCTAGAATAATTCAAACAGATTATATATATGGAACAGTAGATAAATATTATCATTCACCTGTTTGTGATACAGTAGCATCATTTGTAACTGATGGTGTTGGTGCTAATGTAGATAATATATTTATAACACGTGTTCAAGCAGCAGAACAAGGATATTATCCATGTAATGAGTGTAATCCATAAGAATTTTAGGAAATTGGGACGATTCCTTTTTCCAACTTTTTAAAATTAGCAAGAAAAAAAGTATTGTTTTTAAGCCTCAGACAACTCATTTTTCATTGCAAACATGATGCAATGAAAATGAGAACTCGGCGACAAAAAACAATACTTTTTTCTTGTCTTAAATAGTTTGATTTTTTGGAAAAAGGAACCGTCCCAATTTCCCAAAATTCTTATATTAGTTCTCTACCAATTTTGGTTACTGATCCAGCGCCAATTGTAAGAACTATTTCACCTTCAGATACATTTTCCTTAAGGTAGGTTGCAGCATCTTCAAGTCTTGAAATATAAATGCAATTTCCAGAAGTTTCATTAATTTTATCTGCTAGTTGTTTTGAAGAAACAATTCCTGTATCAATTTCACGTGCAGCATAAATATCAGTTATAATAATTGAATCTGCGCCTTCAAAGGCTGTTACAAATTCATCAAATAAAGTATAAGTTCTTGTGTAGGTATGAGGTTGGAAAACAGCCCATATTTTTTTTGCATTTATATTTTTTGCAGCCTTGATTGTTGCTTTAATTTCTGTAGGATGATGAGCGTAGTCGTCATAGATATTTGCATTATTTACTGTACCAACAAGTTCAAAACGTCTACTAGCTCCTTTGAAGTTTAGTATTCCGTTTTTAATGGCGTTATTATCTATTTTATACTCTTTAGCACAGGCAATAACAGAGAGTGCATTATATATATTGTGATAACCGATAACACCAAGTTTGACATTTTCGATTATTTCTATTTTTGATATAGCATCAAACGTATAAGTGCCATCATCACATAAAGAAATATTTTCAGCATGCCAAGTAGCATCTTTATTATTAATTCCAAAAGTCACAAGTTTTGCTTTATGATTATTTGCAATATCCATACAATCAGAATCGTCAGCGTTTAAAATTAATAATCCGTTGTCAGCAGGAATATCTAAAAATTGATTAAATGCATCTTTAATATCTGCTAAATCTTTGTAACAATCCAAATGATCTTCTTCAACATTAAGAACAATAGCTGTTTTAGGGAAGAACTTTAAAAAACTTCTAACATATTCACAGGCTTCAACAATAAAAATGTCACTTTTACCAATTCTGTAATTTAGGTCATTTAAAATTTTTAAATCGGCGCCAACCTGAATGCTTGGGTCTCTTTGCGCTTCAATAAAAACAGAAGAAAGCATAGAAGTTGTAGTTGTTTTTCCATGAGTTCCACTAATAGCAATTGTTTCAGAATAAAGATGAGTAATAGCGCCAAGAAAATCAGAACGTTCAATTAAATTTAAATTTAGATTTTTAGCTTCAATAATTTCAGGATTATCAGCTTTAACGGCCGCAGTATATACAACAATATCGCTACCATGCACATTTTCAGCAAAATGACCAATAGTAATTTTAATGCCTTGTTTTTCTAGTCTATCTGTAACTGCGCTTTTAACCATATCAGATCCAGAAATACTAAATCCCATGTTTAATAAAATATCGGCAATGCCGCTCATGCTAACACCGCCAATTCCAATCATATGTATTTTTTTATTTACATCACTTAATATGTTTTCAATATTCATATATTAAAATCCCTCCTGTCAACACCTAATTATACATAATATTATATACAAAAACAATCATATTGTTACAACAATGTTACATTTTTATAAAGTATATGTTGTGATAAAACCTTATGATAAAATACATATGTAGAAATATGCAAAGGAGGAAAAAAATGAAAAGGAAAATAGCGATTTTATTAACTTGTTTACTTGTAGTTCTTGGAACAAGCTCATTTGCGGTAACCTTTACAGACTTAGCGAATGATCATTGGGCTTATGAATATATAAGTACACTTGCTGATTCTGGAGTAATTAATGGATATCCAGATGGAAGCTATTTGCCAGAGGGCACGATATCAAGAGCAGAATTTTTAAAGCTAGTGATAGCGGCATCATTACCAGAGGGAGTTGATATAAAAGAGTCACCAATGACATTTGATCATTGGGCGGGACAACATTTATATGTTGCAGAAACATATGGAATTGTACCAAAAAGATCAATAACTTTGGAAAATATCGATGAACCAATCACAAGAATTGAAATGGCATTAATGATATCAAAAGCAGATGTAATGTTAAAATTCAACTCATTGGATACAGAAAAGGAAATAATGTTTAATGATTATGATGAAATGAGTAGTGAAGAAGTAAGGTGGTTAACACATGCAGTTAACAGAGGGTTCATACAAGGCTATCCAGATAATACATTTGGAACGAAACTAAATATGACAAGAGCAGAAGCTGCGACAGTTATATATAGGTTCACAAAGTAAGGAGGTAGCAAATGAATAAGAAAATAATTGGAGTAATAATAACAATACTTGCGCTAATTCGGATGTTATTCAATAGTAAGTGCAGCAGCAGTTGATGCAGGTGATGGTGGCGGTGGTGAAACTGTTGATCCGTGTGCTAGTGGACATTCGTATGGAGATTGGTCGACAACAAAAAGTGCAACATGTACTTCATCTGGTAGCAAGAAAAGAACATGTAGTGTATGTGGAGATACTGATACGGATAGTATAAGTGCCAAGGGACATGATTGGGGAAGCTGGTATGATAACAATAGTTCTAATCACATAAGATATTGTGACAGATCTGGTTGTAGTGCTTCGGATACAGAGAGTCATAATGGTGGTTCTTGGTATCCAGACGGCGATTATCATTATAAAGATTGTGATGATTGTTCTAGAGATAAGTATACAAGTGGAGCACATGATAGTAATAAAAAAGTAGAAAAAACAGGCGATGATGATGAGCATTATACATATTGTGAAACGTGTTGGAATGCAGGACATCAAAAAATTAATGAAGGTTTAGAGAAACATACTTGGAACAATAGCTCAAATGCTGATAATGCCCATACTTGTCAATTGTGTACGCATAAACATTCTACTCATCCTCACCACTATTATGATTTAAGTAATGGTTCAGAGATAAAATCGGTTAAGACTTTTTGTAAAATAAAAGATGGCAAAACTTGTACACATTATATAGAACTTGTGAAAACAGACAAATTATCAGGTTTACATGTTGATAAATATGCATGTTCAGATGCAGAAGTTCCAATGTCGCCTGTCCCATCATTTCTTCCAGGGGATTATGAAATTAAGCTAACTGGTGGAAAAGTAAGAGGAATGGACGGAACAACTGTAATAACTGATTTGAAGATTCAAGAATCTTGGATTGAACTTACTGGGTGGGGACAGAAAACTGTAGAAACACATGCGTTAGCAACTGAAAAATATAGACAATTGGCTGCTGATACACTTAAAAGGAAATTAGAAGATGCAATTGCAGCTGGTAGTTATTATGATTATAGTTTAGTATACGACAAGAGTTATTATTCAAACGAAAAGTTAGTTACACAGGATGTAAATAAGATTTCTGAGGGACAAGCCGAGTCATGGCCTAATATTTTTAGATCAATTTCCGGTTTGTTAGATACGATTAGTCTTGGTACAACTTATACACCAGAACAAGAATATGATTCATCATCTCAGACGTTTACATTAACATATGATCATCCAGAAGGTGGATGGATGTTTTTGCTTAGTCCATTGATGAAATCAGGTTCATCAAGTTTATTTACAGAATTGATGACGTATGGAGAATACGAGAAAGAAGAACCAAAGCCGTGGATTGCTAACGTATATTATTGCTATAGAACTACAGATGGTTATATACCAAAGAACGGATATAAACCTTTATATGAACATAGTTCACTTGTAGTATATAATTCTGGTAGAAGAGAAGTTACAGTAACAGTTAAACCAGATATGAGTAAAATCGATACAACGGGTTATCGCTATGTTGGACATGCTAAAGACGTAGGTGAAGTTGGTGGAGTAAGTGTTGCTTCAAGACCTACGAGTTCAAGTGCATCAGCAAGTGTAACTGTTGGTTGGGAGTATACTAGATCTGCTGCAATAGTCACATTCTTCGTTGAACCTGTTGAACTTCAGTATGGGCACAAGTGGAGAGATATGAGTGGTAATGAATCACTAGATCAAATTCTAGATGTGCCAAGTTTGTCTTGTGTAAGTTCGGAACATCCTGAACCATTACAATTTCCAGATTTTTATGATGAAGGTTTAGGAAAATGTGTTGTATCAATGAAGTCATTAAATAAATTCTATTGGCCTGGATTTTTATTAAAGAAGGCTGAGGTTGTAGATATAAACAATCAGAAAAATAAGATTTGGATAAAAGAGTATAATGATAATACAACAACAGTGTTCACAAATAATTCATCAGCTAATAGACTTCAAATAGAAGAGGATGTATACAGTTATTATGTTCCACCGGAGACTTCAGGATATGCAAAAGATAAGCAATTTTGGTTTATATATAATACACCACAAATTGAAATTCAGCATAAATATCATGCAGATAATGGCGGCGGATATGTATTAGATATAAATGGAAATCCAACCATGGGTGTAGAACAAATATTACATGAATGGGCAAAAGTTGAATCATTACAAACAGATAATATTGGGTTGCCACACTCAATAGTAATTGGAGATAGTAGTTTTTCATATGAAATACCAACACTAGATTTGGTACAGTTAGAAATATATGAAGTTTCAGATTCAGGAAAAGAGACATACAAAGGAACTTTATATAACGATGATAAATATAAACCAAGCAGTAAAGGGAAAAAATTATCAGGATATAGTGGAATTTTTGAAGACTACTATATGGATACATATAGTAATTTGAAAAATCAATTTAATAATAATGATTTATTTAATACAAATAAAAACTGGAAGATAGTATTTAGATATGTTTCGGTTGAAAGAGTGTATATAAGATTTTATGATTTAAAAGGAAATATTATATTTACTAAAGATGAAAATGGTAAATATGTATCTCAAATAACAGATTTAATAGACAAAGTAAAAGGTTATGCACATACAATAACGGATTTAGGAGAATTTACACCAGTTGGTTATACAATTGAGAAACTTGCATACAATAAGAATTTTGAAGATGCAACACCAATTACAGGAACAACGGGAGCATATAACCCAGGAACAATATTTGCTCCACCAAAAGATGGAGATAGATATATCATAATATTCTATTCAACAGAAGACACGTTAAGGGTGGATTATAGAGATACAGAAAATAATCCAATTAAGGTTCCACCAAATTATGTTTCAACGGTAACTATTGAAATACCTAATACAGGTACATTTGTTGATGTACCAGAAGTACCAGGATATAAAGTTGTAGAATACAGAATAAATAAAGATTATGATGGAACAACAAGTGATATCCCAGGTCCAGGAACAGCAATTCCAAGTACGCCAACACAAATAAGTGTACCAAGTACAGGTAAGAATCAATTTGTAATTGTATATTATGAAAAAGTTGAAGCTCCAACAAAATTAATAGTTGAGTGTAGATCTGGAGATGTGACAGGAACTTTATTAATAGATCCAATAACAATTCCTTTAGAGACAGGAACTGAAACACCAGTACCAGTACCAGGAATAAATGGATTTACACCAGAATATTACGTAAAAAATGATGATCCAACTAAAAATCCACCATACAATATTGTTGTTGTAGGTGATCCAGAAACAGGAGATCAAAAAATAATAATTGTTTATATTTCAGGTGGAACACCACCAGATGACCCTGAAATAGGAGAACCAGGTGTAATAACACCAGATGACAATAAAGAATTTGTAGAGCTAAAAGCAAATACAACAACAGCAAATGAATATAATGTTGAATCATCAGTTCCAACATCAGAAGATTTGTATGTAAAAGGAGATGTTTATAGCTACAAATTTATAGAAGATATTGAAGAGATTGCAGAATCAGAAACAATTCAAGTAAAAGTTGTACAAGAATATTATACAAATCTAGATACAGGAGCAAAGAGTAGCGTTTCAACAAGAACATTCCCTGTAACATTAGATTATTCATACTATCAGGTAAATAAAGCAGAATTATATGACCTAAAGAATTTGGAATTAGAAAATGGTGCAATAAAATATTACAAGAAATATGATCCAGTAACAGGAACATATACAGAATACATGGAAGATAAGGCTATCTTAGATGTAACAAAAGAAATTCCAAGTATAGTATATAATAAACCAGCTCAAGTTATGGAAATCACACTAGGTTCAACATATCTTGGAAGACTTACAAAAGAAGGAAATACATATGTAATAACACTAAATGATATCGCATATGTAAAACCAAAAGATTTAGATGAAAAATATAATTCAGAGAACTTGTCAGAAGTGCTAGGTGTTTTTGGAGAACTTACAAAAATTAATCTTCAAAAATTAATAATAACAATGCCAGGGCAAGCTGAAGCTGATGGTGTTATTATCTTAACAGGAAATTCGTATCAGTTAAACCAAAAAACGGAAGCATTAAAAGAAGGTGTAAACTATTTACCATACACGCCAGGAAGAGCGCCACTATACAGCTTCTTAGAGGATAAAGGTTTATATGTAAAAGAAAAAGCAGTAAATCAAACATATCAAACAAGAATGACAGGTGTATATAAGATGATACAAGCGGTTGTAAGTGATGCGTTACAATCTTATGATCCAGCTACAGTAGAACATGCAAGAAATCCAATCGCAGTAAATCAATTATCAGTTCATACACCAATAATTAATAAAACAGAAATAAAAGTTTCAGATGCACATAAGAAAACAATTCAATTAATTGACCAAGGTGTAGCAGGAACAGCAACAATTCTAACATTGGAAGAAGCGTTTAGAATAGATATACCAAATAACGGAGCACATAAATCTGATTCAGGATATGGAACAAAAGATTACAACCATAATGGTTTACTTGCAAATGATACAAATAAATTAATAAAAGATAAATCAGATGCGTTGAATGATAAATTAATGACACCATTAATGTATCAACAAGAGACGGAAGAAAAATCAATAGGACCAGCATTTGCAGAATATAAATTAATCAAGTTCCCATACGACGTATATTTAGTAAGCGGAGATAATGGTACAAGTGCAGGTAAGAATATAGCACCAAAAGATGGCTCAACACTATTTAAAGCAAATGAATGGTATAACCTATACGAATATTTAGCTCCAAATGTTACAAAATATACATTTGTAATACCAGTATGGGTAAAAGATGCACACAAATATGAGGGAACAAACGGAATCCACGTATTAATAGTTGCAGAAAACTGTGACGCAGCAACATTAAATGCAGCAAAAGCAAACCCATTAAGCATAACAGCAACAGGAGCATCAAACACAAATAGAAATGATTATATTTTAAGATGGTCTAAGGATACATATGTATCAGGAAGAGTGTACGATTTACAAATAAGAGATACTGACGATCCAGGATTCATGGGCAAAGTTAAACCAGCGCTAAGTGGAGATAAAGAAACTGCTTCATATATGGAAATGCCAGTAGCGCAAAAAGGTCAAGTGACAGCATATAATCTAGGAATGAAACTTGGATATAGATTCTACTTTGACCTAAAGACAAAAGGAATCACAAATAAAACGGTAAATATAAAACCAAAGATATATTATGTATCAACAGATGGAACAGTAAAGAGCGACATTTCATTGTTCTATCATGCAAAAGGAAGCTTATATAATAAGTTAACAGACAATGATTTAAATATAAAAATGACAATGGCGGGCACACATGGACTAGCAAACAATGCGGGTTATACAGTAGAAACGGTAGCAGCAAAACAACTGGTACCATCAAGAGTGTTCACAAATGTAGTAGCAATAGGAAAAATAATGGGAGGATTATCGCTACAAAGAGATACAGAAAAATTACCATTTGATAACATATTACAAGCAGCAAAAGCATATGGTTTCGGTGAAGACAAAGTGAAATTCACAACATCAGCTCTAACAAGTGAGAGCATAGCAAATGAAAATGAAATAAAGAACGCAACAGGACATTGGTATGGTGAATATTACTTACCAGCAAGTACAATAGTAGTAGAAGGAGCTGGAACAACAAGAGAAGATGTAATAAAAGGAACAAAGAAACCACTAGCAACAGGATATTTAGTAGTAGTATTCGAAGAAATAACAACAGTAGAAGATGATCCAGAAGCAAATTACTTGACATATTCAGCACCAGCAGAAACACAATGGCAAAAAGAAGGCTTGGAGACAACAATATTATTACCAAACAACAAACAAGCAACTATAACAGCAACAAATGGTTCAGCAATGGCAATATATCAAGTAGGCTTAAGAGCAAATAATGATTACGAGACAGAAGGAACACACTAAAAAATAAATATGTTTTTTAGCAGGATTTTCAAAAGTTTTGTAGTAATTATAGATTTAGTTGGGTAAAATATCCAACATTCATTACTAGAAATAGAAAGGACGTGCGTTTTAATGCAAATCACAGACGTAAAAGTAAGAAGAGTAGAATCTGAGAACAGAATGAAAGCTATAGCTTCAGTAACATTTGATGATGCTTTCGCAGTACATGATATCAAAGTTATAGAGCCAGCTGCAGCTGAAAAACCATTCATCGCTATGCCAAGCAGAAAGACTCCTAAGGGAGAATGGAGAGACATAGCACATCCAATTAATTCTGAGACAAGAGCTATGATTGAAAATGCTATCCTAGAGGAGTACAACAAATTACCTAACGAATCTAGCGTAACATCTGAAGGGGCAGTTGAAGAATAATAGATTATTTTTAAATGCTTAAGGTCACATCTTTTATGGTGTGACCTTTTTTTAGACTTAGACTCGTGGAGGTCCATTAAAAGTCCATTTAAAAAAAGAAAAAAATATGATAATATTATGTTTGGGATTAGTATAATTAGACTTTTAATGGACGTCCCAAAGTCTAAAAAGGAGATATAGATATGAATAAAAGTGAAAAAAGAATTGCTGATTCTCTAAAACCAACATCTGATAATGTTATTAGACATTTTTGGTGTATACAATGAATGAAATTTTGTTTGGAGAATATTATCCTAATTTTAAATTTGATTTTAGAGAACCGGAAGCGATTATTTATATACAAAATTTCTACAAAAATTATCCAAATGGTAAAGAATATTATGGAGATAGATTTGAAAACATAATGAATATGTTAACTGATACAAATTTGAGACAAGATAACATAACTCCGGTGATGGTTGTAAATGATTATAAAAAATTTTTTGAAAATTTAAGAGCTTATTATGAAGAAATTGTTGATAAGTATTGGAAGAGATCGCCTTATTCTAATTTTCCGGTTTACGAAATGGAAAATTGTTTTACTGATATTTGGCTTAGGGCGACACCCCATGATTTTAATAATCCGGAAAGATTTTTAGAAAAACAAGTTATGCTTGCAAGAGATAGAACTCTTGAAAAATATGATGATGAAGTTTCATTAGGACCAGTTGAAAAATTTGATAATAATATTTTATGCGTTAAAAATGGATATGCAAGAACTTGGGATGAAGCATTAAGGGAGTTTCAAATAACGATTTATGATAAGGAACATTATGATAATGAAAGAATGGTTTATAAGCCACAATATTTGTTACCTGTAATAAGATATGGAATATATGAAACCGACGGTAGAAAAGTGTGTTATATTGGTTCTGTTCAAAATACTTTGCGTGTACATCCACTTGCTTCACATGAAGCTGTAAGAAAAAAGATTGATCGTAGTAAATATTCTGTAAACCAAGGCGTTTCGCAAGAAGACATCGAAGGTATAGAACTAAAACAAATAATAGCACTTAGTATATTTTTTAATATTTTAAATAAAGAAGGGATAACTGATTTTGAAGTGCCAGCACTTCCAGTACTTGACTATGATTATCATATAAAAAGAAATGAAAAACTTTTGAGAGACTTTAATAAACGTTGGACTACGGAAGAACAAGCTGAATACCCACTTCGCTATGAAGAAGAAAGAGAGTATTTAGAAAGTAATTATGGTAAAGAAGATTTAGTTAGTAAAATAAAAACAGAGCGTTTAATGAAGACAATGAGTAGGATGTTACATCATTATCAAAATGGTGAAGTGACAAGTTATCCCTGGGATGCTGATAGTATGATGCATTTTAGAGTTCCTGTGATAAAAAGCAAGAATGACATAAATGGTAATTTCCTTAAGAAATTATATGATGTTGTTGCCGGAAAAAGAGAACGTGAGGATATGGAAATTTAAGCTGGAAAGGAGATTTTATGTTTGATATAAAAGAAGAGCTAAAAAAGCTTCCAGAAAAACCTGGAGTGTACATAATGAAAGATAAAGACGACAACATTTTGTATGTTGGTAAAGCTGTCGTATTAAAAAATCGAGTTCGACAATATTTTCAAAAGACTAATAAGACTGCACGAATAGAGAAAATGGTTTCTTTAATCGATCATTTTGAATATCTTGTGGTTGATTCCGAGATGGAAGCACTTATCTTGGAATGTAATTTGATAAAGCTTCACAGGCCTAAATATAATGTTTTGCTCAAAGATGACAAAATGTATCCATATATTAAACTTACATTAAACGAGGATTTTCCAACACTTAGAGTTACTCGAAAAAAATTAAATGACGGTGCAAAATATTATGGACCTTATACAAATGCGCTTGCTGTAAAAGATACGGTAGATTTTTTAAATCAAACATTCAAACTAAAACATTGTAGAAAAATTTTCAAACCAGATAAAATAGAAACACCATGTCTTAATTACCACATAAAGCGTTGTATGGGCATATGTGCGGGGTATATTTCAAAAGAAGAATATGCACAAACAATAAAGCAAGTTATGATGTTTTTAGACGGAAAGGTAAACGATGTTTTAAAAGTATTGAAGGCGGATATTGCCGAAGTTGCAAAACAAATGAATTATGAAAAAGCTGCGTTACTTCGCGATAAAATGTATAGCATCGAGGCACTTTCAGAAAGACAAAAAATCGATAGTTATAGTGAACATGATATTGATGTCATAGGTGTTGTAAAAACGTTAAATAAGGCTTCTTTGGAGCTATTTAGAATAAGATATGGAAAGATGATTGCTGGAGAAAATTTTATTTTCGATGATGTAGAAGATGTTTCAGAAGCAACAATCGTCTCTGATTTCATGAAACAGTTTTATAATGAAGAAAATGTTCCTGGAAAAATTATATTTAGGTATGAAATTGAAGATATGGAGCTTATGAAAGAAAGACTTACAATGTTAAATAAAGGAAAATCTGTAGAATTTAAGTTGCCTGTTAGAGGTGAAAAAGTTCGTTTTGTTGAAATGGCAGAAAAAAATGCACTTATTTCGTTACAAAATAAAACCGATGTAATTCAAAACAAAAATACAATAACGAAAATGAAAGAACTATTGAATTTAGAAACTTTGCCATTACGTATAGAAAGCTATGATATTTCTAACATTTCAGGAACAGATACTGTTGCCGGAATTGTTGTTTTCGAGAACGGAAAGCCTAAGAAAAGTGATTATAGAAGACTTAAGATAAAAACAGTTGTTGGACAAAATGATATTATGTGCATGAAAGAAGCTTTAGAGCGCAGACTTAAATATTGTATAGGAGAATATGAGAAAAATCCATTTGGAAAAGCTCCAGACTTAATTTTGATGGATGGTGGGATTACACAAGTAAGAATCGCCAAAGAAGTATTATTTAATCTTAATTTAAGCATCCCAGTTTATGGACTTGTAAAAAATGATAAACATAGAACACGTGGAATTATTGATTCTGATGGAAATGAATTTGTAATTAAAGACAATGAAATCATTAATTTTGTTACGTTTATTCAAGATGAAGTTCATAAAACTGCAATAGAGTATCATAGAAAATTAAGAGAGAAAAAAACAAGTAAATCTATCCTTGATGAAATTGAAGGAATTGGAGAGAAAAGAAAAGCAGCACTTTTAAAACATTTCAAATCGATAAGAAAAATTGCTAATGCAAGCATTGATGAACTTCTTGATGTTGATGGAATTGATGAAAAAATTGCTAATGCAATTTTTAATGCATTTCATTGACACTAAATGGTTAAAATTTTATAATTGTAGTGAAGGATTTTAAATAAAAAACAAATGATAGGGGTTGGATTATATTGGCTTATACAGGTGGTGCAAGGCAAGAACAAATTAAGTTCCCAGCTATATTAACAAATGAACGTTTAGAAGCAATATATGTAGGATTATTGCTTATAAATCCAAAAGGTATTGGTATGTTTTATTTAGAGGTTGAAGAATGTCAATTTTCAGTACCTTGGATGTTAGATATATATAAATTAGTTTTGTTCCGTGAAGGTCAATCATATGCTTCTGAGGCTGCAAAGAGAGGATTCTCTTTCCCTAAGATTACTGAAAAAACAGAAACATATATGGAGACTTGTAAAAAGTATGCAGTAGAGTCTGGGTATACAATGGAGAATGCGTATTACGAAATTAGAAAACTTTTCTTGCTTAAGATGAGTTATGCAAATGCTCCAACAAAAACAATTCAAAATAAAGTTGTTGATATAAAAAGATATACAAGATACAACGAGATGGGTATTGATGAAATCATTAACTCATTAAATCAAATAAGTTTTACAAGTAGCATTCGTGAATCAATTTTAAATGAAGATATTACGCAGTTTTTAATTGAGGGGAATAACAACCTTAAAACAGGTTTACCAACACCATTTCCAGCTATGACAAGAACTTTTAAAGGTTTTAGAAAAGGTGAAACAATGTCTTTTGCGATGCCATCCAATGCTGGTAAGAGTAGGTTTATTACGAATATAATTTCATATCTTGCATATGTATTAAAGAAAAAAGTTTTGCTTATTTCAAATGAGATGACTGAAGATAAAATGAAACTTTGTTTAATTACAACTATTGTAAATGTTTCATTTATAAAACCACTTCATGGTCAAATGGATTTACATAAAAGAGAGGCCGAGCTTCTAGGGCTTAAGTTTAGACCTGATGAAGGTGTAGAAGCTAATCTAGATGACGATGGATTTATTTTGAAAAATGAAGATGAGTCAGATGAAGATTTCGTAAAAAGACTTCAACAAATATCATCTGAATTTAATAAAACTTGTGCTGCCACAGACTGGCTTGGCTCACAAAAAGATACAGGAATATTTTTTGTACATACATCTGATCATACAAATGATGAACTTAGAAACATCATAATGGATTATTACTACAAAGAAGGAATTGAGTATGTATTTTACGATACACTAAAAACAGATATCGAACATATTGGTAATGGTGATGAAATAAAGAAGACAGCTACGATTTTATCTACGCTTGCACAAAGTTTTAATATGTTTATTGGTTCAACATTACAGCTTTTAGATAATTCAACACCACCATTAAACATGAGCATAAACGACATCCAAAGTAGTAGAACTGTTAAAGAAGTTTTGGATAATCTATGTCTAATAAAACAAATTAATAATACTACATATCATGAATATGAATATGCTGAAGAGGAAGAGTCTACGAATTATCGTGACTTAGAACCACCAGAAACTTTGAATACAAGATATTATGCATGTGTAGTTGATAAGAACAGGGCGGGTGCAAAACCTAAGTTATTATTTAAACTAGATTTGGACTACAATACATGGGAAGAAAAAGGGTATGTAAGATTAAAACAAGAAAATATGCCGACACAATAATTTAAGGAGGAAAGATATGAAAAGAATATTTAGGGTTCTGACTATGAGTCTTATTATGATTATTGGACTTGGAACAGCGAGCTATGCTCTAGAAACTACTCCAGTTGAATTGATAGAAGTTACAGGTTTAGATTCGCCATATTCTAAGGGGGACATATTAGATACTAATGTTGATATATCAGAAAATTCACATTCATTTTTTGAAGAATTAGCTTGGTCAAAAACCGAAAGTGGATTACATAAAGTTACGATAAGAACAAGAGCTTTTTATTATGAATATCATTATGATGAGAATACAAAGGTTACTATAAATGGTAATCCTGCACAAGATATAAAAGTTGATGAAGATAATAGATATTATATTACCTTTAGTTATGTATTTTCTAATGAAGAGGTTAATTCTAATTTGTCGACTTCATCTAATTTGTTTCATACAATTACAGTAATGTACATGAAAAATGGTAGAATATCTCCAAATCCAATAAGAGCGCCACATCGTAAAAATATGACGGTTCAAATTATTCCTGATGAGGGATATGAAGTAGAAGATGTTGTAGTAGATGGAGAATCTGTTGGTGCAGTTACAGAATATACTTTTAAAAGAGTTACAGAGACACATAAAATAAAAGCATATTTCAAACCAATAGAAGGCTACGTTCCTTCAGAAGATGCTGAAGAATCTGGAGATGCTGATGTTATAGAACCAATAACTAAAGTTTTTGAATTTGAAGATGTTAATGAAAATGATTGGTATTATGATGAAATACAATACGTATGTAATGCTGGCATATTTAATGGGATTTCAGAGACAATGTTTGCACCAGAAGAAACAGCTACAAGAGAACAACTTGTTACAGTGTTGTATCGATATGCAAAAAATAAAAGTATTGATGTAAGTGTAGGAGAAGATACAAACATATTATCTTATGATGATGCCTTTGATATTTCGGAATATGCAGTAGAGGCGTTTCAGTGGGCGTGTGGAGCAGGGATAATAAACGGAACAACTATTTCAACGCTTTCTCCAAAAGATCTTGTAACAAGAGAACAATTAGTTACAATATTATATAGATATGCAAAAAATGCAGGTGTTGATGTAAGCGTAGGAGAAGATACAAACATATTATCTTATGATGATGCGTTTGACATTTCAGAGTATGCAGTAGAAGCATTCCAATGGGCATGTGGAAGCAAAGTAATAACAGGAAAAACAGTTTCAACACTTGCACCACAAGATTTTGTAACAAGAGCAGAGTATGCTACCATGATTATGAGATTTGACGATTCTAAGTAGTATATGTTGATAAAATATGGAAATAATAAGTGTTATGATGACACTTATTATTTTTTTGTTTATAATTAGTTTCCTAATTGTACTATCTTTGATTTATAAAATAAAAGCAAAAGCTAGGATAAACGTTGATGGTGGAAAAATAGATGTAGCTTTTGAAATAATGAATAAAAAATACAATAAATCAAAAGAATTAAATATTTGGAATTCTTTTTTAGAAAAATTTTTAAAACAAGAGGGTGCGAAAGATATAGAGGTATCTGAAAATCAAGTGGATACATTGATTAAAGAGATTCACGATGTTGCATCGCTTGTAGATGTGGAAACTCTAAATGCATCTTTTATACTTGGAACACCATTTGTTGTATCAACGATATTATCTAATGTTGTGGCTTCGACGCTAATTCCAATAGTATATCAAAAACTTTTCAATGGTAGTGGAAAATTAATTTATGAGGTTATTCCGGATTATAATAACTTTAGAATTGAAGGAAATATCGAAATATCTTTTTTTATTACATCTTTCCAAATTTTATTAGTATATATTTGGCTAAAAAAGAAAAATAATAAGTATAAAAAAGGAGGAAAATAGATGAATAATCATCCAATTGAAGGGCTGATGAATACAGCTATGAACAATTTGCGAGATATGATTGATGTTAACACAATCGTAGGAGAATCAATTGAAACGATTGACGGAACTGTGATAATTCCAATATCAAAAGTAAGTTTTGGATTTGTAGCAGGTGGAAGCGAATTTGCAGGAGAAACAGTAGATAATTATCAAAAAGATGGAATGGATGAAAATATAACATATCGTTTACCATTCGGCGGAGGAAGTGGAGCACGGAGTAAACATAACTCCAGTTGGGTTTATAATAGTAGGTGGTAATGAAGGAATGAATTGTCCTAAGTTTATACCGGTTGATCATTGCAATGCGCTTGATAAATTATTAGACTATGTTCCAAACATTTTAGAAAAAATAACTCCATGTAATTCAAAGAAAGATTCAAAAGAATGTAATTGTAATAATGGAGAATGTCACTTTGGGGACGGAGATTTGGAAACTTAAATTCGGTAGACTCGGGGACGTCCATTAAAAGTCTAAGGATTATGTCATTTATCAGATGTTACCCAATAGCTAAATTCCTTAGACTTTTAATGGACGTCCCCGAGTCTAAAAAAGAAAAAAACCTGGCATTTTTAATGTCAGGTTTTATGTATTATTTTTTCTTTAATACGCTTACGATAGCAACGATAGCTACTACTATAACAATTGCTATAACAGCTGCTAAAACAGTACCGTTACCGCTTTCTGTCTCTTCAGCGTCTGTTTCGTCTACAGAAACTTCGCCAGAAACGTTTTCAGCAGGTGTAGTTGTTGGTTCTTCTGTTTCACCAGAAACTTCACCAGAAACAGTTTCTGTATCAACTACTTCTTCGCCAGAACCTTCTGTAACTACTTCAAGAACTTCACCAGAAACAACAGTTTCTGTAGTAGTTGTATCTTCAGCTTCAGTAGCAAATACGCAAGAGATAGAGAACATCATAACTAAAGAAAGTAACAATGCGATTTTCTTTGCCATATTGAATCAGCCCTCCTATTAAAATTTGACAATTGTGTTTGAATAACTGTCGTCGTTATTATATAATAATAAACAACCAAATGTCTACATTAAAAAGGAAAAAAAGTGATTTTGTTTGTAATAATTTGGAATAAAAGATAACATAATTAATGAAAATGATGAAAGGAATAGAAATGAGACTAAAAAAAGTAAAAAATGCAAAAGAAATTGTAGAGAATTCTAAATATTTTGTCGATAATCCAGAAGAAAAAAGTGGGAAGTGGATTGAAATTTTTGGAAATGACAATCCAATACATATAGAAATCGGAATGGGAAAAGGCAAGTTTATAATAAATATGGCGAAGAAATATCCCAATATTAACTTTATAGGAATTGAAAAGTATGATAGTGTTTTGGTAAAAGCTGTTAAACAATTAGATGAACTTGACGGTAATATTCCAAATCTAAAACTTTTATTATACGATGCAGATAATATTTCAGAAGTTTTCTGTAATGAAATTGAACGAATTTATTTGAATTTTTCAGATCCATGGCCTAAAAGTAAACATGAGAAAAGAAGACTTACAAGTCAAAACTTCTTGAAAAAGTATGATAACTTATTTGTAAATAGAAAAGATATTATTCAAAAAACAGATAATAGAAACTTCTTCGATTTTTCACTTCAAAGTATTGAAGAATATGGATATACGATTGATGAAATTACTTATGATTTATACTCGTTAAATGATGAAAATAATGTTCCAACAGAATATGAAGAAAAGTTTAATAGTAGAGGAATAAAAATTAACAGATTAAAAGCTCATAAAGATTAAGGTTATTTAACAAAAGAAAGGGATGATTTTTTTGGAGAACTTAGATCAAAAGAAACTTAAAATTATAGCAGGAGTAATAGCAACTTTATTAGTATTAGTTGTTATATTTATAGGAATTACAGCAGAAAAACCGCATGAAGAAGGAGAAGAAATAATTTCTGAAATATATAACAACAATGAGAAAATCGTGCATCATAGTGGAGACATTTATTGTTATACAAGTGTTTTTAGAAATAATAGATGGGCGAATGTATTATTAAAACTTCCAGTAGATTTTGCATCAAACTCTTCTAGAATGATTATTCAAGAATTTTCAAGTGTTGGAGAGAATATTAAATTAAATTTTGAAAATAATAGAGTCTTTTTTAAGTCTGGATCTAATACATATATGTACAATATAATACAAAATAGAATTGATACATTTTGTGAAGGTGAACTTCAATTCTTATATGAACCTAATTCTTTTGTGACACTTTATAATGGTAATCTTTATAAAGGTAATTATTATCCTGTGACATATTTAACTAAAACGATTAAAAAGCTTGCAGAAGGTAATTTTAAGAAATTAGATGAAGATGAAAATAGAGTATATTATTCAACATCAACGGGAACAAGTAATACTATTGTTGTTGCGTTAGACAAAACAACTCTAAATATTATTCTTATAGATAATTTTGAAACAAAGAAACAATCTATAGAGGATCTTCTAGTTACTGATAATTATGTATATGAATTAATAAGTGATGATTCTGGTAAATTTATACGAAAGGTTTCAAAAAAGGTAAAAGAAGAGAATTCTAATATTGAGTTT
Source organism: uncultured Eubacteriales bacterium (assembly GCA_949283575.1). Taxonomy (GTDB): domain Bacteria; phylum Bacillota; class Clostridia; order TANB77; family UBA1234; genus UBA1234. The sequence goes on from CASDSU010000013.1 coordinate 178,656, forward strand.
GAAATATTGCCAATTGAGAAGGCCGAATATATTGAATTTATAGAAGCTGAATATTCGAGACCGTTAAGTTCATCAAGTACGACAATGGCAAGAGATGATTTGTATTTTTATATTGGAGATCTTGAAGATAATCCAGATACGTATATGACAGATTATATAATAGTAAATAAAGAAGTGTTTAAATACGATGAATCAAAAAATGAAGTTGATTTGTATACGGGTGTGTTTAATGAATTATGGCTGGATAATTATATATTAAAGAGTATAGATTCAAATGTCGATTTGTATTATAAAGATAAATATATAACTACCATACAAACTAATGTAACAGGAAAAGTTGATTTAAAGATGAATAGCGTTAATATAATTGGAGATTACCTATATTATGAATTTATTATTTCTAATGAAACTGACAGTGATATAGTTTTTGCAAGAACTTTGAGACAAGGTGGAGATTCACAAAGAATTAATCTTCCGGAATAAAAGAAAAAAACAAGAGGGACGATTTTTAAAGCATCGTCCCTCTTGTCCATTTTGTATTATTTTATCTCAATGCAGTAAATTTTTTTTCCGCGAGTTCCAATAATAATTTTATTGTCATATATTGCAGGAGAACCTTCCATGTTTCCACCGCCGGTGTTTAATGTGTATAAAGTTTCACCAGTAAGAGCATCTATTAGAAGTATGTGACCAATAGAATTTCCAAATATAATATATGATTTACCTGAGTTTGAATAGATTGCAACAGGTGAACTCCATGAATATTTATCTAAATTTTTCTCCCAAATAACATTTCCTGATGATTTATCTAAAGCAACCATTTTACCGTTATAATAAGAGGTTACTTTTGAAAAATTAAATATAACCATATTCGAAATGTCTTTTTTTCCAATGATAGGTGAAGATAAGACGCCACCATTTACATTTGAATCATACAAGCATTCACAAGAATATTCCCATAAAACTTCACCGGTAAGACCATTTATTTTTCTAACAACAGCAGGTGATGCCGTGTGTCTTCTATCAACTTCGCATGCAGCATAAAGCATAATAGTATTGTTTTCTTCTTCAAGACCTAGTGTTGCGTCACAATCATCTTCCATTTGAAAATTCCAAACAGGGGTTAATGTATTTAAATCTAAGCATTGTATAATTCCATTGTTATTTGCGAAATATCCATAATTTTTATAAGCTGCTAATGAATTTTCAATTCCACCAGCCTTACCATTAGTTGTTGAACGATATCTTGTTATATCAGGTGATATTGAAATAGTTCCGTTTACTTTATCATAATTAGTATTTAGTTTTACAATATAGATTAATCCGTTCTCACCAGGTAACATTAAAGTGTCATTTTTTGAATCAATTAAAGGATTGCCATCAAAAGCACCCCAACCAAGATATGCATACTTATCACGACCATTTATAAAAAGCAGTTCTTCGCCAGTAATCAAACTGAAAATATAATATCCCATTTGAACAGATTCACCGCTTACTTCGTTTATACCTTGACCTACATAAAGTAGAGGATAGCCTCTTGGATCTATAGTAACGCTACCTTTGATAGAACTAGGAACAGAAATTGTATTACGTGTAGGAGAGCCAGTTTCTAAATCATAGAAATGAACTTTGCTGTCTAATGCTCCGTATATAACTTCGACAAAATTTTCTTTTTCCTTAAATTCATCATATAGATTCATTTGTTTTTGTGTTTCAGAATCCCATTTAATGATAGCGGGTTGACCGTTCCAACCTACACCAGTCCAATTATCAGTTTGACCAATTGTATTAGTCCAAACTTTAGTTAAAGTTTTTTCTGTAACATCTAGTGAACCAAAAAAAGCGCTGTCACGATAGTTATTTCCTCTAAATGTTGTAACCCCATCGACTTGATTGTAAGTATCCGAACTATCTAAATATAAATCGTTTAAATAGGAGGTACCATTACTTGTTTGTATTTGATAAGTGTGAGGAAGTTCAGGCACAACAATTGAAGGTTGTTCTTTAACACTTTCATCACCGGAGTTAGGATCCGAACTATCGCCCGATTTAACGCTAAAATCATCACTTGATTTGTTCTCGAAAGTGTATTCGGAATCATCGGAAGAATTATCGCCAGAACTGTCACCAGAATTATCACCAGATGAAAAAACAAAAAGTACATCGTCTGACGGAAGTCCAACGTCAGGGGTGTTTTCTTCATGTATGTTATGAATATTTTTAACATTAATTTCGTGAATAAAAACTAATGTTAAAAAAGCAATAATTAAACTAATTAATATTTTGAAATTTTTATTTTTCATAATTAAACCTCTTTAGTAATTTTATATATAACTATTATTTAATAATACATAATTTGATATAAAAAGACAAGAAAAACCTCTCACCAAAAAAGGTGAGAGGCTGCTCATAAAGGTTATACCATGTTGACATGATAACTCATGTCGTTTTCGGAGTGTTCGAAGTGCAAGTGCATGGTTGCAACTTCATAGGCAATGTTCGTCTGATGCGTCGCGAAGAGTACGACCTTGTCAGTGCACATTTCTTTGATGAAGCGAAGGACCTGAAGACCAATTTCATCGTTAAGGTTATTGGTTGCTTCATCGAACGCAACAATCTGAACTGTGTCATCAAGGTTCATCAGTGTACGAGCTAGCGAGAGGCGCTGAACCTGGCCGCTCGAATACTGATCGGTACCACTATTGTCCAGGAAAGCGAAGACATTATCGGTCTTTTCGCTGATTTCCTGATACAGATGCAGTCCACAGAGAATCTGGAGAAGTTTTTCGCGGTCATAATCAGCCTTGCCGAGCGTGATTTCTTTCAAGACAGAGTTGGAACCGAGCATAGTTTTGTCCTGATGAAGGATAGACTTAGTGTTCCCTTCTTTTTCTTTCTCGATGTTCAAGATGAAACCATCAAAGTGAAGATTGCTAGTAAGCATCTTGATGAGAGTGCTTTTGCCGGAACCTGTGGTTCCAGTGAGAACAGCAAAATCACCAGGCTTCATGCTGATAACATCGCTTGAAATGAGTTCGAAAGGCTGGTTGCCGTTCGTTGACGCATAGGTGACACGGAACGCGGGCAGAGAGAGTCTCGACAGTCGAGTAGCTTCGAGGTCATCGTTTTCGGTTTGCTTTTCGTAAACCGTGAAGATGTTGTCAAAGTCATTTTCATAAACCTTACGTTCTTCCTTGATTTCACGCCAATTATCGCCAATGTAAATAAAACCGCTGATTCGACGAGTGAATTGAGAATAAATTGTGACCAACGAAATTGCGCTGACCAGAGTCTCAAGGTTCACATTCGCAAAACCAACTTCCCAAATCTTGAGGGCGAGAAGTGAGAGTGTGAAGAAGCTTGTAGTAAGGTTGCTGACCGTACGAATAAGATTGATACGTTTTTGAACGGTTCGTTGCAGTAAGAAGCTTTTTTGGCTTGCATCAACGTAGTTGTTGGTGATAAAGAGCGCATGCTCATTGCTTATGGGCTCAAGTAGCATGATATTCTGTCGTGCTTCTTCAGTAATCATTCGAGCTTTTCTCTGCTGATTGCGATAAGTATTTCGCGTTTTCAGTCTGATGTTGCAGAAGAGCAACTCGAAGACAGAAGAAACGATGACCAGAATGATGAAGATGCCAGTGTGTTCAACTTCAAGAGTTGACACTGCCAAAAGACCAATGAACATAATAACGGCAGAAACAATGTCGATGCCGTTCCTGAGTAAAAACGTACGGATTTCCCAAGTGTTTGCGAGGAATTCGCGACATGTCTTGAGAATCTTACTCGAAGGCATCTTCTCGTCGAAGCCTTGCAGTTCATTTCGGTGCTGGACTTTTCCCTTAACACGAAGTAGAACATCGGCTGCATTTTTGGTCAGGAAAATGTCCTTGTGTTCTCTGAAGATATCTTCACGTTCTTCAACAAAGGTTCGAGTAAAGTTCTCGAGAGGAAACTTCACGTAGTGAAGCGAAATGAGCACCAGGGAAAGAACTACATGCCCTTCAATCATCGCATTCTTGCTAAACTGCAAGAGGAAGGAACCAGCGTCCATCATAAGGCCAAAAGCGAGATTGATCAGAGCCAGGATAATGAACTTCTTCAGAAGTTCACGCGGGATTTTGAGAAAAGCGGAACGCTTATTCATAAAAAACCTCCAGTTGTGTGTCATAACCAATAGTGTAAATAAGTCGAGTGGTGAACAGAGAGGCTATGGTTGTAATTACGTCGCTACATGCACATACTCCTTTCATTTTTCACAGTCAAAAAAACGACCGTTTATTTGGAAAAACTATGACCTTTTAGTCGGCAACATTATATCACACTTTTTGAATTATGTAAATTTTAAATTTGATTGACAATAAAATACCATGAGTTGTATAATTTTTTTTCGTTGGAAAGCACTGCAACTAGCAAGATTAAAATGAATTTTGCAGAATGAAGGAGGATGACATATGGATAAGAAGCGATGTGAACTTTGTAACTGTGTTTTGAAACCGGAGATTACTCTTAGTGGGGGTGAAGTGTCTCGGTTTGGTCAGATATGCCGGAATTGTCTTGATGAATTGATGAAGTATGATGCATATGCATATGATGAATATGCGCATATGCTCACGCCTGAGAAGAATGACTTCTCATTCTGGTTTCCGAAGATTGAACATTGTGGGTTGAATGTTCCGAAATCGTTGATATTTCATGTTCCTGAGCATATCCAGAAGCATTTTTTCTTAGAGGGAGAAGATGACTATGAAGTATAATTTCATATAATTAAAATGGACAAGTGGCTCCGTCCCACTTGTCCATTTTTGTTAAATGAAATATAATAATGGATATATTAAATTTTGGAGGCACAAATGAAATTAAAAAATAAATTATCATCTACACAAATAATAGCTTTAGGTTTTTTTGTTACAATTTTTATTGGTAGCGTATTGTTAATGCTTCCGATAGCACATAATGGTGAATTATCATATTTGGATTCGCTATTTACAGCTACTTCTGCTACGTGTGTTACGGGACATTCAACGGTAGATGTTGAGTCTACGTTTACACTGTTTGGTCAAATTGTGATAATGTTTTTAATACAAATAGGCGGGCTTGGTTTTATGCTTATAATCGCCTTAATATTAATGATAGCGGGTAAGAGGATTACATTAAAAAATAGAATTTTAATAAGTCAGACTGTAAGCAAAAGTGATTATGAAGGTGTAGTAAAGTTACTGAAAAAAATTATAAAATATACTCTTATTTTTGAACTACTTGGAGCACTTGCACTAGCAACTAAAACGGTTCCAGAGTTTGGTTTAGCCAAACGGAATGTTTACTGCACTATTTCATTCTGTATCGGCATTTTGTAATGCTGGATTTGATATTTTTAAGGGAGAAAGTTTAGTTCCTTTTGCCCTTGATAAAACGGTTAATATTACATTAATTGCATTAATTATGATTGGTGGACTTGGATTTTTAGTATGGGACGATATAGCCAAATGTATAGGTGAAGCAATTCGTGAGAAAACAAGTCTTAGAAGAGCTGTAAGAAAATTTAGTCTCCATACAAAATTGGTTTTGATAATGCAAATTACATTGTTTGTTATGGGAACAATAAGCTTTTTAATCTTAGAAAATAATAATGAATTAACAATAGGAAACATGGCATTAGAAGATAAGATTTTAGTTTCGAGTTTTCAATCGGCGACGGCGAGAACTGCGGGATTCTTTACTGTAGGAATGGAAGATTTACAAGCAACCACTAAACTTCTTATGCTATTTTTTATGTTTGTCGGAGGCGCACCAGGAAGTATGGCCGGAGGTGTTAAAACAATTACATTATTAGTTATCATATATGGAATCATTTCGATAATTAATGGCAAGAAACATGTAACAATTATGAAGAAAACGATAAACAAAGATATTTTCGAAAAAGCATGTGCTGTATTCTTTGTTATGTTTTTGATATCATATATATCAATCGTAATAATATCATGTAATATAAGTCCAAATATCTCATCTTTAGAGATAGCCTTTGACGTAGTATCATCAATAGCAACGGTTGGACTTTCTGCAGGAGCGATTGCTAATATGAATACAATTGGAATTTGTAATATAATATTATTGATGTATTTAGGAAGAGTAGGAACAATAACTACAGCAGTAGCTTTTATGATAGGTAGACCGAAGGAACATGACGAAATAGTGTATGCTAAAGAAGATGTAATTGTTGGATAATGTATTATCAAAATACAGATTATTATAGATTAAATGGAGGTTAGAAATGAAAAAAGATAAAGAACAAATATTAATAATAGGTCTTGGAAAATTTGGAATGAATGTAGCAAAAGAATTGTCCAAATATGATGTAGAAGTAATGGCTATAGATGAATCAAGCGAGCTTGTGGATGAAGCTTCAAAATATGTTACACATGCTGCAAGAGTGGATGCAGAAGACATAGAAGCGTTAAGAAAACTAGGAATACGTGAATTCGATGTAGCGATAATAGGTATAGGCGATAATATAGAATCAAGTCTAATGATAGCTTTAACGTTAAAAGAGTTGAATATACCATATATAATCGCTAAATCAAGGGATAAAAAGCATACAAGTTTGCTTAATATGATTGGAGTAGATAAAGTAATACAACCAGAAAAGGATGCAGGTGTAAGAATTGCAAAATCATTAATGCATAAAAGCATAATTGAAAGAGTGGAATTTGGAAAAGAACATAGTGTAGTAGAGATAGAAACGCCAAAAGAGTGGATTGGAGCAGCATTAAATAGATTAAATGTAAGAGCTAAATATGGAATTAATATAGTATGTGTGAAAAAGCAAGATGGAAAAGTGTTAATCCCTGCAGCTGATTATGTAATAGAAGAGAAAGATAATTTAATGTTGATTACACCAAATAAAGAAATAGAACCAAATGGATATTTGGGAAGGTTGCTTTAGTGGAAGGGACGGGCTTTTTGGGAAATTAGGAAGGTTCCTTTTCCCCAAAAAGCCCGTCCCTCTTGCTTAACCTATTACCAAAAAGAAATATGTATAAATCATTGATATAATTCCATGTAGTAATTTACCATAAAAATATGATTTTAAAGATAATCCACTATCTGAAATGATACTACATGTCTGCATAAGTATTGATAATCCGCCAAATCCGCAAAACAAAGGCAGAAAGACAGATTGTGAAAGTACTAGTTCCAAGTGCAGAAATCATGCTTATGCCATTTGTGACTTCTAAAAGGCCACAAATAGATGCTTCAATGTATTTTGTGTATAAATCGCTATTTATTAAAAATATGGATATAGATCGGCTAACTGCAGTAATAATCCCTGTTTTTAATAAAATATTACAGATTATTGCAAAGAAAACAATATATCCACCGATTAAAATTAATGTCGAAAAGCTATTTTGAATTGCAAGTCCGACAAATTTCCCTAAATTTTTTGTGTTTAAAGTCTCTGAAGTGTTTATTTCTTCCAATTTTTGTGGTATAATCTTAGCCGGATTGATTTCGGAATGATACTTTCTAAATAGTATTCCAACTGTAGTTGCTCCTAAAATATGAGCCAAAAGTAATAACGAGCCAATTTGGCTGCTTTTAAACATCCCAATTCCACAAGTTCCTATAATAAATAAAGGTCCGGAAGTATTAGTGAAGGCAAGTAATCGTTCGGCTTCTTGTTTTGAAAATTTTTCGTCAATGTAAAGTTCGGAGGTTAACTTTGCTCCGGTTGGGTAGCCTGATGCAAGTCCCATAGATAGTGCAAAGGCGCCGTAACCAGAAACGTTAAAAAGTGGTTTCATTATTGGTGTCAAAACCTTACTTATTAATTGTAAAAATGGAGTACGTTTTAATAGATCTATACATATGAGGAATGGAAAAAGTGAAGGGATAACTTTGGTTGCCCACATTTTAAAAGCTTCTTGTGCGATTAAATAATTACTATTAGAGAAAAATATAACAAAAAACATGATAGTTAGCACAATAAGCATAAATAAACATTTTTTAAAATTTATAAATAAACAATATAACATCTAATCACCTTGATTAAAAATATGTAATGGAGGAAATATTTATGATAATTTCGGACAAATGGAATGACTACGAAATACTTGATATGGCAAACGGAGAAAAGCTTGAAAGATGGGGAAATATAGTCTTGATAAGACCAGATCCTCAAATAATTTGGAAGGATAAATCAAAACCAGCTCTTTGGAAAAAGGCTAACGCACATTATCACAGAAGTAAATCTGGTGGTGGCGAATGGGAGTATATAAAAAATGTTCCAAAAGCATGGCAAATTAAATATAAAGATTTGACTTTTAATTTAAAACCGATGGGGTTTAAGCATACAGGACTTTTCCCAGAACAAGCAGTTAACTGGGATTTTATGATGAGAAAAATTAAAGATGCAAAGCGTCCTATAAAAGTTTTGAATTTATTTGCATATACAGGCGGAGCAACAGTAGCATGTGCTGCAGCTGGTGCGTCAGTTTGTCACGTTGATTCATCAAAAGGTATGACGGCTTGGGCAAAAGAAAATGTTGCATCATCAGGGCTTGCTGATAGACCAATAAGATTCATAATCGATGACGTTATTAAATTTGTTCAACGAGAAATAAGAAGAGGAAACAAATATGATGCAGTAGTTATGGATCCTCCATCATATGGACGTGGTGCAAATGGTGAAGTTTGGAATATTGAAGAAAGTTTATATATGTTAGTAGAATTGTGCACGCAAATATTATCTGGTGAACCATTATTTTTCTTGATTAATTCATATACAACAGGTTTATCGCCAACAATTCTTGCCAATGTATTGAAAATGACAATTAAGAAAAAAGGTAAAGTTACATGTGGTGAAGTTGGTTTGCCAATGAAAGACAGTGAAATGATATTACCATGTGGAATTTTTGGTCGTTGGGAGAGTATATAATGTTAAATGTTATTTATGAAGATAATCATATAATTGTTGTTGAAAAGCCTTGTAATATCCCTTCGCAAGCAGATAAAACAGGCGATGAAGATATGCTTACGCTTATAAAATCATATATAAAAGAAAAATATAATAAGCCTGGTGAAGTATTCTTGGGATTAGTCCATAGACTTGATAGACCAGTTGGTGGAATTATGGTTTTTGCAAGAACTTCAAAAGCTGCTTCAAGACTTTCTGAATCAATACGTGTTAAGGATTTTTCGAAAAAATATTTAGCTGTGGTAGAAGGAAAATTTGAAAATAAAGCTGGAACATTAGAGGATTATTTGTTTAAAGATGAAGCTTTAAATAAGAGCAGAGTTGTTTCGAAAGATAAAAAAGGTGCAAAACTTGCAAGACTTACTTATGAAGTTATTGAAGAACATGAAGACGTTTCACTTGTGAAAATAAATCTTGAGACAGGAAGGCATCATCAAATAAGAGTTCAATTTGCAAATTCAGGACATCCTTTGGTTGGTGATCAAAAGTATGGTAAGAGTAATCCGGGAGTTCAAATTGCATTATGGGCGTATGAATTAGAATTTAAACATCCAACTAAAGACGAAATTATGAAGTTTAATGTTTATCCTAGAAAAGTAGGACCTTGGAAAACGTTTGAAATGAAATAATAAAGGAAGAACAAACGTGGGAAGAAAGCTGTTTTGTGATATAAATCCAACATGTTACAAAATATCCGAGAAGAAAGAAATATTGGTTAGAAATATAAAAGATATCTTTTCTGGTGAGAAAATAGCAAAAAATAAAAGTAAGGAAGAATTGCCTAATATAGTGCTTGTAATAAGATAAATGAAATTATCATTAAACCCGGCGAAACTTTTTCCTTTTGGAAAACAGTAGGTCCATCGAAAGCTAAATATGGTTATAAAGAAGGTTTGGTCATTATGCGTGGTGGTGGCTTTAGACCGGGCATAGGAGGTGGTCTATGTCAGATGGCTAATATGGTCCATTGGCTTGTTTTAAATAGTCCTCTTGAAGTGACTGAACTTCATCATCATTCAGATGCACTTTTTCCTGATGAAAGGCGCAGAGTACCTTTTGGTACAGGTACTTCGGTTTGGTATAACAATGTAGACTATCGTTTTAAAAACAATACAGATCAAACTGTTCAAATACTAGTATGGGTTGAAAATGGTGAAGTCTGCGGTGAACTTAGAAGTGAAAGACCATTTCCATGTAGATATAAGTTAGTTGAAGAAAACCATCACTTCAGAAAAGAAGGCGAAAAATATTTTAGAATATTCCATATAAAGAAATAAATGACAGTGCAATGAAGTTAGCTATGGCACTTGAAAATGAAGGAACAGAGCCTGTTATTATATATGGTCATAAATCAGTTAGAATGTTAATTTCAATACTAGCTTGTTTGTTTGCAAATAGAGCCTATGTTCCTGTTGATTTATATTTGCCTGTAGAGCGAATAAATAAAATAATTAACCAAACAAAAAATTAATAAAAAAGTATTGTTTTTTGCAGAGTTCTCATTTTTATTGCATTATGTTTCCAATGAATAATGAGTTGTCTGAAGCTTAAAAACAATACTTTTTTTATTGTCTTATTCCATTTTTTTTATTCAATACTAAATTCTTTATCGTTCAAATATTCTAATATTCCATTCGCGTTAGTAAATATAATTTTATAAGCTTGTAATTGTTGCCATGATACACCGAATTGTTTATTTATTTCGTTAATTCCATATTTTCCGTCGCCTATTATTGGTAAACCGATATGGGCTAAATGTGCACGTATTTGATGCGTTTTTCCAGTAACAAGCTCAACTTCAAGTTCTGTTGTATTATCAGGGTTTGATTTTAAAACGCTATATTTTGTAATAATTTCAGAGTAACCTGATTTTTTTTCATCACTAATAATAACTGTACTTTTTTTGCTGTCTTTGAATAGGTAAGCAGTGAGAGTTGCTTTGTTTTGAACGGGTTTGCCATAAACTTTGCATCTATACAGTTTTCTTAATCCATGATTTTTTATAAGCGTAAACATTGCTTCTTCGTACTCGTGATTTTTGGCAAAGATAATAAGACCTGAAGTGTTTCTATCAAGTCTGTGACATGGAAAAGCAGGTGCGTTCAAATAATCATAAACAAGCTTATCTAAGCCAATATCATTTTCTTCAGAAATGACTAGGATATTTTGTGGCTTATTGATAATTAAAATATTATCATCTTCATAAACAATGTGTTTTGAAGTTAATGTAAAACCTCCAAATAATATTTCATCACTGATATAAACAGTCAATTCATCACCAGCATTTAAATAAACATTTTCGTTAACTTTGACACCATTTACACGGATATCCTTATTTCTCAATGCTTTATAAATTGCACCTTTTTTTAATTTATTAAATTTATCTTGAAGATAATCAATTAATCTTCTATTACTTTTTTCGACAATTAGTTTTCTCATAATGATATAATTATATATAAATATTGAGAATATAGCAAGAAAATATATTTCCTAAACGTATAGACATTTCTAAGTTTCATGGTATAAAATAGGACAATAATAGAGAGAAAATTTGCAAAGAGAGGAACATTAAAATGAATATTTGGCATGATATTAATCCAGATAGAATAACATCTGAGAAGTTTACAGCAGTTGTTGAAATTCCGAAAGGAAACAAGAATAAATATGAATTAGATAAGGAAACAGGTTTACTAAAGTTAGATAGGGTTTTATATACCGCAACTCATTATCCTGCTAATTATGGTTTTATACCTAGAACATATGCAGAAGATAACGATCCGTTAGATGTTTTAGTTTTGAGTGAAGAAAGTATATTACCGCTTACATTAGTTGAATGTTATCCAATTGGCATGTTAAACATGATAGATAACAATGAGAATGACGAAAAAATAATTGCAATTCCAATTAAAGAGCCAACATTGTCTGTATATAACGATATTTCGGAATTGCCAAAACATGTTTTTGAACAAATGAAACATTTTTTTGAAGTATATAAGGTGTTAGAGGGAAAAACTACAGCTATTCAAGAAATGGCGGGTGCAGAAGCTGCTAAAGAATGTATAGAAAAATGTAAAAGATTATATAAAGAAAAATTTGAAAAATAAAAATCAATATATTTAATATTCATAAAGAAGTAAGTTATTTGAAAGGAAGCAAGAAAGATGTTTATAGAAAGAATTGTTTATAGTTGTTTATGTATAGCGCTTATAGCGTATACTGCTAATAAGTACGTAAAAACTAAAGGTACATTTTACATTGTGTTTTTAGGATTTCAAGTGATGTCGATTTTAATTCAAATTTCGTCATTATTTAAAGGGGTGTATCCGAACTATGCAATTCAAGCTTTTATATTTATAACATCAATATTGGTTCCGGCATTTTTATTTATATTGGAATATTTGAAAATCGATTTAGAAGAATTTTTATTAATAAAAATGGGTGATATTTATACAAGAAGATTGCAACATAATAAGGCGATTGACTTTTATAAAAAAGCAGCTGATAGAAACCCAAATAATGCTAGTGTATTCGTAAAATTGGCAGATTCATATAATGCAATAGGCGATAGGCGAACAGCTTTCGATAGATTTGCCAAAGCGGTTGAACTTGATAGAAATGATTATAAATCATATTATGAAATAGGTATTATATTTAATGAATTGAATAAGAAAAGTGATGCACAAGTTGTTCTAGATAATGCACTAAGAATAAAGCCAGATTATACACCAGCTTCAGAGCTTTTGGCTTTGGTATTATGTGCTCAGAATAAATATGATGAAGCAATTCATGTTTATCAAGATGCTATAAAATATGCGCCTGATAATTATCAACTTTATTATAGTTTAGGTATTGTTAGGACGGAGCTTAGAGATTTTAATGAAGCTTTAGAGTGTTATAAAAAAGCTATCGAACTTGAACCTACATTATTTGAGGCATATTTTAGTATTGGTCAAATACACTTATTAAGAGGAGAGTTAGACGAAGCAACAGAAGCTTTTAAAAGTGCAGCACAAAGTAAGGAGATTGCTGCTAAATCATATTATCAACTTGCAAAAATTTGTATTTTAAAAGCAAGCGAAATTGAAGCAATTTCATACATAGAATATGCAATTGAAATAGAACCAAGTTATCGTTATAAAGCGGAGAAAGAACCATTATTTAAGGATATAAAGGATTATTTGACAGGTGTTCATATGGTTTCTCAAGCGCAAATGAAACTTGAAAAAGCGATAGATGAGAAAGTAAAAAAAGAGTATGAGCATGAGTATGAAAAAGAAGAAGTTGTAAGTGTGAATATGGATGATATAGAAATACAAGATGTTAAGGAAGAAGAAATTGAATTTAATTTTATGGATAAATTCAACTCAAATGACTAAGGAGGATAATTTTAGATGAATGTTACATTATTGCAAGCAATATTTTTAGGAATTGTTCAAGGACTTACGGAGTTACTTCCAATATCAAGTTCGGCGCATTTAACAGTGTTACCGTGGCTTATATGGAATGTAGAAGATATTGGTGCTTTTGATGTAGCTTTGCATGCAGGTACATTACTTGCAATAGGAATATTTTTCTTTAAAGATTGGATAAATTTGTTAGTTGGTGCATATAAAAATGTTGTAAAAAAAGAAAAAACATTTGAAGGTAAAATGTTTTGGTATATCGTTTTAGCAACAATTCCTGGTGGCCTTATTGGTTTTGTTTTAGATGATAAGCTGGATTTGTTTCTTGAAACGAGAGGAATTAAAGTTGTGGTTTCTGTTATAGCTTTTGCGCTAATGATAATGGGTGTAATATTATATTTCGTGGATAAAAAGGCTAAGTCGGAAGTAGAATATAAAGATATGACTTTGAAACAAACATTTTTAATTGGCTTTTCACAAGCACTTGCGTTTATACCAGGTGTTTCTCGTTCAGGTATTACAATGACTACAGCAAGAATGATGGGGGTTAAAAGAGAGTCTGCAGCAAAATATTCTTTTATGCTTTCTGCACCGATTGTACTTGCTGCAACATTACTTAAATTGCTGAAGGGTGAATTCATATTTAGCATACCGTTTTTTGCAGGTATATTTGCTAGTTTTATAGTAGGAATATTAGTTATTAAATTTTTGCTTAAATATCTGCAAAAAGGAGACTTTAAGGTGTTTGCTATATATAGAATTGTTTTTGGATTACTAATTTTGATTAAAGTATTTTTCTTTTAAAAAGTAAATAAACAAAAGATAGGAGAGTGCAAACATGGAATTAATTGATGGTAAAAAAGTTGCTCAAAAACTTAGGGTTGAATTGAAAGAGAAAGTTAAACTTTTAGATTCAAAACCTTCACTAGCTGTTATTAGAGTTGGAGATGATGCGGCTTCAGAAATATATGTTAAATTAAAAAGGAAAATGTGTGAAGAGTTAGGCATTAATTTCACCGAATATCATTTGGATAAAACTATTGAACAAACAGAATTAATAGATTTAATAAAAAAATTGAATGCTGATGAATCAATAAATGGTATATTACTTCAAAGTCCAATTCCATATCATTTGAATATCATAGAAGCTTTTGAAAATATTGCTCCAGAAAAAGATGTTGATGGATTTAATCCGATAAATGTTGGTAGACTTGCACAAAGTCAAGAGTGCTTTGCAGCGTGCACACCTGTTGGAGTTATGAAATTGCTTGAAGAATATAATATAGATGTTACAGGAAAGAATTGTGTAGTTATTGGTAGAAGCAATATTGTTGGACGTCCTATGGCACAACTTTTGTTAAATGCCAATGGCACGATAACAGTGTGTCATTCTAAAACTAAGAATTTGGCCGAGATAACTAAGACAGCAGATATATTGGTTGTGGCGATAGGAAATCCAAAGTTTATAACAGCAGATATGGTTAAAGAAGGGGCTGTTGTTATAGATGTTGGAATTAATAGATTAACAGAAACAAAAAAACTAATTGGTGATGTTGACTTCGAAAACGTAAAAGAAAAGTGTAGTTATATTACACCAGTTACAGGTGGCGTAGGACCAATGACAATTATTACGTTAATGGGGAATGTAATAAAGGCATACGAAAATCAACATAAATAAAATTTAAAATATGAGGGGGATACGATACTTTTACAAGATTCGTATCTCTTTTTTGTGGACAAACGGGAGGTTTTATGAATTATTGGTTATGGCTTGCAACACTTGAAAATTTGGGAAGTGTTCGTTTACAAGCGTTACTTAGAAAATTTAAAGATCCAGAAGCGATATATAAGGCAAGTAAAAGAGATTTAATGGATACAGAAGGAATTGGAGAAAAAATAACTGAAAACATATTAAAAAATAAAGATGAAATTCTAATTTCGAAAATGGCTAAATATATGAGAGATAATGGCGTTTTTCAAATAAGTATTTGGGAGAAAAATTATCCAAAAGCTCTGAAAAACATTTATAATCCACCAATTACATTGTTTTATAAAGGAAAAATTGAACTTGCAAATACTAATTGTGTAAGCATAGTTGGATCACGAAATGCAAGTACATATGGAAAAGAGACATCGTTTAAAATTGGAAAAGATTTGGCAAAAAAAGGATATACAGTTGTTAGTGGTTTGGCACAAGGAATTGACGCTGAGGCACATAAAGGGGCGTTAGATATTAAAGGAAAAACTATTGCAGTTGTGGGAACTGGACTAGATAGAGTATATCCATTAGAAAATTTTAGATTATGTAAAAAAATTGAAGAAGAGGGGTTAGTTTTGTCTGAATATGTAGTTGGAACAAAGCCAAACGCGATGAATTTTCCAGCTAGAAATCGTATTATTAGTGGCTTATCTGATGGTTTAATTGTTGTTGAAGCTGCACATAGAAGTGGTGCATTAATAACGGTAGATTTGGCATTAGAACAGGGAAAAAATGTATATGCAGTTCCACGGAAATATTAATTCGTATTCTAGTCAAGGGGTTAATGAATTGATAAAAAATGGTGCACTAGTTTATACATCATCGGATGATTTCTTTTGATTTTTCTTCATATTTACTTTTAGAGTTTAGTATTATATAATGAATTGAGTAAATTTTTATAGGAGGCGAAACGATGCCAAATAAAGAAAATTCAAATGATAGTAAGAAGCGAAAAAAGAAATCAAAGAAAAAAAAGTCTCATAAAATTCTGAAAATAGTTTTATTAGTGTTCTTGTTTTTATTTTTAGTAGGAATAGGATTGGCTGTTGGGGCAATTGCGGCAATACTTAATGGTGCAGGTTCTTTGTCTAGAGCTGATTTTGAAATCAGTGATTTCACAACGGTTATTTATGACAAGAATGGGAATGAATATGCCACTTTATACAATTCAGAAAATAGATTTTATTCATCTTTAGATGAAATGTCTCCGTATTTGCCAAAAGCTTTTATATCGATAGAAGATGAGCGTTTTGAAACTCATTTTGGAATTGATATAAAACGTACTGGTGCAGCGATTGTAAAATTTATTACAACAGGTAATTCTGATTTTGGTGGAAGTACAATTACACAACAATTGATAAAGAAAGTCACGAAAGATGATGATCGTAGTTGGCAAAGAAAAGCTCGAGAAATTGTTAGGGCAATTCAAGTTGAACAATGGCTAACCAAAGATCAAATAATTGAATTATATATGAATATTATTTACTTGGGTGACGGTGCATATGGTGTAGAAACAGCATCATATACATATTTTAATAAACCAGCAAGTGATTTGACAATTGCTGAAGCGGCGCTTATTGCGGGGCTTGCGCAGTCACCGGAAGGTAGAAATCCATGGAATTATCCTGATAAAGCCAAAGCGAGACAAGAGCTTGTATTAGGTAAGATGCTTGAATGTGGCTATATTTCATCTGGAGAATATGAAGAAGCAAAAGCTCAAGAGTTAGTTTATGAAAAAGGTACTCTTGAATCTTCGTCAAGTAATACGTATTTCGTTGATGCCTTGGTAGACCAACTTTCAAAAGATTTACAAAAAGAAAAAGGCGTTACGGCGATTATGGCGCAAAAGATGATATATTCAAACGGGTTAAAAATATATACAACGATAGATCCAGAAATTCAGGATATAATGGAAAATGTGTATCAAAACCAAAATTACTTTAAACTTCGTACCGGAGAATATGATCCTGAATTACAATCTGCGATGGTAATAATTGATTATAGTAAAGGAAATGTTGTGGGACTAATTGGAGGTACTGGTGAAAAAACAGTACTTAGAGGACTAAATCGTGCCACAATGACATACAGGGCGCCTGGTTCTACAATAAAGCCATTAGCAGTATATGCACCAGGAATTGATTCAGGCACATTTACTGCTGCTACGACTTTCGATGACATTCCGACAACGTTTAAGGTAGGAATAAACTATTGGACACCTCATAATAGTTATTCACAATACAGAGGTTTAACACCAGTTCGTAAAGCTATAGAGGTTTCAAGTAATATAATTGCTGCTAAAGCTTTTGAGACAGTTGGTTCAGATATGTCTATAACATATTTGAAAAAGTTCGGAATAACATCTATAAACGATTCAAGAGATGTATATCCAGGAGCACTAGCACTTGGAGGTCTAACAAAAGGAATATCTCCATATGAACACGCTGCTGCGTATGGTGCTATTGCTAATAGTGGAATTTATTTGGAACCTAAATTATATACAAAAGTGGTTGACAGAAATGAAGAGGTTTTGATTGAAAAAGTTAGTGAATTAAGAGAAGTAATTTCACCAGAATCTGCGTATATTGTTACTAGTATGCTTAGAGATGTTGTTACAGGTGTTAATGCAACAGGTAGTTCAGCGGCACTTCCAAATGGTATGCCTGTAGCAGGAAAGACTGGTACTACAAATGATTCTATGGATAGATGGTTTGCTGGTTATACACCTTATTATGTAGCCTCTGTTTGGGTAGGATATGATGAACAAAAAACAGTAAATGCATCAGGAAATCCTGCGGCTAAAATATGGAAAGCTGTAATGCAAGAAGTTCATAAAAATTTAGAAAAGAAGAATTTTACAAAACCGTCAGGTGTTGTAACTGCGTCGGTTTGTGCAGATTCAGGCTTACTTGCAACTGATATATGTAGAGCTGATCCAAGAGGAGATAGAACAGTTAACGAATTTTTTAATAAAGAATATCTACCAACAGAAGAATGTACAATACATGTGCTTACACCAGTTTGTGCAGAGTCAGGATTACTTGCAAATCCAACATGTTTAAGTTTAAACACAACTGTTGAAAAAGTATTTATTGATAGAAAATACGAAGAACCACCAAAATCTTTACCGAAAGATTATGAGTTTGAAGTTCCATTTGACTATTGCGAAGCACATTACTGTGCTAAAGATGAAAATGGAAATTATATAACACATACATATCCAGATGGTTGGGAAGGCTATATAGATAGTGGTGAATTTGAAGAGAATTATTATGAAGAAGATAATGGCGAGGATGAACCATTTTGGTGGGAAGAAGAATAAAAATGCTTAAGAAAAAATAAGGAGGAAGTATTATTATGGTAAAAAAAGTTGGCGTTATTACAGCTGGAGGCGATTGCCCAGGATTAAATGCAGTTATTAGAGGTATTGTAAAGACTGCTGAGTATGCAGGTGTTGAAACATATGGTTTTTTAGAGGGCTACAAAGGTCTTCTAGAAAATAGATATATAAAATTGGACCCTAAAATTACTAATGGAATTATTTCAAAAGGTGGAACAATTTTAGGTTCTAACAATAAAACAAACACATTTGCTATCCCTGTAAAGAACGAAAATGGTGAAATAGAGTATGTTGACAAATCAGTAGAGATTGCTGAAAGATTAAAAAAAGACGGATATGATTGCCTAATTATTATTGGTGGAGATGGTTCGTTAAAATCTGCAAGGGATTATACTAGAAGAGGAATTAATGTAATTGGTGTTCCAAAAACTATTGATAACGATGTTCCGCATACTGATACAACTTTCGGTTTTTATACAGCTGTAGAAGTTGCTACAGAAGCAATTGATAGAATTAGAACTACCGCTGAATCACATGGTAGAGTTCTTATTCTTGAAGTAATGGGTAGATATGCAGGATGGATTGCTCTTGCGGCTGGAATTGCTGGTGGTGCTGATACTATATTAATACCAGAAATACCATACGACTTGAATAAAGTTGTTGAGAAAATAAACCAAAGAAAAGATAGAGGACAAAATTACAGTATAATAGTAGTTGCAGAAGGTGCAAAGCCACTTGGTGGTGAGTTAACAGTTAAATCAACAGTTAGTGATAGTCCAGATAAGATTAGACTTGGTGGTGCTGGAGATTATGTTGCTAAAGAAGTTGAAAGATTGACGGGAATAGAGGCTAGAAGTACAATGCTTGGTTATTTACAAAGAGGCGGAAACACAGGACCGTATGATAGAATATTATCAACAGAGTATGGTTCAATGGCTATGCAACTTGCAATTGAAGGTAAATTTAATGAAATGGTAACCTTGTTAGATGGCAAGATAACACATGTATCACTAGATGAAGTTGCAGGTAAAGATACAAAAATTGGAGAGGAATCTTCAAATATTAAAACTGTTGATTTAGATGGTGATTGGGTAAAAACCGCTAGACGAATTGGAATTTGTTTAGGTGATTAGTAATGGAGAGTGATTTAATGTATATCAACAAGAAGCTAGAAGAGTTTAAAGAAAGCATAAAAGGCAAATATGTTGCTATAATGGGAATGGGTGTTAGTAACACCCCTCTCATTAAATATTTACTTGATTTAGACGTAAATATAACTGTATTTGATAAAAAAACAGAAGAAGAACTTGGAAAAGCGTTGATAGAAGAATATGTATTGCAAGGAATTAATTTTTCACTTGGTGAAGATTATTTAGACAATTTACATGGATATGATATTATTTTTAGAACACCAGGAATGAGACCTGATTTTCCTGCTATTCAAAAGGAAATAGAAAGAGGGGCTAGGTTAACTTCTGAAATCGAGATGCTTATAGAACTATGTCCGTCAAAGATTATTGCTGTTACAGGAAGTGATGGAAAAACAACAACAACAACACTTATATATAAAATGTTGGTTGAAGAAGGATATAATTGTTATTTAGGCGGAAATATTGGTACACCGCTTTTTGCTAGAATCGATGAAATGAAACCGGAAGATATAGTTGTTTTGGAACTTAGTAGTTTCCAATTAATGACATTAGAAAAGAGTCCAAATATTTCAGTTGTTACAAATATATCGCCAAATCACTTAGATGTACATAAATCTTATGAGGAATATATTGAGGCAAAGAAAAATATTTTTAAATTTCAAGAGTCAGATGATGTTTTAGTTTTAAATTATGATAACGAAATAACACATGATTTTGCTGATGATTCTAAAGGTACAGTTAGATTTTTTTCTACAAAATCTAAAATATCAGCGGGTGTAGCTCTTGAAGATGGTGAAATCAAGATTATAGATAATAGTGAAAAAATTTCGGTAATAAATATAAATGAAATTTTGCTTTTAGGTATGCATAATGTTGAAAACGCGTGTACAGCAATAGCTGCAGTTAAAGATTTAGTTACAATTGAGTCTATTCAAAACGTCCTTACAACATTTAGAGGAGTTGAGCATAGAAACGAATTTATTAGAGAGTTGGACGGAGTAAAATGGTATAACGATTCAATTGGAACTAGTCCAACTCGTACGATTGCGGGACTTGCTAGTTTTAAAGATAAGGTTATATTGATAGCGGGCGGTTATGATAAACACCTAGATTATACAGATATGGGTAGATATATTGTTGATCACGTTAAAATATTAATACTTATGGGTCAAACAAAAGAAAAAATAAAAACTGCTACACTTAACGAAATAAAAGAACGTGGTGGGGAAATTGATTTGCCTATATTTGAATGCGAAACCCTTGAGGAAACTGTTAAAATAGCTTTTCAAAACTCAGTTAGTGGAGACTCAGTGTTCTTTTCACCAGCAAGTGCTAGTTTTGACATGTTCAAAAATTTTGTTGAAAGAGGCAACAAATTTAAAGATTTAGTCAAAGATTTGAAATAAAAAGCTTGAAACATTTGAAAAATACATATAGAATATAGTAGAAATTACAAAAGAAAAGGGGAATGACTAATGGGCAATATTTTTAGTAAATTTTTTATGTCTTTTGGATTTAAAAAAAATAAATATTTACCTGCTGGAAATGTAGAAGAAACTATAATTTCTACGGCTGATTCGGCCCAGATGGATGCAAATTATACAGCTAATACTATGAGTAAGTCTTTCAAACCTTTGGCTACATTTGACTTAAATATTGAAAAACCAAGGTATGAAGGTGCAATTCCAGAAGCAACAATTAAGTTTTATCCACTAGACTAAGTATTAACTTAAATTACTTGCATTAGTTAATCAGATACTTGACAAATTAAATAAAACAGGATATAATTTCATACGTTGACACTAGAAAGTTACGTCGTTTTAGTGTATTTTTTCAGCTAGTCATTGAAAAATCGCGGTTTATGCGTTAAATGATAGATAGAAATAACACACTTATAATAATAATAAATTGACCTAGAGGAGGGAAATATAATGGCACAACCAAAAAGAAGATGGTCTAAAGCTAGAACTGGTTTAAGAAGATCTACATGGAAATTAGAAGCTCCAAGCTTTGTTGAATGTTCACACTGTCACGAACCAGTACAACCACACAGAGTATGCAAAAATTGTGGTTACTACGATGGTAAAGAAGTAATAGCTAAAAAAGAGAAAGAAGTAGCTAACGACTAATAAAAGCAATTTAAGGCAACTTAATCAAGTTGCTTTTTTTGTTGTTGAGCTTGATAAATGATGGAGGTGAAGTGATGAAAAAGATACTTATAAAAGACGTATTACCTGATTCAATTGCAGAAGAAATGGAAATTGAAGCTGGCGATTATTTGTTGTCAATTAATGACACTGAAATCAAGGATATATTGGATTACAAATATCAAATTTTTGATGAATATGTTGTTGTAACTATCGAAAAACCTGATGGTGAAGTATGGGATGTCGAAATTGAAAAGGAAGAAAATGAAGATTTAGGTTTGGTTTTTGAAGAACAGCTTATAGATAAGCCTAGAAGTTGTGCTAATAAGTGTATTTTCTGTTTTATGGATCAATTACCTCCTAAGGTTCGTGAAACTTTAATTTTTAAGGATGATGATTTTAGACTTTCTTTTATGACAGGAAATTATGTTACATTTACAAATTCTGGATATAAAGATTTAGATAGGATTATAAATTATCATTTGTCTCCAATCAACGTATCTGTACATGCTACAGATCCTGAAGTTAGAAAGATGATGCTAAATAATAAGAATGCGGGACTTATACTAGATTACATAAAATATTTAACTGATCATGGTATTGGTGTGAATGCTCAGATTGTTTTGTGTCCAGGTATAAATGATGGAGAGATTTTAGATAGAACAATAAGAGAACTTTCTGAATTTTATCCTAATTTATTATCTATAGCGATTGTGCCAGTTGGACTTACAAAGTATAGGGAAGGTCTTTATAAGCTAACAGGTTTTGATAAAGTTTCTGCCGATAAAGTAATAGAGCAAGTCGAGGCTTGGCAATATAAGTTTAAGAATCAATATGGTGATAATTTAGTTTTTTGTGCGGATGAGTTTTATGTGAAAGCTGAGCGAGAAATTCCTGATTCATCTAGATATGGTAATTTTGAGCAATTGGAAGATGGAATTGGTTTACTTGCTTATTTTACAATGAATTTTAATAAATCACTCATGAGATATAAACCAAGAAAAATAGAGAAATCGGTTTCTGTCGCTACTGGTAAGAGTGCGTATAAGTTTATTCGAGAAAAGGCGGATATATTAGAGCAGACTTTTGAAGGTTTAAAAATTAATGTTTATGCAATAGAAAATCATTTCTTTGGACCTGAAATTACGGTAACAGGCTTAATTACAGGTGGAGATTTGATTAAAGGATTGAATGATAAAGAGATTGGCGAATATTTAGTGATAGATCAGAAAATGTTAAAAGATGATGCAGATATATTTTTGGATAATCTTACATTAGATGACGTTAAGAATGAATTAGGTATTGATATAGTAAAATGCGAATCATTAGGAAGTGGTTTTATAAAGGCGATAATAAGCGGAAGGTAATGTGACATAATACGTTACCTTTTTGTTGACTTTTGGAATAAATTTCTGTATAATAATACTTGGTAGACCCAATATTTTATAGAAGGAGGACAAAAATATGTCCAACGCTAGGTCCAAGTCCAACAACGCCGCTCGCAACACCCGACCGACCGCCGCTCGTAAGCAGCAGAACCGCAAGCCCAAGCAGCTCCCGATGGCAGCCTCCAACAAGTGGATGCTCATTTTGGGCGTTGGCTTTTTGGCTCTGCGGCTGATCTTCCCGGATATCATGGCCATCCTGGGTTCTTCCCTGACCGGCCTGACCGTGGTTGCGGTGATTGCGATCGTGCTGGCGATCGCCGCTTACCTGAACAACCTGTCCGTTCCGGGCCTGTTTAACGGGCTTGTGGGGGCCGTGAACAGCAGGAAGTCTCCGAAGCGGACGACTCGTCGAGTTCCTTCGCACTACGAAGAGGACGAGTTTGAGGAGGATGACGAGATTTACGATGACTATGACGACTACGACTACGATGACTCTCCGGTTGTCGAGGAGGAACCTCCGGTTGCTCAGATGCAGAAGCCGGAATACGCTGTGCCGGACGGGTACGAGTGGAAACTGGTGGATGGAAAGTGGGCAATTCAGCCTATGACTCCGCCGGAATACGCTGTGCCGGACGGCTTCGAATGGAGTCGTCAGAACGGCAAGTGGGAGATTGTTCCCAAGGCGTAAGTCACAAGGACCGACTACCTGGGGCGCTGCGGTGCAGCGCCCTAATCCATTTTAAATTAATCTTTGGAAAGAAATTTCCGAGGTTAATTAGATAAGAAACTCATACACCATGACTAACAACAAGGAGGATAAGTATGGAACTTGCTGCAACGATGAATTACAGCGAAATGGACAAGAATTATCAGAATTTTATGAAGAACTCGCTCGCAAGAGCGGAAGCTGCCAAAATGGTTATTCAGGATATCGAAAAGCTGTCTGGCCGGGCATTTTCGATTGAAGACGCTGCCAAGATTATCGATGTCATCACTTGGTGTGATATCGAGGATGGCGTTACTGTATTCATGCCCTCTGATGCTCCGAAAGATAAGCGATTTATCGGCAAAGTTGAGCTTCCCACGGAGCACGTACTTTTTTATTTCGGCAAAAATCGCGCCGCTGGTGCACGATTCCCTTATGCGCTCGGCGTATGTTTCAGGTTTAAGCAGAATCATGAGCTGCTTCAGATGAGCCTGGAATACGTTAAGCGGGAATATCCGGCTTTTGCAAAGCCCATTCAGGATGTTGTGACTCCTGGCACGGAATATCAGCTGAAGGTGTATCCGAAGGCTGCGGAATTTTATTCTGCTGTCAGAAATCTCAAGGGTGAATGGCTTATCCAGGTTCCCTCGAGCAAGGGTCAGTTCGTTCCCAACAGAGGTATCGGCCTGAAAGAGAAGAACAGCAACGTTATCCACATTTTCGAACCGCATCCGCGTGTCAAGGCTTCGAGAAAGTATGTGAAGAGAGTATGTTTTTCTTTTTAGACTCGGGGACGTCCATTAAAAGTCTATTTTAAAATCTAATATAAAGCGACCATCTGTCTGATGGTCGTTTTTTTATATTTATTGCTTATTTTAGAAAAATAGACTTTTAATGGACGTCCCCGAGTCTAGTTTTTTGTGATAAAAAACACGTAAAGCCGCCCACCCAATTCCAGGGTGAAAGCGGCTTTACGTGCGGTAAAACAAACATCACGGCCAGCCATTGGTGGCCGCAGCAAGACCTCTTAGGCAGTGATACGTTTAGGTATCACGGCCAATAACGACCCCGTCGCTGTTGTAGACATCTATGGCAGGATGCCAATATGGGCGATTCGGGAACTTGTCATCGTAGGCTGCTTTGATGGAGGGGTACAGGGATTCGTCGGTCTTTTTGACCGGTCCTTCGACGATGGTTACGTGCTGCTTGGGCGCAGGAGCCGGAGTGGGGCAATTGAACTTGATGCTGTTAGACATGGAATCTTCCTCCTTGCAATAGGTATTTTATCCATTAACATAATACCGCAGGTGGACATAAATTTCAATAGTGAGTATAAAAATAGCGTAAAATCAGTTGAGTAGTATACATAAATTTATGTGTTCGAAATAAAATAGAGTTGACTTTCAATATAAAAAAGTATATTATTATTACAGTTTTTGGTGTTGATTACATATTTAGTAATTTATTTGACCTCTTACAGGAATGAAAAGTCACCGACTGAGAGCTTTTCAAAGATAAACAAATAAATGAATTTCGTATGTAGGAGCCTTGTTATGAAAATAACACGTGTGAAGAGCGTTAATCTTTTTCAAGTGTCGATTTATGATTACATGAGTCGGAATTTGGGTGGTACCGCGATAAGCGTTAAAAATGTTTATTCGTCCCAAGCATGAGAGAAATCCCGTGCTTGGGATTTTTGTTTTTAAATCAATTAAGGAGGAATTGTAGATGCAAGAAAAAATTAATGGTTTGCTTGATGAACTTGCGAAGGCTTTTGCTGATGTTAAGACTATGCAAGAGCTAAATGATTTAAAGGTTCAGTATCAAGGTAAGAAGGGTATTATTACTGAGCTTAGTGCTGGTATTAAAGATGTACCAAATGAAGAGAAGAAAGAGTATGGTATGCATGTTAATACTTTGAGAGTGGCTTTTAATGAAGCGTATGATAAAAATAAGACAAGATTAAAAGAGGAGCTTGTTAATAAGAAGCTTAAGGAAGAGACGATTGATATTTCACTTCCTTCTGTTAAAAATATGAGAGGTTCTAAACATCCTTTCAATAGAATTATTGAGGAAGTTGAAGATTTGTTTGTTTCTATGGGTTACGATGTTGTTGATGGTCCGGAGCTTGAGGATGATGAGCATTGCTTCAGACTTTTGAATTATACTGTTGGCCATCCTGCAAGAGATGCGCAAGATACTTTTTATATTGATGAGGAATATTTGCTTCGTACACAAACTTCGTCTTCTCAATCAAGAGTAATGCAAGCGAATACTGAAAAATCTCCAATAAGAGTTATTTGTCCTGGTAAGACTTATAGAAGAGATGATGATGCTACTCACTCTCATCAATTCGGTCAAGTTGAGGGATTAGTTATCGATAAAAATATTTCACTTGCTGATCTTAAAGGAACTCTAGAAATATTCGCTAAAAAATTATTAGGTGAAGAAACTAAAGTTCGTTTCAGACCAAGTTATTTCCCTTTCACATCACCATCTTGTGAAGTTGATGTAACTTGCTTTAAATGCGGTGGTAAAGGTTGTCCACTTTGTAAGAGAACGGGTTGGATTGAACTTTTAGGTGCAGGTATGGTTCATCCAAATGTTTTAAGAATGGGTGGATATGATCCTGATGAATTTACTGGATTTGCTTTCGGTACAGGTCTTGATAGACTTGCAATGTTTAAATATGCAATTCCTGATATTAGATATATGTATGGAAATGATATCAGATTCTTAAGACAATTTGATAGAAAGGATGAAGAATATGAAATTAAGTATTAATTTTTTAAAAGATTATATAGATGTTCCTGTTGATGCAGTTACTCTTGGCGAAGATATGACAAATATCGGTAATGAGTATGATAGTGCAGGACCTTTACTTAAAGTTAGTGGACTAACTATTGGTAAAATACTTGAGTGTAAAGATCATCCTAATTCTGATCATTTACATCTTTGCAAGGTTGATATCGGAACAGAAGTTTTAAATGTAGTTTGTGGTGCTCCAAATGCACGTGAAGGTATCAAAGTAATTGTTGCATTAGTAGGTGCTGAGCTTCCTGGCGGAACTATAAAAAAAGGTAAAATTAGAGGTGAAGAGTCTTGTGGAATGCTTTGCTCTGTTGAAGAGCTTGGTCTTGAACATAAGTATTTAAAACCAGAAGATGTTGAAGGTATTGCTGAACTTGGTGAAGATGCTGTTGTTGGTGAAGATCCTATCAAATATTTAGAGATGGATGATGAAGTTGTTGATTTTGAATTAACAGCTAATAGAGGAGACTTGTTAAGTATTTTAGGGATGGCTTATGAAATTTCTGCATTATATGATTTGCCTATGAAAGATATTGAAGTTGAGCATAAAGAAACTTCTGATGATTTTGCTAAGAAATTTAATTTGGAAATCGAAACAGAAAATTGTTCTTTATTCTATGCAAAGAAAGTTGAAAATGTAGTGATTAAAGAAAGTCCAACATGGATGAAAAATAGACTTATTGCATCAGGAATCAGACCAATCAATAATGTTGTTGATATAAGCAACTATGTAATGTTAGAAGTTGGTCAACCACTTCATTATTATGATGCTGATAGACTTGGTGATACATTAAAAGTTAGAATGGCTGAAAAAGGTGAAAAACTTACAACACTTGATGAGCAAGAAAGAGAATTATCTGAAAATGATATAGTAATTGCTGATAAAGAAAAAGCAATTGGTCTTGCCGGTGTTATGGGCGGTCTTTCAACAGAAGTTGAAGCTGATACTAAAAATATTGTAATTGAATCAGCAATATTTAATCCAGTTAAAGTTAGATTAACTTCAAAGAAAATTTTAAGAAGTGAAGCTAGTAACAGATTTGAAAAAGGATTAGATCCAAAGAAAACCTTACTTGCAATTGAAAGAAGCTGTTATTTATTAGAAAAATATGCTGATGCAACAGTTGTTGGTGGAATGGCTGTTTATGATAAAGCTGAAAAAGAAGACAGAGTAATCGATGTTACATATACAAAGATTAGAGATGTTCTTGGAATTGATATTCCAAATGAAAAAATATTAGATATTTTAAGAAGACTTCGTCTTGAAACAAAAGTTGATGGAGACATGCTACATGTAAGTGTTCCATCAAGAAGAATTGATCTTCAAATTAAAGAAGATATTATTCATGATATCGGACGTTATTATGGTATGGATAACATACAAGGTAAGAAGATGATTCTTCCTGTAATTCCAGGTCATTATGATAAGTTCAAGAGAGCTGCTAGAAATAAGATGGTTGAACTTGGATTAAACGAAACATTAAGTTATGCGTTGATTCCAGAAGCTGAAGTTCAAAAATATTCAACAGATATTTTTGAAACTGTTAAGATATTAGATCCAATGACTGAGGAAAGAAATGCTTTGCGTAATAGCTTGTTACCATCATTAAAAATGGTTTATGATTATAACAAAGCAAGAAACGAAAAAGATATTTCTATCTTTGAAATAGGAAAGAGTTTTCACAAAAAAGATGGAAACTATGGTGAGCATTTATCAATAGCTGCACTTATGACAGGTGTTTATACGGTTGGTCTTGAAAAAAAGGTTGTTGATTTTTATGTGGCTAAAGGAATCATGGAAGAATTACTTGAACATCTTGGATTTGCTAGAAGATATGCATTGGAAGTAAATGATTTACCAAAAGAATTACATCCAGGTCAAGCAGCAAGCATAATTGTAGATGGAGAAAAAGTTGGTGTGATTGGAAAGATTCATCCAAATATTGCATCAAAAGAAAATATCTATGTTTTAGAAATTAATTTAGAAAAATTATCAGAAATGAAACATGAAGGAATGAAATATAAAGAAATATCAAAATTCCCAAATGTGGCTAAAGATGTGGCTTTCATAGTTGATAATGAAACTAAATCTGAGGATTTAGAAAAAGTAATTAGAAAAGTTGCAGGAAAGAGATTAATTTCGCTTAAAGTATTTGATGTTTATACAGGAGCTAATTTAGGTGAAAACAAGAAATCAATTGCGTATACATTGACCTTTAATGATCCAGAAAAGACATTAAGTGATGAAGAGGTTCTTACAGTATTTAATAAAGTAATTGAAAAAGTAACAAGCGAGTGTAATGCAAGTGTAAGAGATTCATAAAATAAAAGTGACGATTACAATTAGTTGCAGAGTGGATTATAAAAAAATTTAGTGAACAAAAAATAAAAACTTGGAAAAAGGAACCGTCCCATTTTCCATAAAAAGCGTAAATGAGCAATATACTAAGTTTTAACCTGAAATATATATGATTGAAAATAAGGTAAAAGCATGATATACTCGCATTTGTAAGTATGTCTATGATTTTGCGCGGATTGATGCATTGTTATAGGCAAAATATGGATTGAGAAGGGAGGATAAATTCTTCAAAAGATTGCTACGCGACGTGTAGGCATAACTAGTAACGACATAATGATGAAAGGATGAGTAATCATGAAGTTACGCCTTGAAGTTTCTCTGCGCGAAGGTTTCAATGACAATGAGTTTTTGAAACAGATGAATGAGTTCAATGTACAGATTGACCTGGATAGCAAGAAAGGCATTCTGAAGGTTTTTGAACTCGACACCTCTGAACTTGATGCGGTCATGGGATATCTCAAGAAAACGTTTAATGTACGTAGAACTGAGATGATTCCGGATGAGCGGAAAGAACCGGCTACAGTTAAGGTAATGAGTGAGAATGCTGTGGAAAAAAGCAGCAAATTTCAGCAGACTGAATTTCCTAGGGCGGAATTTAGTCACAAGCTGATTGAGGAACGTATGAATAAGTTCCTTCAGGTTGCTGGAATGGCTATCAATCGTAACAATGCTGAAGCAAAGTCGATTGCAAGTTTTATTTCTACGGCTATCTGTGAGCTGGCAATGATGTATCATCCGCATCCTTTGGTGGATATCAAGGTTGGTGACATAGTTACTTGTAATTATGGTTATCATATGCCTGGTGAGATTAGCGGCCGGTATGTGCATTCGGTTGTTTGTGCGATTGACGACAGTCTTGCGTATGTTGTGCCAATTACGAAGGACGCTCGTGACGATGGTGGTGTGAAATTTCTTTCATTCTACAGCGTGTATGACGTGACTTATACTGACCCGATGTGTAAGGATTACGCTGGTGGTTCCATGCTTTTACAGCATGGCAGGTGGCTGTGTCGTGAACGAATTTCTGGTGTTGTGGGATATGTACATCCTCATTTCATGGGTGAGATTTTGTGTATTCTTCCGGGAACACTTTGTTTTACGTACGATGGCTATGAGGACGATTCTGAGTCTGAGGACTATCTGCTTGATGAAGACTTAGATATTGCAAATCTTGAAATTCCAGAGCTCCCACCGCTTGGTGAAGTTGATGTGGATAACAGCGATGTGCTGAAAGGCGAAGTGGCAAGCAAAACTGAAGTAGAGGTCCCGAAGTGTTTGAAAAACAATTCGTTGGAAACGGCTCTCTACAAGAAGTTTGCAGAAGGCCTTAGTCTTGTGAACAAGGATACATCGTTAGATTACAGCATTAATTTCTTCTGTGAGGCTCTTGGACTTCCGGGTGATGAAGGAGTGCTTAAGGCTGCTCTTAAGATTGTAGCAAGTATGGAGAAAGTTTCTCAAATTTCCATCAAGGCAATTGTTTCTCAGTTTTCTATGCTTCATGGAACTGTAGAGCATCAGCTGCAGGAAATTTGGCAAGGATGGCTTGTTAAATATCCGGAAATCAAGGAAGCTTATCCGTACGTTAGCTTCTCGTCGATTTGCAAGCTTTTCTTCAAACTTATTACAATCGAAAAATAATTCGACAATCTATACTTTGCAACAAAAGGCTCCCTATGTTATAGGGAGCCAATTTTTTTCTAATTACCAATATATGATCTTAAAGATTCAACATCAACAAAGTATTTTTTAGGATTTGTTGGATCTAAGTATACATCAACAGTTTCAACAGTATTATTATCTACAATAGCTTTAACGTTAAACCAAACATTTCCACTTTCAAAAACTAGCGTTTTTCCTGTTGAAGGATCTTCTGCAGAAGCTGTTAATCTATATGGATTTTTTCCATTTACAGCATAAGCTGTATTAATTGTTACGTCATTTATTTTTGCATGAAGTAAAGTACCAGTTGCTTTCAAAGTTTTAGCGTTTGCGCTACTTTTAACTTTATTAACTATCATTACAATACCAATTACAAAAAATAGTCCACCCATACCAGAAAATACTATACCAATAAATCCAGTGCCGCTACCTCTAAAATCGTGAGGGTTTTGAGGATCATAGTAAACAGTAGTAGTACCACCTTCACGCATTGATGAAGTATATGTATCTAATTTACCGCCATATCTTTCACCATCAATTACAAATTCTACTAGTACATCGTGTGTTGTATCACCATCACTATCATAACCAACACGAATGTCTGTTATTTCAGCTTCAATGCTTTTTGCAGTTTCCATAAATTTAGTATTATTCGAATGGACTAAAATACCAATTACAAGAAAAACTGCACCAACAAAGGCAAAAAGTCCTGCTCCGAAAAGTTCAGTTTTGTTCATAAAAATCCTCCTTTAAAAAATATATAATGTGACAAATTTCTACATCTATCTAATATTTTATGTAAGTAAAAAACAACAGTCAAGGAGAAATTTATAATAAATAGCTAGTAGTAATTCCAATTATTGCTGATAACAAAATGATGAAAATGGGATGAATCTTTTTAAATGCAAGTATAGTCATCAAGCTGAAAACAGCAAACGAAATATAAAATTCTACGTTTTGAAAAATAGCTATTGAAAAGCCATTTTCAAAGAAAACAGTTTTACCAATAGATAAGACAGAAGCTGCTATAAGTCCGATAGTTGCAGGACGTAAGCCATTCATGCAATAAGATATTATTTTGTTTGTTTTAAACTTTTCAAAAAATTCAGCGACGATGATTATAATAATAAAAGATGGAAGTATTACTCCTAATGTAGAACAAACTGCACCTATAATACCTGCAAGGTTACTACCGATAAAAGTTGCTAAATTTATTGCAAATGGACCAGGAGTACTTTCGCTAATTGCAACAAAATTTATAAGTTCAGAAGTAGAAATCCAATTATTATTTGTGACTTCAGACTGTATAAGCGGAAGCATTGCATATCCGCCACCAAAAGTAAACGCACCTATTTTAAAAAATGTTAAAAATAAATCTAAAAACATCATTATTTAACCCTCCTTGATGCAATAAGTGATGAAATAATTCCTATTAATGCACAGCTGATTATGACGAGAATTACATTTATATTGAGAAAAGCTACAGCAATAAAAGATATTAAAATCACGAAGTAAGAGGTTAATTTTTTAGGACATTGTTTATACATTGAGACAAGTGCTTTGAAAACTAATGCAAGAACACCAATTTTTATTCCGTCAAAAGCATATTTAATTATTTGTATATCTTGAAACTCTTTTAATACAGAAGAGATAATTAAAATAATAATGAATGATGGCAATATAAGTCCAAGAGTTGCAAGAAAAGCTCCTAAAATTCCATAAAGTTTATACCCAACAAATGTTGCGGCATTTACCGAAATTGGTCCTGGTGTCGATTCGGCAATTGTTATAATATCTAAAATATTTTCATCAGTAATCCATTTTCTTTTTTCTGCAATTTCTTTTTGAATTAGTGGAATCATTGCATAGCCACCACCGAAAGTGAATGCACCAATTTTAAAAAAGGTAAGAAAAAGCGAAAATAGATTATCTTTTTTTAATTTTTTATTCATAAAATCTCCTTAAAAGTTTTATTTCGTGCTAAAATAATCGTAGCATAAAATTTAACTTATAGCTACTTTTAAATTTTTAATAATAATGTGAACTTTTTTATATTTTAATCGTTTAATTAAATATGACGTCTAAATTAAGTTGGAGGGAATTTATATGAAAAATAAAAAAAGTATTATAATCACTATATGTATACTTCTTGCTGTAATAGTAATTGGTGGTACTACAATGTATTTTGTGAATGAAAATAAGAAAAATTCGACTTCTGGAAATAATGGTGATGATAAGAAAGTAGTGAAGATTGATGATTGGAAATATGACGGAACTCCTCTTTCATCAGAAGGTTTTTTTAGTGGGATATTTGGTTCGACGGTAACTAACAGTGTGGCTCAAAGTATAGCGCCAACAGGAGGAGTTATGATGGAGAGTGTCGCGATGGATTCAGCTGCTAATATAGGTTTTTCGGTTGGAGGGGCTAAGGACATCAATAATTTTAGAGAAAATATTGAAGAAGGATATTTTCCAATTTCGACAGATATAACATATAATGGACTTTTCTATGATTATACTTTTGATACAGGTATGGTGAATGAATCAGAAGATTTATTTTCACCATCGTATTCAACAGCAATTTCAAAAGATCCAATTTCAAATGGAAAAGAATATTATATGACAGTCGGATTAAATTCTAATATTAAAGAAAGTGACTTTGCAAGAAAGAAACTTAACTTAGTTGTTGTTTTAGATATTTCAGGTTCAATGTCTTCTAGTTTAAGTGACTATTATTATGATAATCCATTTAAAATAGAAAAAAATAAATCTAAGATGGAAGCAGCAAATGAAGCAGTAAATATTTTAATAAATCAGTTGAATGATGATGATAAGTTTGGAATGATTTTATTTGATAATGCGGCATATCTTGGAAAGGAAATCAGTTTAGTTGGTGAGACTGATATGGATGCAATAAAAGAGCATATTTTAGAAATTACAGCGCAAGGTGGTACTAATTTCGAAGCGGGATATGCGGAAGCTACCAAATTATTTGACGATTTGAAAGATATAGATAGTGACGAATATGAAAATAGAATAATTGTAATCACTGATGCAATGCCTAACTATGGGAACACTTCAAAAGATGGTTTAATGTCATATGTAGAAGAAAATGCGGATGATGGTATTTATACGACATTCATAGGTGTTGGTGTTGATTTCAATACAAAACTTATTGAGGCAATATCTGATGTTAAGGGTGCTAACTATTATTCAGTACATACTGTAGACGAATTCGAAGAAAGAATGGGTGAACAATTTGAATTTATGGTTACTCCATTAGTATTTGATTTGGAATTAAATTTAGAGTCTGAAGATTATGAAATTGCAGGTGTTTACGGTTCAGATACAGTGAATAAAGAAGATGGAAGTATAATGAGTGTAAATACATTATTTCCTTCAAAGACAACAGATGGTGAAGTTAAAGGTGGAGTTATTCTTTTAAAATTAAATAAGATAAGCGAAAAAGAAGATGGTGTTTTGAAACTAAACGTTTCATATAAGGATAGAAACGGAATTGCACATGCAAATTCTCAAGAAGTTGAATTTAGTGACAATGGAGAAGAATATTATGCAAACAAAGGAATTAGAAAAGCAATTGCATTAACAAGATATGCAAATACAATTAAAAACTGGATTTTATACGAAAGAAGTGAAGAACCAAGATTTTTAATTTTGCCAGTGAACGGAATTGTTGATTGTAATTGTACAGTGGAAGAGGTTAGAATTATACTTGGTGAGCATGAAAGAACGTCGGTCGACTTGACAGTTAGTGATGAATATAAAGATATTTTTGAACAATTAAAAGGATATTTAGAGGGAGAAATTGAAGCAGTTGAAGATAAAACAATGAGGCAAGAGATAAAAATTTTGGATGAATTGATTAAAAATAATGAGAAGTAAAAGAGGTTAATATTAGTCTCTGTCCGAGATAAGTATTGGTATGTATAACTGACCTTTTTATTCATTTTTTATGAATGCCCAATGAAAAGGAGCAAGGTGTATCGACCTTGCTCCTCCTATGGGATATACTATTCAGTTCAACTAATTGGAATTGGCTTACTTCTTCTTTCCAAAGAACAAGGGAA
>CASDSU010000014.1 GCA_949283575.1 uncultured Eubacteriales bacterium
AAGTGGAAAGTTATTTATACAGAAGATGACGACGACTCTAACAGCCAGCAGGAAAAAGAAGAAAAAGGTTACACCTTGCCTGAATATGCATTTTCTGTTGAATGTGATGGTGTTGAAAGTGATGAATCTGGGCAGCTGGATGTTATGGGATGGATTAAAACCCAATTTAAGGATAAAAAGAGTGGAAAACCAATCTCAAATCATAAATATACAATCTATTTATTGGATGGTTCAACAAAAAAAGGTATCACGAACTCTGATGGTTTTGTTGATGAAAAAGATTTGAAGCCCGGTAAATATTTCATAAACTTTGGAGAATAAAATATGAGCGGTATAAAAGTTAAAGAAGAGAAAATAAAAGATAAAACTGGTGTTTGGTATTTAGCAGCAGATATATTAAAAAAAAATGGAATTAAAAATACAGGTGGAAATCAATATGTTTTGATGTGTTGGTTAAAAGATAAAAATGCATCTGTTGTAAAAAGTGATTTTATACAAAGAAATTCTATTGTAAAAATTCCCGCTTCGAAAATTGAGATTCTTCAAATATTTTGTAAAGAATTAAAATTAAATCAAACTTGTACGGAATATTTTGATTTAATTGAATGTGAACATGAAGTAGATGGTGCTATTGATGTTGCTAAATATATAGTTCAAGAAATAAAAACAAATATAAATAGTGAAGCTGCAAAACAAATATCTGCTTTAATACATTATAACTATGAAGCAGAAATTAAAAAACGAGGAATTATTACTTCTTCTTTTATTCCACCATATTCTCCTCAAGAAGCATTTGGAGGTGCTGTCTTAAAATGGATTGAAATGGTTGATACTAACAAACCTTGGGATCATAAACTAAAAATAAAAAAACAATTTCATTATTGTGCAGTACATAGACCCCTAAAATCTGGAACCCCTTCAGAATCTTATTATCATAAATATAATTATCATGATTATTATTTAGATGTTTGGTCTAATATACATTATGGTTTTGTAGGTCGATATTGTGGATTTTCTGAAGACACTTTATTAACAGGGTCAGATATTCAACAATTAATTACAAACATTAAACATTTTAATTTTAAAGGCGGTGATGATCCTGCTGATAAAATTACAATGCAGCTAGGGATGGATTTATATTCTAAATACAAAGACAATATTTCTAAATTAACTTATCAAGTAATACTAGATGAGCTTGAAAATTTAAAATATATTGGAGAATCAAGGCTGATTCATTATTGTTTTGATTTAAATGGAGATAGATTTCACCCAGTATGAAAATAAAAAAAATACTAATTACTTTTTCCATTCTTGTTTTTTTCTCATTAATAGTTGAATCGATTTGTCCTAAAATTGTAATTTATGGAGCTCCTAATATTAAGGCAAAAGTTCAAGTTGTAATGGATTTTTATGACAAATATTATGATGGTGATGTATCACTTTGGTATGTTGATAAATTAAAAAATTCGACAAAAGAAAAACAACTCAATCCGAAAAAGTATATCTTATTTAACTACCCAATTATATATGATAAAAAAGGAAGTAAGAATTTTATAATCATGTATTATATGTATGATAATGAAAATACAAGTTTTCACCGTATTTATATAAATGCCGATTTACTTTATTTTCACAGAATTGAATTTTCTCTTGATGATTCTGGTCAAATTATTAACAGTTATATAAAAAAATATCCTTGGAGTAAAAAAATTGAATATAATTTATAATGAATATGAAAAAACATACTTTAAAACAATTAAAGATGATTGGAAATTAATTGAATGTAATTCACTTCCCAAAAAATGAGGCATAAGGAATCAACTTTCTGCTGTAACAGCAACTGGCTGGGATGTAATGAAATGTGAAGGCTTTACAGCAACAGCAACAATGAAAGATGTGCCTCTGAAAATGGTAGTGTCAAGAATTTTGCGCAAATTGGTTTGCAGATCCTGGTATAAATGAAGTCAGCCAGCAATGGAGGCGTCCTCAAGGGCATCCTCCAGGTGCTTCATATTCATATACTTTTTGTTGCCCCACTGGGTGCCTGCCACATGGCGCAGCCTTGCACAGACCAGCATCAGGGCAGAGTTACCATCCGGGAAACTGCCCACCACACGGGTGCGG
>CASDSU010000015.1 GCA_949283575.1 uncultured Eubacteriales bacterium
AACCCTAAATCATCTGCCATTTTTCGTACAGAAGGAAGTTTACACGGTTGGGCATATTTTCGTTGTAAAGAGTCCAAATCTTGTTGTTGCTTTATATCCCATTTGATAATTCCTTCCAAATAAGGGAATAAATCTAAATCGGCCTTTACCCGTGCTTTTTGTCCTTCCAAATATTCTTTTCGGTCCCATTCACAGAATCCTACCACTTGTTCAAACAAATCGTGTTTTTGGATATATTTAACTGTAATAACACACTCCAAAAGGCGTCTCCCCTGTAGAAAGATTGAGTCAATGTCGGATTTCTCATCTAACACCTTTAAATCACGAAGATATTCAGACACAAAAAAGCCAAAAGCATGTTTATATACCAGATCTGGCCTTTCGCTAGGATTTGGCACTCTAAAATTTTTGAACTTTTCGTGTAATTCCAGCAGTTTTAGATGATTGTCTTGCAGGGAATGAACTAGCATATTATCTAATTGTTGAAAAAGTGTATTATCCCCTTGCATATGCCACTCCAGAGCTCATCAAATATTCCAAGTATTCGTCCCAAGTCTTTTATCTTTTCTAATATCTTAATTGGGCAATTTCCAAATTCATTGTATAAAATGATTTTTAGACAAAAAATATTTAGTTATAAATTACTATATATTTATAAGGACTTTTGCAAAAAATTGCATAAATTTCCTCTATATAAATAATGTTTTTATTTAGTGTAATTTTGTAAAGTAATAGTAAATACAGTTTTTAAGGATTGATATTATGCCCATTTTGGATTGGTTAAATAAAAAAGAAGCCCTCACCACGGCAGATAACACGCCGTATAAAGTATTGGTGGAAAATAAAGATCTGTCCGTGGGGGACCAAACCCAAGGCAATATGCTCATAAAAGGGGACAATCTGGAAGCCCTAAAAGCCCTTTTGCCCTATTATAAAGGGCGGGTAAAATGCATTTATATCGATCCTCCTTACAATACAGGCTCTGCTTTTGACCATTATGATGACAACTTAGAACATTCCACCTGGCTTTCTATGATGTACCCTCGCTTGGAACTGTTGCATGAACTATTAGCGGAAGATGGAAGTCTCTTTGTACAAATTGATGATAATGAACAAGCCTATTTGAAAGTTTTATTAGATGAAATTTTTGGAAGAAAGAATTTCATTACTACTATTACCTGGCATAAAAAAAGAGGAAAAGACAACTCTTCTCGCTATTTTAGTATTACACATGACTTTATAGAGGTATATGCGAAAAATGCCGATCAATTTTATATCAATAGAATTGAACTAGATGATACTACAAAAAAAGCATATTCTAACCCTGATAACGATCCACGCGGTCCATATCGTGTCTTAGGAATATGGGCTCGCAAACAAGGAGGATCGCTTTATTCATATACCCTAAAAAATGGCTACCAGTTAAATGAACGATTATGGTTAGTTAATAGGGATTCTATGGAAAAATTAGAAGAAGAAAATCGTTTAATCATCCATGGTCAAAATGTATATAGAAAATTATTTTTAAGTGAAAATAAAGGGAGTATTCCCGAAACTATTTGGAATAATTTATCTAACAATGCTAATGCAAAAGATGAATTAAAAAAATTATTTCCACAACAAAGTGATAACCTACTATTTGATACACCAAAACCTGAGCTTTTAATAGAGCGCATTTTTTCTATTGCAACGGTTCCTGGTGATTTAATTTTAGACTCCTTTTTAGGATCCGGCACTACTGCCGCTGTAGCGCAAAAAATGGGGCGTAAATATATAGGCATAGAAATGGGAGAGCATGCCATAACCCACTGTGTTCCCCGTATGAAGAAAGTGATTGACGGAACAGACCAA
>CASDSU010000016.1 GCA_949283575.1 uncultured Eubacteriales bacterium
AACTCCGTTCGACTTGCATGTCTTATGTGCGCCGCCAGCGTTTCTCCTGAGCCAGGATCAAACTCTCAAATTTGATTTGGTTGTTGACTTCGTCAACTTTATTTTTGTTCTCGTCTTTCAGAGAACTTTGATTCGTTTTTTAGTTCTTTCGAACTCAGGTTATTTATTGTACTGTATAGTACTGCTTCTATCTGGTTATTTGATAGAAACTCGCTTGGTTTCTCTTATTTCTCATTGTTTACTTTTCAATGTACTTTTGCTCTCTCTTCGAGAGTGCTTTTGAATTATACCAAGTGTATAATTCTTTGTCAATATCTTTTCGAAAAATTTTTATTTATTTTTTAAGTTAATTATTTATAAATAAATAATTATTTTTCTCTCGAGCTGACAATGATTATATTAGCACGCCACTCGACAAAAGTCAACAAGTTTTTTATAATTTTTTTGGTTTATTTTTTACATTTACAAAAAAACTGCAAAGTATATATTTAATGCATTTTTGCAGGTTTTTGTTCTTATGTTTTGTAAACCTTTTTAGGTATACTTATTCGTTATGTTTCTTTATATATTTCTATATCCATATTTATTATATATATACTTAAATATGTACCTTGTTTTTACTGCCTCATATCATTAAATTCGACTAATATAATATCTTCACCTATTCTCTTTATTTTCTCCCATGGGATTACCACATCATTTTTATTACTTAATGAGAATAATTTCCCATTGCCTTGTACAACTATTGCTGTAATCTCACCAGTTTCAAAGTTTGCTTCAACATCTTGAACATATCCTAATCTTTTTCCATCAGTTATATTTATCACCTCTTTTTGCTTAAATGTTAATGCCCTTCCCATTTCTTCACTTCCTTTCGCACGCTATATAATAATATATGCATACTTTTTCTTTTCTTTACTTTTTTGTATATAATTTAAGAAGATTTATGTTTTTATTCATAAAACATAAATCTTCTCATTTTCTTTATATACTTTTCCTCATGTGTAATAATGCTGTTTTTTCAAGTCTTGACACTTGTGCTTGAGATATTCCTATCTCATCTGCTACTTCCATCTGTGTTTTTCCATCAAAGAATCTCTTCTTTATTATATTACGTTCTCTTGCTGTTAATTTTTTTAATCCTTCGCTTATCGCTATGTCTTCTACCCAATTTTCATCTATGTTTTTATTATCACTTATTTGGTCCATTATAAATAATGCATCAGCACCATCATTATATACTGGTTCATATAATGATATCGGTTCTTGAATTGCATCAAGTGCATGTGATATTTCTTCTTTTTCAAATCCTAATCTTTGAGCTATCTCGTCTATTGTTGCATCCCTGTTTTCTTCATTTAATATTTGTTCTCTCATTTGTAATGCTTTATATGCTATATCTCGCAACGATCTGCTAACTCTTATAGAATTATTGTCTCTCAAATGTCTTCTTATTTCTCCTATTATCATTGGAACAGCATATGTTGAAAATAATACGTTTTGTGATAAATCAAAATTATCTATCGCTTTTATTAATCCAATACATCCCACCTGAAATAAGTCATCCGCATTTTCATTACGATTGTTGAAGCGTTTTATTACGCTAAGTACTAATTTCAAATTACCATTTATGAATTTTTGTCTCGCCTCTTCATTTCCTTTTTTTATTTCTATAAATAACTTTTCCTTTTCTTCGTTTGTAAGTACTGGCAATTTGGAGGTATTAACACCACATATCTCTACTTTTTTTATCAAACAAAAACCTCCTTTGAAAATACTTTAATCTAAGTATTCCCAAAAGAGGTTTTACATATACTTCCAAGTTTAATTTTAGATTTATAAATTCTTACCATGATATAGGTTCTATATTACATATAAGACTATACATAAAAACTGTAATATTGTTCCCAAAACGACAAACAGATGAAAAACTGAATGTATATATTTTTTCTTCTTTCCTAATCCATATAGAATTGCACCAAATGAATAAGCAATTCCTCCAGCAATTAATAATATTAACCCTACTTTGTCTAGTAATGTTGGAAGCAAGTTCGCTTTTAATATTATACACCATCCCATAGCTAAGTAGCTTATCATTGATAATTTTTTATATTTCTTTATGTCTATTGAGTTAAGTATAATTCCTATTATAGCCATTGCCCATATTACTCCAAATATTGTCCATCCGGTTAGTGGATCATATTTTCTGAGCATTACTAAACAAAACGGAGTGTATGAACCTGCTATAAGTAAAAATATAGAACAGTGATCTAATATTTGAAACACTTTTTTAGCGTTTGTTTTTGATCCTAATCCATGATATATGCTGGACATGGTATACAAAACAATTATGCTTATTCCATATATTATAGAACTAACTACTGCATATCCATCTCGGTGATACGCAGAGACTGCAACACATATTACTAACGCTATCAAACCAAAGGCTGCACCAGCAATATGAGAAGTCATATTAAAAATTTCTTCTCCTTTGGTGTATTTGGGTAATATTCTATCTTTAAGTTTTGTTCTTTCCATTTATCCTCCTCTTATGCATTTTATCTAGTTTACCATACCAGATTATCATTTTTACTATACCGCGTCAATAAATTCACAATATATTCATATAGAAGTTTTAATTGACGATATTTTTTTATCATGGTATTATTTTTCTAGGAGGTAAAAGCCATGGCAAATAAACAACCTGTTTCAGTAAATAATTTTCATATTCCTAGATGGAAAGAATTGCCGAACATTGAATTATATTTAGATCAAGTAGTTAAACTAGTCAACAGTTGCTTAGCACCATATATAAATCCTAATTCTGAAGATGAAAATGAATTACTAACAAAAACTATGATTAACAATTATGTTAAAAATAATTTGATAGATGCTCCTGTAAAGAAACAATATTCTAGGGTTCAACTCGCTAAATTATTTGTTATTTGTGTTCTTAAGCAGGTTTATAGTATGCAAGATATTTCTATGTTAATTGATACTGCTTTAAAAAATTATAGGATTGAAATTGCATACAATCAATTTTGTAGACTATTTGAGCAAGCTTTAATATGTACATACACAAAAAAAGATTTCATAGATCGTGGTTCTAGTAACGATTATTTATATTTACTTAAATCAGTTCTACTTTCTTGTAGTTACAAAATATACTCAAAAAACATCATTACAAATCAAAAGAAATAAACAAAAAGGACAAAGGGACACCGCTCTTGTCCTTTTTATATTTTAGTGCTCATTTCTTTTTTCATTTTTAATATTATTTTTTTCTCTAATCTAGATATATATGATTGCGATATTCCGAAGCATGTCCGCCACTTCTTTTTGCGTCTTTTCTTTTCCACTTATAAAACCAAATCTAAGTTCCATTATTATTTTTTCTCTTTTATTTAGTCTTTTCATAGATTCTCTTATTAATTCATTATCGACTGCTTTTTCTAATCTTTTAAAAACGACATCATCATCTGTTCCAATTATGTCTGAAAGCAATAATTCATTGCCATCCCCATCTGTATTTAATGGTTCATCTATTGATACTTCATTTTTAATTTTGTTTATTTTTCGAAGATGCATTAATATTTCATTTTCTATACAACGCGATGCATATGTTGCAAGTTTTATTTTCTTATCTACATCATATGTATTTATAGCTTT
Organism: uncultured Eubacteriales bacterium; assembly: GCA_949283575.1. GTDB lineage: Bacteria > Bacillota > Clostridia > TANB77 > UBA1234 > UBA1234. Next base: position 3,670 of record CASDSU010000016.1, read on the forward strand.
TACCAACCCTATTGTTCCAATTGATACTAGATCCTCCAATCCAACTGAAGTATTTTCAAATTTTTTTGCAATATAAACTACTAATCGTAGGTTATGCTCTATTAGTTTTTTCTTAACAGTATCATCTGATTTTAATTTCGATAATATATCATTTTCTTCATCTATTGTTAGTGGTGGCGGAAGTGTTTCATTTCCACCAATATAATAAATATTGTTACACGTATTAATTCCCAAAAAGGTTAAAACTTTTGAAATTATTTTTTCTACTCTTGTCTTAATTAAAAATAATATCTCCATATTTATTCTCCTTTTTCTTTTTCTTTTTATTTTCTTTTGTAACATTGCTTTTGGTAGCATGTTCAAAAAAATTCAATCCCATTATTGCATCATATCCATAAAAGTCTACATCAGAAATTATTATTACTGCTTCGTTTACATACTCCGTTTCTCTATATATGACTTTTATATTAGTAATTTTTTCACCTTTCACAATAACTGATTCATGCTGTATTGTTTTATAAGAAACTGTTCTATCTCCTTTACTTATTTTTCTAACATCTTTCATTTTTTCGTTCCAGCTATGTGATAATACAATTACCGGTTCACCATAACATGTTGTGAGATTATGACCTGTATCTATCAATGTTTTTAAAGTTTGATTTTTATCAAATATTTGTGTTTCTGCAATATAACTTTGTATTTGATATTTCTTTTTATATTCTTTTATCAATATTAAAAACAAAAAAATAATTGTCAGAACAAAACTAAATGTATTTAATTCATTTATCTTTGCATATAAAAATATTCCCCCGACAAAAAAAGTAACTATATAAAACAACACAACCGTACTCATGTATGTATAAATACTATTAAATTTAAAAGCTATATTTACAATTATTGTTGCACAAATTAATTTCAAAATATTTGTAACATTTATTGAAAATAATAAAGTTAAAATAGTAAATATACTAGCAACAAGACTCGATATAAATATTTTGATAAGTGTTGTTTTTTGAGAAGAAAATTTTGATGTCAAATAAATTATTATAAAGTTAATAATTATTTCTTTTACAAATAAAATATCTATGTACATTATCATGACATGATTGTACATTTTTTATTTTAAAAAATCTGTCTATTTTTAGTATGAAAAATAAAAAAGAGGTCTGCATAATGCGACCTCTTTTTACATTGTATTTGTTATTTGTTATTTATTATATGTACATCCATTTGATTATATGGAATTTCAATTCCATTCTTATCGAACTCATCTTTTAAACCTTCTAACAAATCGAAGTATACCTCCCAGTAATCTGCACTATTAGCCCATACTCTTAATGTATAATCGATTCCACTAGCTTGATAAGCTGTTGTTTTTACGAATATAGGTTTATCTCTCAAAATTTTAGGATGATTATCTATTGCCTTATTCATGATTTCTTTTATCTTATTTTTATCCGCTGTATATGATAAATTGAATGTAACATCAACTCTTCTCAATGATTGTTCTGAATAATTTGTAATAACTGAATTTATTATTTCCTTGTTTGGTACATGAATCTTTTTGTTATCTGGTGTTGTTAAAACTGTATGTGAAAAATTGATTTCACTTACTGTTCCACTAACAGAAGCACCTTCAATATAATCTCCGCTTTTAAATGGACGTGTTGCTAAAATCATTACTCCACTTGCTAAATTTCCTAAAGCATCTTGAATTGCAAGTGAAGCAGCAAGACCTACAACACTAAATGTGGCTAATAGCGATGTAACAGGAATGCTCAACATGTCTGCAATAATTAAGACTAATATGAAATATAGTATTACTTTTATTACTTTCTCAATGAAAAATACTAAACTTTTGTCTAAATTTGTTTTTTTCATTACCCTCTTCACAAGTTTCATTATAACTTTTATTGAAAGTAAGCAAATAATAAGTGTAAATACTATTGGTATTAATGCTTTGGCTATTTCTACAATATCAATGTTCATATGTTGTATAAAAAATTCTCTCATCTATTATTCCTCCTTTTTCTACAAAAATATACTAACATATTTTCCACTAAATTTAAAGTACTCTATTATATTTTCGTTTTACGTTTTAAAGCTAATTTCTCTTTATAAAAAACTCAGATGCGATTTATCACACATCTGAGCATTTATATTAAAAATTACTTGTATCTATAATTTTATTCTTTTTTCTCAAAAATGTTGGTACATCTAAGTTGTTAGGATCTGAACTTGAAGTTCTGATTTCTGGAGTTTGTGTCTTTGTAAAAGGATCTGAGCCTAAAATTTTACCAACAGCATTAGCTGATAGTGGAACTCTATCTCTGTCGAAACCTGTTGCAATAACTGTAACTGACATCTCGTCTCCCATTTTTTCATCAATAACAGCACCAAATATAATATTTGCATCTGAATCGATACTCTTTTGAACAAGTTCTGCTGCTGTGTTTACCTCAAATATACCAAGGTCTGGACCAGCAGTAATATTTAAAAGTACTCCTCTTGCACCCTCTATTGAAGATTCAAGAAGTGGACTGTTAATAGCTAATTTAGCAGCTTCCTCAGCTCTATTTTCTCCGCTTGCTCTACCAATACCTAAATGTGCCATACCTGTGTCACACATAATTGTTTTTACATCGGCAAAGTCTAAGTTAATCAAACCAGGAATAGCTATTAAATCTGAAATACCTTGTACACCTTGACGTAATACTTCATCAGACATTATAAAACCATCTGCAAATGATGTTTTTCTATCTGCTATTTGCATTATTCTATCGTTAGGGATAACAACAAGTGTATCAACTTTTTCTTTTAAACTTGCAATTCCTCTTTCAGCATTTTGCATTCTCTTCTTACCTTCATATGCAAAAGGTTTTGTAACAACTGCAACAGTTAGTATTCCAAGTTCTTTGGCAATTTGTGCAACAACTGGCGCAGCACCTGTTCCAGTTCCGCCTCCCATACCTGCTGTTACAAATACCATATCAGCGCCTTTTAATACATTTGCAATTTCTTCTTTTGTTTCTTCAGCAGCTTTTTCTCCTACTAGAGGATCTCCACCTGCACCAAGACATCTTGTTAATTTTTCACCAATTTGAATTTTAGTTGGCGCTTTAGATAATTGTAGCACTTGTCTATCTGTATTAGCTGCAATAAATTCAACACCTGTAACTCTTGCATCTATCATTCTATTTATTGCATTATTACCAGCTCCACCTACACCAATGACTTTAATTTTTGCCATTCCATCAAAACTCACTTCTTGTTCGTACACTCTAAACTCCCCCTACTTCTTTAATTTACTAGGTTTTGCACCTAACAGACTTTTAAAAGATTGAACTACATTCTCAAAAAACGTCTGCTCAATATCTTCTTGTACTTTACTTCCTATATTTTTTGAATGTTTAATATTTGAAACATACTTAACAATTCCATATGCACCTAAGCAATCAGATTTTATTAAGTTTGCTGTTTTCGAATTTCCAAATTTAACACTAGTATGTAATATTTCTTCGGCTGTCTTCTCACTTTTATTTATTGAATTAATACCTTGTCCAGCTATCACACAAGAATTAATTGAACTTTTCAAATTATTTTCTTCTATTTTTTGTTTTATAATCATGAACATCTCTTCAACTCTAGCTTCTATTATTTCAACAAGTTCTGAACATTTAACTGTTTTAGATTTTGCATCACCCGTATAAGTCGAAAGAGTTATACTATAATCATTATCAATATAAGAAACTCTTGATAAACCATATTGTTTTTTCAATTTATCTGCTTCTTGATATGATATTTCTAAACCAATTGAAATATCATTGGTTATAGTATCTCCACCAACAGGAATAGAATCCGTAAACAAAATTCCATTATTTTTGAACACAGATATATCTACATTTCCAGCACCTATATCTAATAGCAAGACACCGCTATTTTTTTCTTCATCACTTAAAACAATGTCTTTCATCGCAAATCCATTTGTTACAATTCCATCTATCTGAAGACCAGCCTTTTGCATAACTATCCCTATGCTTTTTACAGCATTTTTATCTGCAATAATAACATCTAATTCTGCTTCTAGGAAATCTGTGAATATTCCAATTGGATCATCGGTAATTCTTGAATCCGTAATAAATTTTGAAGGAACAACGTCGATTATTTGATGTCCTTCTGGAACTTCAAGTTTACCTACGTTTCTTATTATTGTATCTATATCTTTTTGTGAAACGCCTGCATATTTATCTTCTAATTTTACACTATATTTTGTTTTAAACACTGAAACGTGCATTCCGACAATATTTACATAGGCTGATTTTATTATAAAGTCTTGCGTTGCTTCTATATCACTAATTGCAAATCTTATTGCGCGTGCTACGGCATCTTGACTTACAATCTTTCCTTTCCTTAAACCTTCACATGTTACACTCGATGAGTTTAAAATTTCAACTTGATTGAACTTATTAATTTGACCTAAACAACAACAAACTTTAGAGGTGCCTATGTCTATTCCGACAATTATGTCACCAATTGCCAAACCCCACACCCCCTAATCAAATTTCGCAACTAAAGAATATTATATTGAGAATAAAAAGTCAACAAAATTATTTCAAAAAGATTACAAAAAGATTACACTCTGATTACACTCCTAAAACACTGTAGACATAATTATTTTCAATAAATATTTTTTTGTTTTTTTAGATTAAAAAATACGAGAATTAATAATTGATAATTCTCGTACTTTTTAAATTATTGTACAGCACTTAGTTTTTTTTATTATCAATTACTTTGGTTATAAAATATCTTCTTATGGCTGATAGATTATTAAATATTCTAAATACAAAAACAAAAATTGCAGCCAAATAAATATCTACTCCTAGATTTTGACCTATCATAGTAAATATTATTGCAATTATTGCATTTATAAAAAAACCTGACACGAATATATGTATATCATACTTGTTTTGTGTTTTGGCCGAGAATGCTCCCGCAATACTATCTAATGCAGCCATTATAGCAATAGCTAAATATTTCGAATATTCATATGATACTGTTGGCATAAAGTTTCCAACAACACATCCCAATATAACACATATTACTCCATACACAAATGTAGTCATTTTACTCAACCTCCAACACAGATGTTGCATATTGATATTTAAGAACCCTATCATATGCAGGAATTATTAATTCTTCATGTTCCTCAATAGTAACATCAATTTTTGCACTTTGCATTTCACTTACAATTCCACCTCTTAATCTTAAAGCGCCTTTAAGTGTGATTGGCTCTCCTATAGCAGAAATTGTATATGGTGCAGAAAGGTTTATTCCATTTATTTGGATAACAGGTCCTACACATCTTATTGCTGTCGTAGCTATTATTCTTTGCCCATTTACAGAAAAGGCTTCTGCTCCAGCAGCTGCAAGTTCATTTATAACTGAAATAATATCTGTGTCATGTATAACATATACATTAGGATTATAATAACCAGAAGCCTCATTTATTTCTTCTATTACAGTTGTATCATCTAAATGAACAGTAATTCCTTTGCCTTTAACTTTTGAAATTCCAGCTAGTATATTAGCTTCATCTAATTCTTTTTTCATAATTTTTACTGTATCATCATTCTGTGCTGACGCAACTCTATATTCTTCAATCTTTTCGTTTAATTCTTCATTTTTTTGAACTGAAGCTTCATAAACTTCTCTCCACTGCTCTATTTCATCTCTTAATTCATTTTCTTTTTTTAATCTCAATATATCTGATTCACTCGTATTAATCGTTCTCACTTGAATTGTGAAACAAAGTGAAAGTAAAAAGCATATTACGCATACCGTTATTTGAGTTGGAGTTATTTTTTTTCCTTTTATTTCATCCACCATCTTATCAAAGTGCATTTCTTTTATTCACCTCATTATTACATATTATTTATATCAACAAATATTGATTTTTCAGCATATTCCTCACTACTAATATCAAGTCTTCCTCTTTTGTCATGTAATTTATTTAGTATTTGCTCTAAGAATGTTAACTTCTCCGTAATTATATTTTTATCTATTTGTCCATATATAATCTCAATTTCGTGTCCATCTAACCAAATTTTTACTTCACCAATTTCTTCATAATTGATTTCACGTATAGCATATTTAAAATCTCTTTGTTCTGCTGTTTCAATTAATGTAACAACATTTTTTAATTTTACACTTGATGTATCAGAAAGTTTTTCACCAAGTTCATATTCTTCAACATCAATTCCATATATTACAGGTAATTCAAGATTTTCTTTATCTTTTTTTATTTCTAGAAGATATCCAAATCTATCAACTACAAAATACGATTCTAAAAATTTTATAAGCGCATATGGTTTTCGCTCAGTATAATCAATCTCAATTTTATCTGGAAATCTAATCATAAGTTTAACATCTTCTATATACGGTAGTGATTTCACATCGCTTTTTAACTCTTTATAATTTTGCTTAAAAACATTTTCACCATATTTAACATTTACAACATTTGATATCTCTTCTTTCTTCACATTGATACCATCTTCAACTATAATTTCATTTAGATTAAAGGCTGGTGAAAATAAGATACCTATTGAAAGACCAATTATAACTAAAAACAAAAAAAACATTAAAAATTTTAATCCAGTGTTTTCTTTTTTTAATTTATCTTCTTTATTTTTTCGTTTTCTTGAGCTAGTACCAACGGCTTCTGATGAAACGTTATTTCTAGATTGTTTTGAATTTTTAGATATTATATCATTCTTAGCCATTTTTACCACCTCTTATATTATATTTTTTAAGCATCGTCATTTATTGTATCATTGCTTTATAATTTTTGCACCTAATATCGTTAATTTTTGAATTAAATTTTCATATCCACGTTCTATAAATTCTATTCCTGTAATTTCTGATGTTCCTACAGCAGCTAACGCTGCTGTTACAAGAGCTGCACCTCCACGAAGTTCTTTTGCTTCTAAATTGGCCGAAAAGATTTCTTCAACACCTTGAATTATTGCTGTACGATCTTCCAAGGTTATATTTGCTCCCATCTTTATTAATTCGTTTACATATTTATATCGATTTTCAAATATATTTTCAACTACGATTGAGGTTCCTTCGGAAAGCGTTAATAATGTAAGAAATTGAGATTGTAAATCTGTTGGAAATCCTGGATACGGCATTGTTTTTATATTAGTTGCCACTATATTTTTAGTAGTTCTCATATAAATCTTATTTTTTGATGTATTAATTTTAAAGTTCATTTGCTTTAGCTTATGAAGTGCAGATGATAAATGTTCGGGATTCACTTTTTTTAGTTCAACTTCTCCTCTTGTCATTGCAACCATACACAAGTACGAACCAGCTTCAATTCTATCTGGAATTACACTAAATTCTGTATCATGTAATTTTTCTACACCTTTTATAATAATAGTGTTACTGCCTGCTCCTTTTATTCTGGCTCCCATACTGTTTAAAAAATCTTGTAAATTTTTTATTTCGGGCTCTCTTGCAACATTTTTTATTTGTGTTTCTCCTTCAGCAAAAACACTTGCAAGCATTATATTTTCTGTCGCACCAACAGATGGAAAATCCAAAACAATTTCTGTTCCCTCTAGTTTATAAGCTCTACAATCTATGTAACCATTTTTTTCTTCTACATTAACTCCTAATTGTTCGAATGCTTCTAAATGTAAATTGATTGGTCTACTTCCTATTTCACATCCACCCGGATAAGTAAACTTACATTGTTTTGTTCTACCAATTAATGCACCTGCTAAAATCACTGATGAACGCATTTCTCTCATAAGTTTTTCTGGTATTTCATTTCTTTGTATATCAGAAGCATCAATTTCTAATTTATCGTCATATTTTCTTATAACACAGCCTAATTCTTGTAGAATCAGACACATCGTTCTAACATCTCTTATATTTGGTACATTATCTATAACCGTTGTACCTTTATTTAAAATACTTGCCGCTATGATTGGCAATGTAGCATTTTTAGACCCAGAAATATTAATAGAACCAGAAAGTTTATGCCCACCTTCTATTAAATAAGAACTCAATTTTTCATTCACCTCTTCTTAAAGTATGCCTTTAATATATTAGTATGCTAATATTTCAAAAAAGTGAATTTTGTGTATACTTATTCTTTTTTTAGTAAACAAAGTTCATATTCTTTACTTTATTTACTTTACTTACTATATATTTTTCTAGTTTTTCCATAAATACTTCTTTTTCTATTTCTTTTTTTGCTACCATGTCCAAACCCTTTTCCCAACTTGCTGTAAGTTCTGGATTTAACATGTCTGGAACTGTAAATCTAACAACTTTATATACAAGCTCTCCTTTTCCACTTGGCGTTAAAACTTGAGTTTTGTTATTTATGTCGATATAGTTTATTCTATTTAATTTTTTTATAATCTCAGCACGAGTCGCACTTGTTCCTATTCCTGAACCTTTTATTTGTTCTCTTAATCTTTCATCTTCTATTAGTTTTCCCGCATTTTCCATTGCTAAAATTATTGAACCTGATGTATATCTACTTGGAGGCGAAGTTTCTCCTTCTTTAACGTTCATCTCTGAAAGTGTTAATTTTTGTCCTTTCTTTAATTTCTTTAATGCATCAATATTTGTATTTTCAGAAGACTCTTCTTTATCATTTTTTATAACTTCTAAATATCCTTGTTTAACACAAATCTTTGCATTTGAATAAAATTTCTGACCTGCTATATCAACAATTACAGAAAGTCTCATAAATTCTGCTGCCGGGAAGAATATGCTTAAAAATCTCTTTACTATCAATTTATAAATATCTTTATGCAAATCTGATAACGAATCTAAATTTTCAAATCCCTGCCCTGTAGGAATTATCGCATAGTGATCTGTGATTTTTGAATCATTTACATACTTACTTTTCACAATATCTAAGCTATATTTTTCAGTTATCATTTTATTAATTAAGTTCTTTACCTCTTCATCTTTGTATCCTCTAGCAAGTCCATTTAAATTTTTACTTATTTCCTTCGCAACAGCTGTAGAAAGAACTCTAGCATCTGTTCTAGGATATGTAACTAACTTTTTCTCATATAATAATTGAATTATTTCTAGTGTTTGATCCGGCGAAATCTTGAATTTTTTACTACATTCATTTTGAATTTCTGCTAGATTATATAAAAGTGGTGCATTCTCCTTTGCATTCTTTTTCGTAGATTCTAAAACATTTGGCTCTGTTTCAGATTTTTTTAATGCTTCAATAAAAGAAAGAGCATCACCTTCATTTTTAAAACCAACATCGTTATATATTAAATCTTTGTCAAATGCCATTTTGACAATTTCAATATTATTAGGATTTTCTTTTTCACATTTCCACTCTGAAGAAATCCCTTCTTCAAAAGAAGCCTGTATTTTATAAAATTTTGATTTAACAAAATTAACAATTTCATATTCTCTTTCAACAATCATTCCAAGAACACATGTCATTACTCGTCCAACTGATATTGAAGTTCTCTCCTCATTATTTCTCTTTGCAACTTCTCTCCCATAAGAGAGCGTTAATAGTCTTGAAAAATTGATACCTATTAAATAATCTTCTTTTGCTCTTAAATATGCACTATCAGACAATGCATCATATTCAGATAAATCCTTTGCATTTTGTATTCCTTTTAAAATTTCTTCCTCAGTTTGTGAATCAATCCATACTCTTTTCTTAATTTTATCTTTCACATCAGCCATTTGATCAACTAATCTGTAAATATATTCTCCTTCTCTTCCAGAGTCGGTACACACATATATGGTATCAACATCTTCAGCTTGTAATAATGACCTTACAGTTTCAAATTGATTTTTTACATTATCTATAATTTCATATTTCCATTCAGTCGGTATAAATGGTAATGTGTCATACCTCCACGACTTATATTTTTCGTCATACACTTCAGGATAGCTCATTGTTACTAAATGACCAACACACCAAGTAATCACATATTCATCTGATTCTAAATATCCATTCTTTCTTGTTGTATTGACTTTTAATGCTTTTGCAAATTCCATCGCTACACTTGGTTTTTCTGTAATTAAAAGTTTTCTAGACATTCAAACAGCTCTCCTTACTCTAACTAATACTTCTATTTTTCTACTTTAACAATTTTATGAATTTCTTTCATTATATTATCCATCGCATCTTTCATTTCTGACTTTTTTGCTTTTTCTGTCATGCTTTTTAATTTTTCTTTATTATTTAAAATTTCCTCAATAGTCCTTTTCAAAATTTCACATGTTAAGTTTTTTTCTTCTATTATAATACCTGCATTTGCGTCTGCTATTGTCTTTGCATTATAAAATTGATGATTTTCTGCAGCATATGGAAATGGTATAAGTATTGCTGGAAGCCCAACTATTCCTAGCTCAGTAACTGTTAATGCTCCACTTCTACATACAGCAAGATCAGATGCTACCATTATTTCTTCCATATTATATATGTATTTTTCTACTTTTACATTTTGATTTTTTACTTTTATTTGACTCATTATTTCATCATAATGTTTTGGTCCTGTAGCATATATAACTTCATAATCTTCGATTTTAGTTGTATTTATAAATTCAACCATTGTCTCATTTATTTTCTTTGCACCCTGACTTCCTCCAAATACTAGTACCAATGGCTTTTTACTTTCTATTTTCTTTTTGCATTCTTCTTTTGTATAAGAATCTTGTAGTTTTGTTGGATTACCTGTATATACAGCACATTTAGCTTTTGGGATTTGTTTTAGTGCATCTTCAAATCCAACTGCAACTCTATCAACTTTTCCAGATAACCATTTCGTCGTTTTTCCTGGCAAAGCGTTACTTTCATGTATCAATGTTGGCACTTTTAATTTTATAGCGGCAATCATTGCTGGTGCAGTGACATATCCTCCCGTACCTATAACTAAATCTATCTTATCTTCTTTTATTATTCCTTTTACATCATTAATTCCTTTTATTAATTCTGTAAAGGTTTTTATATTCTTTAAAACATTCCCTCTTCTAATCCCTCTTGCATGAATATATTTTATATTAAACCCTGCTTTAGGGATTAAATCAACTTCCATTCTCGTTTTTGTTCCAACAAAAAGTATTTCATGACCTTCTTGTTTTAATCTATTCGCAATTGCTATTCCTGGCGTTATATGCCCACCAGTTCCGCCAGCTGCTATCAATACTTTCATACTGCATCCCTCCACTATTTATATTATGACTAAAAAATTTTTGTGTGTCAATCATAGAAAAAGGACGAAATCATTGGAAATTGGGACAGTTTCTTTTTCAAAATTCAGAAAAAATCAACAAAAAAGTATTGTTTTTAAGCCTCGACCAACTCATTATTCATTGCAAACATGATGCAATGAATATGAGAACTCGGCGACAAAAAACAATACTTTTTTATTGTCTTAGATAGTTTATATTTTTGGAAAAAGGAGCCGTCCTAATTTCCAATTATTTTTTTCTTGATGTTTTCTTAGTTGAAGTTTTTTTGGTAGTTTTTGCAGTTTCTGATTTCTTCCTTCTTGTTTTTGGCTTTTCATCTTTTGTTGTCTCTTTATTTATTTCTGCAGGTTTTATAACACCTTCTTTATTCGGACCATTCCATGCTATAAAATCGCATTTGGCATTTTTTGTATCGTCATTGTTTTCACAAATGAAATATCTTTTTCCTCTCTTACTTTTCTTTATTAATATGTCTCCTCCACATTTTGGACACTTAACATCAAGTTTTTCAACGATTGGTTTGATATTTCTGCATTCTGGGAATCCAGGGCACGCCATAAATTTTCCATACTTACCAATTTTTATTACCATCATTCTGCCGCATTTTTCACAAGGTACGTCTGTCTCTTCATCTTTTATTACGATTTTTTCCATTTCTTTTTCAACAACAACTAAGTTTTCAGAAAATGGACCATAGAATTCTTCAAGTATCTTTTTCCATTCAACATTTCCCTCTGCAACATCATCAAGTCGTTCTTCCATCTGAGCAGTAAACTCAAGATCTACAATATCTTTAAAATACTCCTTCATTACATTATCTACGATACGCCCTAATTCTGTTGGTTCTAATATTTTTTTATGTCTTTCTATATATTTTCTATCTATAATTGTTGTTATTGTTGGAGCATATGTACTTGGTCTTCCAATTCCCTGTTCTTCCAAAGCTTTTACCAAACTTGCTTCTGTATATCTAGCAGGTGGTTCTGTAAAATGTTGAAGTGGATTCAATTCGTTTAGTTTCAATTTTTGACCAACTTCAAGCTCAGGAAGTATAACATCTTTTTCTTCCAATTCTTCATCATTTCCTTCAACATATAAAGACATAAATCCTGGGAATTTTATTTTGCTTCCATTTGTTTTAAACAAATACTTGTCTACATTTATATCAACAGCCATTGTATCATATACAGCTGATGACATTTGTGAAGCCAACATTCTATCATATATAAGTTTATATAATTTATACTGCTCTAAAGGATATTTTTCTTTTACATCATCTGGAAGCATATCTAGATGTGTTGGTCTTATTGCTTCATGTGCATCTTGTGCATCCTTCTTTGTTTTATAAAATCTATTTTCGTAATATTTTTCACCAAATCTACTTACAATTTGTTCTTTCGCCATTACACGAGCTTCATCTGAAATTCTTGTTGAATCTGTTCTCATATACGTAATTAAACCATTTTCATATAAAGTTTGTGCAATCGACATTGTTCTTTTAATTTGGAATCCTAATTTTCTTGAAGCTTCTTGTTGTAATGTACTTGTTGTAAATGGAGGTGCGGGATTTCTCTTTTTCTCACCTTTTTTTATAGAAGAAACAATATAATCTTTTCCTTCTAATCCATTTAATATTTCTTGCATTTGTTCTTCTGAAGTAATTTCTTGTTTTTGATTGTCAATTCCATAATATTTTGAAATTATATTTTTCTTACTTTTTACATCTTTTAAACTTGCTTCTAATGTCCAATACTCTTCAGGTACAAACCCTTCAATTTCTTCTTCTCTGTCTACAATCATTCTAACAGCAACTGATTGAACACGACCCGCTGATAATCCTTTTTTTACTTTTTTCCAAAGTAATGGACTTATTTTATAACCAACTATTCTGTCTAACGCTCTTCTAGCTTGTTGAGCATCTATTAAATTTTTATCTAATTTTCTTGGTTCTTTTATTGCAGTTTTAATTCCATTCGCCGTTATTTCATTAAAAGCTATTCTGCAATTTGTATCTGTATCAATTCCAAGTATATAAGCCAAGTGCCAAGCTATCGCCTCTCCTTCACGGTCAGGGTCAGTCGCAAGAAAAACTTTTTTTACATTCTTAGCTTCATTTTTTAATTTTTTTATTAAATCAGCTTTTCCTCTAATATTTATATACTTTGGCTCAAAATTATTTTCTGTATCTATGCCTAATTGTGATTTCGGTAAATCTCTTACATGTCCCATTGAAGCTTCTATTTTATATTTTGATCCTAATATCTTCTTGATGGTAGTAGCTTTTGCAGGTGACTCAACTATAACTAAATAATCAGCCATTTTATTCTCCTTTTTTCAATTTTGTCATATTTTTCTAATTTCTACCTAAAGTATTATAATCATTCTTTCAGAAATATGCAAGTCTAGACTCAGGGACATCCCCGAATCTAGACCCGAGTCTAAATTTAAATCAAATCTTCAATTATTTCACTTAAATGTATTGGTGTAACCGCATTCTCTTGCAACAGTTTGACTATTGAATTTATTTCATCTCTATTTGTTGTAATATCTTCAACTTTGCTAACTTCCGAAAATACTTGATTGAAACTTTCTATTTCTATACCATAAGTATTAATTTTTCTATTCATCTCTGCACAAAATTTATTTTGTGTCAAAATATAATATTTCAATTCTAAATTTTCCTTTTCTGATAATGCTAATTTTTTCCCACCAATATAGGTCTTTTCCATTGTGGTAATACCCCCTCTTTTCTTATGTACAAAATTGATTATAAGTATTATCAGTAGGATTATTCAAGTTTTTTACATCGCAAAAAATGACAACTATCGTCATTTTTTCAAGATAACTAGCTATTTTTCGCTAATCACCAATTCGACTTCTTATAAAATATGTTATAAAAAATATTAAACTTGCTATTATAACTATTGTTGGACCAGTTGCAACTTCTATGAAATATGAAATTATAAGTCCTAATATTCCAGAAAAAACAGCAAATATTACAGAAAATATGTGATATTCTCTTAAATTTCGAGCTATATTTCTGCTTGCTGCAGCAGGTAATATAAGCATAGAATTTATTATTAATATTCCAACCCAACGTATTGATATCATTACTATTACTGCTATTAAAATCACAAATAAATTTTCAACTAATTTTGAATTTATTCCTTTACTTTTTGCAAGTGAAGCATTAAGACTTATTGCATATAACTTGTTTGAAAATAATATCCAAAAAACCAAAACAACTATTGCTATTATCGATAATGCAAAAATTTCTGTAGGAACTATACTTAAAATATCACCTATTAAATAATTCGAAAATTTTGAAAAGTTACCATTCTTGGATAAAATTATTAATCCTAATGCTAAAGCTGTTGATGAAAATACACTTATTATTGTATCCCTTGATGTTATTTTTAAATCTTTTATTCTATTTAATAAAAGTGCAAAAATAACCCCAAATATTATCATCGAAATAGTCGGATTTACTATTCCAAATAAGGCACCTATAGCAATTCCTGTTAAGGCCGAATGTCCTAATGCATCTGAAAAAAAAGCCATTTTGTTATTTACTATGACAGTTCCAATTAATCCGAAAAGTGGTGTCATTATTAAAATTGCAAATAAAGCATTTCTCATAAATTCATATTCTAACATTTACACTTCACCAAATCTTTCTATAAATTCTTTTGATTTCAAAACTTCTTCTGGCTTACCTTTTGCTATTATTGTCTTATCTAACAAAATGACTTTATCTGCATATTTTTTTACATATTCAAAGTCGTGTGAAACTAATATTATAGCCAAATCATGTTCTTCTTTTAATTTATTTATATTTTGATAAAATTGTTCTCTACCATTTCGATCGATTCCTGAAATCGGTTCATCTAGAAGTAACAAATCTGGATATGGCATTGTAGCAATTGCAAGCATTACTCTTTGTAATTGACCACCTGATATAGAATTAATTTTAGAATCAATTAATTTTTCAGCCCCAAAATCTTTTAAATGTTCATAAATTTCATTATATTTCTTTTTATTTTTTATTATAAAAACCGGAGAATTATTTGTATAACTAGATATCACATCATAAACCGTCGCAGGAGAATTTTCCATATCTAATTTTTGAGGAACATACCCAATTTTTATTTTATTGCCCGAATCTTCTTTATCTTTGAAAAGAATCTTACCTGTGTGCTTAACTTCCCCCAAAATAGCTTTTATCAAAGTAGATTTACCCGCACCATTTTCTCCAATTATTACGGTAAGCTTTCCACAATGAATATGTATATTAACATTTTTTAAAACTTCTTTTTCACCAAAAGAAACATTAATATTTCTAATTTTTGTACAACAATATCCACATTTTTCAACCATTATTTTAACGCCTCCTCTAGCACCTCAAGATTCCTTGTCATAATTTCTATATATGCTTCTTTCTTAAATTCTCCACTTGTTACTGGATCCAATTCATAAACACTTACATTCGTTTCATTAGCAATTACATTTGCCGCAGTTTTCGAATACTCAGGTTCTACAAATATCGCATTTACATTATTTGCTTTAACGATATCAATTATTTCTGCAATATCACGAGCGCTTGGGCTTGTACCAGGTTCTCTTTCAATTACAGCAATTACATTCAAGTCAAATTCCTCTGCAAAATAATAAAATGCCTCATGAAATGTAACAATATTTTTATTAGGCAAATTCTCTATCGTCTCATGCATTTTTTCACTTATTTCTTTCAGTTCAACAATATAATTTTTAGCGTTTTCTTCATACTTTTCTTTATTTGTTGGATCAATTTGAATTAATTTTTCAGCAATTTCTTCTATTTGATGTATATGCAAATCAACACTTACCCATATATGAGGATTTTCTTCTCCGTCATGATTATGTTCATGTTCCTCACTCCCATGTTCATGCTCATGATTTTCTAAAACATGTTCACTAGCATTAATAATTTCAAGAGCTGGATACGCTGAAATTGCTTTATCTAGAAACGATTCCATACCTCCACCATTTATGACAAAAATATCTGCATTTTCTAACTTCATCATATCTTTAACTGTCAATTGATAATCATGAAGACATCCTACTTCTGGGCTAGCCAAACATTCAAGTGTAACATCAGATACACCATCCACAATATTAGCCGTCGCAATGTACATTGGATAAAAAGATGTAATTATATTTAATTTATCATCTTCACCTTTGTTTTCTTGAAGATTACAAGAGCACAAAAGTAAAGATGTTATCAGAATTAAATTCATCAAAATAAAATTCCTGAATTTCATTATAAAGCTCACCTTTCCTCTATTCATATATAAAATTGGAAAAAGGAATCGTCCCAATTTCCCAAAATAAAGACGACAAAATAGTTTTAAACCATATTGCCGTCATTTGTATTTTGTATTAAGATTTCATTTTTGAAATTACATTTGCCTTATCTTCGGCTTTAACAATTGCAGTACCTGAAACAATCATATTTGCACCGGCAGCTTTAACTCTATCAACGTTTGATAAATTAATACCACCATCTACCTCTATGTCAATATTAGGTTTCATCTCTCTGATTTTTCTTACTTTTTCCAGGCAAGATTCTATCATAACTTGACCTCCAAACCCAGGCTCAACTAGCATTACTAAAACAAGTTCAATATCATCTAGGTAAGGTATAATTTCTTCTACTGGTGTATCAGGTTTTATGGCAATTCCGGCACTTACTTCACATTCATGCAAAATGTCAATTATTCTATGCGCTGTTTCTTCCGAAACAGTTTCTATATGAAATGTTATAATATTTGAAAGTGGTAAGAAATCTTCCAATAAAGCTTCTGGATTTTCAACCATTAAGTGTGTATCTAATGGTAAATTAGTACCGTCATGAGCATTCTCAATCATTGCTATTCCTTCGGTTCTATTTGGAACAAATTCACCATCCATAACATCTATATGGATATAATCCGCACCAGCTTTTTCTAAAACAGACACTTCGCTTTCTATTTTATCAATATCTACAGAAAGAATGGAGGGAGCAATTTTTACCATTTCTTTTCTCCTTTCAATTTTTCATACAATTGCACATATCTCTCATATCTGCCTTTATCAATTTTTCTTTTCGTTACTGCTTTCTTTACTCCACAATTTAATTCTTTTATATGTGTGCATGAACGAAATTCGCACTCAGAAATATGAGACTTAAATTCTATAAAATAATCTTCTAATTCTTTATGTGTAATTCCATCAATATCAAATGATGAAAAACCAGGAGTATCCGCAATAAAGCTATTATTTGCAAATTCATATAATTCTACATGTTTTGTTGTATGTTTACCTTTTTTCAATTTTTCTGAAGTTTCACCTTCTAATGCAACCTCTTCATTGAAAATACTATTTGTTAAAGCTGATTTTCCTACACCTGAATTACCACTAAACGCGGTTATCTTGTTGTTAATAATTCTAGCAATTTTATCTATACCGATTCCATTTTTTGCGGTCGTAGTAATAACTTGATATCCAATGTTTTCATATGTTTCAATAATATCACCATAATCCGCATTCAAATCTATTTTATTTATACAAATTATTGGCTCAACATTATTTTTTTCTGCCATAACTATTTGTTTATCTAGCAACATTAAATCTGGACTTGGATTTGTACTTGCCACAACAATTATAAGCTGATCAATATTAGCAATTGGTGGTCTAACAAATTCGTTTTTTCTAGGATATATTTTAGTAATCAGATTATCAGTTTCATCAACTTCAACATAATCCCCAACTAATATCTGCGTTTTTTTAAATTTCAATAACCCTTTAGCCATACAATCTATAACTTTTGCATCAACTTTTACTGTGTATGAACTACCTTGAATTTTTACAACAATACCTTTCATAAATACCCCTTTATGGCTTTATTTTAAAGTTTTTTCTGAAACAACTTCATCATTAATATATACTTTTACCATTGCATTTTTTACATCCGTCACATATACAATAATCATTCCATCTTCTCTTGTATGTTCTTGGTTATACTCAACTCTTTTTCCTACAGTGTTTCCTTCAAGAACTACTTTTACATTAAACTTTCCAATAGCACCAACCGTACTTAAATCAATTTTTACTTCTCTCTTTGCTTCTGCTGGAGTTGATGGCGTACCTTCATTGTTACCTGTTGAAGGACCTTCATTCTCACCATTATTAACATCTCCAGAACCGTTATCTGATAATCTATTTACTACTAAAACAACTTCAGCAAGCTCTGTTTGATATTCATTAGCTTCTGGAGTTTGACTTAAAACTATTCCATCTGCTTTTGTAGGACTCTTTGTATAAGTAACTCTAGCAATTAACTTTGCTTTATCTAAAATTTCTCTTGCTTCTGCTTCTGTTCTACCTTCTACTTCTGGCACTACAACAAGTCCACTTTCACCTGAAGCTGGTCCTTTACTTATATATACAGTAACTTCACTGCCGCTATCTACTTCGTCATTAGCTTTTGGTTCTTGACGAATTATATCACCAGAAACTATTACATCATGATACTCATATGCTTCAACATAAACTAAATCGCCATTTTTCTCAATTTGCATTTTAGCAGCAACTGTTGAACTTAATTGAGATACATCAGGAACAATTACTTTAGCACCGCCCTTACTAATTCTTACATCAACTGTATCTCCCTTTTTTAGTCTATATCCTTCACTACGTTCTTGATATGTAACATAGCCTGGTAATGGATAATCAGGATGTGTAACATAGCCAGTAACATTCATAGTCAAACCTATTTCTGCTAACATTCTTTCTGCTTCTTCTTGACTATATCCTTCAATTTTAATCATTTCAACTGTAGTATTTGAACCTAAGATTTTTTCGCTAATCATTGTTCCTAAATACACACATGAAAAGAACAATACTACTGCAATTAATAAAAATATTAATAATCTCACTATTGCTTGTTTTTTTGTGACTCTTTTTTTTCTTCCCATTTCATCATCATCCTGTTCTATAGTATTTTTTACATCAATTTTTTCTGTTTTATCTTGTGTATTATTTATTCCTACAACTGGAATTCTTTGTGTTGGGAATTCTGCACTTGAAAGATTAACATCTTTTAACAAAGTAACATCGTCCGGATTTTTTAATAATTTTGTCAAATCATCATAAAATGCTTTTGCTGATGCATAACGATTAGCAGCTTCCTTTTGCATTGCCTTTAAAATTATTAAATTAAGTGCATCAGGTATTTCTGAATTTATACTTTTTGGCGCCTCTGGCTGTTCTTGCAAATGTTTCAAAGCTACAGATACCGGCGTTTCCGCATCAAAAGGCAACTTACCTGTACACATTTCATATAAAACAACACCTAGCGAATATATATCTGACTTTTCATCTGTATACCCACCTCTTGCATGTTCTGGTGAAAAATAATGTACACTACCTATTGTACTTCCAAAAGCATTTATAGTAGAATTAGAAACCGCTTTTGCAATACCAAAGTCTGTAACCTTAGCCACACCATCTTTTGTTATTATTATATTGTGTGGTTTTATATCTCTATGTACAATATGATGATTATGCGCTTTATTCAAACCTGACGCTATTTGTGCAGCTATTTTTACGGCATCTTTCCAAGGAATTTTACCTTTTTCAACTATGATTTCTTTTAACGTCTTTCCTTCAATAAGTTCCATTACGATATAATGCATTGAATCATCTTTACCAACATCAAATATTGAAACAATATTTTGATGAGATAAACTTGCAGCTGATTGAGCTTCTACTTGAAAACGCTTAATAAACTCTGCATCATTTGCAAATTCATCCTTTAAGATTTTTATAGCAACATTTCTATTTAATACTCTGCACTTAGCTTTATAAACTGTTGCCATTCCGCCAGAACCTATTTTTTCAATTATTTCATATCTATTTCCTAGAACTTTTCCTTCCATATCCATTTAAATTAACCTCCACTAATCATTAAAAATTAGTATTACGCTTATATTGTCGTAGCCGCCATTCTTTTTAGCTTCACTAACCAAAATATTACAAGCATTTTCTAATTTATTTTTTTCATTAGTAACAACTTCATATATTTCATCTTTATCAACCATATTAGTTAAGCCATCAGAACATAACAACAATATGTCTTCTTTAATAAAACCTTTCACCATAATATCTGGTTCTACGTTTGGTTCACAACCTAAAACCTTCAATAATATGTTTTTTTGAGGATGTGTCTCTGCCTCTTTCTTAGTTATAGTACCATTTTTAACCAACTCTTGAACATATGAATGATCATGCGTTAATTGCCTCATAATATGCTTTCTTATTCTATATATACGACTATCTCCAATATGTCCTATATATACCTTATTTTTTACGATCAATGCCACACTTACAGTAGTCCCCATACCAGAATAATCTTTATTCTCTTTTGCCTTATTATATACATACCTGTTAGCATCAACTATTGACTTTCTTATTAATTCTTCCAAATTTTCTTTTTCATAATTGGTTTCTTCAATTCCATCAAGAATAGCATTTTTTATATATTCAATTGCCATTTTGCTAGCAACACTGCCAGCATTAGCTCCACCCATTCCATCAGCTACGATAAAAAGTTTAGCATCATTTTGTTTTAATGGAATTTCAATTCTATCTTGATTTTCTTTTCGTTGCATTCCCGTATCTGTCATACCATAGTATTGCATAAAATCATTTCACCTCCTAATGAAACATTAGTCACACAAAAACACCGCTCTTTTTGTGTTTAACTAGGTGTTCATACTCTAAAATATTATACTATATTATATAGAAAATAGTCTAGTCTCAATTTGTTCTAGACTTTTCGTCTCTAACAAGTTGTCCACACGCCGCTGAAATATCAGAGCCAAGCTCTCTTCTAATTGTAGCAACAATTCCTTTATCATTTAATAAATCTCTAAAGGCCATCATTTTTTCAACGCTACTTTTTTCATATTTACCATCTTTTATTTTATTTACTGGAATCAAATTCACATGACATAACATTCCATGAAGTAGCTTTGCAAGATGAAGCGCATCTTCTTTACTATCATTTACACCATCAACTAATGCATATTCAAATGTAATTCTTCTATTCATTTTATCAATGTATTTTTTGCATGCATCAATTACTTCTGCAATATTATATTTTTTATTTATTGGCATCATATCACTGCGAACTTCATCTCTACTACTATGAAGTGAAATACATAAATTGCATTGAATATTCTCATTAGAAAAACGCTCAATCCCATCAACTAAACCACATGTAGAAATACTTATGTGACGAGCTCCAATATTTAAACCTTTTGGATCATTAATTAATCTTACTGCTTTCATCACATTTTCATAATTATCGAAAGGTTCACCAATTCCCATAAATACAACATTTGAGATTTTTTCTCCTGAATGTTCTTCCATTTTCAAAATCTGACCAACTATTTCTCCCGGTGTTAAGTTTCTTACAAATCCAATCTTTGCCGATGCGCAAAAGTTACATCCCATTTTGCAACCAATTTGATTAGAAACACAAGCTGTATAACCATATTTATATTTCATAAGAACACTTTCGATTTTGTGTTCATCAGTAAGTTTAAACAAATACTTAATAGTTCCATCTTTTGACTTTTGAAAATTGTCCATAAAAATGCAATCAATTATATAGTTTTGTTTTAATTTTTCTGTTAAATCTTTAGACAAATCAGTCATTTCATCAAAAGAAGTAACACCTCTATATATCCAAGCAAAAATCTGTTTAGCTCTAAACTTTTTTTCACCTAAATTTACTAATTCATTTTCTAATTCTTCTAAAGTATAATCTCTAATATTTTTCATAATATTTTCTCACTTTATTTTATTTTCTTTCAAATACCGCTATGAAGAAACCATCAGTATCATCAACATTTGGAAACAAATTAATTTTTTCCACTAAATTAAATTCAAGATGTTTTTTCAAAAATCTATCAACTTGTTCTTCATTTTCTTGTTTTAATATTGTACATGTACTATAAACTAGTCTTCCACCTGTTCTAACATATTCACTACATGTATCTAAAATTCTAGCTTGTACTTCTATTAAGCTTTCTAAATCTTCTGGTTGTCTCGTCCATTTTATATCTGGCTTTTTACGAATTACTCCAAGACCACTACATGGTACATCAAGTAAAACCTTATCATATTTACCATTTAAACCTGTTGAATAATCCATTGCATCTTTTACTGACGTGCTAATTATTGAAATTCCTTGCTTTTTAGCAGCTTCTTCAACTAATTTAACTCTATGCTGATGAATATCCCAAGCATCAACCTTACCTTGATTATTCATAAGTTCAGCAAGATATGTCGTTTTTCCTCCTGGAGCACTACATGCATCTAAAACTCTATCACCAGGCTTTGGGTCAAGTTTCAAGCAAGCAAGTTGAGCTGCTTCATCTTGAACGCTATATAAGGCAGTACCAAAATCGCAAAGTTTTTTCACTTTTATACTATCTCTAAGATTTCCTTTTTTACAATCAATATTTTTTAATAAAAGTAATTTAAATAATTCATCACGACTAGTTTTCAAAATATTTGCTCTTAAAGTTATATCAGGTGTTATATTATTTGCATTCAAAACCTCTGTGACAATTTTTTTATCATATTGTTTTAGAAGCTCTTGAACTATCCAAATAGGATGTGAAGTAGCAATCGATATTAATTCTTCATCCATCATTTGTGGTTTTGTCCATAAGTATTCTAAAAGTTTTTCCATTTCGTTTTTATCTATTTTTCTAAGAATTGCATTTGTAAATCTTGCAGAAGCTTCATGCCCATATTTTTTAGCAAGATTTACACTTTCATTAACCGCAGCACTTTCTGGGATTCTATCCAAAAAAACTATTTGATAAATACCAATTCTTAAAATATTCAAAATCCATGGTGAAATTTTCTTTAAACGTATACTTGAATATCTCTTTATAATTTCATCTAACGTAATTTTCCAAGTTAATACTCCATAAACTATTTCTGAAGCTAAAGCTTTGTCTACACTATCCAAATCTGATCTATTAAGTTCTTTATCAAGTGTAACATTTGAATAACCTTCACCGAACTCTACCTTATATAATACATTTATCGCTAATTCTCTAGCATTCATCAATTTATCCTTTCCGGTAGTTTTACCTTAACACTCTTAACCATTTTTTCATTTGTAAAGATTCTTTATAACAACAAAGAATGTTCCTCAAAATTTCTTTTGAGGAGCATTCATTTGTTTCTTAATTCTTTAAATCTTCTGGTCTTTTTTCAATCATGCCAAAATAGTACATTATTGCATCAACAATTCTTTCACAAGCATTTCCATCTCCATAAGGATTCATGGCTCTACTCATTTTCTTATATTCTTCTTTATCTGTTAATAATTTCATTGTTTCGTCGATAATTGTTTGCTTATCTGTACCAACAATCTTAACTGTTCCAGCAATAACTGCTTCTGGTCTTTCTGTTTCTCCTCTTAATACTAGAACTGGTTTTCCAAGAGAAGGAGCTTCTTCTTGAATTCCACCTGAATCTGTTAAAACCATATATGATCTATTTATTAAATTATGTGTTGTTATTACATCAAGCGGTTCAATTAAATGAACATTTTTTACTTCTCCTAATGTTTTTGTAGCAACATCTTGAACTGCTGGATTTAAGTGAACTGGATATACAACCACAACATCTTTATTTTTCTTTGCAATCTCTTTTACTGCATTACAAATATTTTGAAGTGGCTCTCCTAAATTTTCTCTTCTATGCGCAGTCATAAAAATAACTTTTTTGTCAAAATCTATTTTTGAAAGTACTGGATGTGTAAACTTGTAATCTTCTTGAACTGTTGTTTTTAATGCATCTATTACTGTATTTCCAGTTGTATATATTAGACTTTCGTCTACCAATTCTCTAACTAAGTTAGCTTTATTATTCTCAGTTGGTGCAAAATAAATATCTGCAATATTTGTAACAAGTTGTCTGTTCATTTCTTCTGGATATGGTGAATATTTATCATATGTTCTAAGTCCCGCTTCTACATGACCAACTTTTGTTTTTGTATAAAATGCTGCAAGCGCTGCAGAGAATGTTGTTGATGTATCACCATGAACAAGTACTATATCAGGTTTTTCTGTTTGTAATACATCATATAGCTTTTCTAGAATATCTGAAGTTATATGAGCAAGAGTTTGTTTATCTTTCATAATATTCAAATCATACTCTGCCTTAATTTTAAAAGCATTCATAACTTGATCTAGCATTTGTCTGTGTTGTGCTGTTAAACATACAACAGTCTCAATATTTTCTTTTTCTCTTAATTTCAATATAAGTGGACACATTTTGATTGCTTCTGGTCTTGTTCCAAATACAACCATAACTTTTATTTTTTCTTTCTTTTCTGTGTGTCTCTTATCTGCAACTACCGTATTTCTTCTCTTTCCACCAGCTATATAAACAATTATGTCATTAACACTTCTTGAACCTATAACAGAAAGAATTGCTAAAATTGCTATTAATATTAAAACCTTCCAAATACTGCTTTCAAGTATTATTACTGCAAGTATTCCAAGTAAAGCTGTAACTCCATATAATACTAAAACCGCTTGTTTTTGCGATAAACCTGCATCTATAAGCCTATGATGTATATGACCTCTATCTGCTTGCATTATAGATTGATGTCTCAAAATTCTTCTCGTCATTGCAAATAATGTATCAAAGATTGGAAGTCCAAGTATAACTACTGGAACTATTATTGTCATAAGAGCATATGTTTTTGCCATTCCAAGCATTGAAACTGTAGCAAGTATGAATCCTAAAAAGTTAGATCCCATATCACCCATAAATGTTTTAGCTGGATTAAAGTTAAATGGTAAAAATCCCATAAGTCCGCCTAAAAGCGCCACGGCTAAAAGAATTGGCAATTCACCAGCTCCATTTAATATGAAAACTACTGTTAATGATAGAGCTGAAATCGCTGAAACACCACTTGCAAGACCATCCAAACCATCAATTAAATTTAATGCATTAGTAACACCAATAATCCAAAAGAAAGTTACGATAATAGATAATATATCATTTAATCCATATAAAGATAAAAATGGAATATTTACATACCAAATCCTAAGACCACTAATTATTACCAATACTGCTGCTATAACTTGTCCTAACAATTTTTGCCATGGTTTTATATGATAAACATCATCTAAAAAACCTATTGTTGCAACGATAGCAAGACCTAGGAAAAATCCCCATAAATTGATTCTTGCAGCTACATCTGTAGTTAATAACATATAAAGAACTGACACCAAAAATCCCATAATGAATGAAAAACCGCCCATTCTTGGCATCGCCTTCGTGTGAATTTTTCTTGCATCTTTTGGTTCATCAACTGCACCTACTCTATGTGCAATCTTTATAGACAACGGTGCGACTATAGCGGACGTTATCGCTGCTAAGAAAAAAGCTATTAACATATTTATACCCATTTTTATTTACTTCCTTTCAAGTTCGTATTTTTCAACAATTCCTAATCTTTCAGCATAAATATCACCTAAGAATTGTGAATTTTTCCATATTTCAATTATTTCTATTGCTTTTTCTAAATCTATATAATCAGCCCCTAAAGCAATCACATTAGCGTTATTATGTTCTTTTGCAGATTTCGCAGTATCGTTATTATAGCAAAGCGCACATTTAACACCATTCACTTTATTTGCTGTAATGCTCATTCCAATTCCTGAGCGACAAATTAAAATTCCAGCCTCACATTCACCTTTTACAACTGCTTCAGCAACAGCTAATGCAACTATAGGTTCATCAAGACCTCGCACATCATTATATGCTCCATAATCTTTAAAATCATCACCATAATGAGCCAAAAGTTCTTTTTTCAACTTAAACCCACCATGGTCAGAGCCAATTGCTATCATTCGTATTTCCTCCCTTTTCTAAAGTGAAACTTCTTTTTGAATTAACAACTCTATCAATTCATTTATTTCACTAGCAGAATTTTTATAAGTATTTTCATCGCCACCATATGGATCAGAAACATCTCCTGTTTCTCCCAAATATGTCTTAAGCGAATCTATTATCATAATTGAATCTACATTATGCAAATTAGCCCTTAAGTATACGGCCATCGCCTCTTCCATGCAAAGAATTAGATCAGATTCCATTATAAGATCTATATTAATCATTTGAGGATGATGCGCTGACATATCAACTTTATATTCTTCCATTAGCACCTTAGAAGCTAGGGCTGAAGGTTTTTCAGAATTTTCTGACACAAACATACCTGCCGATTTAACATCCATTTTATCTTTCAAATTTCTTTTTTCTATTTTATCTTTTAAAAGATACTCAGCCATAGGACTTCGACATGTATTTCCTGCACAAACAAAAAGAATTCTTTTCAAGCAAAATCACCTCAAATTCATACTCCCCTAATTATACAACAAATTTTAAAATTTTCAATCCCCAAGATGTCGCAAAATGTCATTTTTTGGTAGTGATAGATTTCGTCCCCTTGTCCTTTTTTCTGTTTTGTATTATTATTATTTACGAGGAGGAAATTTTTATGAATAAAATAAGTGTTTTAGGTGTAAATTTTGACAACGTTAATATGGCTGAAGCTGTGGATAAATGTAAAGAGTTTTTAAAAGGAGAATACGGTAATTTGATTGTTACTCCTAATCCTGAAATTGTTATGAGAGCAAAAGATAACGAAGAATTTAAAAATATCATTAATGAGGCTGCTCTAGTTATTCCAGACGGAATCGGAATTATTAAAGCCGGTAAAATACTAGGTACTCCTTTAAAAGAGCGCGTTGCTGGTTTTGATTTAATTTGCAATTTACTTGAAGAAGGTAAAGATGGTTCAATTTCTTTTTATTTTTGGGGAAGTAAACCTGGTGTAGCTGATACAGCAATGCAAAAAGTTAAAGAAAAATATCCAGACATTAATATTTTAGGTGCACATACAGGTTATTTTTCACCTGAAGAAGAAGAAATAATTGTTGAAGAAATAAGAAACTTGAAACCAGATGTCTTACTTGTAGGTTTAGGTGCTCCAAAACAAGAAATTACAATTAATAAATATATAAACGATAATATTTTTAAAATCGGAATTGGTTGCGGCGGTAGCATTGACGTATTAGCAGGTGCAGTAAAACGCGCACCAAAACTATTCATAAAACTTCATTTAGAATGGTTTTATAGATTGTTAAAACAACCTACTAGATTTAAGAGAATGTTGATTTTGCCTCAGTTTGTGAAAGAAGTAATAAAATCAAAAATGGAAATGGATGCATCTAAATAATTCATTAATTAAAAAGTGTTCTCAACAATTGAACACTTTTTTAATTGTGAAATGTATTTCAAGCACAAATTAATTGACATAATATATCAGAGGTGGTATCTTTATATAGGTCGAATTAACAATCTATAAATTTAAAAGGAGGTGCCAAATTGAACAAATATTTAGATTTAAAAGACAATCAAAATTTCTCTGAAATTGATAAACCAGCAAACATAATAAAAAACGGAGGTCTTGTGCTATTCCCTACAGAAACGGTGTATGGAATTGGAGCAAATGGTCTTAATTCAGATGCAGTAAAAAATATTTTTATAGCTAAAGGACGTAAGCAAGACAACCCTCTTATTCTTCATATTTCATCAATAGATATGCTAAATTTAATAGCTAAAGACATAACGGATATGGAACTAAGACTTATGAACGCCTTTTGGCCAGGTCCTTTTACAATTATTTTAAATAAAACCGATATTGTTCCTGACGTTGTAACTGGTGGTTTAGACACCGTCGGTGTACGTATGCCTTCAAATAAAATCGCTTTAGAATTAATAAAACGAGCTAATACCCCAATAGCTGCACCTAGTGCCAATATCTCAGGAAAACCAAGTGGCACTAATATTCAGGACATATTCGATGAATTAAGTGATAAAATGGATTTCATTATAGATGGTGGAAACACTGAAGTCGGTGTTGAATCTACTGTTGTAAGAGTTATTGATAATGTTCCTGTTATTTTAAGACCAGGAGGCGTTACTCCAGAAGAACTAAAAAAAGTGGCTGGAGACGTAAAAGTTGATAAACACGTTTTAGCAAAACTTGAAAATACAGAGAAAGTCTTATCTCCTGGAATGAAATATAGACATTATGCACCAAATAGTAAATGTATTTTAGTTTATAGTGATGATAACCAAAAACTAACCTCAAAAATTCAGGAATTAGCAAATGAAAATATAAATCCTTTAATAATTTCATCATCAGAAAATATTTCAAAATATAACGTTAAAAACATTTTAAATTCTGGCTCATCAAATAATTCAAATGAAATAGCTCAAAATATTTTTAGATTGCTTAGAAAAGCGGATAGTTATAAGCCAGATATAGTTATCATTGAAGGTGTTAAAGAAGAAGGCATTGGGCTAGCCATTATGAATAGATTAATTCGAGCGTGTGAATATAATTATATAAAAATGTAAAAAAGGACAAAGAGACGAGGCTTTTGTCCTTTTTTAATTCTACAAAACAATAAAAATCACATTCACTATTGCACATATACACATTCCACACAACGTTGGCAAAATAATTGATAGTGCTGTCCATTTAATACTTTTTGTTTCTTTAAAAATTGTTAAGCATGTAGTCGAACATGGCCAATGCATTAGAGAAAATATAATCGTGCAAATTGCAGTTTTAATTGTCCAACCATTCAAAACCAAAATTTCTCTTATACTAACTAAATCGTTCGAATCAACAAGTTCACCTGTTGACATATATATCATTAATGCAATTGGTAACACTATTTCGTTAGCAGGAAATCCAAGCACAAACGCCATCAAAATTACACCATCAAGACCGATTAATTTTGCTAATGAATCCACAAAATTTGTGCAGTATTCTAATATAGCTAATCCCTGAATATTCACATTTGCAAGAATCCATATAAGAATTCCAGCTGGTAATGCTATAATTACAGCTCTCCACAAGACATGTAATGTTCTATCAAAAATCGAACGGACTATTACACTTCCCCACTTCGGTGTTCTATACGGTGGAAGTTCTAATGTAAACGCCGACGCTTCACCTCTCAAAACTGTTTTGGACAAAATTTTTGAGGTCATAAATGTCATAAAAATCGAGAACAAAATTATTCCTGCAAAAATTAAGACACCATAAAATGATGAAAAAATACCTGTAGATGTTCCAACGAAAAACATTGTTATTATTGAGATTATTGTTGGAAATCTTCCATTACACGGTACAAAACTATTCGTAATAATAGCAATTAATCTTTCTCTAGCGGAGTCAATTATTCTTGCACCTGAGACACCGCAGGCATTACAACCAAATCCCATACACATAGTAAGAGCTTGCTTTCCACAAGCATTACATTTTCTAAACGTATTATCCAAATTAAATGCGATTCGTGGTAGAACCCCTAAGTCTTCCAATATTGTGAATAAAGGAAAAAATATTGCCATCGGAGGAAGCATTACTGAAACAACCCAAGTTAAAACTTTATATCCTCCACCAAGCAATACATTCGTAAGCCAATCAGGCGCATTTGTCATTTCGAAAAAATTATAAAGAAAAACTCCAATTCTCTGAAAAAAATCAAAAAGCAATTCCGACGGATAATTTGCCCCAACAATCGTAATCCAAAAAATAATCATAAGTATCCCTATCATTATTGGAATTCCGGTTATTTTATTTGTAAGTATTTTATCAATCTTTTTATCTAACTCTCTATGTTTATCACTTTTATACTCAACAACTTCTGCTGCAATCTTTTCAGCTTTCTCTATATATTCCTCTGTTTTTTTATCAATAATCTGCTCATCAAAATTTTCATGACAAAGAAAACTATTTTTTACAGTGGTACTTCTCTGTGATAATTCACAAATAATACAAACCAGATTATCTAAACCTTTTTTATCACGTGCACATATTGGTACCACTGGAACTCCTAATAGATCTGATAATTTTTCAAAATTTATTTCAATATGTTTTTTCTTCGCCTCATCAATAAGATTAACTGCAACAATTACATTTGATGTCATTGCAAGCACTTGCATAACTAGATTAAGATTTCTTTCAAGACATACTGCATCACAGACAACAACAATTGCATCATATTTCTCCATACAAATAAAATCTCTTGTAACCTCTTCCTCTTTTGAATGCGAAATCAACGAGTAAGTTCCTGGTAAATCAACCATTTCAACAAAAAAATCTTTATATTTCAAATTTCCAAATGCACTTTCAACAGTTTTTCCAGGCCAATTGCCAGTATGCTGATTCATTTTTGTAAGTGCATTGAAAACTGTACTTTTTCCAACATTAGGATTTCCTACGAGACCAACTTTAATATTTTTATTATTCATTATCATTTTTCCCCCTCACGAATAACCTTTATATATTTAGCATCTTCATTTCGTATTGCAATCACTGCACCACGAATTAAATACGCTTTCGGATTATTCCAAGGGCTTATAAGTACACACTCAATTTTCGAATTTTTAGTTATCCCAATATCTAAAAATCTTTGATACAAATTTGAATTTTCATTCACATCAACAACTCTTGCTCTTTCACCCACTCTAAGCAAATCCAAAGTCATATCCTCACATCCCCAATCATATCTTTATTAGATTTTATGAAGTAAGGATACTTTTGGTTACAAAAGGACAAGAGGGACATAGACTCGGGGACGAGTTAGACTCGGGGACGTCCATTAAAAGTCTAAAGATTCCGCTACTTAATAAGTTGCTCTAAATAACTAAAATCCTTAGACTTTTAATGGACGTCCCCGAGTCTATTTTTGAATTTTATTTACATTCACGTGTATTTGCACTTGCATTCTTCGAGTAATTCTTTAATTTTTCATTTACTAAATAATTAACTGTTCCGACTGTGTAGTCTCCATTTTTATTTTTCTTTCCCGCTGGAACTCCTGTTAATAGTTCGATTCCATCGTCTATTGTTTTGATTGCATAGATGTGGAATATTCCATCTTTTACTGCTTTAATTACTTCATCATTTAAGTTTAGATTTTTTATATTTTGGTGAGGTATCATTACACCTTGTTCACCAGTTAATCCTCTTAATTTACAAATACTGAAGAAACCTTCAATTTTATCTGTAACTCCACCGATTGGTTGAATTTCACCTTTTTGGTTTACTGAACCTGTTACAGCAATGTTTTGCTTAATTGGTAAATCTGACAAACTTGAAAGAATAGCATAAAGTTCTGTACTCGAAGCACTATCACCATCAACGCCATTATACATTTGCTCAAAGCATAAACTTGCAGAAAGTGATAATGGTCTTTCTTGTGCAAACTTTTCACCGATGTACGCTGATAAAATCATAACACCTTTTGAATGTGATGTTCCACTAAGTTCAACTTCACGTTCAACGTTTACAATTCCTTCTTTACCAACATAAGTGTTTGCTGTAATTTTCGCTGGTTTTCCAAATGAATATTCACCGATATTCATAACTGAAAGACCATTTATTTGTCCAACCTTCTTACCATCAGTATCAATCATTATCGTTCCATTTTGTATCATTTCAACTAAACGTTGATCATATTTATTTATTCTTTCAATTCTTTCCGAAATCGCTTTCTTTACGTATGCAGCTGTAACAACTTTAGCACCTTCCATCTTAGCCCATGTACAAGCTTCACCAAGCAATTCAGTAATATCATTCAATTGAGTAGATAA
The DNA here is from genome assembly GCA_949283575.1 of uncultured Eubacteriales bacterium. Taxonomy (GTDB): domain Bacteria; phylum Bacillota; class Clostridia; order TANB77; family UBA1234; genus UBA1234. The sequence goes on from CASDSU010000016.1 coordinate 35,725, forward strand.
TTTGTTTTGATTTTCAACAGCTCGTGAACAATATTCAATAACTTCTGCAACAGCACCGGCATTAAAATGTGGAGCTTTTTCTTTTTCACAGAAATTATGAATAAATTGAGCTATTTTAAACATATTAGCTTCTGTTCTTTGTGCCTCTTCATCAAATTCAACTTTAACTTTAAATAATTTTCTAAAATCTTCATCATACTCTAATAATTGATAATAAATATTAGCAGGACCAACCAAAATAACTTTAATATTAACTGGAATTGGTTCTGGCTTCAATGAAGCTATTGCAACAGTATTCATTTGGTAATCTTTTAATGTATCAACATAAATCAATTTCGTACGAAGAACTCTTTTGAAAGAATCCCAAATCACTGGATTAGTAAGAAGATCTCTTACTTGTAATACAATATAACCACCATTAGCTTTATGAATCAAACCAGGTTTAATCAATGTAAAATCTGTTTTTAAAGTACCGAAACTATTTTCATACTCTAACTTTCCAAATAAATTATAGAATGATGGATTTGAGTCTATCACAACAGGTGCACCATCTAACTCTGAATTATCAATAAATAAATTAACCTGATATTTTTTCCATGGCTTTGGTTCATCTATTTTTCCCATTGGAGATTGAGTTTGTGGCTCTGCAATAAAATCATTTAAATTTGCTAAAATATCTTGTTGAACTGCTTTCAAGAATGTCTGAATTTTAGGAAACTTCTTATATTTATTTCTAAGCTCATTTATTTGAATGCTGACAGCAAATAACGCAATATTATTTTGCCATGAATTCATTTTTTCTGAAGCTTTTTTCTCTAATTCTTTGATTTTACTCATCGTATCTATAGTTTGTTTTTGAATATCTACAGAACGTTTTTCAAAATCATTTCTTGTAGATTCATCCAAAGCATTAAATTCTTCCTCTGACAACGTTTTACCATTTATCATAGGTAAGAAATAAATGCCTGAAGGAGTATTTTTAATTTCAAAATCTTGACGAGCAGCATCCTTGTTTAATTTTTCAATCAATCTTATTTTCTTTTCTTCAACACTTTTCTCAATACTAGCTTTTTCAGCATTGAAATCTTGATTATTGAAAGCCGATTTTATTTCCACTTTCATATTCTCAATAAATTGATTCATATCGTTTGTAAATTCTCTACCCATTTTAGCCGGTAAAGAAACCGCAACAGGTTCATTAGGATCCGCAAAATTATAAACATAGCACCAATCATCTGGAACTGGTTTTGTCTTTGCTATTGCACTTAATTTGTCTCTAGCATAAATTGTTTTACCAATTCCTGTTGGTCCTTCAAGATAAAGGTTATATCCCTTTATATCAATATTAAGACCAAATTCCATAGCCTTAATTCCCCTTGATTGCCCTATCGTTCCAACAAAAGGTTCTAACTCCTTTGTTGTTTTAAATTTAAAAACAGCTGGGTCGCAAGTTTTTTTCAATTGCGTATAGCTAAGTTCTTTAATTTTCGCCATGATTTTTTCTCCTTTGTATCTTAAAAATTTATCTTTAAATTTCTACAACTCTAGCGACATTATTATCGCGTCCTCTCTAGTGTTATCAGGATTTTTGTAGTACTCTTTTCGAACCGCTTCCGTCTTAAATCCAAATTTTTTATACAAACACTGAGCAGGTATATTATTTTTTCGTACCTCTAATGTTACGTATGTAGTAAAGTGCTCTTTACAAAGCTCAAGCATTCTTTCTACAAGCCTAGTTGCAATTTTTTGTTTTCTATAATCAGAATGAACCGCTACATTTGTAATGTGACACTCATCCATGATAAACCATAAGCCAATATAGCCAACTACTTTATTACCTTGTTTAGCTATAAGATATGTTGCCAAGATATTTCTTAGTTCTTCTTCAAAAGAAGATATTGGCCAAGGAAGTGGAAAAGCTGTTTTTTCAACCTCAAAAACTCCTTCTAAATCCTCAGCTGTCATTCTTGTTATTTCTAAATTCTCCATATTCAAACTCTCCATTTCTTAATATTTAAGAATCTAGTCACCTTCAAGTGTTCTCTCTGCCTGAGATTTTTTTAAATATAGAGGACAAAGTATATCATAATCGTCGTATTTTTCTTCTAAAGCTCTATTTAATGCAGCTTTAGCAACAGACGATGATAATTGGTTCTTTAAATGTATTGGTGTGAAACATGCTTTTTCACCTAAAGCATCTTCAAACTCTTTTCTAAAATTAACACTTCCATCACCAACAAATAAAACTTTTGAATTTTCTTTTTTTAGAATTTCAATTAGTGTACCCAAATCTTCAGTTATATAATCTCCTATATGTATTAGTTTTTCATTTTCGTGTTTATATAAGCCTGCATAAACATTATTGTTTCTAGCATCTAAAACACTACAAACAATTCCATCAAAATTTGAAGTGTTATAAGCAAGCGCTTCAAGAGTTGGAACACCTACCACCTTTTTATTTAATGATAATGCAAAACCTTTTATTGTAGCTAGTCCAATTCTAAGACCTGTAAAAGAACCAGGACCAATAGAACAAGCAAACACATCTATTTCTGACAAATCTATTTTAGAAAATTTACACACTTCGTCAATCATTGGCATAAGCGTCTCTGAATGAGTTATTCCAATATTCAAATTAAAATCACTTAAAACTTTTTCTTCATCTAATATGCATACGCTACAGTTAGGTCCCGAAGTATCAATTGCAAGTATCTTCACTGTTATCAGTTACCCCCTTAATTAAATCATCAAATTTATTACTATTCGAATAAAAAGAAATTTTTCTTTTTTCATTATCTTCAGCATCTTTTTCTATATTTATTCTTAAGCAATCCTTCGGAAGCAACTCCTCAATTTTTTCTCCCCATTCGATAAGACAGATTCCATTATAAAAGAATTCGTCTCCTCCAATTGCAAGAAATTCGTCTGGTGAATCTAACCTATAAACATCAAAATGAAAAAGCTTCAAATCAGACCTCAAATTATATTCATTCACTATCGTGAACGTCGGACTCGAAACTTCATCTTTCATATTAAAAAAGTTTAGCAAACCAGAAACAAATAACGTTTTTCCCGCTCCAAGGTCACCTGATAAAACTACAACATCCCCTTTTTTAAGAAACGGTGCAACCTTCGTGCCAAGAGCAAGTGTTTCTGCAGCCGAACTCGAAATAACATTACACATAAAAACAAAACCCCTTTTGATATATTATTTCATGATTATTTTATATCAATTTTTCGACAGTGTAAACCTTTTACTCAACGAAATATTCATTTAATTCTTCAAGTGCTTGCTTGTTTTGGTTGAACATTATTGAAAAAATTAAATAAAATAAAAATGCAATAAAACATAGTATTCCAAGCAAAGAAAAAGAAATTAAAGTAATGGAATCTGATAAATTTCTTATGAATGAACATTCTTTATTTTTTCATATACATATTTTTCGCTTTTAGAAAGTTCTAAACGCTGTCTTATAAATTTTATTCCATATTAATTTGCTCCTTCATAATCTATTTTTAATATTTCATTTGCTTCTTCTCTTGAAATTTTATCGTGTTCAATCATTTTATCTAAAACTTGTCTTTGACGTTGTTTTGCAAGATCTGGATTTTTTGTGGGTGCATACACACTTGGTGCGTTTGGAATTCCTGCAAGTAGTGTAGATTCATAGTCATCCATCATCGAAGGTTCTTTGTCAAAATAAAAATCACTTGCCTCTGAAACAGTATAGCATCCTTCTCCAAAATAGCTTGTATTTAAGTATAGTTCTAAGATTTCTTTTTTCGAAAGTTCGTCCTCAATTTCAAAAGCCATAAAAACTTCTGCTATTTTTCTTTCAATTTTCTTTTCTTGTGTAAAATATGTGTTTTTCGCAAGTTGCTGTGTTATTGTACTTCCACCAGCAACAAATTCTCCAGCCTTTATATCACTTACAATAGCCCTTCCTATTGAAATTATATCAATTCCATTATGTTTGTAGAATCTGTGATCTTCAACTGCCACCACAGCATTTTTATACACTTCAGGCATTTCCGAAATCAACGTATAATTTTCTTTTTCTTGTATAGATTTTGCCATTTCTTTTACCGACATTGCTGTAATTGCCGCCTCATACATTTCATAACCCTTGTATATTTCATATGAACAAACAATAGCTATTAAAACAAATAACGTCAATAAAATTCTCTTTAGTAATTTTAACATTTACGCTAATTTATCTCCTTTTTAAATTTTACGATAATACAATTATAGCATTAACCTTATCGCCGGTTTTAATCGTAACAACATGCTTTTCTTCATTTTTAGAATAATAACAATCCACTTTATCTTTGTACATAACTTCTTTTTTATATTCTATTGCAATATTTTTAAAATCATTATTTTCAAAAACTTCTTCTGGTAGAACATCATATGCAAGATCTAAATAATTTATATTATGCATATGTTTATTTGAATCGATATCTCTGCGACCAACGATATATTCTGTTTTATACTCATATTCATCTGGTTCATTTAATTTTGACATATCTTCACCAAATACACTCACATCAGTAATTGGAGAATATGGATTTGTGTATTCTTCAGTAAGTCTAAGCGGCCTTCTCGAACTTAAATCCATCACAAACCATTTTGAACTACCTATCGCAACAACTTCTCCACTCTTATTTAAAACCTCATAATCTCTATAGGAACTTATTCTATCAAATTGTCTTGGCCATGTTTTTACAGTAAGAATGTCTCCATATACACTTCTTTTTATAATCTTTACTTTCCAATTAAGTAAAAGCCATGCAAACCCATTTTTACTAACCTCGAGAGGTCCTTGCCCTAAAGTCGCCGCATGAAAACAAGCAATATCTTCAAATATTCCAAGTAGTGCTCTATTACTCAAAAAATTATCTTTATCTACATCCTCAATTTCAACTCTATATTTATGCTCAAAAATCACTTTTGTAAGCTCCTTCCAATCCAAATTACAAATAATTTTACCATATTTACATGAAATTTTATAGTGTTTTCTTTTCATTTTTCATCTGTCTGACAAACCTTCCTGAATGGACAAAAAAAGGACAAGAGAAACGTCCTCTTGTCCTTTCGTTTTTACATTTAAATTAGTGTGTTCCTTCTGTCTCGTAATCATTATTTGCTCTTAAACCTACTTGATATATTGCCATTGCTGCACCTTTTGTATCTGAAATTGTTGCTGTTTTTCCATTTGGTAATTTTATTGTTTTGTTTGCTATTCCTTTTGTCTTTAAGTCAAAGTAGAATCTATATCCTAACTTCATTCCTAGATTATATGCTTTTACTTGTCCTTGTTGTGCTAATGGTAACTCTTCATGAGTTTCTGTTTTATTTCCTGTTAATGATGGGCTTACTTTTCCCATAAATCCAGGATCATCAGTATCTCTTATTTGTAAATCATATATTCTACCTGCTACATATGTATCTATTGTTGTTCTAAGTATATATACATTTTTATCTGTATTTTTCTTAGCATCTGACACACTCATTGGATTATTCTTTGCAGCTGTAAGCACTGCTTCATCACAGTTTTCTGAAACTATTAATATTTGAATTTCATTCTCACCTGTGTATTCCTTTGCATCTTCAACCCAAACAGGAACAACAAAGTGATATTTTTCAGCTCTTGCTGGAATATATTCATATAAGTTATACCATTCATTTGCTTTAAATAATGTCGAACCGTCTTGTGGCATTTCCATTCTCTTTGCTCCATCTTCATTGCTTTCACCACTTACTAGATATACGTCATATGGGAATTTAATCAATTTATATTCTGCAAATGCTGGTCCTACAGTTTTTTCTTCTGTCTCATCTGTATAATCTGATGCATTCATTATAACTGAGCCATTTGATTTATTAATTAACATTGCATTTTTCTTTGCACCTTCATCGTTTGCTAATAATCCGTTATAGTTATATTCTTTATTCTTATAACCTTTTTCACTATTGAAGTTTATTGAATTTTTGATTGTTATATCTAATCCTTCATCTAGAACTACAACATTTGTTAAAGATGTAACTCCTGACATTAATTGATTCAATTTTTGATTAATTTTCACTGTTATGTCATTTACGATTGGTGTGTGTACAAATATTGAATTAATTGAAAGACCAACTTTTGCAAGACCTCTTGTAGCTATAGATGTTTCATGATTTTCAGCCACATTTCCTAAAACTTCACTAGCAAGTAAATATGTTCCTGTTATTTTACTCTTGTATTCTTCATTTAACGCTTGCTCTTGAACAAACAATCCTTGATCTTTTATAAAGCTATATATTGGTGCTCTGTCAAGTTCAAATGGTAGATAGTTTACATCTTCAGCCATAGCATGTGTAATTAAATTTAATCTATAACTATTACCTGTTAAAATTGTAACCTCCGGTTGGCCATCTTCTTTTAAAATAGGTTTTGTTAAATAAATGTCTGTATTTCTTCTTAAAACTTCAAGCGCAACGCCTGGAGATGTAGTATTGAATTGTTTATCTAAGTCTGCTTTCTTTGGTTTTACATCAGCTATTGTTGGAAGTACTATCGTATATACATTTCCATCAAAAGACATTCCATCCGCTGCATTTACATTTATTCTTACTCTTTCTTCTTCTGTTGGCTCATAATAGTCAATGTATGGATTTTTCTTATCTACTGGCCAAGTTGCTTTTCCTTCCTCATAATCACTATATGTTCCCGTATTTCTATTATAATCATGATAGAATTTTACGCCCTCGTTCTCAAATAACATTTCTTCTAAATCATAAAGTTCTGCTTTCAACACATCATAATATTGATATGTCAATCCTACATTAAACACGTCAGTTCGTTTGGATGATTTGATATATAACTGCTATAGAATGGTTCACTAAGTTGTAATCTACTTGTGTCACCATAGATTGGTGCCCATTGTGTTGTTGTATCTGCTGTATATGTTTTTAACCAAATTTCATTTCCTTTTGAATATTCTGGTTTCCATGGATTATATAAAGCTGCATCACTAAGCATTTTTTCTGCATCTATATATTTATAATCCATAACCCCTGCCCCTATTAATATTTCTCCTGGGAAGAAGAATTTATTTCTGTACAAGTTGCACTTGATTTTAAATAAGTTGACGTTGTGCACTTCATTGTATACAAGTATGTATGTCCTCCATCGGTACCGGCATCATCAATAATTGCCGCCATTGAAAAACTGTAAACTCCGCAGTACTGTCAGTATCAACATCATTAATACTACAATTTTTTTCTTCAACTATTTCACTTCTCTTATTTTGTGTATCTGTAAATAATAGTCGCCGCTTCTGCTCTTGTCATATTGTTATCTGGTCTAAATGTATTATCTTCTGGATAACCATTTATAATCCCTTCGTCTGTAAGCGTTGTTATGTAATTATAATTCCCTTCTATATACAATCATTCTAGAATATTCTATCATATCTGATGGTAAAGACACACAAAAAAAGCAAATATAATATTTTTGTAACAAAACTTTTCCATATAAAAAAAGAAAGCGGGACGGTTCTTTTTTCTCAAAACCATCCCTGTACCCATTATAAAATTATACAAATCAAACCGCCACTGCCTTCATTTATTATCTTTTCTAAAGTTTCTTGCAGCTTACATTGTGCATCTTCAGGCATCTTATGAAGTTTTGTTTGTAATCCCTCATTCACAAGTTCATGTAATGACTTTCCAAAAATATTCGAATTCCAAATTTGCTTTGGATCATCTTCAAATTCTTTCATTAAATAATTCACCAATTCTTCTGACTGCTTCTCACTTCCAACAACTGGCGATACTTCAGTTTCAATATCTGCTTTAACTATGTGAAGACTTGGTGCCTTCGCTCTTAATCTCACTCCAAATTTTGAACCTTGTTTTACAATCTCTGGTTCCTCCAAAGTCAAATCATCTATACCAGGCGTCACAATTCCATAACCTTTTCTTTTAACATCATTTAATGCCATTTCAATTTTGTCATAACTCTTCTTTTTTTGAGCAAGAGACGTTACTATTGAGAACAAATCTCCTTCTTCTTTTACTGGGATACCTGACATCTCACTAAGAATTTCATAAAACAATTTTTTGTCTATATCAACATTTGCCGAAGTTTTTCCAGCTCCAAGTTCTATTGCTTCAAATCTAATTCTGTCAATCATATCTTCCGCTTCTAATTCAGAACCTATGTTTTTTATTTGTCTTAAATTCTTTATTGATGAAAATTTTTCTCTAAACAATTTTATTAAATTTGATTTTAAAGGATGTTCTCTATCAAGCTCTTCGACCCACTTTGGAAGTTCAATATCAATTTCATTAACAGGAAATTCATAAAGTAATCTACTCATTATTTCGTTAATATTATTTTCTGTTAAATTAGCACAATCCAACGGCATAACTGGTGCATCATATTTTTCTTCTAACTCCCTACTTAGTCTAATTGAATTTTCAGATACCGGATTACTTGTGTTCAATATAACTATGTACGGTTTATTTTTCTTTTTTAATTCTTCCGCTACGCGCTCTTCTGCTCTAACATAATCTTCACGAGAAAGTTCTGTTACACTACCATCTGTTGTAACCAATATTCCAATTGTTGAATGCTCTTCAATTACTTTTCGAGTGCCAATTTCGGCAGCTTCTTCAAATGGAATTTGTTTTTCACTCCACGGAGTATTCACCATTCTTGGAACATTTCCCTCAATATGCCCCAAAGCATTATTTACTAAATATCCCACACAATCAATCATGCGCATATTAAATCGTACATTATCAAGTAAGACTTCTACAGCTTCATTTGGAACAAATTTGGGCTCCGTTGTCATTATCATTCTGCCATTCGAACTTTGTGGCAACTCATCTTTTGCTCTTTCTCTTTTATACTCATTACTAATATTAGGCAACACAGCCATGTTCATAAAATTCTTGATAAATGTAGACTTTCCCGTTCTCACAGGGCCAACAACTCCTATATATATGTCTCCATTTGTTCTTGTAGCAATATCTTGATATATACCATAATTATCCATATAAATCCTCCTTTAACTTTTCATGCCAAACTTAGTTAATCTATATGTGATATACCTAAGAATATTCCTTATGCATTTGACTTTTTTTACTATTTTTTGTATACTCTTTGTGTGAAATTGACGTTTTTATCTTGCCTGCCCGCTATAAAAGGAGGTTATGCTATGGCTAAACTGCACGTCACGCCTACTTCTATTATTTTGGAACGTACTGATGGCCGGAAAATCGATCTCAGCTGTTTTGAAGCTGTCGGTCCCATTTGCTGGGGGTACTTTTGGTACAAGCTTAATGGCAAATATGGTTTCATGGACGAAGAAGGTTCACCTATTTGCGGTCCCGTCTATATTTCCGTCGGCAACTTTGACGTAAGCCTCCACGCACCGGTTGAAAGAGAATCAGGGCACGGCTTCATCAACCGAGGTGGCGTTGAAACCTGCAGGTGCATCTACGAAAAAGTCTGGTGGTACAATAATGGCTATGCTCGTGTGATGCGTGATGGCACCATCTACTATATCGACCGTATTGGTATGGAGCACCAGTTGCCTTATGCCAAGAAGATGTGGCTTGAGCCTCGCGATAGGCGAATCTATTAAAAAAATGCACTTGGAGTTTTCTCCGAGTGCATTTTTTTATATTTATTATGCATTTCCTTTTACAAGTTTTTGTTTTAAAGGATTATGAATAGCATTAATTTCTTTATCTGTTGTATCTGGTGTAATAGTTGTATCTTTTCCATTAACCATTGTAGCAGTTCCTAAACTTTCAGCTGTAGCAAGAGATTCAAGTTTAACCTTTGTCTTTTCTTCAGCTTTTGCAAGTTTGATAGACTCTTTATATACGTCCATTGTCTTTTTACTAATTGTTTCCCAATTAAATTCTTTAACAACTTTTTCATGAGCTTTTGCTGCCATTTGAGCACATAGTTTCTCATCATATAAGCACTCTAAAATAGAATCCGCAAGTGAGTTTGGGTTTCCAGCATATGCCTTCATACCATCGATTCTATGAGAAACAATTTCATTCAATCCACCAGCATCAGAAACTACAGTAGCAGCTCCTGCAAGCATACCTTCTAAAGCAACTATTCCAAATGGTTCATATAAACTTGGGAATGTAGCAATATCAATAGCTTTATACATTTTTGTTATTTGAACATCATTCAAATAACCTGTAAAATAAACTTTTTGCTCTAATCCTAAATAACTTGTTAAGCCTTTAAGCTCATCCATACATGGACCTCTACCAGCAATAACAAATTTAACATTTGGATAATTTGCTAAAATTTTTGGCGCTGCGTTTAAAAGAACTTGAATTCCTTTTTCATTAACAATTCTACCTGCAAAGAAAATTATCTTTTCATAATCAGCAGCATAGTTTCTTCTGAATTCCCAATCTCTTTCTTTTCCATCAAATTTATTTACGTTTATTCCATTTGGAACAACATGAATATTTTCAACTGGTTTACCAAATAAATTTTTGATTTCATTTTTCATGTACATACTGTTACAAATTACATTTGAAGCTTCATAAGTAAGCATCCATTCAACATCATTTACATAACCTTGTGATTGATTATGAATACCTCTGTTTCTTCCACTCTCAGTAGCATGAATAGTAGCAACAAGTGGTAATTTATAAGTTCTCTTAATTGCACGTGCTGCATATGCTACTAGCCAATCATGTGCGTGTAACACATTAAATTTTCCGTACTCCTTAATTACATCTGCTGCTTTCTCCATCATGCAAAAGTTAAGTTGCATAACCCAATCAATAAAATTGTTAGCATTGATAGGATAATTAGTTACTCTGTGTACATACACATCTCCATCTCTTTCAAATTCTTTTGTGTCACCCTCTTGATAAGTTATTACATGAACTTCATGACCTTGTTTTGTAAAAGTATGTGATAAGTCATGTACAACTCTTGCAATACCCCCAACAATTCTCGGTGGGTATTCCCATGAAAGCATCATTATTTTCATTACAAAATCCCCTTTCATTTTTCGCTTGTTTCTTCATTTCTTGTTTCATCTTTTTTGTACTTCTAAACGAAATTTTTTTCTGACTTTAATTCAAAAACATTGTATATGAACGACCTAAAAAAGTAAATGCTTTTTTAAAAAATAAATGAACAATGGGACGTGTCATTTGTCCATAAAAAATTTTTAAAAATTTTTTTCTTTATCTTGCTATTTATATTTTTTTAATATATCATTTATTAGTAGTAATTTTATATTGCAAATTTTAACTTTTGCATAAGATAAATTTCTGGTGAATGTTGCACTTTGCATTCATTAAGATTGTTAAGGAGGCTGTAAAAGGTGTATTTACCAAAGACAGAGTATTATGAATTGCCAAATAAATATAATAAAACTATCGTGCGCCTTCTTGTTCAGTCACCAACAAGGATGTATGTGTATTGGGAAGTTGATGATGATTCCATTAAATATTTTGAATCAAAAAAGTCAGATTATTCTTCTGCACGTCCTGTTTTAAAAATAAAAAATCTTACAATGAATTATTCTTATGATATTGCTGTTGATCCTTTTACTACAAATTATTACATTGATGTAAAAGATCCTGATTGTGAATATCAAGTCGAACTTGGTAGAGTTCAAAATGATGAATTTGTAAATTTATATACTTCTAACTCAGCAAGAATTCCACGCAGTAATCCAGTTTATGTGGGAAATTCTGAAGAAGTAATTTATAGAAATTACATCAGACTTGATATGACTGATAAATTCACAATTTATCACAACAAGAGAAATTATAACATCGATGGCTCTAATCCTCAGGATTATACAAAATTATCATTGTCTACAGATTTCTTTACCGGTGCCAATGAACAAGGAACTATTATTAATGAAGGTTCTTTCTCGAGATACGAAAACGGCATTAGTTCTATGGAAAATATCAGTTCATTTAATAAATACGAAGATAATATTTCATCATATTCTAGATATGATGAAATTAAGTAACGACGTGAGCCACATTTATTCTCACGTCATTTTTTTAACATATATTTAAAATCTACTATTATTTATGGAAAGGATTGTATTTAATGAAAGAAAAAGGTTATTTAAATCTCGTTTTGCATGCACATCTACCATACGTTAGACATCCAGAAACTGATACTTATATTGAAGAAAGATGGCTGTTCGAAGCAATTTCCGAGACATATTTACCACTTTTAATTAATTATGAAAAACTTGTTAACGAAGGTGTTGAATTCAGAGTTACCATGAATATCACCGCTCCACTTATCACGATGCTTACAGATAAGTTGTTGCAAGAAAGATATTTAAGATATCTTCTTGAAAGAATTAGACTTGCAGGTAAAGAAATTAAAAGAACTCAACATGATAAACCATTAAATGATTTGGCTAAAATGTATTTTTATCAATTTAAAGAATTTTACAAAGTTTATAAGCGTAAATATAATTGTAATTTAGTTGAAGCATTTAAACACTTTCAAGATATTGGCGTTTTAGAAATTATTGCATGTCCTGCAACTCACGGTTTTCTTCCTCTCTTAAATGTTGTTCCTTCTGCAGCACGTGCTCAAATTGCTGTTGGTGTTGAAATGTATAAAAAACATTTCGGAAGACAACCTCGTGGAATGTGGCTTTCTGAATGTGCTTATGTTCCAGAAGTTGAACCTTATCTTAGAGAATTTGGAATTAAGTATGTTCTTCTTGAAACTCACGGTATAACCTATGCAAATCCAAAACCTCTTTATGGAACAGTTGCACCAATTATTTCGCCTAACGGTCTCGTTGCTTTTGGACGTGATATGGAGAGTTCAAAACAAGTTTGGAGTTCAATTTGTGGATACCCTGGTGATCCAAACTATAGAGAATTCTATAAAGATATAGGTTACGAAGCAGATTGGGATTACATTAAACCATATGTATCAAAATCAGGGCATCGTGTTGATACAGGAATTAAATATCATAAAATCACGGGCAAAAATTGCAACAAAGAATATTACAATGATAGTAATGCAAAAGCTGTAGCAGAAATGCAAGCAGATCACTTTGTTGCTTCAAGAATAGCGCAAATAAATAACGTTGCACCAAAAATGAAAAATCCGCCTATAATCACATGTCCTTACGATGCAGAACTTTATGGACACTGGTGGTATGAAGGTCCATATTGGCTATATGTTTTATTTAAGAAAATTTATTATAATCAAGATACATTCAAATTAATCACACCAAGTGAATACTTAGAAAAATATCCTAACATTCAAGAATGTGCGCCTGCAATTTCAACATGGGGAGCACATGGATATAATGAAGTTTGGCTAAATCCTGGTAATGACTATATGTACAGACATTTAAACAACATTGCTGAAAGAATGCATTACCTAGCCACAATTTATCAAAATCCACACCCAATTCAAAAACGTGCACTTAATCAATGTGCTCGTGAACTATTACTTGCACAAAGTAGCGACTGGCCATTTATCATAACATCCAATACGATGGTTGACTACGCACACAAGCGAGTACGTGATCATGTCGGTAGATTCAATGCCTTGGCAGACATGATAGATAAAAACCAAATCGATGAACCATACTTAGAAGATATTGAGTATAAAGACTTAATCTTCCCAGACATCGATTATAAAATATATATATAAAAAGAAAGAACCGTCCTTGAAAATTTGGATGGTTCTTTTATATTTTATCCTACTATTTCTTTGTATAGTTTTGTAGCTGTCTTTCTCGTCTTTCCATCTGCTATTTTATTAATTGCATTTTGCACTGTTGTTAATTGTTGAGAACTTAATAATTTCATTAATGCATCAAGCTCATTTCTTTGAGCTAAAGAAAGATTCATACACTTATTAAATAATTTTATTGCTTGATTTGGTAGCATGTTCGTGACACTTACAATAACTTCACGTGACATCTTCGCTTTACTTTCTTCATTTTTAAAGTACTCATCTTTAATCAAAGATCTAGCTCTGTAATAATTATCTAGCATTACTTTTTCATATGTTAATATAACTTTTAATCTTAAAAGTTCATTTGTTGGATGCTTAGCTTCAGCTATTTTCTGATTAATACATTCTAAACCTTTATCATTCTTGCCTCTTTCAATAATATAAGTAACCTCTTCAATATCCGTTACATTTTTATTTACGAAATAGTCTGCAAATAAAATCGCTTTCTTTTGTTCTAAGAAGTTAAAATCTTTATCGCCCATTTCAGAAGATGTTATTGCTTCAAATATCTTAAGAATCTTATTTCCTGTTTTATCTTCTTCAATTAAATCTGCAAGTCCACTATTAACAGTTTCTTTCTCATCATGAATTAACTTATCAAGTTTACCAACCAAATTAAATTCATCTAAGTTTCCAGTGTGTTCTAACGCTTCATGCAGTAATTTAACAATATTAGTATTGTAATCATTCAACTTATTGATTACACCTTTTTGTGCATTTGTCAATTTCATACTTCTCTCTAACATTTGTAAGTACTGATCTGTAAACGCAACTGTTTCTTCTGTAGACATTTCTGCTTTCTTCTTATCTTCCTCTTCTTCTTTCTTCTTTTTCTCAGCTTCTTCTTTTTCTACTTCAGCAACTAAATCTTTATCTATAAAGCGTGATATATCAGGATTAAATTTCTTGGTTGCATCTTCTTTCTTAGCAGAGTCATCTGTAGTAAAATACTGAATTATTACATTTTCCTCAGCATTTTCAGAAACTATGATATCACTTGGACTATTAAATGCATATCTCCAAATGTTGTTATTATTATCATAGATAACTTTTGTTACAGGTACAGGAACATATTTACTACCAACTTGTTGTTTTGTCTTTACATCATCTTTCAAAGCCTTACCATCAGTCGTTTGGATTTTAATAATAGTCATTGCCTTCTTTTCTTGATATACAATATTAATAATATTATTGATACTTCCAACAGTAAGTTTTACAGGATCTGTCATCATATATACCCATTTTCTATTTTGTGAATCTTCTATCTCATTTTCAACTTCCGGAATAAATTCACTACCAACTTCTAAATGGAACAACTTAGCTTCACGAATTGTATTTCCATCCATATCTTTATATCTAACAGAAATCTCTGCTTTCGCAACTTCATAAACCATCGTTATTTGGTTTTGACGAACATCATCCATAACTCTAATTGGATCAATTTTATCATTGATAAGTTCCCACTGAATACCTTTTCTATCAGTAATATACTGAATTGGTGATGGTGCAAACATAGTACCAACCTGCATTTGCTTAATTTCATCATCTCTTAACTTATTACCATCGATATCTTTGAAAATAATTCTAGCCTCACTGAAAGAAGATTCATAAGTAATTTCGAAAACATTTATATCATTATTTTCTTCTTTTCCAAGTGGAATTTCTTTTACTTTTATTGAAGCCGGTTCAACCTTAACAAATTTATACAATTTTGATTCATCATCTGTTATAGTCTGCTCTACCGGAGCTTTATATTCACTACCTAATTGAGCTTTAATAATTTTATTTGGCAAAATCGTATTTCCATTTAAAGTAATAAATTTTAATACAACATCAACTTTAAGTGGCATATATACAATTTCAACAATATTATTAGCTTCATTATCATCAACTTTAACTTCATCAAGGCTCTTTGCTTTGTATTCCCAAACTCTGCCATCACTACTTTCAACAATATTTTCAGGATCAACTCTATGAACACTACCAATTTGTGCAAGTTGTTTCTTCTCATCCTTCAACACATTGTTATCTTCATCAAGGTATTTATAAATAACAGTAGATTTTTGTTCTTCATATGCAAGATTTATAATATTTTTTCCAGGATCCCTATTAATCCTAATAGTCGATTTACTATTAGGGTTATAAACCCATTTAATATTAGCCCCATCAACGATATTCTTAATAATTTCTGGTGTATAATTAGAACCAATTTGCGCTTCTGTAACCATTTGCATCTTTATATCAGTACCCATTGGATCTTTATACTTAACTGTAACTTTATTCATCGAAGGTTTATAATGCAATTTAATCAAGTTCTTTCCTGCAGCTTCACTAATAACAATCGGTTCAATCCTTTTTGTCATTGTGAAAATCTTATTTTCTACTTTAGCTGCATATACCCATTCTTTACCTTCTTTATCCTCAATAAAATCTTCAATCTCTGGCATAAATGATGTACCAACTTGATGTTTAGTAACAGTTGGTTCAATAACAGCATTATTACTGTCATCAATAAATTGAACAATTGCATCTACCATATATTTGTCATAACTTATATTTACAATATTTTCAGTTGGATTTCTATTAACCTTAAACTTAGGAATTAAATCTTCTCTAAGTTCCCAACCTAAAGATTTTGTATCTATTATTACATCCATTGGTTTAGCAATATATATGCTACCAATTTGCGCTTTTACAATTTGCGGTTCTTTAATAGTTTGAAGACCAGCTCCAAAGAAACAAAGTTTTAAATCAACCATTTCTTTCTTATATGTCACATTAACAACATTTTTCTCTGCTTCTTCTTGGACAGTTATTTTTTCACGATCTACGCTTCCAAAGATCCACGCTTTACCTTCTTTATCTTCAAAATTTTTCTCAATCGTTACAGCAAAAACTGTACCAATTTGATACTTACCAATTATAGGATCCGCTATCAAATCACCATGCTCATCAATATACCTAACTGTTGTTTCAGCTAAAGTTTTCTCATACTTGCATTCAATTACATTAACTTCTTCTTTTACAATTATTTCATTTTCTGAAACGCTAACATATGACCATAGTGCGTGTTCTTTATCAGTAATTCTATTAAGTAACTCTGGTGTAAATTTCTTACCAACTTGAATACTTTCTTCTTTAGGTTCTACAATTTCAGTATTTTCCTCATAAATATATTTAGTAACAACCTTTGCAAGTAATGGTTCATAAGAATCTACAATTATATTTTCTTCAGGTTTTACAATTTGTGAACCTAACGATGATTTTACAAACTTCCAACCAAGTCCGTTATTATCGTTAAACTTAAGCACATGATCTATCTTTATTTCTTTACCAATCTGTACCTGTTTAACAGCATCAGCTCTAATTGTAGCACCATCCATTGTTTGATATTTTAAAACAACATCGCTTCTATCTTCTTCATAATTCAATATAACAATGTTTTCTTGCTCATTTTCCTTTGTAACAATTGAAATATTTTCATCACCTATATATTTCCACTGCCACTTATTCTTATCTAATACTTTTTGTCTAATATTAGGAACGAAAATTCCGCCCAATTTTATAGTTGAAATAACATCCTCAACAATTGCTTTTTGTGTAGCAACATCAATATGTTTTACTAAAACTTTGGCTTTAACCTCTCCATATATGAACTTGAAATTATTATCACTTTCTCTAACCATTAAATTCTTAGGCTCTGAACTTTCAAGCATCCACCTACTACCTTGGGTATCAGTAACCTTAAGGAATAATGTAGAATCATATACTGCTCCAATTTGTGATTCGATATCTTGTGGTTCTCTTAATTTGTTTCCAAAAGCATCATAGAAAGTTATTGTAACTTTAGCATTTTCTTTATCATAATATATTGAAACAATATTTTCCTCTTCATACTTATTAACAGTAATTGTTGGAACCTTTTCCTCGTCTATTATCCAACGCTTACCAGATTCATCCGTAATTTTCATCATAGGTTTATTCTTATAAACCGTTCCAACTTGCAAAATTTCATGTTTAGGTTCTATAAGTTCATTAGACTCTGAATCATAATACTTAAGAGTAACCTTCGCCATAAGTGGTTCATACTTAAGAGTAACCGCATTTTCTCTCTCATTTTCAGAAATTATAATTCCTGTTCCGCCCTCTTTACATGCCCATACTTTTCCGAAACTATCAGGAATTTCGCTCATACTTTCAGCATTAAATCTTGCACCAATTTGTGCTTGTTCTATTGCCGCTTCACGAATTTGTCTGCCATCTATACCTATAAATTTAATAGCAACTCTTGATAATCTTGGCTCATATACAGCCTCTAACAAGTTTTTATTCGCATCTTTATCTATAATTATTTCACTAACTATTTCCCTTGAAAGTTTCCATTCTTTACATTCAAGATCATAAACTGTATTTTCAAAATTCACAGCATACTTCTTACCAATTTGAATAAATACAATTTCATCATCAACTAATGGCATACCTTCTTCATTTTTTATTCTTGTAACGACTTTTTGCTTTGCTTCTTCATAAACCAAGGTAATAACATTTGTTTCCGTATTTTGCACGAAAACTGTTGCATTCGAGCCTTCAACATAATTCCAGCCCAATCCATTTTGATCCACAATATAAGGAATTGTGTCCGCCTTATATAATTTTTCAACCGCAGCTTGAACAATCTTGTCCTCTGCAATTCGTTCTCCTGCTCTATTTATAAATTTAATTATTATATCAGCACGCTCAATATCATAAATCAAAATAACTTTATTTTTATCTTCCACTTCAGAAACAATTAATTTCGAAGGTCTTGTATTTAAAAGTTTCCAGTCATCACCATTCTTATCTCTACAAATTTGTTTTGCTGAAAAATCATAAACAGTTCCAACTTGAATAAGTTCTTGCTTATCCTCAGCAAGTTTTTTACCTTCACGATTTATAAATGAAAAATTTACTCTTGCATATTTCTCTATGTATTTAATTTCTACAATATTTTCATCTGCTTTTGATGATAAAATAGTAGGAACAATACTAGAGTTTTCCAACACCCATTCCTTGCCTTCCTTATCATTAATTATAGGAATAATATCTGGCAAATAAGACGTCTTTGGAAAAACATTCGCTATTACATTTTCTTTCAAGATTTCATCTTTTGAATTTATATACCTAACTGTAACTGTTGTTGAACCTGGTAAAATGGCTCCACCACCAATTACGTAAGAATTATTTCCTGAAACTTGTTCTGAATTGAAGAAATTTTGATTAGATATATTTGCTATGCTAAATTCTAAACTTGTTCCATTATACATTGCAACCGAACCTCTGTCAGAATCCATCGGTGGCATATAAAACACAACTTCTATATTTGGAACAGGCAACGCGTCTGTTCCATAATATTTCATATCTTGATAGATATATCCAAGCAAATCTGGAATACCATCTGCACCAATAAACGTCTCTCTTCTAATTACAACTGCAGGAGTGTTAACATTAAAGTCCGCAATTGACTGTTTACGAACCATCACCCCCTTCTCATCTGTATATTCAAGCTTGTTACCAATTGTAGTTAAATCCTCCAAAACATTTTCAACCAATTTATATCTGTAACGTTTAGCCATATGGTCTTCAATTGTTATATACAGCTTCTCTTCAAATTCAGCAGGATCTGTTACTATTTTATATTTATACTTAATTGGTTCTATCGGATCTGTTTTATTTGGCATATTAGCACGTATTATATCAACAGATGGACACATAAGTTCAAAATTCAATTTTTGCAAAACATCTCTTATATCATCAAAATCAACATCCAAATTTGTCTCTTTTTTAAATCTTCTTGTAAGATCTCTAGCAAGATTTTCAATTCTTGGATCATCTTTTTTAAGCTCAGAAAACATAGCTTGTTCATAAACCCTAGGCGAAATAAAAATAGCTATTTGTTCTTGAACTCCTTTACTTGCTCCAATCCAATAATATGATACCGTATTAAGTGGAAAATCAGCTTCAACAAGTGGTTTATCAATTTTAATATAAGGGTCATTACTTATAATTCCCGCTTGAACATTTTTTGAAATCATTTTTATGTTTGCATCTTTTTCAAAAAATTCAACTCTATTCGTTCTAAGATTTATATATCTAATCGAATATGAATAAATATTTTCTGCATATTTATATTCGTTATCATACATTTTGAATCTTGGATTCAAATCTTTTATCGCAATTTCATCAATTACGAAGTCAGAAACAAGAAGTGTAATAATCTCTTTAACCTTACGTTCTGATGCTTTTCCACTTCTCGTAATATTGTCCACAAAAGCCTCATAATAAGATAATGTTACTTCATCTCTTTCTTTCTTGTAAATCTGTTCATACGTCATTCCATTATACAAATTCTGCATTTTAGGACTTGGTTTATACGCAATAATTTTTATTTTAAAATTACTTGTAATACCCATTATTACATTTCTTCTCGAAATTGTATAATCTGCAATTGCAAATCTAGTTCCAACAGCAGATTCAGTAGCAGAAAGTTTGATATCCCCTTCTAAGACCTCGCATTGCAACATATCATTATTAACATTTAAAAACATCCTAATAATTTCAACATTAGGTTCATCATATTCCTCAATAATAATAAACTCATTTACGTTTTCAATATCTGAAGCCGCATTTTCAACCAATGCTAAATCAAACTTTGAAAGCGTAGAGTTAATAATTGTTTCATTGTATCCTAAAGTATTAAGCTTTTCTTTAAGCACATTTAATACCGTTTTCATTTGTTCACCTCAAATCAGAATCTACTTTCCAATTTCAAAAATATATACCTATGTTTATTATACATTAACCATCTTTTTTTTCAAGAATATTATGTAGTAGAGAATAGGAAATTTTTTCTTTTATGCATTAAAAATATTTATTTGCAGAAAATATTTTTAAATAATTCCAATTGCACAACAAGGAGTGTGAAGTTCTTGAATCCAAAATTTATTATTGTAAAAATTCAATCCCCCAAATTTTATAACTTATTAATTAGGAAACTAATTGAATATGAAAGAATTCATTTTTTTGCAAAGAAAATAAATGGTGTTTATACAATAGTTATAAAATGCGAAAATTTTTACAATAAAATTTTAAAATGTGAAAAAAATAATAATATCTATCAAACTTATATTTATTTATATACTAGTCTTTCTATCATACTTTCAGAATTAATTATTGATTTTTATGAATTAAAAATAACTCATCACATTTTATCCTCTCAACATAAAGACTTATCTCCTTACAGTATGAATAGACTTCGTAATATTTTGCAAATTGTTTTAGATTCAAATTTCCCGTCTAACGAATCTAAAAAATTGTATTTATACAGAAAAGATTTAATTCTTACTAAACTTCTCATGAATTTTAGAAATTGTAATTATATTTATCCTGAACATTTTGTATATTTTAAGCTTGATAATTATTTAGAACATCTTGAAAATATCGTTGAAAAGACTTGTGCAAAATATTGACAAAATTTTTCAAGTACGAGATAATGTTGATGTGTGTAAACATATGATTACAAAGGAGGAAATCAAAGTGTACTTGTTCGGAAAAATAACTGTAAAACCACAATTGCCAGAACGAATTTCAGATCTTGCTACTATGGCTAATAACCTATGGTGGTCTTGGAATTCTTATGCGCTTCGTTTATATGATTATATTGATTCAGATTTATTCGCAAAGGTTGGAAAAAATCCTGTAAAATTCCTTTCTAGAATTAGCCAAAAAAGATTAGTAGAGGTTGCAAATGATAGCGAATTTTTAAAAGATTATGATTTGATTATTGATAATTTTAAGAATTATTTATCTACTGACAATACTTACTATAATCGCAATTTTCCAAATAATAAGAATGATAAAGTTGCATATTTTTCTGCCGAATACGGATTAGATGAAGTATTGCCAATTTATGCTGGTGGTCTTGGTATCCTTTCTGGTGACCATTGTAAATCTGCTAGTGATCTTGGAATTCCTTTTACTCCAATTGGACTATTATATAAACAAGGATATTTCAATCAATTTATTAATAGAGACGGTAGCGAGCTTTTCGATTATTCACCTAGTGTTATGGAAGATTTACCTATCTCTCCTGTTATTGATAAAGATGGAAATGATTTAATTATTTCTGTTGAATTTCCAGGAAGAATTGTGTATCTAAAAGTTTGGAGCATTGCTGTTGGTAGAGTTACACTATATCTTCTTGATACAGATATTGATTTAAACTCTAACATGGATAGGCAACTAACTTTGAAACTTTATGGTGGAAATCAAGAAATGAGAATTTCTCAAGAAGTTATTCTTGGTATTGGTGGTATGAAACTTTTAAAAACTTTAGGTATTACTCCTACTGTTTATCACATGAATGAAGGTCACTCTTCATTTGTTGCGCTTGAAGTTATTAAAAAATATATGGAAGAAAGACAAGTTTCTTTTGAAGTTGCCAAAAAAATGGCTTCTGCTTGCACTATCTTTACTACTCATACACCTGTTCCAGCAGGTAATGATATTTTCCCTATTGATTTAGTGGATAGATATTTCAGCAATTATTATCAAGATCTTGGTCTTTCGAAAAATGATTTCTTAAATTTAGGTGCTAAACACGAAAATGCTTTCCATGAAGGATTCAACATGGCTGTTCTTGCACTTAAAATTGCCGGAGCAAAAAACGGTGTTAGTAAGCTTCACGGTGAAGTTTCTCAAGAACTTTTCTCTGACTTATGGCCTGAAACTGCTTCAAATGAAATACCTATAGATTATGTTACAAACGGAATTCATACATGTACTTGGCTTGCGCCAACTTTAAAAGAGTTATATAACGCATATATGCGTCCATTCTGGCAAGAACAAGTTTATGATGTTGATGTTTGGAATGATATAGACAATATCCCTGACCAAGCTCTTTGGGATGCACATATGGTACAAAAACATAAACTTGGTAAACTTATAAGAAAAAATATTAAAACTCAAAAAATGAGACACGGTGTTTCTCCTGAAGAATTAAATGAAATTGATAAAATGTTTGATCCAAATGTTCTTACAATTGGTTTTGCTAGACGTTTCGCTACTTATAAACGTGCTGATTTAATTTTTAAAGATTTAGAGAGAATCACAAAACTTTTAAATGATCCTTCAAAACCAGTTCAAATTGTTTTTGCAGGAAAGCCTCATCCAGCAGATGTTCAAGGACAAGACTTAGTAAAACGTATCTATGAAATTTCTGAAATGCCACAATTTAAAGGTAAGGTTTTCATTCTTGAAAATTACAATATGTATATTGCAAGATATCTTGTTAGTGGTGTTGATGTTTGGCTTAATAATCCTAGACGTCCACTTGAAGCTAGCGGTACTAGTGGCGAAAAAGCTGGCGTTAACGGTGTTATAAACTTTAGTATTTTAGATGGTTGGTGGTACGAAGGTTATGATGGTTCAAATGGTTGGGCCATCGGTGATGATACTGAGTATACTAACTATGAATTGCAAGATAATGCTGATTCACAAAGTATTTACAATATATTAGAAAATGAAATTATTCCTCTTTACTACTCTAAAGATTCTGACGAATTAAATTCTAAATGGGTAAAGAAAATGAAATGTTCAATCAAAACTGTTGGAGGAATTTACAATACAGGAAGAATGTTAGTTGACTACTTAAATAAATTATATATGCCTCAAATTAACAGAACTAACATGATTACTTCTAACATTGATTCTGTTAACAACTATCTTGGTTGGGAGCATAATCTAAAATCAAAATGGTCAATGATTAAAATTAATCCTGCTACTCCACTTGATGAATTATCTGTTAGAGCTGGGAATAATATTAAAATGTGCTGTAACGTTTCTTTAAACGGTCTTGCTCCTGAAGATGTTACTGTTGAAGTATACTGCGGTAGAATCGACGAACAAGGTAAAATGACAAACAGTTTATATACTGAAATGAAAGTTGATAAATCAGTTGGTGAATCTGAATATGAATATTCGGCAGACTTAGCAATTGACGACGGCGGTAACTATGGTTACACATTCAGAGTTCTACCAAAACATGATTTACTAATAAACAAACATGATTTATCACTATGCAAGTGGTTAACTAAATAAAATTTATAAAAAAGGACAAGTGGACGGGGTTTTTGTCCTTTTTATGTTTTGAGAAGGGATTGATTTTATGAAACGTACTAAAATTGTTTGTACACTTGGACCTGCTGTTGATGATGTACGAATGCTTTCAAGAGTTTGTGCTGCTGGTATGGATGTAGCAAGATTTAATTTTTCACACGGAGATTATGCTGATCAAGAAAAAAGAATTGAACTTTTTAAAAATGTTCGTGAGGAACTCGGACTTCCTATTGCAATGATGCTTGATACTAAAGGACCAGAAATAAGAATTGGAACGTTCTTAACTGAGTCAGTTTTTTTGGAAGAAGATCAATTTTTTACATTAGTGCATGATGTATGTGATGGTTCAAAAGAAAAAGTTCACGTTAATTATCCTACTCTAGCGGAAGAAGTTTCTATTGGTTCAATTATTCTAATTAATGATGGATTAATTGAGTTATGTGTTGATGAAATTGTAGGAAAAGATGTCAAATGCCGCGTAATTCACGGTGGAAAGTTGACTAATAGAAAAAGTGTAAATATTCCAGGACTTGCACTTAATTTCCCACTACTTACTGAAAAAGATAAGGATGATATTACATTCGGTGTTCATAAAGGTTTTGATATTATTGCAGCTTCATTCATTAGAAAAGCTGATGATGTCTTAGCTATAAAAGAATTATTAAAAGAACTCGATGCATCTCATATTAGTGTTATTGCTAAAATTGAAAATCAAGAGGGTGTTAACAATTTTGATTCTATACTTGAAGTTTCTGATGGTATCATGGTTGCTCGTGGTGACTTAGGTGTTGAAATTCCTGTTGAAAGAGTTCCATCACTTCAAAAAGAGTTCATTGAGAAATGTAATCAAAAAGGAAAAATTGTTATTGTTGCTACTCAAATGCTAGAATCTATGACTACTTCTCCTCGTCCTACAAGAGCTGAAGTTAATGATGTTGCAAACGCTGTTTATGACGGAACGACTTGCGTTATGCTTTCTGGCGAGGTTGCTGCGGGAAATTATCCTGTTGAATGTGTAGCAATGATGGCTAGAATTACAAAATCTGTTGAAAACGAAATCGATTATTGGAAGAAATTTTCAAAACTTGATGAAACTTCTCTAATAAATAATCGTTTAAATATGATTGTTGGTCATTCTCTTTGCGAACTTGCTATGCAAACTAATGCTAAAGCTATAATTTCAGTTTCTGCTGGTGGGCATACACCTCGTGCAATTGCAAGTTTCAAACCTAGTTGTCCTGTAATTGCTCTTACACCAAACGAAACAACAGCAAGAAGATTAAATGCTGTTTGGAACGTTACGCCTATTTTAGTAAATGAATCGAAAGATGAAAATGACATGATTAAAGAAGGAATCGAATTTGCTAAAGAAGCTGGATATATTTCATCTGGCGATACAATAATTATTGGTGAAAGTGATACTTATTCAAAAAATAACGGACTTGGAGTTACAACAAGTAAAAAAGTTGGAGGAATATATATAGTTTAAAATTGGGACGGTTCCTTTTTCTATATTTAGTGAAAATCAACAAAAAGTATTGTTTTTAAGCCTCAGACAACTCATTATTCATTGCAAACATGATGCAATGAAAATGAGAACTCGGCAACAAAAAACAATACTTTTTTCGTTGCCTTACCAGGTTAGTATTCCTAAAAAAAGGAACCGTCCCAAACCCCAATTCTTAATTGACATAATTCATATTTCGTGATATATTATCCCCGGTAAATCCATAAAAATTTTAGGAAGTTTTTTCATGAGCAACATTACTTCTCAAGCTATGGCGATGCCCGAAATCACTTTGGAACTCGCGCCTCAGACGTCTCCTGACGTCGAAGTGAACACCACGACCTCATGCTTTCCCGCACCGTAGCCATGCAAATGGCTTCGCAGATTCGTCTCCTTCAGGGCAACGACTCGTTGCTCATCGACAAGATTCAGTCGACCATCGTGAACACGATTCCTCTTTGGAAGAGTCAGATGGTCATTGCTCTCGGCCTCGCCAATTCGATGAATGCCATGAGAGCTCAAAGGAGTGTTACCAACATGACCAATAACCTGCTCCGCAAGAATGCTGAAAATCCCAAGACCGGTACCGTCGAGGTTGCTCGTGAAGCCAAACGCGGCATTATCGATATCGAAACCCTCGTTGAGACCAACCAGAAGCTCATCGATACCATCACCGAGGTTCAGCAGATTCAGGCTGAAGGCCGTGAAAAGCGTCACAATGCCGAAGCTGAACTTCAGCTTCTCGAACGTGATCTCAAGAACAAGCTAGAATCAGTGCTAATTAATTTATGATTTATCTTCATCACACACATTCGTACATAATTTAAAATCGTCCATCGTGGACAACTCCATTTGATAATAATATATATTTTTTTAGTTCCTATTATGTTCCACGGAATTTCTCGAGGTACAATAGATCCAAAAGACTTTCCGCCTATACCAAACCATTTATTTATGTAATTATTTCTTTCATCTACAAATATTGCATATTTTTTTTCGTTATATTTTCTTTTGCTAGGAAAAAGCCTTCCCTCATAGTCACTACCTTCAAATTTATACAGTAGTTCTCTACCTTCTACGATATATATTTTGCTTTCTTTTAAAATACTTAAAAGTAACTCATCCTGTTTTTGCTGTTTCTTTTTAATTTTAAGATATTGATTATTGTAATGAATATATAAAATAACACCAAAACCACAACAAAAAACACTTTCAACTAACAATTTCACAGCTGACCTTGTATCATGTGGGTTAATAACAAGATTCAAACCTCCCATAATGGCACCAATGGCACCAATAACAAAAAATAACCTTATTAAATTCAATCCACGCAAATTTATTACATTTTTCGCTTTTCTTTTTCTTAATATTTCATAATATTCTATAATTTCATCATTTGTTGCATTTCTAACACTTTCGTATTACTCAATTTTTTTCAAATCCATAGGTTTATTTAATATATTTAATAAAGCATATCTATAATATCTTCTAATTTTGTGTCGATTCAATATAGATACACGTTTATTATTCTTTTCATTATTATAATTAATATTATTACCTATAAATTCATACTCATAGTCTTTGTATCTTATATTTGTAATTTTCTTACCATCCTCTATTTTCTCACGAATTTCGTAATTTTCATGCTGTTGAAATTGTGGATTTGTAAACAAAAAGAATAACAGTATTAGTTCCATTAATATCAAACTCATTGTTAAAAGGACATGCAGATTTTCTTTTAACGATATCCTCCATTCTGCTGTCGTGCTATATACATCACTCATTAAACTTTTATATGTAAAATAAGTTCCAATAATGAATATAACAGCAGACACAGTCACTATAATCCTTTTTAAAATAAGATTTTTATTATATTCATTTCTTTCTGAAATATGCCCATAATATTTAAAATCACCAAATTTTTTCTCCATTAACAATGAAATTAATGCTAAAGCAATAATACAACCCCAATAAATAACCATATACTTTCCCCTATATATTTTATATTTGCTGCAATTATATCACTTTTTTGTTAACACCTACAACATTTGCATAATTCATACAAATATATTGTTCAAATACTTCATAAAAAAAGATGGCTATTTAAGCCATCCTAAAAATATATTTATCTGTCACAACCGCATTCTCCATCATTGTTATCATGATTCCTGTTGTTTAGATTGATAATTCCACAAGAATTATTCATCATATTATTAACAGTATTATTCATATAAAATTTCTTTTGAGCCAATTTTTCTTGTACAGTTCTTAATGCTTCGCCAAAGCGTTGGAAATGCACAATTTCACGCTGCCTCAAGAATTTTAATACATTTGTTACATCAGGATCATCCGACAAATCAATTAAATATTCATAAGTCGAACGAGCTTTTTGCTCAGCAGCTAAATCTTCGTA
Organism: uncultured Eubacteriales bacterium; assembly: GCA_949283575.1. Lineage (GTDB taxonomy): Bacteria > Bacillota > Clostridia > TANB77 > UBA1234 > UBA1234. Next base: position 63,578 of record CASDSU010000016.1, read on the forward strand.
TAAGTCTGTTACAGGGTCGCCTTTTACGCCAATATATGCAGCTGTAAACGGAACACCTGCAGCGTTTTGTGGGTATACAGAAATACCATGGTCTGTATAATACTCACCAAGACCTGCTTTCTTTAATTCATCTGGCGAAACACCTTTTGTAAGTTGACTTACAAGTGTTCCTACCATCTCAAGATGCCCAAGTTCTTCTGTTCCGGACATCGTTAAGTGTTGCTTTTGCTATCTCAGTTGGCATGCTAAATCTTTGACTTAAATATCTAAGAGATGCTGCGAGTTCGCCATCTGGACCGCCATACTGACTTATTATGAATTTCGCCATTTGCGGATTCTTATTTTTAATATTTACTGGATACTGTAATTTTTTATCATAATCCCACATAACTTACACCCCTCTTTCCCATGGCCATGGATTATTAATCCACTTCCACTCACAATCTTTAGCACCACTTATAGCTTTAAGCGGACCATATTCTTCTTCATATTTCTTTCTAGCAGCTTCTGCTTCTTCAGCAAGTTCTTGGTAAGACTCAATCATATAGGCGTCGTAAGGATGCGTATTCAAATATAATTGCATATCATACAATTTAAAATCTAGAGTCATGAGCTCTTTAAGCTTTTCTTCTTTACAATCCATTTGAATCATCCTCCTCGCATGTTCTAGTTTTCTTTAAATACGCAATCACTTCTTGTGATTGATTTTTACAATATGGTGAAACAAGCTCAGGAAAAGTTGTTCCATTTTCTAACGCCTCAAGCGGATAAAACAATTCGTCCGCCTCTTGAAACGGAACATACGCATTTGCAATCATTGGATTACTTGGCATAAAATCCATTGGTCTACACCTATTTTGGCAATTACGGCAAGTACATCCATGCGAACGTCTAGTATTATACCTATTTCTCATATGCATATTACCTCCTAAATTTATTGGTATAGTATAGAATATGCTTGTATCTAAATTGTGGTGAAAGAATTTATGACATAAAAAATACACCTCTAGATACTATTTATTTAGCATCTAAAGATGTATTAAAATCATTAATTTAATTAGTTAATTGGAGTTGTATAATCATTATTTTCTACAGCTGGACCATTCTCTACAACAGCATTTGGAGCTGAAATACTTCCAAATTTTTGTGTTCTTTTATCTTCATAGAAAATAACATGAGCCATTGTAAATGCAGCTGTATAAAAATAAGACATAATAGCAGCTACAACAACTTCTTTTGAAGAACTTTCTGGTGACATGATTGCTTCATTGTAAGCATATCTGTATTTATATACAAGTGGTATTAATAATATGAAAGATACCAAGTATGCAATCCACACTACTATTCCCATAACACCAGAACCAACAGTACTTATACTTGAACTTGTAGGCGTCAATATAAGACTCTCTGTTGCAAAAACAGATGCAGCACTAAATATAATTGTTCCAACAGTTGCTGCTACCATTATAAGTACTGGAACTAAATATTTAAGAAATAAACGAAGTGATATTTTCCATGCTCTTCCGAAATTAGAAAAACCTTCACCCACAAAATCAAATGGTCCTATCTCTTTTCATTGATAAACCCCCTTTGTTTTTTTATACGTTCATGTCACCACTAATAAATAAATATTGTAAACCTAATTTGTAAAATAATAGCAAAATTTGTTACTTTATCAAAGATATTTAAAATAAATTAGATTTATAGTTGACAATTAATTTTTACTGTGCTAATATACTAAGTGTTGTAAGCATGGGTCTGTAGCTCAGCTGGATAGAGCAACGCCCTTCTAAGGCGTGGGTCGGGAGTTCGAATCTCTCCAGGCTCACCATCTACAATATAAAACCTCGGTATTCATAATGATTACCGAGGTTTTTCTATTTTTAGATATTCACTTTTTGATATAATGGAAGGATTCCATTGTTCCTCACAAAATCTTCCCTTTGTTCTTCTAAAGCCTCAACATGAACTTCGGAAGAAATACCAGACATGATAACTACAGACTTTAATTCTTGATACAATCTTGTCTTTTCATTTCCATCAAGAATATCTTGAACCACAAATAAAATTGCAATATGTTCTTTATTATCACTATTATCAATATATTGCTTTTCAAATATCCAAAGCGCATTCACTTCTGCCTTTTTTCTAGCAAAGTTTACAGCCTCTTTCAATGATTTCATCGGAAAGGTATCAACTTTAGAAATTTTCAAATCAGAATCTAGTATAAGATTTTTTTCAACTATACGTTTACTTTTTCTCTCCATCATATATTCAAGTTTCGCTCTAGTAAGCACTAAATTATCTGTATAAGGATTAATTACAATCCCCTGAAGAATTGAATTTTCGCCAAAAACTATATCATAATATCCTTCAAATGAAAACTGGGCTAACTCTGGAAACATATCAACATTTCCCCTATTTTTCGCCTCTTCTACATTCGTATAAACAGGTAAATACGCATCCTCTGTCTCAGAATAAACTAACGCAAGTTGCACCATAGCATCTGGATGTAACGTCTTAGAACCATCCTCATTTATCATTGGCGGAATCGTATATTTGAATGCATGAATTAACTTCGAATTCTCCTCAATACACCCATAGATTCCACCCATTATCTTTTTCATTTCTTCCTCTGTCTGCGCTTCTTTTCTTTCTTTAAGATACTTATCAAGTTCTGAATTGCTTACAAAATTCATTGCTTCATTTGACATATCTTTTCCTCTTTTCTTTAGTACTTTTAGAACTACTGCACCCTTGCTACTATTACTGTCATATCGTCTTTTGGCATTCCAAAGTTACAATCAATAGATTCTTGAAGCATTATATCAGCTAAACGCTGTGCACTAGTAGTTTTCACAGCTTTAAGCAAATCAATAATCGCTTGTTCTTTCTTGTCAAAATTAGCATCAAGAACGCCATCCGTCACCATCACTAATAAATCACCACGTTTTAATAATTTGGTCTTTGTTTCAATTTCAATATCTCCAATCATTCCAACAGGTAAACTATTGGATTCAACCATGCAAACATTACCATTTTTATTGCAAATAAAAGTAGGACAAGCTCCTATTTTTATAAATTCTGTTAGACCAACTAAAGGATCAAAAACCATTGCATCAATAGTTGCAAAATTATCTGGTTCTTTTCCAACCAACATATATGAGTTAATCAACTTAACAGCTCTATCCTCTTCAAACCCAGTATTAAGTAACTTTTCTAAATTCAATACTACTTTTTTACTATTTCTCGCAGCAACATCACCAGAGCCCATCCCATCGCTTATTGCCACTAAAATTTTGCCATCTTTAAGTTTAATAATTGTATTACTATCACCAGAAATAGTGCTATTATATTTCTTAATTCTAGCAATACCAAGTTCTAAGGTATATGGATTATTTTCAACAATCTCATCTTCCTGAGCAACCGCAATACTATTAGTAATATTTTCTTTTACTTTATTAAGTTCTTTCGAAACTTCTTTAAGTTGCATAGCCATTTGAATTCTTTGCTCTTTAACTTTTTCTTGCCAATCTTTATTTACTTTATAAATTTCATAGCTTAAATTCAAACCTTCTGCAAATAAATCTTTTTTCTCGCAAATTGAATCTTCCAAATCCTTGCTTACAACTTCACCTCTAACTTGCAAAATTTCAATCGCATTAAAAGTTTGTTCATACATTTTATGATAATTTTGCTTCCAACAATTATTATAATTTTCACAACGTTTACAAGTATTTTCATTAAGTGTCTTTATAAAACTTCCAATCTCATCAGTAGATGTTATAACATTTTTCGCCGTCGAAACATTTTCAGCCATATCATTTATAACATCCGAAACTGCTCCAAGTTTATAAATTGTATTTTCTTCAATTAGTCCGAACTACACCCTCACCAGGTAAAACACGATTATAATCAAATAAGTTGTCAATTACTACTAACAATTTTTTTGGAATTAAAAATAATACCGCAGAAGCTACAATAATTTCTTTAATACTTATAAGTACTTCTGTTGAACCATTTGCAAAGAAAACTAGTACAATATTTCCAAGAACAAAACCAATAACTGCACCAATTTTTCCATACTTTGCAAGAATACCAGAAAGCATTCCACAGAAAGCATATGTTGCAACAGTTGCAACACTTGCATGTCCCATAATTCCCAAAACTAACGAAATTGAAAGTCCGCTCGTTGCCCCAACCGCAGCACCACATTTCCATCCAAGAAGCATTACTGCAAGTATACTAATTACTCCTCTAAACGTAATACCTGCGATTCCTAAATTACCAAAGCTACTCACAACTACTGCCAAAATAATTCCTGCACACATCAAAGCTTCTGATGAGTTAACTCTTTCTTTATCAAACGAATATATAACCGGCAATCCTTCAGAAAAAATTAAAAAGAAAACGCCTGTCATAACTGAATTATATACAGCAAATAAAGCATTATAAAGAAGCATTCCCTCTATTGATAACCCAACAATTTCTGACATCATACATGCAAAAATTATTATGCCAGCATTCCCCATTTTAGTATTTTCTGTTTTTATAAACGCCTTGATTGCCACATATAAAATACCTGCTATTATAAATTTTAAAAGTGCAACCTTTCCTAGTAATAACCCCGTAATCACTGATATTGCAAGAAAAGGAATTATAAGTGGTACATTAATTAAGCTAGTTGCACCTAAAATTGCAAGACCAAACGGCGTTGCTCCTGACGCCATTTGACACGAAGACACAAGCACCCCTATTAACAAAACAATCACATTTTTTATACTACTAAAAACTTCTTTAAAAAATAGCTTGTCCATGAAAGAAAAAGTGCTTTCTTCCGGAGCATCTTCATATTTAATTTTACTTTTTAAATCTTGAAACACTTCACGTACACCTCTTAACTTTTTCATAAAACTTTTTAAAACATTATAATGAAATAATCTAAAATATAATGTCGTATTATAGTTATGCGTTCGAAAAAGTTTTTTACAAAAAACTACATTAAAAACTGCTTTTATAATCTTATCGATAATAACTTTGATATTCCGTGTTCTTCCATTGTTACACCATACATAGTCTTAGCTGCCTCCATAGTACCTTTTCTATGTGTAATAATAAGAAACTGCGTTTTTTCGCTAAACTTTTTAAGATACTCTGCGTATCTATGAACATTAACATCATCAAGCGCTGCTTCAATTTCGTCAAGCACACAGAATGGTGACGGATTAAGTTTTAGAATAGCAAATAGAAGCGCAATAGCTGTTAACGCTCTTTCTCCTCCAGATAAAAGCATCAAATTTTGAAGCTTCTTTCCAGGTGGCTGAACCTCAATCTCAATGCCACATTCCAAAATATTATTCTCGTCAGCAAGCTTTAATAGCGCCTTTCCTCCACCAAAAAGCTCAGAAAAAACTTCAGAAAAGTTCTTATTAATCAATGTAAATTGCTCTGCAAATTGAATCTTCATAAGCTTAGTCATATCATCAATAATCTTATTAAGAGATTTTTCTGACTCTTCCAAATCAGTCTTTTGAGTATTAAGAAAATCAAATCTATCCTTCAAAGTTTTATACTCATCAACAGCATTAATATTAACATTTCCTAAGCTACGCATCTCTGTTTTTAACTTTTCAACATCTTTTGCTGTTGTTGAAGTAACTTCTGCATAGTTTTGCGCTGTATTTGGAGTCGTCTCATAATCTTCCCACATTTTATTTTGAATAGTCTCAATATCAAGTTCAAGCTTACTTCTCTTGATATCAAGTTTTGTATTTTGTTCTTTCAAAATATCTAAAGTTCTAAATTGACTTGTTATATTTTCTTCAATTGTCAAAAGTTCATTATTTTTATTTTCTCTATCAGATTTAAGCTCTGAAATCTTTTGTTCAATTGCCTTTGTTGTTTCATCAGAATTATCAATAGTGCTTTGCATTTCAGAAATTCTATTTTCCAAACTTTCATTTTCAGCAAGCAAATTTTCTCTTTCTTTCATCTTGTTTTCAACACTTTGAACACAATTATTAATTTCTTGTTCAATCATCTCAACCATTTCATCAATTGAAACTGAACTTTCATCAAAAGACGAAACCGAAATCTTCAAATCAACAATGTCTGAATTTAAATCATCAATAACTTTTTGTTGTTCTTCATTTTTACTTGTGAACTCACTAACCTTAGCTTGAAGCTCAACATTTTCTTTTTCTAAGTTTTCAATTAGTGTATTTAAACCAACTTGATTCTCTTTTTCTGTCGCAAGTGATTCAGTTGTTTTTTCTTTCTCACCATTTAACAAATCAATTTTCTTTTTTATTCTTTCGATGTTATTATCGATTTCACTCATTTTTTGCGCTTCACGAGCATAATCAACATCAACAGTTTGAAGCTCTTTTTCTATTTCAGCAAATTCATTCATTGTATTTTCAGAATCATTTTTATATTTTTCTAAATCTTTGATTGCACTTTCTTTTTGTGCCTTCAAATCTTTTAACTTAACTTCAAGTTCTTTAATTTCTCTTCCACGGCTTAGTAGGCTAGTCGTTTTCTTTTGAACACTACCACCTGTCATTTGTCCAGAAGGATTTACAACATCACCATCTAGAGTAACAACTCTAAAAGAGTATTTATATTTTTTAGAAAGCTCAATTGCATTCTCCATATTTTCTACAACAACTGTCTTTCCAAGTAAATTTTCCGCAATAGGTTCATACTTTTTGTCATATGAAATCAAATCACATGCAACACCTATTACACCTTTATCATTTTTAAAGTTTTGAGTTACTTTTCCAGACTTGACAGACGAAATTGGCAAGAATGATGCCCTTCCTAAATTGTTTGTTTTCAAAAATTCAATTGCTCTTTTTGCATCCTCTTCTTTTTCTGTAACAACATTTTGAAGAGATGCACCAAGAATCATCTCAATTGCAGTTTCATATTTCGATGGAACTTCAATCAAATTCGCAACCGCACCATAAATATTTTTTCCAAAATTCATATCTTTTTGGCACTTAGTAAGAACTTCTTTAACAGCACGATTATATCCTTCAAATTCATTTTCAGTTTCAACTAAAAATTTATATCTAGATTCTGTAATTCTATAAATATCATCAGCTTTTTTAATTGTTTCTTCAAACTCAGAAATTTTCTTTAAACAATTTTCTCTATCTTTTGAAAGATTTTGAATTTTTTCTGTCAATTTATTTTTCTTTGAAGTAACTTCATTTAAAAGACTGCTTGCATCTTCCTTAACCATTCTTTCTTTATCAAGCTCATGAATATTTTCTCTGACCTCATTATCAATCTGAGTAATTCTTCGATTACTAGCTTCAATACTCGCAGAAATATCTGTAAGCACACTCATCTTTTCAAATTTCAAATCCATGTTGCTTAAAATTTTTGCTTTCAATTCTTCTGCTTGCTTTTGCTCATTAGAAAAGCTTTCAGATAATTTTGCAAGTTCAGTTTCTTTTTCTTTAAGCTCATCTTCAAATCTTTTCTTATCTTCAAAAAGTCTAGTTTTTCTATTTTTACGTTCTTCTTTATCTTGTTCAAGCTCAGCTTTTTTATCGTTCAACTTTTCAATTTCACTCGCGCCAAGCTCATATTTTTCAGAATTATTTTGAATACGTTCCTTTAAAACTCCAATTTCAGCTTTTTGCTTTTCTAAATTATTTTGAAATTCAAAAACATTTGCTTGTTCAGTTTCAATCAAATTAATGATTGCTTCAACTTGAACCCTAATCTCTTTTTTTTGTTTTTGAAAATTCTCAATTTTTTCATTTTCAGTTTCAAGTTGGTCTACAATTTCTTGAATTTGATTTGCAGTTTCCTCAAGTTTTTGCTTATTTTTGTTAATATTACTAATCAACAAACCAACTTCTAAATATCTTAGATTATCTCTAATTTCTAAAAACTTTTTAGCCTTTTCAGCTTGATTTTCAAGAGGCCCTAATTGATTTTCAATCTCAGTAACAATGTCATTTATTCTAATCAAATTTTGTCTTGTATTTTCGATTTTCTTTTCAGCTTCTTGTTTTCTACTTCTGTACTTAACAATCCCCGCAGCTTCTTCGAAAATATTTCTTCTTTCCTCAGACTTTGTACTTAAAATTTCATCGATACGTCCTTGTCCAATTATTGAATAACCATCGCGACCAATACCCGTATCCATGAACAATTCAACAATATCCTTAAGTCTACACTGATTTTTATTTATAAAAAATTCACTTTCACCGCTTCTATAAACTCTTCTAGTAATTGTGACTTCTGAATACTCAACCGGAAGCTTTCCGTCAGAATTATCAATAGTCATATCAACTTCAGCAAAACCTAGCGATTTCCTTGCTTCCGTACCAGCAAAAATAACATCTTCAAGTTTAGATCCACGAAGAGTTTTAATGCTTTGTTCACCCAAAACCCATCTAATCGCATCAGAAATATTGCTTTTACCACTACCATTTGGACCAATTACAGCCGTAATCCCATCCTCGAATTCTAAAACAGTTTTATCAGCAAAAGATTTAAAACCTTGCATTTCAATTTTCTTTAGATACATAATTCAAGTTCTCTCCCCCGTATGTTTTAATCCACATTTATCTTATAACAATGAAGTCGAATAAGCAACAAAAAAATTGAAAGCTATTGCGTCATTTTCAACAAATTGGTATAATTATAAATAGATTATATTTGAAAAGGAGTGTTGACTCATGGGATGGATTATAGCTTTAGTTGTAGTTGTTGTCATCGCAATTTGGTTGATTGGAACATATAATGGTCTTATTCAAGCGAGAAATAAAGTAAGAAATGCTTTCGCCCAAATTGATACACAATTACAAAGAAGATTTGATTTAATACCTAACTTAGTTGAAACAGTTAAAGGGTATGCGTCACATGAAAAAGAATTATTAGAAAATGTTACTGCAAGTAGATCTGGATATATGAACGCTCATACACCAGGTGAAAAAATGGCTGCTGATAACCAATTAACTTCTACTTTAAAAACATTATTTGCAGTTAGTGAAAACTATCCAGAATTAAAAGCAAATGAAAACTTTGCTAAGCTTCAAGATGATTTAAAGGGAACTGAAGATAAAGTTGCTTTCTCAAGACAATTTTATAACGATACAGTTACTCGTTTTAACAACAAGTTACAAGTGTTCCCTACAAACATAATTGGTTCTATGTTTGGTTTTAAAGAAGAAGAATTATTCAAAACTGATGAAGCTTCAAAAGCTGCTCCAAAAGTTCAATTCTAATATTATGAAAACAAAGGTCGCAGTCAAATGCGACTTTTATTTTTTAACAAAGGATGTGATTTTATGTTTGATATAAGTAAATCTAACAAAAAGAAAACTTATGGCATCATCGCTGTTTTTATTGTTTTGCTTACATTGATTGTTTATTTTGTGGGTTTGTGGTGGTTTAAAAAAGCAAGTATTGGCGTAGCTATTTTTGCTATGATTTTTTCTGTGATACTCGCATGGGGAAGTTATTATAATTCCGACAAAATAGTTTTAAAGTTAAATGGAGCTAGAAAAGCAACAAAAGAAGAACATCAAAGAATGGTCGAAAATTTAGAAGGTCTTTGTATTGCAGCTGGATTGCCTATGCCAGAATTATATATAATGGATGACGGTTCTCCTAATGCTTTTGCAACAGGTAGAAACCCTGAACATGCAGTTATTTGTGTCACAACAGGTCTATTAAAAAAATTAGACTCAAATGAGCTTGAAGGTGTTCTTGCACACGAGTTATCACATATAAAAAATTATGACATTTTGCTTCAAACAGTCGCTGCTGTTTTTGTAGGATTTGTTACAATTATTTCGGATTTATTTTTCAGAATTGGTGTTAGAACTTCAAGAAGTAGAAATAATGACAATAATAATCCTGCTCAAGCAATATTGTTGTTAGTAGGTTTCATTTTTCTACTTCTTTCACCGATATTCGCAAATTTGTTAAAACTTGCACTTTCAAGAAACAGAGAATATTTAGCAGACTCTTCTGCAGTTGAATTAACAAGAAATCCTGAAGGATTAATTAGTGCTCTAAGAAAAATATCTTCAGACACAGATCCACTTGAGCAAGCAAATAAGGCTACAGAATGTATGTACATCTCAAATCCTATAAAAAATAAAAAAGGAAAAACTAGTAACTTATTTTCTACTCATCCATCAATCGAAGATAGAATTACACAATTACAAAATATATATTAATAAAAATGTGAAAACCCGACGAAAAAAATCGCCGGGTTTTTGTTGTTCGTTATTTAACTTTTGTAAGAGTAACCATACAAACACCATCCATTGCATAGACGTTCAGCTTAACACTAAACGGATAGTTGTTGACAAATTTCAAATCAACACTACCATAGCTAACCGTCGCATCCATGTCATACGGAAGATATGTCACTTCTAAGCCGTGTTTTCTGCGAGATGTAACGTTGATGTTCGGATCATGCATGATTGCTGCATAGATTGTAGAAGATACCTGGCAAACGCCTCCACCGTAGCCATCAACATACTGTCCATTCTCAATCACAGCCGCAATTTTGTAACCCATGCCAGCCGACCGTGGACCAGTAGTTTGGTTATAGCTGAAAGTCGCTCCACTTTCTATTATCGTACCATCAAGAATAGAAGAAACCAACTCAATGTTGTGTTTTCTTCCACTTGCAGACGAATAATAGACCGTTCTGTATGCAGCGAGAGTTTGATGCATGGGGCCAATTTCTTCAAAGTAAACAAACTTGTCTACACTCATCTTATAGATATTGCGCCCACTCGGGAAATACGCATATCCATCGATAATAGCATAGACCGGGATAGAACCTTTAAAGTACAACCCTCCTTTAGTAGTCACTCCTTGGCTCTTCGTACGTTCAGACAATGTAGCAATATACTGAATCTGTAGATTCGGCATATTCCACGATTTCATATCATCTTCGGTCAAAAGAATCTCTGGATAATCATATATCTGAATGAAATCAAATGTCATCGTATTTTCGAGAATCCAGCCACCAGTGGCAAGTTCAACGAAACCGTTCTTTTTTTGAACAAAACGACAAATTTCCTCTTCATTCACATATCCGATTACACCACTGTCTATATTCGCTTCTCCATAGATATTCGCACAGCACATGATAATGCCATTTTTATCTATCGACGCAGAATCGAATACAAACCGCTTACTCACGTATCCACCTTCAACACGATACCACTCGCCCAAATCTTCGAGCAAAACAATCGTAGAATCAGCAGGATACTGTCCCAGCCACTCTGAATCAACATCCATCTCTTTTCGGATGTTCAAAGGAGACTCACAATAGCCATACACAACGCTTGCAACTTCAGTTTTCGCAGCAAACTCATCACAGGCAACAAAAAGCACTCCCAAAACAATCACTGAAATCAGCAATTTCGGAAGCAAACCTTTTATGCTCCGGAACACAGTTACTCACTCCTTTACAAAAAATTTTCAAATATTATTATATAGCTTTTTTACATTTTATGTCAACATTTTTTGCATTCTCACTGCAAATTTATATATAAAATTAATTATTGACATGTAATTGAATTATGCTATAATATATTTCGTACGCACCACTAGCTCAGTTGGTAGAGCATCCGACTCTTAATCGGCAGGTCCGGGGTTCGAATCCCCGGTGGTGCACCAAAAAAACCAGTTCAATTTGAACTGGTTTTTTATTAAATTCTTAATTATTTAAAACTAATCCTATATTCTCATTTCGAACATTAGTGCCACTCCCCTCAACAGATGAATTATCAAAATAACAATCTGCAATAATTTGTATCAATATGTCCTAATGCTGCAACATTTCTTGTTTGTATATCATTACATCTTGCACATGTTTTTGTTTTCACACCAGCTTCAGCACAAGTAGCTACTTTCGTCACTACATATTTACCATATGAATCTTCTAATACTGGTATTGTTTCTGAACTTAAAATCGCTTTAAAAGTTGAATATTTATATACTTTTGTACCTATCGACTAAAGAACCATCTACTGGATCAAGTACAATCTCAAATGTTTCTTTTTCTACAGTTATAGTTGTTTGCATTTTATGTTCTACCACATTATCAGGCGTTATATATAACTTTTTCCATAATCATTCCCCCTTATATCATGAATATAAAAAAAATTGCATGCTTTCAGTATTAGAATAACACTCTTTAGCATACAATTTTTTCCTTTTTTATTTACTTTTTTACAAATGGTCCACGCATATTCAATTTTTTCAGGTCTAATGATTCTTACATTTTCGTTCATTATTCTCTCTCCTCTTTCGTAAAACGATATAACTATTTATATTATACTATTTTTTGCAACCAATGCATACCATTTACCCTCTCAAAATCACATACATTTGTAGATTAAACAAATTTTTTCTTTATAAAAATTGCCTCAAATCATTCATAAAATTCTGTTCTAAAACAACAACATTATTAGCAACATCCATAACTTCTTTAGAAGCACCCGCATATTCATTCATATATCTACTAACCGATTTTATTCCCATATTACAACCATCTATCATAATATCAGCAATTTTTTCATCCGTATCATTCATCATAAGTTTAATACCAGTAGATATCTTAGAATTTGCTGTAGCAAACATATTAGGCTCCTTATCATCAGCCCCTCTAGCATCCAACTTTTCATGAATTTCCCTTAAAATCTTAGAATGTTCCCCTTGATATTTATTAAGCATATTCTTAAAATCCTCGCCATAAGCCTTTTCCATAACATCATTAATGCTTTGAATCCCCATTTTCACACCAGAATCACACTCTTTCAAAAGTTCAACATCATCACGCATCTTCAAAAACTCCTTTCAAATTTTTAAAACTTATATACCTTAAATTAGTATAAATAAAAATAGAAAACCTATTCACTTCGTCGACAAAAAATGTAAAATTAACATTTTGAAATAATTCATTGCATCACAAAATCCATATATTATGCACATTTGACAAGTCTTAAAAATTTTATCAAAATTTATCAAAAAAATCATTGACATCACCAATCATTTATAGTAATATATAGAAGCAGTCGAAATTACACCGACTGCCCGTTATGTGGGCCATTAGCTCAGTTGGCAGAGCACTTGACTTTTAATCAAGTTGTCCGCAGTTCGAATCTGCGATGGCTCACCACATAACCTGGCCCGTTGGTCAATCGGTTAAGACATCGCCCTTTCACGGCGGAGTGAGGAGTTCGACTCTCCTACGGGTCACCAAATTGCCAGTGTAGCTCAGTTGGTAGAGCAACTGACTTGTAATCAGTAGGTCGTTGGTTCAATTCCGATCACTGGCTCCATATGAATGTGAAACTCTTACAGTAGTAAGGGTTTTATTTTTTTAAAAATAATTATAGAACCCTATATAATACAATTGACAATCAAGAACGTACGTTCTATAATATTTTTGAAAAAAGAAATTGTAAAAACAGAGATGAGGGTTAAAAATACTTTTGTTGGTATTATGAGAGTTGGAAATGTAGATTATATATCATTAACAGATTTGGCAAGATATCAAAATGAAGATGATCCTTCTGGTGTTATACGAAACTGGATGTCAAATAAAAACTCGTTTGAGTTTTATAGTTTGTGGGAAGAACTACATAACGAAAAATTTAATTCCGTGGAATCACACAGAATTAAAATTGAGGAAGTTGGATATAATCGTTTTACTATGACTCCAAAGCGATGGAAAGATAACTTTAATGCTATTGGTATTATTCCTAGTAGTGGTAGATATAGTATTGGTACTTTTGCACACCCAGAGATTGCTTTTGAGTTTGCTAGTTGGCTAAATACAGAATTTAAACTTTATTTAATAACGGAGTTCGAGAGATTAAAACAAAATGAAAGTTATCAAAACAAAGTCGAATGGTTTGTTAGACGAGAATTGACAAAAACAAATTATAGAATACATACTGATAGTATAAAAGAAAATATAGTTCCTACTCTAACTGAAAAACAGAAACAATATGTATACGCAAACGAAGCTGATATACTAAATGTTGCTTTATTTGGAATGACTGCAAAGGAATGGAAAGATAAAAATCCGAATTTGGATGGTAATATGAGAGACTATGCTAACATTCTTCAACTCGTAATTTTAAGTAATTTAGAAAATATTAATGCAGAACTTATAAATCAAGGGATGCCACAAAATAAACGATTAGAAAGACTAAATGAAATTGCTAAAAAGCAAATAGAAACTTTACAAAATAGCCCAAGTATTAAGAAAGTTGAAAGTTTAGAAGATAAAAATTTGTTAAGCAAGTAAATGTTACATTAAAAAAATATGTCATAAAAATGGGCTGTAAAAAAACAAGCAAATATATTAATTTATAACTATGTCAAGAACTTTAAAGGCGCTTAAATAGCGCCTTTAAAGTTCTTATAATTCTAATAGTTATAATTAAAATTCTGTTTTTTTACACTCCCTTGAATTTTGTTATTCAGCAATATTTTTATAAAAATAATATTCATTACTTTTTCCGCTTGATACAAATTCAATTAAAGCATGTGTATTATCTTCAGTTCTAAATTGATAAAAAGGTACATATAATTTTTTTATTTTTTCTATTCTAACCTCAGCCGTGAATTCTTGACTTTTAAAAATTTTTATATTTATAAACCGATTAAATAGACACAAGGGCGTCCATTAAAAGTCTAAAACTTTTCTATATGTTTACATTTTGATATAAAAACTATCTGTTACCAGTTTCTTTTTCAACAATAATTTCTCCACTTTCAATTTGCTCATTAATAATATTAGTAAAACTTATATACGGATTTGGTAAAAGTAATTTATTTTGTACATTATACATTGTTTTTAATTTCTCATTATAGTCTATATTTGAAGTAGGCTCTTCAATTTTCATATTGTTTTCCATGGCAATTTCGCCTATCAAACTATATGCAATATCTATATGTTTTTCACATTCTTTTAGTCTAATAGAAAGAGATACATTATATAAAAGCAAACCAACTATTAAAACAATCATTACTATAATTAATATTCTTTTCATAAGAATTCCCCCTTATATAAACCCATTAAACAAGTTATTCTAAGTTCCATATATAATTATTATACCATTATAATTATGGTAATTTCAACATTTTTTGACAAAACCATAATGCTTGGATTCATTTTTAGGATTTAATCTTTCGGGAAAATTATACTTGAATTTTAACAAACTATTTGCTAATCTATATATAGAAAATCTGATTGATGTTTATATCAATCGTTAAAGGAGCGAAAAAGTTGTAAATAACTACGACAACCGCTCCATTTGAATACAACTTACGGACGGTAGAAAGTTCGTAAGTTTTTATTTTTATATATGAAACTTAAATGTTCTCTTTCTAGGAAGGAGGACATTTTTTATGCTTGAATTTAAAACTATTCAAATTTTAAAGCCAAATACGGAAATACTTGAAATAATTAAGGATTATAATTACAAAATTAAAAACGGTAAAGTTAAAAATCTGTTACATGCCAATTTACAAGTTATAGAACCTACTGAATACTTAATTACATATCCAATAACTCTTACAATACTAGAATACAAAATAAATGAAATATCTAGTAAGCCATTTTATATTAAAGAGCATAAACAAAAAAAATCACTATCAGAAACCATTCAAATTTTACAGAAACTTAGAATTTAAACCTTATTTTTTCTTTTTTAGTGAGGAAACATTAGAGAAGTATTAATTGATAGACTTCGTAAAACTCATTTTAAATAAGATAACTAATAAAAAATATTAAAAATTTTTAAATAAAATTAAAGATTAGACTATACTTTTCATTTATTAATGGGGAAACTAATGAAAAATATAAAAAAATTAATTTAGTGTTTGTTATTTTGCTTTTTAGTTAGGAAACAAGTGAGGAGATGATATTTTATGAGATGTGGTATTTATGTAAGAGTTAGTACAGATGACCAAAGAGATAATGGTTACTCTATCGATTCACAACTTAGAATGATAAAAGAATACTGTGAAAAGAATGATTATGATATTGTAGATGTCTATAATGACGCAGGGCATTCAGGAAAAGACTTAATGAGACCAGAAATGCAAAGATTACTTGCTGATATAAAATCTAAAAAGATTGATAAATTAATTGCTATTAATGTAGATAGACTTACCAGAAATAATTATGATGGCTTTTGGCTACTTAATTATTGTGAGGAACACGATGTTAAAATAGAACTCATTTTAGAGCCTTATGATGTATCTACTGCTAATGGTGAAATGATATTTGTAATGAATTTGGTCTTTGGTCAAAGAGAAAGAAAAGAAATTGGAGCAAGAACGAAACGTGCTATGGAAGAAATGGCATTAGAGAAAATACACCCTAGTAAAGCACCTTATGGCTATATTAGAAATAAAGAAACAGGTCATTTAGAAGTAGAACCTATTAAAGCACAAGTTGTTAAAGAAATATTCGAACTATGTAAACAAGACAAATCTACAAGAAGTATAGCAACGATTATGAAAGATAATAACGCTTATTTAAAACAAGGCAAGTGGGCATCTGATAGAGTTTATAAAATACTAACTAATTCTATTTATATTGGTATCTTTGAATACAGAAAATATAAACGAAAACCACAAGATATTTTAAGAGTTGAAAATTATTGTGAACCTATTATAGATGAAGTTACTTGGAATGCAACTAGAAATGTGTTAATAAAAAATAAACATTCAAATTATGGAGAATACATTCATTTATTTTCGGGATTAGTAAAATGCCCTATATGTGGCAATATTATGAGTTCATCAGAATCTTTTAAATATCCAAATGGAAAATTAAAAGTATACTATCATTTAAGGTGTAAAAATCATAATTGTAAAGGTTTTGGACTTCATTATAATACTGAAAAAATCGAAGGCAAATTAAAGCGAATACTAGAAGAATTAACAATATTTATACTTTCTATGGATAATGAAATTATTACTTGTAACTCTACTAAAAGCAATGATGTAAAAGAAATAGAAAAAGCTATTGAAAAGTTAAAACTACAAGAAAAAAGATTAGTTGATTTATTGTTTAGAAGAAAATGACAATATGATTTTTACTAATATTAGAAATATAGGTTTTACTTTTCTATATGATTTACTATCACGAGAAGCCAAAAGAGATATGATTCATGGACTTGTATCACAAGTAGAAATTAATAGAGATAAAAATTATAATATTGAAATTAAGAATATAAAATTTACGGATGAATTTATAACAAAAAGTAGTAAAAAGTATTTAAAATATCTTGATAAAATAATGACTGATAACAATATTGGAATTAAATATCAAGAAGAAATCAACAAAGAAAAATTAAAAAAATTAGAACAAGATTACGACATTCTATCAGTTGCAAAAATAAAAGACAATAAATATTCTAATGAATTTTTAGAAGATTTTATATCAAAATCCAAAGAGCATTTATATATAGATGGTATTATTAGTTGCCCTTATGTTGAAAAAATAAAATAAAAGATATTTTAATATTAGTACCTAAAACTAAAATGGAAACAGTAAATTAAATAAAGAAATGGAGAGATAAAAATGAAATTAACTTATACAAAAGTTGGAGATTATTTATTACCTAATTTAACTATTAAAAATCAAAATTATAAAAGAATTAACAAATATGGATTACTAAAATTGAACTATCTGAAAAAAACTAACAAGGCACTTTATATTACTCTTTTAATGAAAGATGAACTAACTAATTATCTTATTTCAGTCAGTAATGAATGTGAAAATAGTTTAAATAACCTAATGGAACAATTAAAAAAATCAAACAAATTACTATCTGAAAAAAGTAAAGAAATCAATCAATTAGAACGTACAAAACTAATAAATAACTACAAAAATATTGCAGAAGAAAATATTTTAAATGAACTAACTTATAATAAAAATGTGTGAGTACAAACTATAATATTTGTACTAGCCAGCACTGAATTTGTACTCCCGTACAAATTCTATTATGGGAAATTCCCATACCCTTACTTTGAAAAGATAAAATTGATTATGAGAAAAAGAAATATTAAAATTAATGTATTTTTAAATGAAGATGAAAAGCGAATGCTAGTAGAAAAATCTAATAAAGCCAGACTATCACAGTCTGACTTTATTAGAAAATTAATTAACGATTATGCAAATGATGATGGAACTAAAAGCAATTTAGAAGAAGAAAGGGTACAACTATTAAAAATAATTGAAAATTTATCGTTATTAAAACGACAAATGGATTTTCTTGGATATCGTGATTATTCTAATTTGATTATTAAACAAATCAATCAAATTAAAAATATTTTAAATGATTATTAAGAAATAATATTACTGTAATTCTTCTCACTCCTTTCTATTTTAGACATAAAAAAAGAGCCTACCATTTCTGATAAGCTCATAATTGTCTGCTCTATAAATTGTAATTTGTCTTGCTAAAATAATTTTATTTTATATTTTCCAAATATTCCTCTAAACAAATTCCTTTATCATAAATTTCTTTTGCTACTTCTTTTCCAACATATCTATAATGCCATACTTCTTCTGAAATACCAGTAATATCTGTTTTATTACCAGGATACCTAAATATAAAACCATATTTATAACTATTCTCTTGTAACCAAAAGTATAAATCATAAGTTGCACCATTTATATCTACTGCTAGTCCTATTTGGTGTTCACTATAACCTGGTACAGAAACCCATTTTTCTGCTTCTGTAATTGCTTCTTTTTCTGAATATCCATCTTTTTTATATCCTTCGATTCTTTCTTCATATAGTTCTGTTTGTTTTTCGTTAGTTCTGTATCCCGCTACAACTATTGGTTCTTTGTCCCAATTACTTTCTTTTGCATCATTTAGCATTTGCATTAGTGGATCATATATTCTTTTATCTACTTTTTCTCCTCCTGGTACTTCTACTAATTCTACACTATAATTATCAGGAATTTTGTTCCATTTATTTACCAAAATTAAATTCCAATTTTCTATCTCATTGCTTGTATTTAATGTATTATTGGTACTTGAATAATTAGATGAATTATGTGATAAATTATCCACATTTTTGCAAAAATTGTCCCATAATATAACTATTAAAACTGCAATAGCAAGAAGTATAATAAATACTTTCAAAAAATTATTAAATTTAAGATTATTTGTTTTTTTCATAATATAAATTCCTCCATTTATATAATTTCGTATTAAAAAAGAACAATCTTTAATCAATACAAATAAATTATACTGACTTATTTTTGATTGTTCTTTAATTTTTACTTATAAAAACCTTAAAATAATCTTAACTTTAATCTATTGGTAATTTTACTGTAAAAGTAGTTTCATTTCTATTACTTTTAGCGACAATTTCTCCTCTGTGCAATTCTACAATTTTTTTAGAAATAGCAAGACCTAGTCCACTTCCACCAGTTTGAGAGTTTCTTGCTGAATCTAATCTATAAAATTTTTCAAAAATTTTATTCAATTTTTCTTTTGGTATTTCTTTTCCTTTATTTATAAACTCTATTACTGCATTATTATTTTCTTTATATAAATTTATCTTTATATCACTATTTTCTTTACTATAACTAATTGCATTTTTTACAAGATTGCTAAATACTCTGCTTAACTTGTCCGAATCTGCAAATACTGTAATAGTGTCTTTTTTATCTATAATTACATTTTTATTAAGTTCTTTTAATATTGGATAAAAGTCATCTACTATTTGCTCTAACATTAGACTTAAGTTTATTTCTTCTTTTTCTAAAACAATTTTTTCAGAGTTAAATCTTGCTATTTCAAATAGTTCATTGATCAGTTCTTCTAACCTATATGATTTATCAAGGGCTGTACTTGTATATTTCTTTCTTTGTTCTTTTGGCATATCTTCTGCTTCGTCTAAAAATGATAAATATCCTATCATAGAAGTTAAAGGCGTTTTTATGTCGTGTGCTAAATATACAATTAGTTCGTCTTTTTGCTCTGCATTTTCTAATGCTAATCTTTCATTTTTTTCTGACTCTCTTTTAAAATGATTTAATTTTTCTTCTATGTCTGATAGTTCCTCTGGTAACTTGATATAATCTATATTTTTATCATATAGTTTTTGCACAGAATTTGTTATTTGATTCATATAGGAAAATACTTTTTTTAAAGTAATATAAATATTTATTATTGATAGTCCTATCCATATTATAAGTACTATAATAAATGGTGTGAAACCCATAAAAACATAATCAAATAGACTTATGGCATTGCTATATGCTTCATAAGAAATATTATATAACCAATTAAAGTCCATTGATTTTATTAAAAAAGCTATTCCTATTAAAATTAGTGAAATTATACCTATTATTATTACTTCTCTTATTAAAAACTTAACAAATATTTTAGATAACAAAGATTTTTTTTTATTATTCTTCAATTTTATATCCCACCCCATAAATTGTCTTAATATATTTTGGCTTTTTACTTGTATCTTTCATTTTTTCTCTTAAATGCCTTATATGAACCATAATAGTATTATTATCTTTTTCAAAATATTTTTCTTTCCATACCTTTTCAAATAGTTCATCACTTTTTACAACTTTTCCTCTGTTTTCGCACAAAATCCATAAAATTTCAAACTCTGTTTTAGTTAAGTTTATTTTTTCTTCATTAAAGTAAAATTCATAAGTATCTTTATTTATTACAATCCCTTTAAAATCAATTAAATACTGTTTTTGATTTATTGTATTATACTTTTTATATCTTCTTAATTGTGATTTTATTCTGGCAACTAATTCTAATGGCTCAAATGGTTTTGTTACATAATCGTCTGCTCTTATT
This sequence comes from uncultured Eubacteriales bacterium, assembly GCA_949283575.1. Lineage (GTDB taxonomy): Bacteria > Bacillota > Clostridia > TANB77 > UBA1234 > UBA1234. The sequence goes on from CASDSU010000016.1 coordinate 84,445, forward strand.
GTTAGACCTTTTATTTTATCTATATTTTCTACTTTTGCAGTAAGGAAAATAATTGGAAAATTATATTTTTCTCTTATTTTGCTACAAAATTCAAAACCATCCATATCTGGCATCATTATATCTAACACAGCTAAATCTATATTTAACTTTTCTAAATCTTGTATTGCTTCTATGCTAGAATAATATTTATACACATTAAAATTATCGTTTTTTAAGTATATTTCTAGTAAATCTGCTATTTCTTTTTCATCATCTACTATTAAAATATTGCTCATTATTCCTCCCTACAACTTACTATTTAACGATTTGTTTGTTGTGCTAATTATACTATTAAAACCAAAAATAATCTATACTATTGGAGAAGAATATTACTATTTAAATATTGAAATCTTATAAGTTTTAATATATAATTTTAACAGAAAGAGAACAAAGTTCGTAACTTGTATGTGATTCGCTCCAATAATGAATCTGTCTGAACTACAGATTTGATACAAAAATCATTCAAGTCAATGGATGATTTTTTTGTTTGTCCAAAAATATCATCTAAAAAAGGATGTGTTAGTTTTTCAATCTGTTCCATCGTTATTAAATCAAATGATTCAAGATTTGCTGTAGTTTGTCCAAAAGCAAAGGCTAGACAGTTCGCATTATGTTTCTCAACGATTTTATTAAATCTCCGTGCAGAGAGAAAGGTTTGTGGTTGAGATTTGATGCCAAGAAACTTCTGCATAAGGTTCACCTCCATAATAACAAAAATGATAATTGACATAATTAGTTGGTGGAACTTTAACAGCTTTTTATAAAAAAGTCAAAAGATTAATAGATTTGTTAAGTTAATAGTTATACAATATTTAATAAATTATACGAAAGGAAAGAGGAAAAATGGGAGAGGTTGAAATTAATAGAATTTATAAGCATTATAAAGGGGATTTGTACATTGTAGAAGATATTATTTATCATAGTGAAACATGCGAAAAAATGATAGCATATAGGGCTTTATATGGAGAAAATAAATTATGGTGCAGACCTTATAATATGTTTTTTGATGAAGTGAATAAAAATGGACAAAAATATAGATTTGAATTATATGAGGTAAAAAGTGTAAAAGACTAGTAAAATATAAAAATAGTGTACAAAAGGGACGGAGAATTTTGTTCACTATTTTTATATTAGTTTAATATCCTAATTCTTCACCGATTAGAAGAACTTTAAAGTGTTAGCTGGAAGGGTTTTTGTTGTTAATAATTATTTTATGAATATTATTTTGGTATTTGGAAATATTATCAATTAGAGGTGATAATATATGACAAGTAAAGAGTTATTATATGTAGAGGATGCTTTAGGTCATGAAACATTCATGAAAAGTTGTTCTAAGCAGACTGCTGGGGTGTTAAAAGATCCTATTCTTTCAAATTATGTTTTTGAACTAGAAAAGAAACATTCAGAATTATACAACAAATTTTTAAATTTATTATAAGGAGTGTGTAAAAATGGAAGATAGAGATTTAATCGAGAAAGAGTTATTAGTTGTTAAAGGTGTTAGCGATTTATACCTTCATGGTGTTCTAGAGTCAACGACAGCAGAGGTACATCAAGCGTTTAAAGAAGCATTGAACGAATCGATAAATATACAAAATAAACTGTACAATATAATGGTTGAAAAAGGTTGGTATACAAAAGAATATGCAGAACAAGAAAAAATAAATTCTACAAAACAAAAGTTTATGGCTCAAAATTAAAAGATTTTTTGAAAATTGGGACGGTTCCATTTTCAAAAATATAAACTATTTAAGCCAGCAAAAAAGTATTGTTTTTTGTCGCCGAGTTCTCATTTTCATTGTATTGTGTTTGCAATGAAAAATGAGTTGCCTGAGTCTTAAAAACAATACTTTTTTGTTGGCTTTCAATATTAATATTTTCAAATTGATATGCAAATTTTAAGCTACGACTAATAACATATTTGATATGTTCTAGTCCATGCACGCCTTCATTTTTTTCGTAAACAGGAAAGATTTCATGTTCAATATAATTTTGTAGTTCTGGATTAATTGATAAATTATTCATAATAAACCTCCAAATTATTTATAATATATAAAAATTTAACATACTTTTGTGGTATGCAAAATCCCCTGAAAAAGTTTTTGCACTTCTTCAGGGGATTACTAGATATTTAGGGTTCTTCTTCGTAACCAAGGTAGATGGGACAGGAAACTACGTGGCAATCCTTACATTCACCACGTTTACAGTTAGGATGGCCGGGAATCGTGTCATCCTCGTCTGTTTTCTGGACATGTTCACCTTTGATGGGGGAAGGAAGCTCATAGAGGTCGGCCTGCTCTTGATAAACAGCGCAGTAGTGAACCTGACAGGTGCGACAGTGAGAAGGGCTACAGTTGCAGTTCGCAGGAATGTCGCGAGAGGACTTGTCGAGAAGATCGACTTTAAGATAAACATCTTTGTCGGCAGGGACGAACAAGGAGATTTCGAGGTTCTTTTTTTCGGGATCCTTCGGTACTCGAATGTATACGGTCTTGGCTGAATTTACAGGATAAGACATTGTAATACCTCCTTTTGGTCAATAGAAAACGAGAAACGCTCTTTTCTAGTCGGTCATGAAAGCTTTATTTGTTCAAAAGAATAATATCATAATTAGTAGAAAAAGCAATATAAAAACTCCCTGAAAAATAGAATTTTCAGAGAGTCTATATTATGGTTCGTTTGCAGGTTCACTAAAAGCAACTAGAGCTGCACCTAGCATAGCAATGGGAAAAACCTACATAGCAAAGCAAAGAAGGGATGAGAGATAATTTGCCTTACCTTGATCTTTGAGCAAAAGAGCGTAATCATATTCATTGTATGTTAACTTCTCGAGTCGAAATACTAACCGTAGGAAACAATCAAACATGCTGATCATCCTTTCATAAATCTGATGTTTACATAACGACTATAACATAAAATGTATAAAATTCAAGATTAACATAATTATGTATTGGGCAATTTTCGTTTATTTGACGGATGCCCCCGAAATGGATGAAAATTTCTTCATATTTTTATACAAATTTCACTGTTTTTTGTGTTCTCATATGATATAATATCTGCGAAATGTTATGCTCATTGAGTAGTATGACTATATGTTGGAGGAAACAAATGGCAAATTATGAGTTTTTAACGGAAATTGAAAAATATGGAAGAGAAAATAAAATTCCAATTTTACTTGATGAAACATTGGATTATATTACCAATAGATTAAGTGAAATTAGACCTCACAGAATTTTAGAAATAGGTACTGCGATTGGTTTTTCAGCAATTAATTTTTCTAAGTATCTAGATGAAGGCGGAAGAATTGATACGATTGAAATTGAAAGTTTGAGGGTTGAACAAGCTCTTGAAAATATAGAAAAAGTTGGGGTTCAAGAAAAGATAAGAGTCCTTGAGGGTGATGCTTTAGATATATTACCTTATCTTAATGAAAAATATGATGTTGTTTTTATTGATGCATCCAAAGGAAAGTATAATGAATTTTTTGAGCATGCTTTAAGGCTTGTTAAAGTTGGCGGTTGGATAATTGCTGACAATGTTTTGTATAAAGGCATGGTTATGAGTGACTATAATAAACATAAGCAGCGTACAGCAGTAAATAAGCTTAGAACATTTATTGATTCAGTAATGGAAAATGAAAGACTTGAGTCAGAGCTTCTTGAAATCGGAGATGGCTTGACTGTAAGTCATGTTATTAAATAGAAAAATAGGGGGAGATTTCTTTGAAAAAACCAGAATTACTTGCACCAGCAGGTTCATATGAAAAGGCAAAAGTTGCATTTTTATATGGAGCAGATGCGGTATATGCAGGAACAACAAAACTTTCACTAAGGACAAGAACATCAATGGAATTTGATGATTTGGTTAATACAGTTAAACTTGCACATTCTTTAAATAAAAAAGTTTATGTTGCAATGAATATTTATGCTCGTGATAATGAATATGATTTGATAAAAGAAGAAGCTAAATATTTAGATGAACTTGGCGTTGATGGAATAATAATTTCTGATGGTGGAATCGTAGATGTAGTTAAGGAATATGCTCCAAATACAGAAATACACATAAGCACGCAAGCTAATGTTACAAGTCTTCACAATGCAATGTTTTGGTATAAAAATGGTGCGAAGAGAGTTATTCTTGCTAGAGAATTAAGTAAGGATGAAATTAAATATATGACAGATAATAAGCCAGAAGATTTAGACATAGAGATGTTTGTACATGGCGCCATTTGCTATAGTTATTCTGGAAGATGTTATATGAGTGATTATATGGCAGGTCGTAGTGCAAATCATGGTGATTGTGCACAACCATGTAGATGGGCTTATAATATTTATGCTGAAGAGGTTAATAAACCTGGTGAACTTATGCCTGTTGAATATGATGAAAGAGGCACATACATATTTTCATCAAAAGATATGTGTTTAGTGCATGATATACCTTCACTGTTTGATATAAATGTTGATAGTTTAAAAATTGAAGGCAGACTAAAAACAGAGTTTTATCTAGCAAATGTAGTTCATGCTTATAGACATGCGCTTGATGATTATGAAATAGATCCTGAAAATTGGAATAGTAAAAAATATTTCATAGAACTTGATAAAGCAAGAACAAGAGGAATTACAGATTTCTTTTTTAATAATAAAGAAAATAAGGATATTCAAGATTTTTCAGGAAGACAATATAATCCAGATTATGAATTCGCGGGTATTGTTGTTGATACGGATGAGAAAGGTATAACAACGATTGAAATTAGAAATAAATTATCTGTTAATGATAAGCTTGAAATAATGCTTCCAGAAATTTTAGAGCCTATAAATATGACTATTGACAAGTTGTATGATTTTGAAACTGGAGAAGAGATTGAAACTGTAAATCCTGGTGTTAAAGAACAAAAAGTAAAACTTGTTTTACCAGTTGAAGTAAAAAAAGGTATTGTAATTAGAAGAGTTAAATAAATTTTGAAATACGTAAGTAAAGGAGAATTATAAATGGAAATAGGTATCGTTGGTTTACCAAATGTAGGTAAGAGTACAATGTTTAATGCAATAACAAAAGCTGGTGCGGAATGTGCAAACTATCCATTCTGTACGATAGAACCAAATGTGGGAATTGTTCCAGTTCCTGATGAGAGATTGGATAAGCTTGCCGAGTTATATAATCCTGAAAAAATTACTCATGCAGTTGTTAAATTTGTTGATATAGCTGGTATTGTTAAAGGTGCTTCTAAAGGCGAGGGATTAGGAAATAAATTTTTGTCACATATTAGAGAAGTTGATGCTATTGTTCAAGTTGTTAGATGTTTTGAAAATGGCAATATTACTCACGTTGATGGAAGTATAAATCCACTTCGTGATGTTGAAACAATCAATTTGGAGCTTATATTTGCAGATTTAGAAACACTTGAAAAACGTATGGATAGAGCTGTTAAAATGGCTAGAACAGATAAAAAGCATCAAGTTGAAGTTGATGCCCTAAATAAAATTAAAGCTGTTTTAGAAAGTGGAAAGCTTGCAAGTTCAGTAGAGCTTACTGATGAAGAAAAAGAGATGTTATCAGATTTTTATCTTTTGACAGCTAAGCCAATGATGTATGTTGGAAATCTTTCAGAAGATCAATTAAAAACTGTTGATTCAGATGAGAATTTCCAAGCACTAAAAAAATATGCTGAAGAAAATGGAAGCGAAGCTATTCCTTTATGTGTAAAAGTTGAAGAGGAACTTGCCGCTCTTGAAGATGATGAAAAAGCTGAAATGCTAGAACTTATGGGAATTGAGGAACCAGGATTAGATAAATTAATTAAAGCAAGTTACAAACTATTAAACCTTATGTCATTCTTAACAGCAGGGGAGCCTGAAGTTAGAGCTTGGACAATTACAATTGGAACAAAAGCTCCAGCTGCAGCAGGTAAAATTCACTCAGATATCGAGAGAGGATTTATAAAAGCTGAAGTTATAAGCTATTCAGATTTAATGGAATGTGGTTCGATGGTTAAAGCTAGAGAAAAAGGTTTAATTAGATTTGAAGGCAAAGAATATGTAATGCAAGATGGAGATGTAGTATTATTTAGATTTAACGTTTAGATTATTTAGTGGAGGAAACAAATGAAGAAATTATTTACCTTATTATTTTTTGTAGTGATGATGAATACAGTAGTTTTTGCGAGATCAAATGTTGAAGTTCCTGAGTACATTTTAGTAAAAACAGGGGATAACAAAATTGAAGAAATAGAACTTGATACATATTTATATAGTGTAGTTCAAAGTGAGATGGGAATAAATTATAAGGCTTCTGGAATGTCAAGCGCAAAAAGTGTTCCATTGGACGCGCTTAAAGCACAAGCGGTTGCTTCAAGAAGTTATGCTGTTTATAATATCTTGAAAGCTGGTGAAGATGCTGAATATCATGTTACATCGACAGTAACAAGCCAAGTATATAATAAAAATGCTAACATTGCTGATATTGTAAAGGAAGCGGTTGATGAGACATCAGGGCAAGTGATTACATATGATGATGAAGTTGCGTGTGCATATTTTTTCTCAACAAGTGGTGGACATACTGAAGCACCAGAAAATGTTTGGTCTTCTGCTATTCCATATTTACAAGGTGTTGAAGATGAATATGAAATTGAAGTTGATAATAAAACAACATGGACAGCTGTTTATACACAAATCGAATTACAAAAGTTATTTCCTAAACTTGGCGAGATAGAAGATATTATTATAGAAGATTATTCAGAAAATGATAGAGTTATTGAGCTTAAGATAGTAGGTAGCAAAGGTAAGGAAATTTTAGTTAAAAACAACATAAGAATGAAAATGGGTACAGGAAAGCTTAGAAGTCAATGGTTTGATGTTGATTTTGATGGAGATGAAGCTGTGTTCGAGGGTAGAGGGTTTGGACATGGAATTGGTATGAGTCAAAATGGAGCAATAGGTATGGCTTTGGAAGGATTTTCTTACGATGAAATTTTGGAATGGTATTATACAGATATTGAAATATTTGGATTTGATGATTATTCATATAATTACGATGAAGAAGACGATTATGAAGAAGAATATTATATTCCAGAAGAAGAACTTGAAGACATTGAATTATCAAAACCACTTTTGGATAAAACTATTGAAATTTGTACAACAAACTGGCTACTTTCTTTAATAGAAAAAAGATAAAATAAGATGAATAAGTATTAAATACTAAAGATAAGAGGTGATTGATATTAATATAGGTGTTGATATCGGTGGAAATCATATAGGAATAGGAATTGTTGATGAGAAAGGTGAAATCCTAAAAAAAGAAATAACTGACTATGATAATGAAATTGTTAAAGCAGAAGAGATTTTTAGAATTTTGAATACATTCTTAGAAAATAATAATACAAGCAAAATAGAAAGCATAGGAATTGGTATACCTGGTATTGCAAGTGGCACACATATTGATTACACATGTAATTTACCACTTAGTAACATAGAAATAAGAGAATATGTAAAAACTAAATTACCTATTTATGTTTCAAATGATGCTAATTGTGCTGTAATAGCAGAATACCAAGTTGCTGATAATAGATTTTATAATAATTATGGACTTGTTACTATTGGTACTGGAATAGGTGCAGGTGTAATATTAAATGGAAATCTTTTGGAAGGTTCAACTGGTGCAGCAGCAGAGCTTGGTCATATGATAATTGAAAAAGATGGTCTTAAATGTAGATGTGGTAGACAAGGTTGCTTTGAGCAATATGCGTCAGTTACAGCTCTTAGAAGAAAAACAAATTTAGATACACTTAAAGAAATCTTTTACTTGCTTGAAAGAAATGAAGTTATACAAAATGCATTCGAAGAATATTTAAATGATCTTGCAGAAGGTCTTGCGAATTTTATTAATTTATATGATTTAGAAATGTTGGTTATTGGTGGAAGTTTTTCTGAATATGGATATAAATATATGATGAAGTTAAAGAGTATGATATTATCAAAGATATATAATAAATATACATATGAACTAAATATGAAACCAGCAACACTTGGTAATGATGCAGGTATTATAGGAGCTTCGTTTTTAAAAGAATATAAGAGTAGTATTTATGATTAGTAGCTTAAAGAAAGGTGATGACTTTATGGAAAAAATTTTGAAATCGCTAAAAAAAATAACAAATGAAGAGAATATTTTTTGCAATGAACCTATGAAGAATCATACAACTTTTAAAACAGGCGGAAATGCAGATATATTGGTTATGCCAACCTCAAAAGAAGAACTTATAGAATGTTTGAAGCTTGATGTTCCTAAATTTATCATTGGAAATGGAAGTAATCTTGTTGTAAAAGATGGTGGTTTAAGAGGACTTGTAATTAAAACAACAAAAGTTAATAACATGAGTTTGGATGGAGATGTACTTGAAGCCGAGACAGGGTGTTTTTTAGGAAAGATTGCAATGCATGCTAGAGATAATTCACTTACAGGATTTGAGTTTGCGTGTGGAATTCCTGGAACACTGGGCGGTGCGGTATCTATGAATGCCGGAGCATATGGTGGAGAAATGAAGGACGTATTAATTGAGAGCACATATGCTGATAGAGATGGAAATGTACATACCATTACAAATGCAGAACATGAATTTGGAAAGAGAAAAAGCTTTTTTACAGGGAAAGATTATGTGATTCTTTCTTCAAAAATACAACTTAAAGCTGGAGATTATGAAGAAATAAAAAACAAGATGGAAGAGTTGAAGGTTTCTAGAAATACAAAGCAGCCAATTACAATGCCAAGTGCAGGAAGTGTTTTCAAAAGACCAGAAGGTTTTTTCGCTGGAAAACTTATTGAAGATTCTGGTTTAAAGGGGTACAAAATAGGTGGTGCAGAAGTTTCAACATTACATGCTGGCTTTATAGTAAATGCAGGTAATGCAACTTCAAAAGATATATTAGATTTAATAAAATATATTCAAGAAACAGTTCAAAAAAATTATGGAGTTTTGTTAGAAACAGAAGTTAAAATTATTGGAGAAGACTAAGTAATAAAAGGTGGAAGTAATTGATGAATAGTATAAATGAATGGTTTAGTTCAGGTCTTAAGTTAAAACGATGGTTTTTCCTTATGGTAGTAGGAGTGTTATTTTTAAGTTTCAGTATTGCTAAATTTATGGTAAGCGAAGAATTGGAAATATTTCAACTAGTGGTATGCATTGCAATGTTTGTCATTGGTTTTACATCAATAATAATGAGTTTTGTTATGTCACAAAGAAGAATTCTTCAAGCTATAGCCGAGGCTAACGCAAATCCAAACGGAAGAAATATCAATCTAAAAAGACTTTTGTTTGATAAAAGAATGCTTGATAAGAACATAAAAATTGTTGCCATTGGTGGAGGCGAAGGTTTAGTTGCTTTGCTTAAAGCTTTAAAGATTTTTTCAAATAATGTTACGGCTGTTGTAAGTGTCGTTGACGATGAAAAAAATAGTTCTGATAATTTATCAATTCAAGAAATAAAGAAAGCTATGGTTGCTTTATCAAGCAAGGAGACGGCGTTATACGATTTCTTTACACATAGAATAATGTCTGGTGAATTAAGAGGAAGAAATGCAGGAAATGTATTTTTTGAAACATTGAATGATATGTGTGATAACAATTTATCGAGAACGGTTGAACACGCGTCAAAAATGCTTGATATGAGAGGGAGCGTTATACCAGCTACTTTAGATAATGTTACCATTGGCGCTGTTCTTACTGATGGTTCAAGAGTTATTGGAAAGAAAAATATAGAAGAAAAAATAGAAGAAAAAAATGTTGGAATTGAAAAAATATTTTTAGTTCCTGAAAGATGTGCTCCTGCTCCGGACGTAATAAGAAGTGTAAAGGAAGCCGATGTAATAATAATTGGACCTGGAAGTTTGTATATGGGTATTATTCCTACCTTGCTAATAAAAGAAATATCAGATACAATAAGAAAGAGTAGTGCAACTAAGATATTTGTTTCAAATATTATGACAGAAAAGCATCAAACAGTTGATTATGCGTTGTCTGATTATATTAATATGATTCATGAGCATGCAGGAAAAGGTTTATTTAATCATTGTATTTTTTCAGATAGTGATATAATGCCCGAATATATTCGTAGATATAATAGAGAAGGCGCAGATTTAATTGAGCTTGATAAAAATAAATTAAAAGATATGAAATTAAATATAACAGTAGCAGATTTAGCTATGGTAGATGATAGAAATGGTATTAGACATGATCATATAAAACTTGCTCAAACCATTTTTAAAATTGTTTGTGATAATATGGATTTAGAAGATAATGATAAAGCGATTGAATATTATACTGCTAAATCAAAATTACAGAGAATGTCTAATAAAAACAAAAAGAAAAGTTTTTGGCTAAGTAGTGTAAAAGTCATTAATCCAAATAAAAAGAGAAAGCGTAAATAAACAACTAAAATAAGGGAGTGTATTTATGAGAATTACAAAAGACAAGATTGAACGTTTTGATATTTCTTCAAGAAGGGAATGGATTGCAACAAATGGTGTTGGTGGATTTTGTTCAAGTACAATAATTGGGCTTAATACAAGAAAATACCATGCTTTATTAGTAGCTGCCCTTGGAGATACAGGTGATAGATATGTTGTTTTATCAAAATTGAATGAATCTATTGTAAAAGGTGATAAAACATATACCATAGCAACAAATCAGTGTGGTAATTTTGTTGAAAATGGATATGTATATCAAGAATACTTTAGAAAAGCATATGTGCCTGAATTTTACTATAAAGTTGACAATGTAGATATAATAAAAAAAGTTGCAATGAAGCATGGAGAAAATAAAGTTGCTGTTTCATATACAATTAGAACAAGTGGTGAAGATATTACTTTTAGAGTTCAACCACTTGTGAATTATAGAAAGTTTCATGATACAAGAAATTGTTATGTGCTTGATTACAACGTGAAAGAAAACGCGGTGAATGTTAAATTAAATTTACACACAACACTTCATATGATAACTTCGGAAGGTACGTTTGAAAGATATGACAGAACATATTATAGAAATATGTTTTATATGATAGAAGAAGAACGTGGACTTGATGCGTATGAAGATCATTTTATGCCAGGATCGTATTCAATATTTGTTCCTAGAAATACTGAAATGACATTTGAATTTGTTGCGTCTGTTGATTATACTCAGGATTTTTTGAAGGCGGCAAATGCTTCGGAAATAATAAGAAGTGAGAATACGCGTTTGGAGAAAGTTTGTAAAATAGCAGAAGCAAATACTGTGATTGAGAAACAATTGGCAATATCAGCAGATAGTTTTATTGTAGATAGAGGAAATAGAAAAACAGTGATAGCGGGCTATCCATGGTTTGGAGATTGGGGCAGAGATACGTTTATTGCCTTCGAGGGCTTATTATTATGTACAAATAGATTTAAAGATGCGAAAGAAATTTTACTTAGTTTTTCGAAGTATATAAATGAAGGTTTAATTCCTAATTTAATAGATGAAAATGGCGGTAGTGCATATAATACTGTAGATGCTTCACTTTGGTATATTGATGCTACATACAAATATTATAAATATACAAGTGATGAAATTTTTGTTCAAGAAATATATGAACATCTAATGAAAATAATTGATGCGTATAAAAATGGTACTAGATATAATATTCATATGGATGTAGATGGTCTTATTTCTGCTGGTGATGAAATGACTCAGCTAACATGGATGGATGCAAAAGTTGGAGATATAATTCCAACATCACGTCACGGGAAATGTGTAGAAATAAACGCATTGTGGTATAATGCATTGAAAATAATGAGCGAATTTTCGAAAATTTTAGGGAAAAAATTTGATACCGATTTAATAGAAAAAGTAAAAGATTCTTTTAGAAAGTTTTATGCAAATTATGGACTTTTTGATGTTATTGAACCTGTTAGTGAAAAAATAAGACCAAATCAGGTGATTGCGATAGGACTAGAGTTTTCACCGGTTGATGAAAATAAAGCAAAAGAAATATTAAATTTGATTGAAGAGGAATTGTATACATCTAAAGGTTTAAAAACATTGTCAGATGATGATTCAGAATATAAAGGATACTATTTTGGTGATGTATATAATAGAGATATAAGTTATCATCAAGGAACAGTTTGGCCTTGGCTTTTGCAACCATATTTTGAAGCTTCTAGAAAATATGATGGAAAATATAAATGGTTAGAAAATACTGAAGAATTAATAACGGATGACTGTTTTGGAAGCATTAATGAGATATATGATGCAGATGAACCAAGATGTCCAAAAGGTGCTTATTCACAAGCTTGGAGTATAGCAATGGCAATTATTAATTCAAAATAAATATTGGAAGAAAGAATAAGGGGAAGTATGATAATAATAGGGATAGATCCAGGGTATGCGATAACTGGTTTTGGGGTTATAGAATATGAGGGGAACCACTTCAAGTTGATTGAAAGTGGTTCTATTCAAACTAAAGCAGGAGTTCCTTTGCCTACAAGAATTGCAAAGATTTATGATGATATGACTTTGTTGATTGAGAAATATAAGCCGGACGCAATTGCAATAGAAGAATTATTTTTTAATAGAAATACTACGACAGCTATTGGTGTTGCTCAAGGAAGAGGCTCGGTTTTAATTGCTGCGGCAAAGACATCGACACCGATATATGAATATACACCACTTCAAGTAAAGCAAGGTGTTACAGGTTATGGTCGTGCAGATAAAAAACAAGTTCAAATGATGGTGAAAACAGTATTGGGACTTGAAAAAGTTCCAAAGTTAGATGATACGACAGATGCGATTGCAATAGCAATTTGTCATGCGCATAGTCATAGATTTGCTAAAACTATACAATAGAAATTAGGGGATTTAAATGAGTTCAAATTTATATTTAATTACTGGCGAAGAAGCATATGAAAAACAAGAACGACTAGAACAAATAAAGGCTGATTTTGGTGAATGTGTAAAAGGAATAAATTATATTGTTTTAGATAAGGCGAACATAAATAATCTTGAAGATGAGATAAATACATATCCTTTTGGATTTTCAAAAAAACTTATAATTGTAAAAATAGATAAACAAGAAAAAGCATCAGAAAATGCAAATGATGGTGAAACGACAGACAATGTCGAAGAAAAAAATGATTGGTTAACGTCTAGTTTGGAAGAAACTTTGAAAAAATTAGAAGATGTTACTGTCGTCCTATTAGGAGATATTAAGAAAACAACAAGAATATATAAATTGGTTCAAAAGTATGGTGAATGCATAGTTTGTGATAAGAAGAAAGAATATGATTTATTATCATGGAGCGCAAAAATATTTAAAGAAAATGACGTTGAAATTAATAATGCGGATATAAATTATTTAATAAATATTTGTGGAACGGACAAATTAATGCTTAAAAATGAGATTGATAAGTTGATTGATTTTTCTTTTGAATCAAAGAAAATTACTAAAGAGAATATCGATGCAATATGTATCAGAACATCCGATGTAATTATATTTGATTTGACAGATAGTATAGGTAACAAAAATACGAAAGCAGCACTTAATTCATTAAATGAATTGATTGAAAACAAAGAGCCAATACAAAAGATTGTTATTATGATAGCAAAACATTTTAAGTCATTATTAGTCGCAAAAGTAGCAATGCTTGAAAATAGAAATGTATTAGAAGAACTGTCTACCAAATCAACATTCGCAGCTAATAAATACAAATCACAAGCAAAGTATTTTACTATAGAAGAATTAAAAGATAAAGTTATAGAATTTTCAAAATTAGATATAGATTCTAAAACAGGTAAAATAGATTTGAAAATAGGACTTGAAAAAATAATTTGTTCTTGAAAATTGGAAATTGGAACGGAAAAATAACCGTCCCAATTTCCAATTTTTTATGAAAATGCTAGATTTATGCCCTCTGAAATTATTCTTGAAAGGTTTGTAATGATGTCGTCAATGGTGTTTGGCGTAACCATGAAATTATCGTCAACCATGGATGGAATGCCGATAACAGTTGGAACGCCTATTGCGATGACGGGTATACCAAGCGCTTCTTCGTTTATAGCATTTCTATCATTCTTTACACCTGAACCAGGGGTTATTCCGGTATTGCTTATTTGAATAGTGTGGCTAATTCTGTGCATTTCCTTTGCTGCTAATGCATCTACAACAATAACAGCATTTGGAACTGTTTTTTCTGATATTCCTCTAATAATGTCTCGGGTATCTATTCCTGTTGTTCCAAGAACGCCGGGAATTATGGCGCTTATTGATATAGTTGGGCTTTTTAGTAGTTCAGGATGATATTTTACAAGATGTCTAGTTACTGTTAGATTTTCTACAACTTTAGGACCAAGAGCGTCAGGAGTAATATTTGAGTTCCCTAGGCCTACAACAAGAACTGAAAAATTAGATTTTTTAGCCGGTATTAGCTTTTTTAACGTGTTTGAAAGACTATCAATAATCTTTTCGTCTATTTTCTTAACTTCATCATTCATATATTGCGATTCAATTGTAATATATTCTCCAATCGGCCTACCAAGAGCTGTTGCAGCCTCGCGAGTGTTAACTTTTACAGTTGTAATCTTAAAATCATCATCAGAATCCATTATTAAAGTCTCAATTCCAGGAATTTCATCATCTAAATTCATTGCTTTTTTATAAAATTCTCTATTTTCAATAGCTAAATCTGTACGTATTTTTGAATTCATAAACTCACCTCGAATTTAATATTCCCAAAACTATCAAAACAATACAAATAAATCCAAATTCTGTAAGAAAATTGTCTGTAATTGTTGAATCTTCGCGTTATTTAAGGTAAAATTATATTAGGAGCGTGCAAGGAGGATGATGCTATGGGAAATGTAGTTGGTAAGGTTAAAAAAGCCGTACAAGGCTTTGTGAAATTTGTAAAGAAAATTATAAATATGGTTAAGTTTTTTATGACCTACGTAGGTTGGGTTGTTGCGATACTTATCCTAGTAGTTTTTTTAATTATAGCACTTGCTGTGTTAATAAGAACCGCAGAACATGCTTTAGGGAAATGGCTTGATGCTGATTATGCTGGTATTTCGACAGAAGGAGACTATGAATATTTAGTTTCTAGCTTAGGGTATGCTGGCTATGATTCCTTAATAACAGAAAAAGTTTGGCAAGAATTTATGGCTTATGAATATGCTGTATTAATGGATGTTGCTGAATTCATATATGATGGTCAAGAAGAATATTACGGCGATCCTAATAATATGAAAGGAGCATATGGTCCATACTCAGAAGCATACTATAATGATGAAGACGAAGCACAAGTTGATCCTAATACTGGTAAGAAGATTGCTGGTCCAGCATATATGCCATATTTAGAGGTTAGCGGTGAATATGATATTTCAAAAATGTCATTTAAAGATTGGCAAAACTGTGTAATAGAGGGCCAAGGATCGGCTAGATTTGGTATAACTAGCATAGGTCAGCTTACGGAGGGTTCTTCTGGCATAGAGAACGGAAAAATTTCTTATGGTGGAAATAGAGATGTTATGCCTCCAACACTTTTGTATGAATTTAAAACAAATCCTTATGAACCAGAGGCTAAAGGTTCGTTAGTTCCATATATTACAGTATTAAAAGAGCAACTTAAATATTATTACTATACTGTTGGTGGTAGAGAAGATTTTAGAGGTTCAAAAAATGACAAAAATGGTGGCGTAGTAATAAATGAAAGCAATATAGATCTTGTTAACTTAATGGAAATAAATAATGCACTTAATGCGGCGAATCCATATTTGCCAAAATCAACGGCTCTTTCTGAACATCTTATACAAAATCCAGAGCTTAATCCGTTATCAAATGAAGATGCGTGGCCTGTTGCTGATACAAAACTTCCACAAGATTTGTATTTTACAAACGATTATGGCTCAGTTACATATAAAACAGCGTTGCAAATAATAATTGATAGATATTTGCCTAAAGCAAGCTTATTAACAGCGTGGTACTATGTAAAAGATACAGATTTGGCTGATCCAGAAACTCAAGGAAGAGAATCTGCAGATTCTACGCATATACAATATAAATTCAATATTGATGAATTAATGATAGATATAAAATCTATATATAACTATTATTGTTGGACAAATGCAGGAGAGTCATACACAGATGAGTCGATTCAAGCAATATTGTATGATTCAGGAGACGGAACAGTTGTTAGATTGGAAGGACAAGGTAGTCCTGCAGAAACATATCCTTCAACACAAACAATTGCTACTACAAACAACGATACATTTATTCATTTTGGACAAGCTGGACTTGAGACGAATAGATTTGGTGTATTTAATTTATATGAGGTAGATGGCTCTACAACAAAACCAAGTGCACCACAAGCGATTACAGGTGATCCAGAAGAAGTAACAATTCCTGTAGCTACAGAAGTATTATCTGAGAATGCAGAATTCTTAGATAGATTTGGTTTGGATGCATCATATGATTATACATATAGGTATACATATACGCAAAGAACATGGATTCCACCAGTATATGGATCAGCTGAAGGGGGAACGGGCACAGAAGTAACGATACGTATAGATAATGCACTACATCACCATAATTTTGGTTCATCTACGTTTAGAATATCCGAAAGAACGTGTGAAACATGTTATAGAAATTATGAAGATTATAATGGTTGGAAAATTGTTTCTATAACACCTGGAAGGAATCATGATACATATAGGCTTCGAGATGGAGAAAGTGCTTCGGGTGGAGATGGAACTTCAAGTGGACAGGTATTGATTTCTCCTGGATATTGGCATAATGAAACAGTTGAAGCTATTGCTGATGCTACTGCGTTTTTAGTTGTTCCATACGAAGCAACTCGCGACTTAGTTCCTAGAGGGTATGAAGATATCCCTGAGTCTGATAAAATTTCGAAATATATACATGCTAAAGTTGTTATGCAAGGGGGTTATAATCTTGTAGATGATAATGAAGAATTAAAGGCAGCGGAAGCTTATACTATAGAAAGTCAAGAATCAGAATTCATGAATAATGGTTACAGATATCCAGAACGTACTGGACCTTCAAAAGATGATCCAACAAAAGTTGCAGCAGAACCATTGACATATTATGATGAATATTTGCATGAAATACCTTTCTTTAATTTCCACGCTTTTTCGGGTGATTCTATGACCCCAGAAAGAGTTAAAGAACTATTTAATGTGGAAATGAGTGAGTTATCTCAAACGTTAAGTGGATCAAGTGGCGATGGAGATAAAGAATTTTTTAAATTGTTCTTAGAAATAGTTCCTACTATGCCTGAGCCAGATCCAACAGATTCTATGACAGAAACACAAACTAGACGAGATTTTGAATTTCAGGAAATTTTATCAGTTAATAGAGTTACAATTAATGGTTTTGCAACACCAGATCAAGATGCAAGATATAATTATCCAAGTTATACAGTTGTTGCCGATCAACCTGATCCATATAATGCAATTATAGATATAGATGAATATGTTTTAGGATTAATACTAGATATATCTCAAAAGAGAGTTGCAACAATGATTGTTACAGATGTTGAAGCTTGGGCAAAGAGTGCTACATACTCTATAGAAATAATTCAAAACTCTTTTGACTACACAAACTATAGATACGTAGTTCCTCATTCTTATTTTAGCTTTGGTGTTAGAGTGTTTAAAATAGATGAAAATCCTTCATATAGAATTGAATATTATAAAGCATATTTTTCTAAATATGAAGAAAGAGAACCGGGAATAAAAGAAGCGGACGTTCTGACTATGATGATGAAATGGGAAGAATTTGCTAAGAGTGGAAATGATACAGCATATGCATTTATGAGAGATCTGTACAAATTAATTATGTATATAAGAGAAGCTGGTGATCAAATTCTTGGTACAGCGTACACATACATGTATGTTCCAGATACAATATGGGAGTTTAGAGAAGGAATATCACAAGAAGCTTTCTGGACTGAGCGATTAGCTGCAGAATTGTATGGTGATGATGCGTTAACGGAAGAAGAGCTTAGAAAAGTACGTGTAAAGAAAGAAGAAATTGCATGGCAAATACTAGATTATGATGAGTATGCAGAATGTCAATACGAAGAAAACGGCGAATTAAAAGCTAAAGTATATGCATTATTCCCATTTGGTGTTCCATATACTAGAACATGGTTTATGGAAGATGCGTTGGAAAAAGGCGTGTTCTATGATGGCAATTACACAGATGGTCATGGCGGTGCTGACTGGACATCGAGAGCAAAGATGTCTTCTATGCTAGCAGGAGAAGCTGGATTAGCAAAAGAAATTTACGACTATGAACTTCGTTCAAGAACATTAAGAAATATAATGAATGGTACTGGAAATTATAATGAAAAGATTGACAAAGCGCTAGAATTTATTCGTAATGGAAGCGGAGGTACAGCATATACAAAAGCTGAAAATGAACTTAGAGTTGAACTTCGTGAATATGAGGTAAATTCACCAGAAGTAGCTGTTGCAGGTGGCGTAGTATATAAAGCGGATTATAACTGTTACAGTGGTTTTTCGGCTGGTGTAACCCACACAAAGGATGATGCTCATACATCAGCAAGAACGTCATATGTTCATATGAGAAGATGGCCAGTAGTTCAAGTTGGTGATATAGTTGGCCCAGGAACAGTACTTGGTTATGAAGGAACAACTGGTAATAGTGGTGGTAACCATTTACACCAAAATATAAATATTGGTGGAGAAAAGGACAGTCCTGCAGAATATATGGGACCAATATTTGCACCTTTCTATAATCAAGAAAAAGTATTCGAGATTTCACAAGAATTAGCAAATTATTCACCTGATCAAAGATTATTATTAGGTACAGATTATTATACGCTTATAAGAACTGTATTAATGCAAGAATTTGATTCTAGTGGTAAAGCTAAATATTCAGGAGACATAATGCCAGAAGGACAAGCAACGTACTTAAAAACAGCATCGTTTGTAACAATTTCTGGTGATGAATATATTGATTTCTATGGAGCTGATACCAAATTTGATGAATTAGGCAATCCGATAGGAGGTGCAAGTGCCGTATTAAGCGGTGACAAAATAATAGTTAAAGTTGGTATTAATCCAGTAGAATATTATTTGTGTAAGTATAAAGCAGAAGTCATAAATTCAAATTCATCGGGTGATGCTTCTCTTTCTGGTGATGATTATTTGTCATCAAAAGGTACTACGCTATTAAAAGTGTTGAGTAAAGAAAAAATAGATGATTTTTCAGAAGAGGTTTTGAGTAATTCAATTAGAGTTGAGACAGATGTTGATATAGAAAGTATTACAACTGTAGTATGGGGAAATAATGTTCCATATTCTCCTATAATTGCCGATATGGATGATGCGATTGATATAACTTCATTAGATGTAGAAAAGGCATTTAAGGCTACAGATTTTGCAAAGGAATATAAAAGTCCATCTAATGATCCACCAGATGATCTTAATGATGTAAAAGCTACAAAGGATTTCTTTGATGCAGAAAAAGCTAAAGATAAGATTAATGTCCCAGATTGGATGTTGTTGTATTTATCAGATATTGATTCACCTTATTCAATTCCATTCTATGAAGGACCTGTATCAGTTGCACATCAAAATTCGGGTATAATGCTTGGTCTACCAGGCTCGATAAGTGGAGATTTGGAAAAATTTCAACAAGCTATTAGAATGAAGGGATTAGATCCAAATAGAGAGCTTGTAATGAGTGGAGAGTTTGATGTTATTACAGAAAGAATACTTAGAGAGAATGTAGCTCCTGTAATGGACGAACCGGGCGCAATTGCAAAAGGTGCTGCCGGAACATATGGTGGTTATAGTATTGATGGTGTTGTTCGTTGGAATGCATATGTAACATATGGCAGTTGTGCTGCTGCAAGAAAAGCTGGTTTACAAGCAACAGAGATAGGTGCTACACTGAATGGCCAACATCCGTTGTTCATAGCTGCTGTTGCACAACAAGAGTCTGGGTTCTTACCAACAAATGAGTCAGATGAATTTTGTGATGGCGCAGATTCGATATCGTGGGTTGATTCTCCAGCATTCCCAGACGAAACAACAGATTTGGATGTATCTGCAGGAACAATTGTTTATAGAGGTGTAAAGAGAACAATAAGGAGGGCACAAGGTTTAATGCAACTTGCACCTGGAGTTGGTCTAAGTAGAGCGAGACAAAAAGTAGGAAATAATATTGATCAGATAGTTTCATTAATTAGAAGTCCAAGAGGAAATGCCACACTTGGTGCAGAGTATTTGTCACAGAATAAACAGGATATTATGGCTAATACAACAAATTATGAACGATTAAAAGAAATTGTTAAAGCAAATCCTGCATTTGAGCAAATGGCTAAAGATTCAGGAATCAGTGGTATGGAACTTGCACTTTCTGGCTGTTCGGCATATATGTATAATAAAGGACCAAATGGTGATAATACAGAAAATATTATAGAGCAAATGGCAAATCTTAAATATGACCCATCAACTAAGACAGCATATTATAATGAGGGTGATAGATCTGAAAAAACGCAAGAACATGGATATTCGCATAAAGTTATAACATATATGGTACAAAATGCTACTGAGCAAACTAGAACTTATTAAAACTAATACGTTTCCGCTAGTAATATGGCGGAAACGTAAGTTTATATTAAGAATAGAATGCCAAAGAAGGGAGAAATTGAACTTATGGGAAATAGAAAATTGAAACCACAGGTTAAGGTTGTTTTAGTGATAATACTTTTAATACTTGTTGCAATTGTTGTTGAAAATTTAATAAAATTATTAGTTAATGTAACTGAAGAAGTTAAAACAAAACATGAATTAAAAAAAGAACAAGAAATATACATGTCAACTCCTGAATATGCTGAAGAAAAATATGTTGAAGCTTGTGTGAAGAAAACTATAGAATATTTAAATTCTGGTGACTATGAATCTTTATATAATATTATAGATCCGGATTATAAAGAATATATGCAAATAGATTCTATTGATGAATTTAAAAATTTATTAGCAACATATATTGAAGGGGCAGATTCAGTAAAACTATTAGATTATGGAATGCAAAATAATAGATATATTTGTGAGATAGTACTTGTTTCTGGAGCAAATACTATTAATAAAAGAATATTAGTAAAACCATTAGAAAATGAAGAATTTTATGTTGTTTTAGATGACATATATAGTATAGAAAAATTTAATGGAAGATTTAGAGTCTTTGATGATGAGATTGATTATAATTTAGTATATAGAGTAAATAGGGGAACAACAAAAACTTATGTAATGGATATAAAAAATTACACAAATAAAGATATGGTGGGTTCATACAAAAATACTTATTTGATGAAAACGAACAGAAAAACATGTACGGTGCAAAATGTCGAAGAACTTGAAAATGTAACTATTCCTGCTGGAGGAACGATTAGATTAAACTTTATAATAGAAAATGTAAGTACAAATTCTTATACTTTTCCAGATGATATGTTATATCTAAACTTCGAGTCTGTAGATGGAACTAGAAAGAGTGACTCAATGATACTACAATGGGAATATTGGGAATAGGAGGTGTATCAGAATGGGAAAGAATATGAAAAAATTTTTTGTCGTGTGCTTTGTTGCATTATGCATTGTGCTATTCCTAATATATACATTAAAGGATTTTAATGAAGAAAAAAATGGCGGAATACAAAATGTAATCGGTGAAGAATTTGGAGGTATTTCTTCATTGTCAGTTAGAGAGAATCTTATTCTTAGAAATGCAGTTGAGTTGTATATGCAAAGTATATACAGTGGAGATTTTGACAAAGCTTATGGGTATATTTCCTCTCAATATAAAGAGATAGTTTCAAAAGAAGTTTTTGCTCAAAAAATGACAGAAATAGGATTAGAAAACTTTAAAACATTAAAATCAATTAGTATACGTCAAGCTACTACCAATATGTTTATTGCACAAATTACACTTTTGAATGGGTTAGAACAAAAAATTCTGATTATATTAGATAATGATAATTATTATATTGTTCCAGAACCATTTTTGGAATATAGAGTAGTAGATAATAAGATTAAAAGAGATGGGGTTACTTATCACTTAAACGGCTATGAAATAGATTTAGAAAGATGTATATTTGACTTAACCATAACTAATGATTCAAATGAAGATATTCAAATTATAGATGCACAAATGGCACATAGTACAGGTGGATACAAACAAGCTATTAATAATGAATTTGTAATTCCTGCCAACGAAACACTAAATGTTTCAATTGAAATTGAAACTTATTTGGATTTTCCAACAGGATTTAGATTAAGTAGACAGGATGGAGAAAAACAGAGGATTTATACATTTGAATTATAATTTGTAAAAATATGGATATAGAGATGCGAAAATATTGTGATTTTTGTGTTGCTATATCCTTTTTTTTGTAATATAATATAAACGAACCTTAACTTGGAAGCGAGAAACAATTATCTCCTCTTGCTACCTAAGCTAATGGCGATTATTGAAAGATAGGAGGTTAAAATCATGGATAAAAGTCAAATCATAAAAGAATATCAAACTCATGAAGGCGACACTGGTTCACCAGAAGTTCAAATCGCTTTATTAACAAATAGAATTTCTGAATTAACAGAGCATTTGAAAGTTCATAAAAAAGACAATCATTCAAGAAGAGGTCTTTTCAAAATGGTTGGACAAAGAAGAGGCTTACTTAAATATCTTGAGAAGACTGATGTTGAAAGATATCGTTCTTTAATCGAGAGATTAGGTTTGAGAAAATAATTAAATTGAGGGGTAACAATCTTACCCCTCTTTTTCAAATTATCATGAAATTAATTCAGGAATTTTGCTAAATAGATGTAGGTGTAATATGTGTGCGTTTTTAAGAAATGCATAGATACTACAGCTACATGGTAAATTCCTGGATTAAAATATATTTAAAGTGGACAAGCTAAAAAATATCCACAGAAAAGGAGTTTATTATGTTTAAAAGTTATTCGATGGAACTTGCTGGTAGAACATTAACGCTTGAAACTGGCAAAATGGCAGGACTTGCTAATGGTAGCGTCCTAGTTAAATATGGTGATACAGTTGTAATTGTTAACGTTACGGCTTCAAAAGTACCTAGAGAGGGAATTGATTTCTTCCCACTATCAGTTGATTATGAAGAGAGATTATATGCTGCAGGAAAAATTCCTGGAAGCTTTATGAAAAGAGAAGGAAAACCATCTGATAAAGCAATTTTAGTTTCAAGAGCGATTGATAGACCAATAAGACCATTATTCCCAAAAGATTTAAGAAACGATGTGTGTGTTAATGCATTAGTTTTAAGTGTTGATTTAGATTGTTCTCCAGAAGTTGCTGCGCAAATTGGTACATCTGCTGCTTTATCAATATCAGATATACCATTTAATGGACCAACAGCAGCGGTTAGTGTAGGTTATGTAGATGGAGAAATCGTAATTAACCCAACACTTGCACAAAGAGAGAAAAATAGATTAAATCTTACAGTTGCTGGTACAAAAGATAAAGTATCAATGATTGAAGCTGGTGCTGATGAAATACCAGAAGATATCATGCTAGAAGCAATAATTAAGGGTCATGAAGAAATCAAAAGAATTGCTGAATTTATTGAAAATATTCAAAGTGAAATTGGTAAACCAAAATTCGACTATACACATTGTGTAGTTGATGAAGATTTATTTGATGTGATTTATGACTTTGCAAGTGAAAAGATTAGAACAGCACTTACAGAAGTTGATAAAGATACTAGAGATGCTAATATAGATGCTGTTACGGCTGAAATAGAAGAATTCTTAAAAGGCAAATATAGCGAAGAAGAATTTGAGGAAATTAAGTCACAAATCGGTGAAGCTGTTTACAAACTTCAAAAGAAAACAGTAAGACACATGATTCTTGAAGAGAAAAAGAGAGTTGACGGAAGATCAATTGATGAAATCAGACCTTTAAGCAGCGAAATAGATATTCTTCCAAGAACACACGGAAGTGCATTATTCACAAGAGGTCAAACTCAAGTATTATCAGTAACAACTCTTGGTACAATTGGTGATGAGCAAGAATTAGATGGTCTAGATGAAGAGCAATCAAAGAGATATATTCACCATTATAATTTTCCACCATATAGTGTAGGTGAAGCTAGACCTTCAAGAGGTCCTGGTAGAAGAGAAGTTGGACATGGCGCACTTGCTGAAAGAGCTTTAGCACCAGTAATTCCATCACAAGATGTATTCCCATATACAATAAGAGTTGTATCAGAAGTTTTATCTTCAAATGGTTCTACATCACAAGGTAGTATTTGTGGAAGTACATTATCATTAATGGCAGCTGGTGTTCCAATAAAAGAACCAGTAGCTGGTATTTCAACAGGTCTTGTTACAGATGATAATGACAGAAGTAGATATGTGATGATCACTGACATTCAAGGTTTAGAAGATTTCTTTGGAGACATGGACTTTAAAGTTGCTGGAACAAAAAATGGAATAACAGCAATTCAAGTAGATATAAAAATTGATGGATTAACATATGATATTATTAAAGAAGCGTTCGAAAGAACAAGAGTTGCTAGAATGTATATTTTAAATGAAGTAATGCTTAAAGCAATTCCTGCTCCAAGAACAGAAATTTCAAAATATGCTCCAAAGATTATCACAATGTCAATTGATCCTGATAAAATTAAAGATGTAATTGGTTCAGGTGGAAAAGTAATTAATAAAATCATTGCAGATACAGGTGTTAAGATTGATATCGAAGATGATGGTAGAGTGTTTATTGCTGGTGAAGACGCTGAAATGGCAAACAGAGCAAAAGAAATAATCGAAACAATAGCAATGGATCTTGAAGTTGGAAAAACATATATGGGTACTGTTGTTAGAATAATGAATTTTGGTGCGTTTGTAGAAATTGTTCCAGGAAAAGAAGGAATGATACACATTTCTAAACTTGCAAAAGAAAGAGTAGAAAAAGTCGAAGATGTTGTTCAAATTGGTGATACAGTTGCTGTTAAAGTAATTGAAATTGATGACCAAGGCAGAGTTAACATGATGAGAATTGTTTAAAAACAAGATAAGGAAATATAAAATATAACAGGAGATAATGGATAAATGATACCAAATGAAATATCTTTTATCTATTATCTCTTTATTTTATCTAAAAAGAGGTGTGTAATTTGTCAAAAGATAAGGAAATAGTTGTAACTGCATTTGTTGGTCCTAGTGGTACAGGCAAGAGTCATCGTGCACATATGGTCGCTAAAAATAAGGGAATTGAGTACATAATAGATGATGCAATATTAATTCATAATAATAAACTTATTGCAGGTACTTCTGCCAAACGTGCAAATACAAAAATTGAGTCAGTGAAAAGAGCACTTTTTTCTGTAGAAGGGCAAGCTGAAGAAATGAAAGCTGCAATAAAATCAAAAAAACCTAAATCGATATTGATACTTGGGACATCTGATGAAATGGTTCAAAAGATTGTTAATAATCTAGAACTTCCGCCAATTTCTGAAACTATTTATATTCAAGATGTATCATCTCCTCAGGAGATAGAGCTTGCTAGAAGTGTAAGAATGTCAGAAGGAAAACATGTAATACCAGTTCCAACATTTGAAATAAAGAAAGATTTTTCAGGATATTTATTAGATCCATTGCAGATATTCAGATGGAGAGGGAAAGGAACAACTCCATTTATGACGGAAAAATCAATAATTAGACCTACATTTAGTTATTTAGGTAATTATACTATTTCAGATAATGTTCTAAGAACAATAATTGAATATATTAGTAAGGATGTTGAAGGAATTTATAAGATTCAAAAAATTAAAATAGAGAATTATCCTGATGGAATGGTTGCGTACATAGAAGTAACGCTAGAATACGGACATAATTTACGTGTAATAATGAAGGAATTGAAAGAAAAAGCAAAGAAAGAAATTGATAAATTAACAGCGATGAATGTGTTAGATATACAAATAACAGCGAAAGGATTACATATCCCAGGCGAAGATAAAGAATAGATAGACTTTTTACATATAATTTACAATCTATTAAAAAGAAATTAACAGGTTCGTAATATTATGTATGCGGTATAGTAATAGTACATTATTGTTGTAGATACATATTCATAATTTAACTTTTTTACTGCTCTAAAAAGGTTAAAAATGATTAGTATAAACTGAATGAATAATTTCGCACGTTATTCAGAAAGAAACAATGATGTATTTATATTATTATCTATTTCGAATTTTTTTGATGGGGGATTCGAAAGTAGAATGCGGTGCCTAGGGGTGATAAACACCCCTTGCGCGATGCATTTATATCTGGCATATTTTTTTCATTTATAGAAGGATGTGAGAACAATAAAAAAGATATTAGTTGTAGATGATGACAAAAATATATGTGAGTTATTGAACTTATATTTGAAAAAAGAGGGATATGAGGTTATTTTTGCTTATGATGGGAGTGAAGCGGTAACCAAAGCGAAAAATGAAAATCCTAATTTAATAGTGTTAGATGTAATGATGCCAGTTATAAATGGTTGGGAAGCTTGTAAATTACTTAGACAATTTACGCAAGTGCCAATAATAATGCTTACAGCACTTGATACTACTGAAAACAAGGTACAGGGGTTAAACATTGGTGCAGATGACTATATTGTTAAACCATTTGAGCCAGTCGAAGTAATTGCTAGAATAAATGCACATTTAAGAAGGGAAGAAAATAAGGATACTACGGAGAATGTACAAAATTCTTCAGAAACAACTGTAGATAACATATCAATAAATCTTGAAAAATATGAAGTAAAATTAGATGGAAATATTGTCGAAGATTTAAAACCAAAAGAAATTCAATTATTATATTTCTTTTTAACTAATAAAAACCAAGTTTTTACTCGTGAACAATTATTGGATAAAGTATGGGGATATGAATATTTTGGTGGGACAAGAACAGTTGATGTTCATATAAAGAGTGTTAGAGAAAAGCTTAGTAGTCCTAATAATAAATGGGAAATAAAAACAATTTGGAATGTTGGTTATAAATTCGAGACAAAAGAAATATAGGAGTATATATGTTTAAGAGTATTTATTTTAGATTAGTTGCAACTTATCTAACATTGTTTTTAGTAATCGTCGTAGTAATTTCGTTTTTTAGTACGACGTTATTTTATAAAGAATTTACTAATCAGATAGAAGATAATTTGCTTAATGCGGGCGTTAAGACGAATAGTCTTATGGAGAGATATTATAATAATGAGATAACGAAAACAGAGCTAACTGCGTGGATAGATGCGATGGGCTATATTTCAAACATCAGAATATATATATTAAATCCAGATGCGTCAATACTTCAACAAATTTCAGCAAATGATACTCTTAGTGTTAACGAACAATTAAAAGCAGATATAAGAACTGCCATGAATGGCGAGAAAGTCATTAGAATGACTTCGGTGTCATTAGAACCAGATTCAGAGGAGGTTGTATATATAGCAATGCCTCTTGAATATGATAAAAGTATAAGCGGTGTAATAATGATTTTTACACCATTTACAGAAGTAAATCAATTAATCAAAGAAGCTATAATAACGATACTAACAGTTGTTGTAATAGTAATATTAATCGGTACAATCGCAATTTTGAGAGTTTCTATAAATATATCGAATCCAATAAAACAGATAAGTGAATATGCTAAGCGCATAGGTAAAGGAATTAATGTTCCTGATGTTGTAATTGATACTGATGATGAAATAGCTATGCTTGGGAATTCTTTTAATGAAATGAAAAAAGAAATTCTTGCAACAGAGCAAATGAGAAAAGAAATTGTTGCAAATGTTTCACATGAGCTTAGAACACCATTAACTTCGATAATAGGTTTTATCAAGGGAATTCTTGATGGTGTAATATCTAAAGAAGATGAAGGTAAATATTTAAAAATAGCTTATGATGAGGCAAATAGATTAAAAGACTTGACAAAAGATATAGTAGATGTTGCTAAACTTGAGTCAGGTAGTGTTGCTTTAAATAAAGAAAAATTTGTATTAAATGAGCTAGTTCAAGATGTATATGTTGAGCTAGAAGAAATGGTTAAGGAAAAAAATCTTAGTTTTATTTTAAATGAAAAATCAAAAAACATAGTTGTAGATGCAGACAAATCTAAAATAAGACAAGTTCTAATAAATGTATTAAATAATTCCTTGAAATATACAGATAAGGGTTCAATCTCTATTTTTATAGAATCAATTCAAGGAAAATCAAAAATGAGAATAGTGGATACAGGGACTGGTATTCAAAAAGATAAGATACAATATTTATTTAATAAATTCTTTACTGCAAATGATTATGGTGATGCAACAACGGGTGCAGGTTTAGGATTGAATATTGTAAAAACTATAATTGATATGCATGAAGGCGAAGTTAAAATTGATAGTGAATTAGGAAAAGGTACAACAGTAACAATTATTTTATAATATAAGAGAGTGAGGTGAAGTTAAATGAGCAAAAAATTTGATATTGTAACAATAATATTAATGGTTATTTTAATAATAGCTTTGTTTTTTGTTGTATTTAACTATTTTACTCATTCAAGTAGTATGATTACTAATAATTCACACCTTTCAATGATTGATGATGTTGAACAAATTCAGAATATAAGTGGGTCTAACACTGTATTAAAAAATAATGTTATTGATATTTCTGGTGATTCTAAAAATACAAATCCGATTATTGAAAATACTTCAGGCTCAGGTGATTTAAATAGCAACTCTGGTGATGGAGTTATTGATACCGTTTATGCAGAAAAACAAGATCCTGAAAGTAATTCAGAAAAAACACCTTCTAATAATGATATTCCAAATGACGCTACACCGCTTATTATTACATCTAATGATAATATTTCAGACAAAGAAAAAAAGGAAGTTTTAAAAGAACTTGATGAAACGTTAATGGAACTTTTAGATGTAATAGATAGTGTTCAAATTATTGATGAATCTCGCCTAGAAACTTCTGAGAGTGAGGTGCAGCAATGAAAAAATTTATAGTGTTTACACTAATGATAATAGGTATGACTTCTTTTCCTGTGTATGCTACCGAAATAGAGAATAGTGAAGATTCTACTAGTATTCCTATAATGAGTATTGAGGAATTTGCAATGATGATGCAAGCAAAACAGGGAAAAGTTGATATAATAAAAAAGAATAATGCAGAAATAACAATGTTGAAAGAATCTTTAAAAGTTGAAATATTGGAGGCTGCAAAAAAGGTTAATAATCTTAGAATCGATATTTCGGCAGATAAAGTTGAAATTGATGATCAAACTATATTGGAGCTTAAAGAATTATTAGAGTTCTTACAAGAAGCTAAGTCAACTTTAGAGGTTGATGCTGAAAAAATTTCAAATGAAATTGAAGAAATACTTGATTTAATATCTACTAAAGGTATGCAACTTGAACAATATGATTTGCTTATTGAAAAGCAAAATACAGTTATTGTTAAAATGAAAGAAATTCTGGAAACAGTTAATAAAATATAAAGCTGACTAATTTGTAATTAGTCAGTTTTTTTGTACTAAAAAAGGTTGTTTTAACATGCTTTTATAGATATAATGTTAATGGATTTTTATGCAATAAAATCAACTAAGTTTATGGATTTAAAGGAGAGAGTAAGATGTCATTTTTTGAAAAATTGAAGCAAGGTTTGTCTAAGACAAAAGCGTCTTTTGATGAAAAAATAAATAATGTTTTTAAACGTTTTAGGAAGGTTGATGAAGAACTTTTAGAAGAATTAGAAGAAGCATTAATTCTTTCTGATGTTGGTTTTGAAACTACTACTAAAATCATTGAACAATTGAGAGATAAGATTAAAACTGACAAGATTGAAGATGCTGATTTAGTAAAAGAAGCTTTATGTAAGATTATTTCTGAAATTTTAAATGAGAACGACAGCTCTTTGAAATTAGAAACTAATCCTTCTGTTATTTTAGTTGTTGGTGTTAATGGTGCTGGTAAAACTACATCTATTGGTAAATTGGCTGCTAATTTTAAAGCTGAAGGTAAAAAGGTTTTAGTTGCTGCAGCTGATACATTTAGAGCTGCTGCCATTGAACAATTAGAAGAATGGACGAATAGGGCTGGTGTTGATATTTTAAAAAGATCTGAAGGTTCAGATCCTGCTTCTGTAGCTTTTGATGCTTCTAGAAAAGCGAAAGTAGAAGGCTATGATATAGTTATTATTGATACAGCGGGTAGATTACATACTAAAAAAAATTTAATGGATGAACTTGGAAAAATTCAACGTACTATTAGAAAAGAATTGCCTGATGCTTCTCAAGAAGTTTTAATTGTTCTTGATGGTACATCTGGTCAAAACGCGGTAATTCAAGCTAAGGAGTTTTCTGAAGTTACGGAGATGACAGGCATTATTTTGACAAAGCTTGATGGCACTGCTAAAGGTGGCGTGGTGATTAGCATTTGCTCTGAACTTAATATTCCAGTTAAATTTATTGGTGTTGGTGAAAAAATAGAGGATTTACAAGTGTTTAATTCGGTTGATTTTGCTAAAGCTTTACTTGAATCTACAGAAGATGGAAACGAAGAAATAAAAGAGTAGATAGAGGTGAAATAATGAAAATAGGTTTTATATCACTTGGTTGCAGTAAAAATTTAGTTGATACTGAAATGATGATTGGATATTATAAATCGCAAAATTATGAAATAGTGAATAATCCAGCAGATGCTGAAGTAATAGTGATAAATACATGTGGTTTTATCGAATCAGCGAAACAAGAAGCTATTGATACAATTTTAGAAATGGCAGATTATAAAAATCAAAACTGTAAAAAGTTAGTTGTTACTGGATGTTTAGTTGAAAGATATTTAGAAGAACTTAAAGTTGAACTTCCAGAGGTTGATCTTTTTATTCCTATTCGTGATTATGACAAGATTTTTGATGTTTTGGATTATCATAATAGAGTTATTTCAACTGGTACAAATTTTGCCTATTTGAGAATTGCAGATGGTTGTAGTAATAATTGTACGTATTGTGCTATTCCTAAAATTAGAGGACCTCTTGTAAGTAGAGAGCTTGAGGATATTGTTAAAGAAGCTAAAGAGCTTGAAGCACAAGGTTATAAAGAAATAATTTTAATTGCTCAAGATACAAGTCGTTATGGATTAGATTTATATGGTGAACCAAAGCTTGTAGAATTACTAAAAGAGATATGCAAATTAGATTTTAAATGGATTAGATTTTTATATACATATCCTGAAATGATTACAGATGAGCTTATTGATTTTGTGAAAGAAAATAAAAAAATTTGTAGATATTTTGATATGCCAATTCAACATATCTCTAACCCTGTTTTGAAAAGAATGGGTAGAAAGGGAGATTCAGAAACAATTAAAAAGGTTATTTCAAAAATTAAAGTGGCTATGCCGGATGCAATTCTTAGAACATCTTTAATTGTTGGTTTCCCTGGAGAATCTGAAGAAGATTTTGATGCACTAAAAGAATTTGTAAAAGAAACGAAATTCAATAGATTAGGGGTATTCAAATATTCAATGGAAGATGGTACTCCAGCTGTAAAGCTTAATGGTCATATGGATGAGTCGATAAAAGAAGAAAGACATGATGTGATAATGGAAACTCAGCAAGGTATATCTGAAGAGTTCAATAAGTCACTGTTAGGAAAAAAACTAACTTGTATAATCGATGAAATTACTGACGATGGAGAGTATTACGTTGCTCGTTCTTATATGGATGTGCCGGATATTGATGGATTAGTTTTTGTTAAGAATAATGCTAATCATCAAATTGGTGAATTTATTGATGTTGTTGTGAATGAAGCTGCGGAATACGATTTAATTGCTACAGAAATTTAAGAAAAATTATTTTAAGGAGATGGGTGTATATGAATTTACCAAACAAGATTACTTTAGCAAGAATTTTTTTAGTTCCTTTTATGTTGATTGTGCCTTTGTTTGGAATAACATCAACTGTATTAGGTGGTATTACTGTTGAAAATTTAATAATTTTAGCAATATTTTTGATTGCATCAATTACAGATTTTCTAGATGGTCATTTAGCTAGAAAAAATAATATGGTTACGACTTTTGGAAAGTTTTTAGATCCTATCGCTGATAAACTTTTAGTAATAACCGCTTTAATGATGTTGGTTGAATCGGGTATAATTCCTGCTTGGATTCCAATAATAACTGTAGCAAGAGAATTTTTAGTTTCCGGTGTTAGAATGCTTGCTGCTGGAGAAGGAACTGTTATTGCTGCTAGCATGCTTGGAAAAATAAAGACAGTTTCACAAATGGTTGCAATTTCACTTGCATTCGTATCTATAAATCCTTTTATGGATTTTATTGGAGGAGAATTACAAGGATTGCACTTAATTATTAACATACTTATGACTATTGCAATGATTGTTTCAGTAATAGCTACTATATGGTCAGGCACAGATTATTTAGTAAAATCAAAAGATGTTATTTTAAAAAGTAAATGATTTAAGACAACAAACAAGTATTGTTTTTTGTTGTCTCTTACTAAATTTGGAACAAGGAACCGTCCCTGTTTCCAAAAAAATAATTGGAGGAACGAATGAGTAAGAAGATTAAAGAGAGATATGATGAGCTAAAGAAACAAATAGCATATCATGCAAATAAATATTATAACGAGGATGCACCTGAAATTTCAGACTTTGAGTATGACATGTTGATGTTAGAGTTAAGAAATATTGAACTTCAAAATCCAGAGTTTGTAACAAATGATTCGCCAACTCAAGTTATTGTTGCATCTGGTGCGCCTGATAAACATTTTTCAGAAGTTAGGCATGAAATTCCAATGCAAAGTTTACAAGATGTGTTTAATACTGCAGATGTTGTAGGTTTTGTTGAGAGAATTGAAAAGGAGGTTCAAAATCCTTCTTATGTTGTAGAAGCTAAGATTGATGGGCTTTCTGTTACTCTTGAATATGTGAAAGGAAAATTTGTTAGAGGTTCTACTAGAGGTGACGGACTTGTTGGAGAGGATGTTACTATAAATTTAAATACGATTAAATCTATTCCTAAAATATTGAAGGATGAGATTGATATTATTGTTAGAGGTGAAGTTTATTTACCTCGTGCATTTTTTGAGAAGATTAATGAAGAGCGAGAAGTTATGGGAGAAAAGCTTTTTGCTAATCCTAGAAATGCTGCAGCAGGTTCGTTAAGACAGTTAAATCCTGAAATTACAGCTCAAAGAAATTTAGATATTTTTATTTTTAATATTCAAAAGTCGGATAGTGTTAAATTTGCTTCTCATTATGAATCATTAAAGTTCGCAGAGGAGCAAGGCTTTAAAATCTCACCGTATTTAAAAAGATGTAGTAATGTAGAAGAGGTTTTAGATTCGATTAATGAAATTTCTGAAGTGCGTGGAGATTTAGAGTTTGATATTGATGGGGCTGTTGTTAAAGTTGATAATTTAGCTCAAAGAGAAGAGATTGGAACAACTACTAAAGTTCCAAAGTGGGCTGTTGCTTATAAATATCCACCTGAAAAGAAAGAAACTATTCTTAAAGATATTGTTGTTCAGGTTGGAAGAACTGGTGCAATAACTCCAGTTGCAATCCTAGAACCAATTAGAGTTGCAGGTTCTGTTATTTCAAAAACAACACTTCACAATGAAGACTTTATAAAAGAAAAAGGATTGAAAATTGGAGATCATGTTTTAATTCAAAAAGCAGGAGATGTTATTCCTGAAGTTTGTGATGTATTGGTAGATAAACGTGATGGGTCTGAGAAAGATTTTGAAATGCCAAGAACTTGTCCAGTATGTGGTAGTGAAGCTGCTCGAGAGGATGGCGAAGCGGTCATAAGATGTACAGGAATTGAATGTCCTGCGATGTTATTTAGGAATATAGTTCATTTTGCATCAAGAGATGCGATGGATATAGAAGGTCTTGGACCTGCAATGGTTGAAATGTTACTAAACAATAATTTAGTAAAAAATATTGCAGATATATATGAACTTAAATTCGATGATTTAGTGACTCTTGAACGTATGGGAGAAAAGTCAGCTAACAATTTATTAAGTGCGATTGAAAAGAGTAAAGAAAATCCTTTAGAAAACTTGATAAATGCTTTTGGTATAAGACACATTGGCTTAAAGTCTGCCAAGATATTAGCTAAGAATTATAAAACATTGGATGAATTAATGAATGCCACTTATGTTGAACTATGTACAATAAATGAAATAGGTGCAACCATGGCAGAAAGTTTAATAAAGTTTTTTGAAAGTGAACAAACAAAAGATTTAATTAAAAAATTAAGGAATTTAGGTTTAAATTTTGAAAGTAATGTACAAACTATTGAAGATAATAGATTCGAAGGAATGACTTTTGTACTTACCGGGACTTTGCCTACGCTTTCTAGAAATGAAGCTTCTGAAATAATTGAAAGCTTTGGTGGAAAAGTTTCATCTAGTGTTTCGAAAAAAACAACATATGTTTTAGCTGGAGAAGATGCTGGAAGTAAGCTTGATAAAGCACTTTCACTTAATATTAATGTGATTGATGAAGATACTTTTAAAAAAATGGTTGACTAATGACTATATGTTATATAAAATATAGTTTGAAAAATTTATGTTTTTCGGAACTATAATTATTTACAAGGAGAGAAAAAAATGAAAAAATTTTTATCAATTGTTTTAGTAGCAGCTGCTGTTTTGGCAGTATGCTTAGTAGGTTGCAAAGATAATGAAGTTGCACAAGGTACTGCAACAGGTGATGTTAGTGGGGATATGGTTTCTTTAGTTTCAGCAGCAAAGCTTCAAGTTAACGCTCCATATCAAGATTATATCACAGCTGAAATGGCATATAATTTTGTTGGTTTAACAGAGGAAGAATATACAGCTAATGTTGAGGAAGGTGTATTCTTTGAATCAATGATCTCACCAGCAAACCAATCATATTGCTTACTTAAAGTTAAAGAAGATGCAGATGTTGCAGCATTAAAACAAAAAATATTTGATAATGCAAATCCAAGAAAATGGGTTTGTATGTCAGCTGATAGAGTTTTAGTTATGGCTGATAGTGAATATGTTATGTTAGCAATGGGACCTGTAGCAACATTAGATACTTTAAAAACTGAATTTGCTACACTTGCAGGTGGAGATGTTACAGAGGCTTTAGATAGAGTTGTTAATGCTGATGAAGAACTTCCAGATGAGTTACTTCCAGGTATGGATGACAATTATTTCTTTGAAGAAGATGAAGATCCACTTCTAGTAGACCCTGAACTTGAAGGTGAAGTATTAGAAGAAATTTTATCAGGTGATCAAACATCAGGAGACGTTTCTGGTGAAGTTTCAGGAGATGTTGAAGAAGAAACAGCTGCTTAATTTAAATTATAAAAGTTATTTTACGAAGTCGTATGTTATAACAACATGCGACTTTGTTAATATTAGACTATTTTATAGCAAAAGATTATTTGTATAGGAGTGAAAAGATGCTTTTTTCGAGTATTCCGTTTTTATATTATTTTTTACCGATTGTAATTTTACTTTACTTTGTAGTTCCGTCTAAATATAAAAACTTTATATTAATGATTACAAGTTTGTTTTTCTATTTTTGGGGAGAGTCGACATATGTCCTTCTTATGATAGGAGTTACTTTGTGTGGATATATTTTTGGACTTTTAATTGATAAATATCGTGATAATAAAAGGAAATCTAAGTTATTTATGTTTATATCACTTATTAGTTCATTTTCGATTCTTGCAGTATTTAAGTATGCAGATTTCTTTATTGAAAATGTAAATACAATTTTAAATACGAATTTCAAATTATTAAAGCTTGCGCTTCCAATAGGTATAAGTTTTTATACTTTCCAAATTGCAAGTTATACGATTGATTTATATTGGGGAAATATCAAGGTTCAAAAAAGTTTTGTTAAATTTATGACTTATGTATCGATGTTTCCACAGCTTATTGCTGGTCCTATTGTTAGATATTCTGATATTGAAAAAGAAATTGATGACAGAAAAATAACAAGAGAAGGTGTAGCATATGGTATTCGCAGATTTACGTTAGGTTTGTCTAAAAAGATTCTTTTAGCGAACGTTCTTGGAGAATTTGTAGATATTGTTAAATCATCAACTGAAATTTCTGTTTTGTATATGTGGCTTTATGTAATCGCTTATGCACTTCATATTTATTTTGATTTCTCTGGATATAGTGACATGGCAATTGGTCTTGGCAAAGTATTTGGATTTACGTTTCCTGAGAATTTCAATTATCCATATATATCAAAGAGTGTAACTGAATTTTGGAGAAGATGGCATTTAACACTTAGCACATGGTTTAGAGATTATATTTATATTCCACTTGGTGGCAATAGAGTATCAAAAATTAAGTGGTATAGAAACATTCTTGTAGTTTGGACTTTTACAGGTTTATGGCATGGTGCAAGTTGGAATTTCGTTATTTGGGGATTAATGTTTGCGGCTATACTTGTTCTTGAAAAAATATTTCTTGGAAAGTTACTTGAGAAAATGCCTAGCGTATTGAGAAGAATATATACATTAGTAATAATTGCGATAAGCTGGGTTGTTTTTGATGCTGCAACTTTTGGAGATATTGCAAGTAAACTTGCGGTTATGTTTGGGTTTGGCGGAGTTCCTTTAGTTACGGCAGAAACTTTATATTATCTAAAAAGCTATTTAATTATATTTATAATTGGACTCATTGGTGCAACACCGCTTCCAACTATGTTAGTTAAGAAATTAAGTGACAAAGAATCTGTTCATAAATTTGTAAATCTTGCAGAAGTTTTGGTATTGCCGATTCTTGTAGTAGTATCTACAGCGTATTTAGTGGATGGCTCTTTCAATCCATTCTTATACTTTAGATTTTAGAAGGGGGAATAG
This sequence comes from uncultured Eubacteriales bacterium, assembly GCA_949283575.1. Taxonomy (GTDB): domain Bacteria; phylum Bacillota; class Clostridia; order TANB77; family UBA1234; genus UBA1234. The sequence continues at coordinate 121,428 of CASDSU010000016.1, forward strand.
TTATGAGTGATAAAATAAAAGATTTAAATTTAATAATAATTTTCATCATCATAATCTTTGGAACTTTTCTAATGAATATTGTGGTGGAAGATACAGCTGTTTCGAAATCTGAAAGAAAGGCTTTGCAACAGTTTCCAGAAATTTCGGTTAAAACTATAAAAGACAAGTCTTTTATGAATAAGTTTGAAACATATACATCTGATCAATTTGTTGGAAGAGATGCATATAGAAAGTTAAAGGCTTTTACTGTTTTCAATATATTTAGACATAGCGATAATAATGATATTTATATTGTAGATGGACAAGCTTCGAAATATGTTAGTAAAATAAATGAAAGTGCAATTAATAATGCTATTAAAGGATATAATCATGTTTATGATACATTATTAAAAAATAGTTCAAATGTTTATTTTTCAATAATTCCAGATAAGAATTATTTTATTGCTAAAGAAAATGGATATCCTTCAATTGACTATGAAGAATTGGTTAAAAGGTTTAATGATAATTTAAATTCAGAAATTAAATATATCAATTTATTTGATTCGCTAAATATTAATGATTATTACACTACAGATATTCATTGGAGACAAGAAAAAATCAATGATGTTGTAAAAAAATTAGCAGAAGAAATGAATTTTGAAACAGGAAATATTGATTATACAGAAAATGTTTTAGAAGGATTTTATGGTGTTTATTATGGCCAAAGTGCATTACCTCTTGATTCAGAAGATTTAATTTATTATACATCAGATGAATTTGATGGTGTAACAGTTAAGGTTTTAAATGAGAATTATAGTGCTCAAGGAGTTACAAAATTTGATGAAGCAGACATGTATAATCTTGAAAAATATACAGGAACAGATCCTTACGATGTATACTTGCATGGACCTAAACAACTAATTGTTATAGAAAATAAAAATGCTAGTAGTAATAAAGAATTAGTAATATTTAGAGATTCATATACAAGCAGTTTAGCTCCATTACTAGTAGAAAGCTATGCAAAGATAACATTAGTTGATTTAAGATATATTGCAAATACATTTATAAATGAAGAAATGATTGAATTTAAAGGAAATCAAGATGTGCTAATACTGAACTCTATAGATGTATTAAATTCAGGAACATTGAAATTCTTCGATGAGAATAATATGATGATAAAATAAGGAAAAGTAGAGGGAGGGGGATAATGAAAAGGTTTAGATATATTATTAATAATTTAGATTGTGCGAATTGTGCTAGAAAGATAGAAGAAGCGTTAAATAAAGATGAAAGATTTAAAAAAGTTGTTGTTAATTTTAATACTTCTAGAGTTTCGTTTGAAGCAAGTGAGACTGTTGATGTATCTGTTATAAATGAAATTGTAAAGAGAGTTGAACCTGAAGTTGATATTAGAGAAATAAAAGCAAGTAAAGATAATGAAAAACTTCATACAAAAGAGTATTCATTATTCTTTCTTGCGATAGCTGTTATTTGTTGTGTTATTGCTGTTAATGTGGAATTCACTAATGAGATTGTAAATTTCATTTTATTAGTTATTTCTTATGTCCTTCTAATATATAAACACTTGATAAATTCTTTAAAAGTTTTAATAAAAAACAAGAGTATAAACGAGAATTTGCTTATTGTAATTTCTTCTTTAGGTGCTTTTGTAATTGGTGAAGTTTTTGAAGGTATAATGGTTGTGGCTTTATATACTTTTGGAAAATTTCTTGAAGAGAAGGCGATAAATAAAACGAGAAGTTCTGTTAAAGAGCTTTTGGATATACGTCAAAATTATGCAAATTTAAAAGTTGAAAATGATATAAAAGAAATTGATGTAAGCGAGATAAAAGTAGATGATGTTTTAGTAGTAAAAAAAGGAGAAAGAGTTCCTGTTGATGGAATTGTTACAGAGGGAACAACTATGCTTGATACATCAGCATTAACTGGAGAATCTGAATTAACAAGTGTTAGTGTGAATTCAAAAGTCTTGTCTGGATCTATAAATACAGGCGACGTTATAGAAATTAAGGCCTCTGAAGTTTATGAAAATTCTACAGTTTCAAGAATTTTGACCTTGATGGAAGAAGCAACAGACAAAAAATCTAAGACTGAAACTACAGTATCTAAAGTAAGTAAAATCTATACACCAGTCGTATTAATTTTTGCTGCACTTGTTGCTATATTTATGCCTAAATTATTTGATGTAACGTATGCAGAAAGTTTATATAGGGGACTTACATTCTTAGTAATATCTTGTCCTTGTGCTATTGCTATTTCAGTTCCTTTATCATATTTCGTTGGTATAGGAATTGCTTCAAGAAATAATATTTTAGTGAAGGGCAGTAATTATTTAGACAACTTGATGCACATTAAAAAAATTATTTTTGATAAAACGGGTACGTTAACGACAGGTGCTTTTAAGGTTACAGATATTGAAATCTTTGATAAGTCATATTCTAAAGAGGAAGTTATCGATATCTTGACAAAAGGAGAGTCTTTATCAAATCATCCGATTGCGAAGTCTATTATGAAACTTGCAAAAGGAGAAGTAAATAATGAGGACGTGGAGGATTACAAAGAAATTGCTGGAAGAGGAATTTCTTTTGAATTACAAGATAAAAAGGTTAAGATTGGAACAGATGACCTTTGTGGTGATTGTGTCTTAGAGGCAAATGTTCATTTGAATATTGATGGCAAGCATGTTGCATCGGTTATAATAGATGATGGAATTAAGCGTAATGCAAAAGAAGCAATAGAACAATTACATAAATCTGGTGTTAAAACATATATGTTTACCGGAGATCAAAAAGAAGTTGCTTTTGAAATTGGAAATGAACTAAGAATTGACGAGATTAGATATGAAATGTTGCCAGCTGACAAGTTCGCTGGATATGAGGAATTATCTAAGAAAGAGCCACGCATAGCGTTTGTTGGAGATGGAATAAATGATGCACCAGTTTTAAGAAGAGCGTTTATAGGAATGTCGATGGGAGAAATTGGTTCAGCAGCTGCAATTGAAGCTTCAGATGTTGTTTTAATGAAAGATGATTTGTTAAAAATTCCTGAAGCAATAAAAATATCGAAGAGCACTAATAGAATAATAAAACAAAATTTAATATTTGCTTTTGTGGTAAAAATATTGTGTTTAGTTTTAAGTATAATAGGAAAAGCGTCGATGTGGATGGCAGTGTTTGCTGATACTGGAGTTACCGTGCTTACAATTTTTAATACTTTAAGACTGAAGAATAAATTCAAGAGAAAACACAAATCTCATAATCATAACTGTGAGTGTCATGAGCATCATCACCATCATCATCATGAATGTGAACATTAATTGGTTGATAATTATTGTAATAACTTATGAAATGTTCTATGATGTTGTCGTTACAAACTTATTATCTAAAGGGGAAAAAAATGAAGCAATTAATAAAAAAATATAGAGGAATAATATTTTACTTATTTTTTGGTGTTTGTTCAACTTTAATAAATATTATTACGTATTATTTGGCAGCACATATTTTTGAATTATCAACAATAATAAGTACGGTAATTGCATGGATTACAGCTGTTATCTTTGCATATATAACGAATAAACTTTGGGTTTTTGAATGTAAATCATGGAAGCCGGAAGTCTTATTAAAAGAAGCAACATCTTTTTTTGCATGTCGTGTACTTACAGGTTTACTTGACATTATAATTATGACAGTTTGTGTAGATATACTTTTGTTTAATGACATGTTAATCAAAATAATTTCTAATGTAATAGTTATTGTTTTAAATTATATAGCTAGTAAATTAATAGTATTTAAAAAGAATATAGTTTAATATGAAAAAAGCGAGTGCCTAGTGCGGCATTCGCTTTTTATTTAGTTACTTGGTGTCGGTTTTGTGATTGACAATTGGGAGTTGATCATCATTGTCGTTGACGTGAATTGGAGCAACAAATCTCAATTCTTTGTGTTGATGTCCCTTGATGCCAACCCAATATGTGTGCCAGTGAGCTTTCCGCCAATGCTCTCTGGGGCGACTGTGTCCGGTTTGCGATTTACCTGTTGGGATAGGCGACGCAACAGTAGATTTTTGCACTTCATTGGCTATGCGGTAGCCTACATCCCATTTCCTAATCTCAGAAAATTTATCTTTGACTGTGTTATTAGGTCTATAAATTTTCCGCTGATTGGGATTTTCGGCGACATCACAGTTTTTGGCACATAAATATACAGAGGCCTGAAATGCAAAAAGGATACACTTTTTCAGACTATCTCGATATTCGGCTTCTTCGAATTCGTCAGCGTACTTCTTTGTCATAGTATAGAATGTTGAAGAACCTTCGAGGTCGAAGATGTTGTAACAGAATGTGCCATCATTACAGACCATCAAGAAAATGATGTGATGATTTGCTGCATCACAAAGGTATTTGACAAATACGCCGTGAATGTTTGATATATCCTTAACTTCTAAATAGAAGCAGGGATAGGGCAAATATTCAAAGATATTGCTGTCAAGTAGTGCTTCTTCAGTGTCGCAAATCATGTCAGTCAGTTCCTTGGAGAAAGAGTAAACTTGCTTGGATTTTCTCCATTCTCCAATAACGGTAAGAAGCAATGCACAAACTTCGGCAGCTTCTTGTTGTCTGTTATCCGGAAAGAAATGCAGGCTTATATCTGAGGCAATATCGAAAGGTAATTCATCATCACTTTTATTGCGAAGCCTGTTTTCATAGAGTTCAAGTCCTCGGGGATAATTGAACTCCATCTCCCGAATGAGTTTGAGAGGTGGGTAGATACTTTTACTCGACATTGTTATTTCCCTCCTTGTAGTTAATGGCCGTGAGACTTACGTCGGTTATAGTGATTAAAACTGTTTATATTCACTCCTTTATAATTTACTTTGTTGACATAAGTATTATAACATCTTTTTCTATTTCGTCAATATTTGTCGTCCTTCATAGTTTATTTCGTAATTTTCCCAATATATAAGCTCATCTAGAGGAACAATCTGATAGCCCAGCGTTTTTATGGTATCGATAATTTGCTGTAATCCTTCTGCAGTATGCTTTGTATCATTATGCATCAAAATAATAGAGCCGTTTCTAATTTTCTCTTTTATTCGTTCACACATTTCATCTGTTGTTTTTCCTTCATAATCAAGTGTATCAATATCCCATTGAATTACTTTCATACCAAGTTCTTCAGCGACATTTATGACAGTATTATTATATTCACCATAAGGTCCGCGGTAAAACTTAACATTTGAGCCTGTTAGTGCTGTAATCTTTTCGTTACATCTAATCATATCATCACGATTTTCTTCATAAGATAATTTATTGACGTGTGCGTGGGAATCTGAATGATTACCAATCTCCATTCCTGCATCATATAAAGTTTTTATAGCATCAGGATATCGTTTAATCCAATCTCCTACAGTAAAAAATGTAGCTTTAACATTATTATTAGTTAAAATATTAATAATTTCCGGAATATCATTGGCTCCCCAAGCACAATCAAAAGTGAGAGATACGATTTGTTTGTTCGTATCAACACTATATATTGGCAATAATCTATTGGAATTTGATGTTTCAATTAAAGTATTTGTAGTGCTTGTAATTAAACATATAGAAATAAGAAATATAAAAAAGTAAGCTATTTTTTTATATTTTATAACAATAAAATTAAAATGCATGTTAGAATCACCCTTTCGTTAAAAATATATGCACATAATAGTTTTTTAGTATTATTGATGAAACAAGATAAAGGTGGTATAATCGAGCTGTTTAACAGATTTGTTTATAAAATGACTGGAGAATAGGAGTTCAAATCATGAAGGTGCGCAAAATTAGAATGTTAGATAGTGACATGGATCTTATCAAGTTGGCAGTGCAGGACCGGATTATGTCTAACAATGTTAAGGCATTTCAAATTCTGACTACATATTTTGGCGAAGATATCGAATTTACAAAGGATAATTTTGATATGCTTCTGAAGCGTTTTGATACACACTACGAGGAAACGAAGAAGCTTAATCAAAAGAAACGCGAACTGCATATGCTTGAACATTCGATCAAGGTGGATGATGCAGTTTCAGTTAAATTCCTTGATGCAATTAATGCTGTGGAGGATATCTGGAAGAGCGTAAGAGTATTTATATGGGAAAATAATGATTTGCAGAGAATTGCTAACAATGCAGCTGATCATACTCATTTCTATACTGAGCACTACGAACCGGATGAACCTGATCCTGAAGCAGAAGCGAGGTTTTGGGATGCAGTGATGTATTAAAGGAGGATTTTTAGTGTATTGTAAAATTTGGCTGTACACACGTCAGTATGCTCTTATCCATCGGTTGCTTCTGGAGGATATTGAAGAGGTAAAGGCAGAATTGTTCACCAAGATAAATGAATATCTTGGTGAGAACGATGAATTTAATTCTGCAAAACTTGATGATAAGCTTAAGCGCTTCCAAGAGGCGTGTGGTAAAGCTCGTAAAATTGTTGCTCTCCGATTGGATATTTTTCGAATGGAGCATAAGGATGATGCTCTTGAAGTATCAGAAGAATACAGAAAGCTGGTTGAAGAAGAAGAACGGTTACGCAATTTTGATTGTAAGGTGTCTTCTCTGAAGATGGATGTTGACGATTTGCAAAATTCAATACAAGCGATTCGTGAATTGCTTGAGAAAAAGGCATCATATCTTTTATAAAAATAAAGCGGGGAATATAATTTCCTCGCTTTTTTGTATTAATATTTTGAATGAAAATAAAATAATGAATAAAAATTACTTATTTATAATTCTTGTGAGAAATGAGCAAATTTTTTATAAATTTTGATGGAAACTTCTGGGAAAATAAATGTAGAAATATCTACGGAAATATAAGTTTTGAGTTTTACATAAAAAAATCGGAATATTTTTTAGAAAGAACCGTAAACTGATAATGATTTTACATAAAACGAAGAATGAAACCGTAAAACTGCTTGTCACAAGAAATAGACCAAATTACAATAATTGACACTAAACATAATCGGTGCTAAAATAATAATTGTGAAATAGAAAACGAAATGAAAAACGAATGAAAAGGAGTGGATTTTCATGGAAATAGGAATAATTGTTCTAATAGCATTCATTATATTCTTGTGTATGGGGTATGTTAAAGCTCCACCAGATACAGCTATCATTATTTCAGGTATACGTAGAAAACCAAGAGTATTAATAGGTAAAGCTGGTGTTAAGTTACCATTCTTCGAAAGAAAAGACGTACTTACACTTGCACCAATCACAATCGACGTAAATACTGATGAACACATTCCAACATTAGACTTCATTAATGTAAAGGTTGATGCTGTTGCGAAAGTTCAAGTAAATACAGTAGATCCAGGAGCAATACAATTAGCTATGAGAAACTTCTTAAATAAGAGACAACCTGAAATTATGAAAGAACTTCAAGATAGCTTACAAGGTAACATGCGTGAGATTATCGGTACACTTACACTTAAAGATATTTGTAATAACCGTGATGAATTTGGTAAACAAGTTCAATCAAAAGCTGATGAAGATATGAGAAAATTAGGTATGACAATTATATCATGTAATATCCAAAATATTCGTGATAGAAATGGTCTTATCGAAGACATGGGTATGGATAACACCTCTAAGATTAAGAAAGAAGCTGCTATTGCTAAAGCACAAGCTGAAAGAGATATCGCTATTGCACAAGCAGAAGCAGATAAAGATGCTAACGACGCTAGAGTTGTAGCACAAACAGAAATTGCAAAGAGAAATAATGAACTTGCAATCAAACAAGCTGAACTTCAAATTATATCTGACCAAAAGCAAGCTGAAGCTGATGTTGCATATAAGATTGAGGCAGAGCTTAGACGTAAAGATGTTGAAGTTAACAAAGTTAACGCAGACATTGCTGAACAAGAAAGAATAATCGAACTTAAAAAGAGAGAAGCAGAAGTTGCGGAGCAATCACTTAATGCTGAAATTAAGAAACAAGCTGAAGCTAAGAGATATGCTATGGAACAAGCTGCTGAAGTTGAATTATACAAACAAAAGAAAGAAGCTGAAGCTAAACGTTATTTAGAAGAGCAAGAAGCTGAAGCATTAAAGAAGAAAGCTGAAGCTGAAAAATTTGCTGCAGAGCAAAAAGCTGAAGGAATCAAACTTGTCGGTGAAGCTGAGGCTGAAGCTATTAAAGCTAAAGGTCTTGCTGAAGCTGAAGGTATTGATAAAAAAGCGGAAGCCATGAAGAAAATGGGAGAAGCATCAGTTCTTGAAATGTTCTTCAATGCTTATCCATCAATTATGGCTGCAGCTGCTAAACCACTTGAGAATGTTGATCAAATCATGATGTTTGGTGAAGGTAACTCTGCAAAAATGGTTGGTGACATCGTAAATTCTACAAGACAAGTAATGTCTGGTATTGAAGCTTCAACAGGTATTGATCTTCAAGCTTTAATAAGTGGATTCATGGGTGGAAAATTGAGTGATAATAAACCATTACCACCAACGCCAACACATGAAAAAGAAGTAAAAAAACCAGAAGTTAAAGATGACAAAGTAGAATAATAATACATAAAAGGTAACATCACCTCTAAAGATTTAGGGGTGATGTTTTTTGTTATGGTATAAACATTGAAAAATAAAAATTGTTAAAAGCAATGGGGATAGCAAAATTTATTTTCTTGTGGTAAAATGAAAGATAAGTATTTTATGGGGGTGAAAAACAAATGATAAAATTTGATAAAGTTAGCAAATTTTATAAAGATAAAAAAGTTTTGCAAAATGTTTCATTTGAGATTCAAGAAGGTACTATTACAAGTATAATTGGTGAAAGCGGATGTGGAAAAACCACAACTTTAAAGATGATAAATAGACTTATAGAACCGACGCAGGGAGTCATTACAATCAAAGACCAAGATATTAGAAAAACAAATCAAATTAAACTTAGAAGAAAGATTGGATATGTAATTCAGCAAACTGGTCTTTTCCCACACATGACTGTTAGAGAAAATATAGAACTTATTTCTAAATTAGAGAGGAAAAATCCAAAAAAGATAAAAGAAAGAACACTAGAAATGATGGAAATGGTAGCGCTTGATCCAGATGAATTTCTTGATAGATATCCATCAGAATTGTCTGGTGGTCAACAGCAAAGAATTGGAATAGCTAGAGCGTTTGCTACAGATCCAGAAATTATACTTATGGACGAGCCTTTTAGCGCATTAGATCCGATGACAAGAATTTCTCTTCAAGATGAACTTATTAGATTACAAGAAAAATTTCACAAGACAATAGTTTTTGTAACTCATGATATGGATGAAGCTATAAAAATTTCTGATAAAATCGCAATTATGGAACAAGGAAATTTGATCCAATATGATACTCCAGAAATGATTTTAAAGCATCCAGCAAACGAATTTGTTAAAAATTTTGTTGGTAAAAAAAGAATTTGGACATCACCAAGTTTAATAAAAGTTGAGGATATAATGATAGAAAATCCTATAACTGGTAGAGAATATTTTTCAATTTTCTATTGCTTAAACAAAATGAAAATGACTAGGGTTGATAGCTTAATGATTGTTGATGATGATAAAAGATTAAAAGGTATTTTATATGCTTCTTCACTTTCAAATGGAGATTTTTCAGACAAGAAAGCAAAAGAATTTATAGAAAATGATTTTGTATCAGCTAAAATTGGTGATTCGATTGTAGATTTATTGAAAATCGTTGATTCAAATAAAGTGTCAACAATACCTGTTATAGATGAAAATGGTGTATTAAAAGGAATTATAACAAGAAGTAGTTTAATAACATCATTAAGTCAACAATTCTTGGAAGAGGAGGGCAAATAAAATGGAATTTTTAAATTATTTAACCGAGAATTCTTCTCAAATAATTTCTTTGCTATTAGAACATATTGAACTTACTTTGTTGTCTGTAGTTCTATCAATACTTATAGGCATACCAGTTGGTATTTTGATTAGCTATGTAAAAAAACTAGGAAAACCTATTTTAGGATTAACAAATATAATTCAAGCAATACCTTCAATGGCTTTGCTTGGTTTTATGATTCCGATATTAGGAATAGGCATGGTGCCAGCAATAGTAATGGTAATTTTATATTCGTTGTTGCCTATTATAAAAAATACATACACAGGAATAAAAAATATAAATGAGCAAACTATAGAAGCTGCAACTGGTATAGGTCTGACCAAATGGCAAATATTAACTAAAGTGCAAATACCACTTGCTTTTCCAGTAATAATGGCTGGTATTAGAATATCTGCAGTAAGTGCGGTTGGGCTTATGACTTTAGCTGCATTTGTTGGAGCTGGCGGACTTGGATATTTAGTATATGCTGGCATAAGGACTGTTAATAATTCACAAATACTTGCAGGAGCAATACCAGCGTGTTTACTTGCGTTACTAATCGACTATGTAATGAGCGTAATTGAAACATTATCAATAAAACAAAACAGAAGAAATATAAGCAAAAAGAAACTATTTGTTCAAAAACTAATTCTTTTCTTAATTAGTATACTAACAGTGGGTTTATTTGCAATAAATTATTCAGCTAATGATGCAACCTCAAAAGATACAATTACAATAGGAAGTATGGATTTTACAGAACAAGAGATTTTATCGTATATGATAGCTGAATTAATTGAAGAAAATACAGATATAGAAGTTGAACAAGAATTATCATTAGGTTCGTCCAATATTGTAATGGGTGCCGTTTCGACAAATGATATAGACATGTATATAGATTATACAGGTACTATTTATGGAAGTGTATTAAAGCATGAACCTAACAGCAATGTTCAAGAAGTTTATGACATATCTAAAAAAGAATTAAAAGAACAATATGACTTAAATATTTTAGGTGATTTAAACTTTAACAACACGTATACATTAGCTGTAAAAAAAGAAACAAGTGATAAATATGGTTTAAAAACAATAAGTGATTTGTGTGAAGTTTCAGATGAACTTGTTTTTTCACCGACACTTGTTTTTATGGAAAGAAATGATTGTTATATCGGATTAAAAGAAATATATCCGATTAATTTTAAAGAAGTTATTCCAATAGATGGTTCGCCAAGATATATAGCTCTTATGGATGGAGAAAGTGATGTAATAGACGCGTATTCAACAGATGGTTTGTTAGAAAAATTTGGTCTTGTTGTGTTAGAAGATGACAAAAATTTCTTTTTACCATATCATGCAATACCAGTAGTAAATAATAGGATTATTGAAGAATATAGTGAGATAATACCATTGTTAGAGAATTTAAGTGAATGCTTGAATGATGCAAAGATGAGAGAACTGAATTATAAAGTAGATGAAGAAAGATTAAAAGCGGAAGATGTTGCACATGAATTCTTAGTGAATAACGGATTGATATAAATGATTATAAGTTATACAAGGGGAAATTATTTGAAAGGGTGTATAAATGGATAGTTTATTTATAAAAAGTATAAGAATCAATAAAGAGAATATAGATACATCTAAATATCCTTTTAATATAAAATGTTTAAATAATTTTGAAGAGTTAAAAATAGATACTCCTGTAACTTTATTTTATGGTGAAAATGGGGTTGGAAAATCTACATTAGTAGAAGCTATAGCAATTGCTTTAGGATTAAATCCCGAAGGTGGGAGTAACAATATGCAGTTTTCTAATTATGATGACTATTCAGAATTATATAAATATTTAAAAATTAGCAAGTTAGGAATACCCAGCACCAAATTTTTCTTAAGAGCGGAATCTTTTTATAACACAGCAACAAGTATACATAGAGATTTTAATAATTATAGTGATGGAGAAAATGATTGGCAATATGGAGGAAATCTTCATGAATGTTCACATGGAGAGTCTTTTTTGAAAATAGTAGAAAATAGATTTTGGGATAAAGGCCTATATATTTTAGATGAACCAGAAGCAGCACTATCTCCACAAAGACAAATGACACTATTATGTTATATACATGATTTGGCTAAAAATGGCTCACAATTTATAATTGCAACACATTCTCCAATATTATTATCGTATAAATACGGAAAAATAATTGATATGAATAATAATTTAGAAGAAATTAATTATGAAGATACAGAAGTTTATAAGATATATAAAGATTTTTTAAATAATCCTTATGGGATGCAAAAGGCTTTATTTGAGGAATAGTAAATAAATTACAGTTTAATAGGAGGTAATTTTCCATACTTATGTGTAAAGAAATATATAAATAGCAATTTGTTAAGGAGATAATAAATATGAATGATAATAAATGTTTATATTTAATTTTTATGGTTATTGCATGTTGTGTTTTAATGGCAATAGTTGAAATATTTATTGAACCAGTATATTTTTTAAAATCTGCAATAAAATTCATTTTATTCTTTATAATTCCATTTATAATTATGAAAAAATTAAATGGAATTGTATTTAACAATTTTAAATTAGATAAAAGAAGTACTAAAAAACTATTATTACTAGGTGTTATCATATATGGAGTGATAATGGTTGCATATTTTATTACAAAGAATATTTTTGATTATCCTAAACTAATAGAATCTCTTGCAAGTGATCAACATGTAACGAGTAATAGTTTTATATGGATTGCTTTGTACATCTCTTTTATAAATTCGTTTTTAGAAGAATTTTTATTTAGATTGATTTCTTTTGTGAAATTATCAAAATACACAAAAAGAATTGTTGCATATTTATTTAGTTCAATGGTATTTGCTATATATCATATTGCGATGATTGGTGAGGCTTTTCCACCTTTATTAACTATTTTATCGATTATTGGATTAACAATTGGTGGATGTATATTTAACTTTGTTGATGAAAAGAATGGTAATATTTATAATTCATGGATTGTTCATATGTTTGCGGATTTTGCGATTATGACTATTTGGTATATATATATTTAAAAGCGGTTTCTAATGGTGTTTTTAGTTATGTTACTTAAATTTAACTGAAACTTTTTGCATATAGACTGTCTAATAGATGTATGGAGGCGATAATATGAAAAAGAAAATTATAATAACTGTGTCTATAATAGTAATTTTGATCTTAGCAGTTGGAGGAGCATACCTTATAGATAAAAACCGTATGAATAATAATAAACCAGTTATATTTAGTACTTGGGGATATCAATACGTTCAACCAGAGATGATTGGAGGATATGATATAAAAGAAAAGGAAACTGGAAATATTGAGGAGAATAATACTATTACAATAAAATATAAATCATCAGATAATATCAATAGATTATTTGAATTTGTTGAAAATACGAAAGTAGATAGTTTGAATCGTATAGAAGATGAAATTAGAGTAATTACACACACTATTGAGGGCGATCCAATAATAAAAGATATAAAATTTGTTATGAATGATGAAGAATCTTATTATGAGATAACAACAGATAATACTAGGGATAAATTTGGAGTGCCACAAGTAATAACTAGAAAATATGATGCTAGTTTATATACAATAGAGGCTACAAATAATAACGAATTTAGCGAGGTTTGTTTGGTTGGATTGCCAGAAGTAACTAAACCACTTGAATTAGTAAGTATATGTCCAGTATATTATATGATTGAAGAAAGAAGTTTCATTGCAACAATTATTGAAGAGGAACCTACATATTTAATAGTTGAACCAAATGATGGAGAATTAGAAAAATTACAATCAGATATTAAAAAGATTCTTATTGAAAATGGCGAAAATAGAGATTATTTTTATGGTGTTGGTAGAAAAGTTATAATAACATACGATAACATAATTCAATCTGATACCAATACAATTATTGGTGCAACAATAGATGTGGATGGGTATGATAAATTTGAATTAGAAGTTTTAGAATCAGAAAAATTAGAGAAAAGAAAAATTTTAAGCAACAAAGATTTAGATAGATTAAATAGTGATTATGACCTATATTACTATGGTTTAGAAGAAGTTAATATAAAGGTAAATAATAAAGTGATGACATTGGAAAATGCTTTAAAAGATGGATACTTAACTTTAAGTGGAATATTATCAAAAGCAAATAAAGATAGAGGAGATAACGTTGTTTCTTATGATGATGGTGGTTCAAGAGAATATCAATATGAAACATTTGTAATAATAAAATGTCATAAACTTGATGGTAATCGAGACATGTATATATGTAAAGCAGGGACAACACTAAATGATTTAAATAAAAATCCCTATGTTGATTGAATGAAGTGAATAGGATTTGAAGTAAATATGAATTTAACGGAAGAAAACATAAGGAATATATAAAAGTAACTTTACCTCTAAATATTCATAAGATATTTAGAGGTGATTTTTATGCCAACTTTACGATTTGGCTCACGTGGAATATATGTTGAACTTTTGCAGAGCACTTTGAAAAAACTTGGTTTTTATTTTGGAGAAGTTGACGGAATTTTTTGCTCACAAACTCGAGACGCGGTTTATAGATTCCAAAGAGAATTTGGATTAGTTGTTGATGGAATTGTGGGTTCTAGGACTTGGGAAAAACTAATGCCATACATTAATGGAACTGTAGGAAGAATTGTTCCTACAGACATGACGTATTCATATAGAATTTTAATTATGAATCTTGAAGCGTTACAGCGAAAATATCCATTTTTAGAGACTTTCTATTATGGCGAAAGTGTTTTAGGTAAGAGACTTCCATACATTAAATTAGGAAATGGTTCTAATACCGTATTTTATAGTGCCACTATTCATGCTAATGAATGGATTAATTCTCTTGTGTTCATGAAATTTATAGAAGATTTTTGTGATGCATATGCAAATAATCGAAATTTAAGGGGATACAATGTAAGAGAAATTTTTGAAAATAGTACTATTTATCTTGCACCAATGCTGAATCCGGATGGAGTTGATTTGGTTACGGGAGTGATCTCGCAGTCATTACCATACTATAGAGAGGCTGTGGAAATTTCGAGGGATTATCCTAGTATACCTTTTCCAAGTGGCTGGAAAGCAAATATTAGAGGAGTGGATTTAAATCTTCAATTTCCTGCGGAATGGGAAGAAGCGAGAAGAGTAAAATTTGCACAGGGCTTTACAACTCCTGCACCAAGAGACTTTGTTGGATTTGGTCCTTTAACAGAGCCAGAAGCATTAAGTGCTTATAATTTTACACTTGAAAATAATTTTAGACTTATATTAACTTATCACACTCAAGGAGAAGTAATATTTTGGAGATATTTAAATTATGAACCTGAAGAGGCTGAAAAAATAGGTCAACAATTTGCAAATGTGAGCGGATATCAGCTGATTAATGAAGTAGAAACGAATAGTTATGCTGGGTATAGAGACTGGTTTATAAGTGCTTATAGAAGACCTGGATATACTATAGAAACCGGACTTGGAGTAAATCCTTTACCAATATCTCAATTTGACAAAATATATAACGATAATATTGAAATTTTACTTTTAGGAGCGATAGTGTAATAATTTTCGTTCAATTTAGTGCGTTTGTTAAATAAAGAATATACTTGACATAACACATATATAATGTTAACATAAGCGTGCAAGTATTCGATGTAAAGGAGTGGTTATGTTGAGCGATTGGTCACGTAAAACAAATCCAAGTTCTTCCTCTAATGAACTGACTGTAAGGCGTTATTGCCGGCCTAGGATTCCAATCATAAGAAAGTTGCAGATGGGAATTGCGACTGATGATGAATGGAGAGCGTATTATTGGTTGAAAAATGAGTTTACAACAAAGCGTGCTCATTTCTTAAGCAGCCGGAATATCTTCGGAGTGATTGGCTTGGAGGTACCTATTTATCAGTGTGATCCTGCTATTGTTGAACAAATCATGGCAGAGATGGGAATCGTGTTACTCGAGAAGAAAAACTGGTACAATGTGCGTACTGGAAATGTCATTAGCGTATCTCTTACGTATGACACTCCCGAGATTGGTATCATAAATATGCCAGTCTAAAGTATTCGAAAAGGAAGCGTCTTAATCCAAAAGGTTAGACGCTTTTTTTCTTTCTCTTTGAACTTACTTTTGATATAATTTTGTAAAGGTGAAAATTAATAATAAGTAAGGAGAAAACTATGATTTCTAAAGATAAATTTGATAAAATTAAAGGCTTTAAGAATGATGATTCTGACTTAATATGTAAAATTGAAGAATATTTGACTCATGAGTATTGTTATACTGACATTAATAATATTTATAAGAGTATTGATGAAGTAAAAGAAGCTATAAAGAGTACTAATAATCATGATAATACTGTCTTCTATTCATTTTTTAATTGTGAAATTGATATCGGTAAGCCGGTTATTAATATAGATAGAAGTGAATTTGATGGCAAAGTTGATTTATCAACAACTAATGTTTACTATGCTGGAGGAAAATATGATGCCAAATTGAAAGTGTATCGAGAAATTTCCGAAGGATATACGAAATATCTTGAAGGAAAAGAAAAAGCAGCTTTTATATTGGATATTTCAGCGATATCGTCATTTCCTTTGTGGAACACGTTAATGCGCAGAAAAATGATGAGTATTGCTGAGGTTATTCAAGATACTTCAATAGAGAATTTGACACCAGAAAAGTTGCATAAAATTATAAAGGAGTCAGTACCAATAAAATATATTAATGAAGAAAAATATGATATCGATACGTTAATATGCATAATACAGGCAATTGCAGAAAAAGTTCCAATAGAAGTTTATTTAGTAAATGAAGGTAAAACATCAGAAAACATACATCTAATTAACGAAATAAAGAAGTTTGTTTGTGCATTATCTCTTGACAAAGCTCAAAGATACGATTATATATATGATACTGTTTGCAAAGATATGGATGAAATGTTTTCTGTCTATGGTTTCTGCAATTTTAAAGAGAATAAATGTGTTTCACAGCGACATAAGAATCTATTTAATATGTATCCAGTGCCTAAAACAGATGGTTGCTGCTTTAAAGTTGTCAGAAAGTGTGAACATAACAACAAAGACGGAACGTGTAAAGTCAAATGTCTTCCTTGCAAACTTTTTACATGTCCTTATCTAGGAAAAATATCAATAGGAATTAGAACAAGTGAACTAATTTTACTTAGAAGTTTCTTTAATAATAAGCAGAAGAGGATATCTCTATATAAATTTTATAATTCTAAAGAAATCTTATTGAAAAAGATTATTAATGAAAAATAAAAGGAATAAAATGGTAAAAATAACGCGAAAATCATAAATTTTTAGTAAAAATATGTAAAAATAGTATACATTTTTAGGAAATTATGTAGACAAAACTGGAAGTTTATGTTACAATAGGACATGTGCTTAGGGAATAAAATTCCCAATTATAGAATAAAGATACATAAAGAAAGAAATTTTAATTAGCAAATGAGGGGGATAAAAAGTGATAAATTATAGTGAAAACAACGTAATTACACTTATAGGTACTATTGTTTCAGAGAGAACATTTAGTCATGAAGTATATGGAGAAGGGTTTTATAGTTTTAATATCGATGTACCAAGATTAAGTGAAAACAGTGACATAATTCCAGTTACTGTATCTGAAAGAATATTAACAGATGAATTTACAATTGGTCAAAAAGTTGTTATAGAAGGTCAATTCAGATCATACAACAACTATGAAAATGAAAAGAACAAATTAGTTTTAACAGTGTTTGTAAAAGATATCAGACTACAAACAGAAGAAACAGACATGACTAATCCAAATGAAATCTGCTTAACAGGCTTCATTTGCAAAAAACCAATATATAGAACAACACCATTTGGTAGAGAAATTGCTGATATATTACTTGCAGTAAATAGAGCATATAACAAATCAGACTATATTCCATGTATTGCATGGGGAAGAAATGCAAGATTCTGCCAAAATATTGAAGTTGGTGAAAAAGTTAAACTTTGGGGAAGAATCCAGAGTAGAGCTTATGAAAAGAAGTTCGAAGATGGAACTTCTGAAATGAGAAGGGCTTATGAAGTGTCAGTATCAAAAATGGAAATTCAAAAAGATACACTTCAAGAAGAAGTCGTTAGTGAAAGTAATCCGCTAGAGCAAAATGCATAGTATTCATAATAATCATCCTCTATGAAAGAGTCAGGTAAGAATGAAGAGCTTCTTGCCTGGCTTTTTTGCATGTGATAGAATGAAGGTAAATTAAAATTAAGGAGCGAATGTACTAATGAAAGAAGAAGAAATTGAGAGGTTAGTGAAACTTAGCGAATATGAAAAAGGATTATATGAAAAAGGATATAAATATATAGCAGGAATTGATGAGGCTGGGAGAGGTCCTCTTGCTGGACCAGTCGTTGCTGCTGCAGTTATTTTACCAGAAGGATGTCTTATTGAAGGTGTAAATGACTCAAAGAAAATTTCTGAGAAAAAAAGAGAAAAGTTATATGATGAAATAACAGAAAAAGCGATTGCTTGGGGCGTTGGAATTGTTGATAATAATGTTATTGATGAGATTAATATATTAAATGCAACTAGAAGGGCAATGCACATGGCTTTGCTCGATTTAGAAGAAAAACCAGAATATGTATTAATTGATGCTGAGAAGAATGTTGATACAAATGGAATTCCATTTTTACCGATTATAAAAGGTGATGCGCTTAGTATATCGATTGCAGCTGCATCGATTATTGCGAAGGTTACAAGGGATAGAATGATGAGACAATATGACGAAATGTTTCCAATGTATGGTTTTGAAAAACATAAAGGTTATGGAACAAAGGCTCATATAGATGCAATCAAGAAAAATGGACTATGTATGATTCATAGGAAAACATTTTCTGAAAAGTTTGCGAAATAACGACAAAAATACCAAATGTTACATTTCTGTTACAATGGTTGACATATGACGGTTTTGTCATTAAAATATAGCTATGAAAGAGGGTTTTTATGCGTATTATTGCTGGAAAAAGAAAAGGTCTTAATATAAAAACTATTGAAGGTGAATCTACTAGACCTACAAGGGATATGGTTAGGGAAGCACTTTTTAGTATATTAACTTCAAAGATTCCTGATGCTAAATTTCTTGATTTGTTCGCTGGAAGCGGTGCAATAGGAATTGAAGCAATAAGTAGAGGAGCTGCAAAAGCTTGTTTTTCAGATACGAATCCTCAATGTATAAAAATTATAAAAGAAAATATTAATAAAGCAAATTTTGAGAATGAATCTCGAATTTTTAATCTAGATTATAAACTTGTTTTGAAAAAGTTGAAGGATGAAAAGTTCGATGTTATATTTATTGATCCACCATATAATAAGGGATTAGGGGTGGATGCAATTATGAGAATCTCGGAATATGATTTATTAACAGATGATGGTGTAATTATTCTTGAAACTGATACTAATGAAGAAGTGCCTGAAGAAATAGGTATATATGAGAAATACAACAATAAAAAATACGGAAGAAATATATTGAATCTATTTAAACGAAAGGGGTAACGTATCATGGAAGTATTAACGTTGCTTGAGACAATTGAAGAAATGCTTGGAAGAAGCGCTAATATACCTTTGACTAAAAGGACACTTATTGATAAAGAAGAAATATTATCTGTTGTAAATGAAATAAAATTAAAATTGCCAGACGAACTAAAACAAGCAAAATGGGTAAAAGAGGAAAGACAAAAAATTCTTGTTGATGCTCAAAAAGAAGCTAATCAATTAATTAAAGAAGCTGAAAATAGAATTATTGCTATGATTGATGAACATGAAATTACGAAGAAAGCATATGAGCAAAAAACAGAAATCATAGATAGTGCAAATGCGTTTTCAAAAGATTTAATTAATGGAACAAAAAAATATGCAGATGATATATTAGCAGAGCTTGAAGCGAATTTACAAGATAAGTTGAATATAATAAAAGATAATAGAAAAGAATTAAAATAATAAATGTGAGAAACCGTCTTTTGAAAATTAAGACGGTTTTTTTCGTCTATCTGGGGGCGAAAAATTTATTGCATTTGAATGTTGTTTGGGATAAGATATTTATGAGAGGTGATGGGCTAAAATGGCTAAGAAAAGGAAAAAGAAAAATGGTGAAATTAATATAGATGCAACATCAGTAATTTTTATATTACTTGGTATTATTTTATCTATTTTTGTATATAGTGGCGGATCAAATGGAATAATTGGAGGCCTTATAAAAAGTTTGTTATTAGGATGTATTGGTAGTGTTATGTATGCGGTTCCAATCATACTTATTTTTTTGGGTGTATACGTTATATTTAGAGATTTTTCAAGATTTAAACTAAAATCTTTTCTAGTACTTGTTTTAGTTTTTTTGTCTGCGGCAATAATGTCGACATTTAATGCTCCTATTGAACATATTGAATCTTTAAAACAAGCTGGTGAACTTACAGCTGCTTTTGATTACATGAAGGCATGGTGCAAGATGGGCATAGATGGTATGGGCGGTGGATTAATTGGTGAATCTATAGCTGCACTACTTAATTTATGTTTTGGTCTTATTGCTACAAAAGTTATTTTGTGGAGTATGCTTATTGTTACTGCATCAATAACAACTGGAATAACTTTCTCGGTGATAATAATTGCGATTAAAGAGTCTTTAGATGATGTTATTACTGCTACTAGAAAAGAATACGTTTCAGTTTCTAAAAATTCAAAAGTAAAACCTAAATATAAAAATAGCGAGAAGTTTAAACGTATTACTTCTCAGGCTGATTTGATTGAATCTGCTGGACAACTTAGTTTTGATTTAGATGGAGAGTATGAAGATGAAGAAGAGTATGAGGAAGTAGAAGAGGAAGAAGTAGAAGAAATAGTTGAGTCTGATCCAGAAGAATTAGATGCGGATGTACTTGAGAGCTTACAAGATGATGAAGAAGAAATGGAACGATTGAAAGCAGAAAAAGAAAATACAAAGAAAAATATTAAACAATTATTTTCTAAGAAAAAACAAGAACCAGAGGAACCTAACGAGGCTGAAGTTCTTGAACTTGAACATAATCAGATGGAGGAATATGAAAATTATGAATTTCCACCAGTTGAATTACTAAAAGAAGCAAAGCGTACAGGCAAAGATTACTCTACAAAAGAATTAAAAGAAATTGCAATAAAACTTCAAAAAACGCTTGCAAGTTTTGGTGTTGATGCGAAGGTTACAAATGTTATTAGAGGACCAACAGTTACAAGATATGAACTTCAACCAAATGTCGGTGTTAAAGTTAGTAAAATTTTGAATTTGTCAGATGATATTGCTTTAAATCTTGCTGCTAAATCTATAAGAATTGAAGCTCCTATACCAGGTAAATCTGCTGTTGGTATAGAAGTTCCAAATAAAACAACAGAAATGGTTACGATGCGTGAAGTTATTGAATCAGATAATTTCAAAAATGCATCATCAAAAGTTTCTTTTACACTTGGTAAAACAATTGATGGGGAATCATATGTAGCAGATATTTCAAAGATGCCACACATGCTTATTTCAGGTAGTACAGGTTCTGGTAAATCTGTGTGTATAAACTCAATTATAATGAGTATACTTTATAAAGCTACGCCAAATGAAGTTAAATTAATTTTGATAGATCCTAAAGTGGTTGAGCTTGGTGTTTACAATGGAATTCCACATTTATTAATTCCAGTTGTTACAGATCCAAAGAAGGCTGCCGGTGCTTTAAACTGGGCAGTTCAAGAGATGGTTAATAGATATAATCTTTTTGCATCAAAGGGTGTAAGAGATATAAAAGGATATAATGAGTTGTTAAGAAATGAAGGTGAAGAAGGAATTCTTCCACAAATCGTAATTGTAGTAGATGAGCTTGCTGACCTTATGATGGTTGCTCCAAATGATGTTGAAGATGCAATTTGTAGACTTGCGCAAATGGCACGTGCTGCAGGTATGTATTTGATTATTGCAACACAAAGACCTTCAGTAGACGTTATTACAGGTATTATTAAAGCAAATATTCCTTCAAGAATTGCCTTTACAGTTTCATCACAAATTGATTCTAGAACAATTCTTGATATGGGTGGAGCTGAAAAATTACTTGGACGTGGAGATATGTTATTCCTTCCAGTAGGAGAAGCAAAACCAATAAGACTTCAAGGTGCATTTGTCTCTGATGGTGAAATTGAAAGTGTAGTTGAAATGGTTAAATCTTCAACACCTGCTGTATACAATGAAAATATAATTGAAAAGCTTGCGAAAGCTGATGCTCCTGCTCCTACACCTGATGCAGAGGATGATTGTGATGAATTATTAACGGATGCAATCGAACTTGCTGTTAATATGGGACAAATATCAGCGTCTATGATTCAAAGGAAATTTAGAGTTGGACATGCTAGAGCAGGTAGAATTGTAGATCAAATGGAAGAGCGTGGAATCGTTTCAGAATCTCAAGGTTCTAAACCAAGAAAAGTTTTAATCTCTAAAGAAGAATGGGAAGAAATGAACGAACAAGGTGAGATGTACTTTAGTGATGAAGAGGAAACAGAAGATGAATATGATGAAGCTTCTGGAGAATAAAATTTTTAAACGCCAGAAAAACAAATAAGGAGGATACATATGAAAATTACCTTTTTAGGTGCGACGAGAACTGTTACTGGTTCAAATATTTTAGTTGAAACTAATAATAAAAAATTTATTATGGATTGTGGTCTTTATCAAGGTCAACAAAAAGAAATAATGCTTAATAGTGATTCGTTTCTTTTTAATCCAAATGAAATTGATTTTGTGCTATTATCTCATGCGCATATTGACCACTCAGGAAGGATTCCTAAACTTTATGTTGATGGATATAGAGGTCCTGTATATGCTACAAAAGCAACTTGTGATCTTTGTGAAATAATGCTACCTGATAGTGGATACATTCAAGAATCAGAAATTGAATGGTTAAATAGAAAAAGAAGAAGAGAAGGTAAACATGAGTTACCTCCTTTATATACATACAATGATGCAATTGATTCACTTGCCTTATTTGAAAGGGTTCAATATGATGAAATTTTTCAAATAGATTCGAATATCAAAGTTAGATTTACTGATGCCGGTCATATGCTTGGATCAAGTATAATTGAGGTATGGGTAAAAGAAAATGGAAAAGAGCAAAAGATTGTATTTACTGGAGATTTAGGAAATAACAATATTCCTCTTTTAAGAGAACATTCTATTGTTGATGAAACTGATATTCTAATCATGGAGTCGACATATGGTAATAGAGTTCATGAAGAAAAGGTTTCAAAAGCAGAAGAATTTTTAAACATTGTTTCTAAAACTTTAGAAAGAGGAGGAAATGTAATAATTCCTTCATTTGCAGTTGGTAGAACTCAAGAGATTATTTATGAACTTCAAAAAAGTAAGCAGAATGAAGATGAGAACTTCAGACGTGAATTTGATGAGGTTATGAATGCTAAAGTTTATGTAGATAGTCCACTTGCGACATCTGCTACAGAAGTATTTTTAAAGAATCTAGATTGTTTAGATGAATTTGTTCAGGAAGATATTAGAGAAGGTAAAAAGCCTCTTGACTTTAATGGACTTCGTTTTACTCAGTCTGTTGATGAATCAAAGGAATTAAATGCAAATGCTAATCAATCGATAATTATTTCTGCCAGTGGTATGTGTGAAGTAGGTAGAATTAAACACCATTTGAAACATAACCTATGGAGAAAAGATAGCACAATCTTATTTGTTGGATATCAAGCTGTTGGAACACTTGGTAGAAAAATCGTAGATGGTGCTAAAAACGTAAAATTATTTGGTGAAGAAATTACTGTAAATGCTGACGTTAGATATATCGAAGGTTTCTCCGGTCATGCTGATAAAAATGGATTATTAAACTTTATTGAAACGTTTAGTTCGAAACCAAAACAAGTTTATCTAGTTCATGGTGATGAAGATGCACAATTTGAACTTGCTGAAGAAATTGGAAATAGATTTGGTATTCCTGTTGAAATTCCAATGCGTGGAGATATCTATGATGTAGATGTTGATAGAATTAAGAAGACTGGCGAGTTAAGATCACCAAACGAAAATCAATACATCAGACTAGAAGTTCTAGAGAAGATGGAAACACTTCGCGAAGAACTTGCAGAGATGACGATGATTGTTGGAGAAGATTTGAAAGAAGAGACAAACGATTCAAAAGTAAAAGAAATAATGGAAAAATTGAAAGCGTTAGAGATACAGATTGTGGAGATATTGAAGTAAAAACAATAAGACAAATCCTGAAAGCAGTGAACTTGTAACTGTAGAATAGGTAGGGAGTGAACTTTAGAGATGGATAAAGTAATTTTTTATTTATATATATTTATAGTATTATAAAAAAAGGAATTATATCATCTAATAAAGGTAAAGAAAAATGTGAAAAATATCTATTGATTAATAAGATTGAATTGTTTGTTTCAATATTCATTTCTATTATTCAATGTTTTAATTTACGAATTCTTTCCATATATACATTGATATTGTCATTGAGTTATTTGATATTTTTTATCAATTTATACATTACTAATTCATATTCTTATATTCCTATTGGGTATTAAAAAGTACTGCCTTCAAGGCAGTACTTTTTTTAGAATAATTGATATTAAAGCGTTTGCTTACCTGGTACCATAGCTGCAATTATTCCATATATAACAGCGCCAACGATTGCAGATAGCATGCTTATGTTGTAGCCAGCAACAAAAAATTGTGTTGCATAAAGTACAACTACTGAAACAACAAAACCGACAATTCCTCTACCAAATGGTGTTGCATCAACGCCTAAAATTAAGTTAAATAAATAATCCATTACAGATAAAACTACCGCGGCAAGTAGTAGTGTCCAAAATGATTCAATTTCAAAGCCAGGCGTGAAAAATGCTGTTACAGCAAGTATGATTGCAGATGTAATAAATCTTGTAATCATTCCACCCATTGTCATCTGATTAGAAGAATTTTTTGCTTTATTATCCATTTTGTTTACCTCCTTTATAAAGTGAAGTTCATACACAATAATTATTATCAATAAATAATAAAATTATACAAAGTCTGAATATTTTTTTATTTTAAACAAAAAATAGAATTAATAATTATATGAAAAGATTTGAAAATAAAGGAGATTAATATGGCAACTACTTTTTTAAAAACAATCATTATATATTTGTTAGTTTTAATTGCAGTGAGATTAATGGGGAAACGTGAGCTTGGACAATTACAACCATTTGAACTTGTTGTTATTATAATAATTGCGGATGTGGCAAGTGTACCGATGCAAGATGTTGGGACGCCTTTACTTCAAGGAATAATTCCAATACTTGCGTTGTTGGTAGGTGAAATTGCAGTATCATATTTAAATATCAAATTTACATTTTTTAATAAGTTGATATCTGGTAGATCTACTGTATTAATTGATCAGGGACGTATTTTAGAAAAAAGTTTGAAAAAACAACGTTATACTATAGAAGGATTAATGCAAGAACTTAGGATTGCAGGATATCCAGATATTTCAGATATAGAATATGCAATTTTGGAAACTAGTGGGCAACTTAGTATTATTCCCAAAACTGAAAAAAATAATGTGACTATTGGAGATTTAAAAATTAAGCAAGACAAAGTTGGATACCCAAGAGTTATTATTAGAGAAGGAACCATATATGAGAATAATTTGAAAGATTTGAATTTAGATAGGAAATGGCTAGATAAAAATTTAGAGGATAGAAAAACGAAACTCAGTGATGTGTTTGTTTTAGTTGTAGACGAGTCAAATAAAATTTATTTTCAAAAAAAAGAAAGTGAGTAAACATGAAGGATTTGATAATTATTATTGTAATTCTGGGAGTCATTTTTGGTGGAACTTATTTCCAAAATAAATATTTAGACAAAACAACGGAGGATTTAGTTAGCGTAATAAATAAAATGGAAGAAAATATGAGTGCTCCGCGTGAAGAGAAAGAGAAAATAGTTGAAGAGCTTCTTAATAAGTGGGAAAAATATGAAAAGCCTTGGATTGCACTTCAATATCATCATAATATTAACACAATAGAAGATTTATTGATTGAATGTTATACATTTTATTTAGAAGGGGATGAAACTCATTTTTTATTAAATGCGCGAATAATAAACAGAAATATGGATGATTTGAAGAATAGAGAAGGAATATCTATTGTAAATGTCTTATAAAGGCTAAAATGGTCATAAAAAGCTAAATTTCTTGCTTTTTTGATTTTTCTATTGTAGAATGGTTTCGGTAGATTATTTGGTTGACAAAATACCTCGTATTAAAATTTAAAGGAGGAAAAGATATGCTGAGTGACTCCGCGCGAAGTTTCCCCATAGTTGAGCCTTTTTTCATTGGTGGAGTTGGCGACGAAGTTACGGCTTCTAGTGCAATTCTACGAGTTAGGACCAGCGATGGTCGTATTGCTCAAATCATGATGGACGCAGGTGCTGCGCAAGGCGAGGATGAGTTCAGAAATTTTGATTATCCGATTACTGGATCTGAAATCGATGCAATCGTTCTTACACACGCACATTACGATCACATCGGCAACTTGGTACTGCTTCACAAATCAGGTTTTACGGGAAATATCTATGTTACAGACATTGCCAAGAAGCTTTCGTATCCTATGCTTGTTGATGCTGCTGGAATTCAAGAACATCATCCTGGTGATGCCGTAAAACGGGCTCGAAAGATTATGCGCGAAACTACTAATCGTATCACGCAGAAGCGACTTCTCACAACGAAGTATAGCGATATGAAGGGGCTTGATTCTGCAATATCCCAGCTTGATGCTGCAGAATATGAACCGCTTTATACGCAAGAGGACATCGAGGCAGTGAAACAGATGTTTAGAACTGTCAAACCGGCTACGTACGTAGAGGTCATGGAAGGCATTACGATTCGTATGTTTCCGACGACACATCAAAACGGTGCTGTACGTGTTGAAGTGCACGTAAAAGATCCGAATGGTTCTAGGTATGGCATTGCCTTTACGGGAGATATCGGGCCGGGCAATTCGCTCTTGTATGAACAGATGTATGACTACAAGAATGACGAAATTGATTGCCTCGTGCTTGAATGTCTGCACGGCGTTAAAGAACCTGTCGAAACGCTCGAAACTTCTATCAAAAGGCTTTTCGAAATTATTCGCAAGGCCAAAAGACAGAAGAAACATGTTGTGCTCTTGGGTTTTTCGCTTGACCGCAATGCTCAGCTGGTGTTTCTCATGAACTGTCTTAGAAAGAAGGGAATCTATATTGACGTTGTTGTTGATTCTCCTCTTACTATGACAGAGCTTGGAATATATCAGTCAACGTATTCGCAGGATAGCAAGTGGTTCAAGGATTTGGGCTACGATCCGTTTGGAACTGATGATTTCAAGGTCATCAAATCCTATCGGGATCACGTTGAATCGGTATTGCATGGTGAAGCCCCCCGAGTTATCATTACTGCCTCTGCAAACGGCAATGGCGGCCGAGTTATCGACTACTTCGAAAATTGCTTGCAACGGGATGACTATATCTTTGTTGTATGCGGTTGGGTTGGTCCGGGTACTCCGAGTCGCTTAATTCTTGAGTGCGACTATGGCAAGAAGGTAGATCTTCCCGACAGAACCTATGTCAAACGTTGTAAGACATACTGGCTCCACGGTTTCTCATCTCATGGCTACTATCCAGAGATGGAAGCGGCTGTTAAAGACTATCCTAATGCGAAAACGGTTATCCTCAATCATGCACGTACGGAGGATAAGATCGCAGTTGGAGAGAAATTGCAGGAGTTCTTCGATGGTGAAATCTTGATGCCCCGGATTTACGATGCATATGAGCTTTCGGCTGAGCCTACGGTAATTCTCGATGAGGATAACATTCTTCTCGATTTCGATGGTGTTATCGATAGGAGAATTGTCCTTGATGAGTATGAACGCGAGTTTGTGCTTGGAGAAGGTTCATACGATACTACAGACGACTAATATAACACAAACTAAAAAAGATGACTCTTTGTGAGTCATCTTTTTCTTTGTATTGGAAATAATATTGATATTGCGTGGAAAAAGAAATATAATTCTAAGAAGTGAAATTGTAAAGGATGATATTTATGAAGAAAAAAATATTTATTATTGTATTTCTTATACTGGTAGTTGTACTTTTTTTAGTGCGATTACAGATTGATGCAAATGTAATACAAATATCTAGGTTTAACCTAGAATCTTCAAAGATTCCAAAATCATTTGATGGATATAAAATTGTGCATATATCTGATTTGCATAGTAAGGAATTTGGAAAAGATAACAAGCCACTGATTGAGAAAATAACTCAAGAAAAACCTGATATTGTTGTACTTACAGGTGATATGGTTAGTGCAAACGAAACTGATTATACGGTTTTCTTTTCACTGGTAAGTGAACTTACTCAAAAATATAAGGTATATTTTATACCTGGAAATCATGAACAAGCTCTTAATCTAAAGGAGAAGAGTGAAATTATTACTTATCTTGAAGATAGAGGCGTGGATGTCTTAGATAATGAGGTTGCTATTATAAAAAGCGGGGATGAAGAAATAAATCTTTATGGTTTATGGTATAGCAACAAGTATTATTCGGAAAATGATGAATACATCTTGGATGAAGAGCTAATTTCCGAATTGATAGGAGAGGCGCACGAAGATAGCTACAATATATTGCTATCGCATAATCCTAGATATTTCCTTACTTATGCACAGTGGGGTGCTGATCTTACACTTTCTGGGCATGTGCATGGCGGTATGGTTAGGATTCCTTTTGTTGGAGCAATTTTTTCGCCAGATGAAGGATTCTTTCCGAAGTATGATGCTGGTCTATATACTGAAGAATCAGGAAAAAGCATTGTAGTGAGCAGAGGTCTTGGCAGTGGAAGTAGAGGCTTTAGGCT
Organism: uncultured Eubacteriales bacterium; assembly: GCA_949283575.1. Taxonomy (GTDB): domain Bacteria; phylum Bacillota; class Clostridia; order TANB77; family UBA1234; genus UBA1234. Next base: position 150,267 of record CASDSU010000016.1, read on the forward strand.
TTTTAATAGACCTGATTTGGTTGTTATAACATTGCATTCTGTAGAAAAAGGTGTCGACTAGGCACCTTTTTTGTGTTATTATGGTAACTGAATGATATATATATATTAGGTAGAAACGAGTTGAAAAAAATGAATATAAATAAAAGAAAAGTTGCCTTTTATACATTGCGGTTGTAAGGTTAATCAATATGAGACAAATGCAATGACGGAAGGATTTAAAAATGCCGGTTATGAAGTTGTAGAATATGAGAAATATGCAGATGTTTATGTTGTGAATACATGTACTGTGACTAATATGAGCGACAGAAAATCTAGACAAATATTAAGACGTGCTAAAGAATTAAATCCAGATGCTATACTTTGTGCGGTGGGTTGTTATGCTCAAGTGTCAATGGATGAATTAGCAAAAATAAAAGAAATAGATTTAATTCTTGGAAACAACGATAAGAAACATATTATAGAAAAAATAGAAGAATTGGTTGCTTCAAAAGAGAAACTGTTTGAAGTTTCAAGTATGCTTGATGAAAGAGAATATACCGAATGGGATTATACAGCATACACAGACAAAGCTAGAGCAGAAATAAAAATACAAGATGGATGTGATAGGTATTGTACATATTGCATAATTCCATATGCTCGTGGTCCAGTCAGAAGTAGAAAGTCTCAAGAAATATGTGATGAAATTAGAAAGATTGCCGAAACAGGAATAAAAGAGATTGTTATAACAGGAATTCATATCTCTTCATATGGAAAAGATTTAAAGGATAAATCAACTCTTATTGATTTGTTGGAAAAAATTAACGAGATTGAAGGTATAGAGAGAATAAGATTAGGTTCTTTAGAACCCCTTATTATTACAGAAGAATTTGTAACAAGATTAAAAAAATTAAACAAGATTTGTAATCATTTTCATTTATCACTTCAAAGTGGTTGTGATTCAACACTTGAGCGTATGAATAGAAGGTATACCACTGATGAGTTTAGAAAAATTGTAAATATATTAAGGAACAATATTGAAGAAGTTGCTTTGACAACTGATGTAATCGTAGGATTTCCGGGTGAGACAGACGAAGAGTTTGAAGTTACATATAAATTTTTAGAAGAAATAAAATTTTCTAAAATGCATGTGTTTAAATACTCACCAAGAAGAGGTACGAAAGCTGCAACATTCCCAAAGCAAGTAGATGGAAAGGTTAAAGATGTAAGGAGCGAAAGATTAATAAAACTATCTTTAGAAAACGAAATTGCATTTGCGGAGAAATACTTAAATAAAGAAATAAAGGTTCTTTTCGAGAATGAACATAATGGGCATACGACTAACTATATAGAAGTTTACTCAAATGAAGAAAGAAAAGCTAATTCGTTAGTTGACGTGGTAGTAATAGAACAAAAAAATGGTGTTATACAATGTTAATTTTTCTTGAACTTTTAAAATGTTTATTATAAAATTTTATTAACATTTGAAAGGAGTAAGAAAGATGGTAATTAACGAAGAAAAAAGACAAAAATTTATGGAGTACGCAGGAAAAAGAGTAAATAATGTTTTGCACGACATGCAAATTCTAGAGCCGATGTCTAGAAGTGCTGCGTATGATTTTACGAGACAAGATGTAGATGAAATGTTTGCAGCAATGCAAGAAACATTAAATAATGTAAGAGCAGAATTTGAAAAGAAATTTGAAGAGAAAGCTAGAGCTGAGAAAAAAGTTTTTACATTTGGACAAACAGCACCAGCTGAAGCAACAGCTACTGTTGCAAGTACACCAGTAGTATCAGCTACAAATATAGCAGAGGAAATCGAACCTGCAACATCAGCAGAAACAGCTACAACAGCTATTTCGTCAGTTGAAGATACTTTTTAAAAAGTTGACAAAATACAGTTTTTATAGTAGAATACGTATGGTTTAAGAACCTTATATCAAACGTATTGGAGGGAGTTTTTATGAAGATGACTCTAAAGCAAGTCCGAACCAATTTCCCTGGATGTATCCCTTGCCAATCCGACAATATCACGGCTTCTTGCTCTGATGATGCACAGTGCAAAGTGCGGTTCCATCTGAGCGAGCCTAACAGCCCGGTGATTCAAGCTATTGAAGTCACCTGCGGTGATTGCGGCGAATCTGGTTACTATACGGTCGGCCATCTCGGCGTGACCCGCAAGCAGCTGAATCTGTAAGTGTGTAAACACTGCTTTGACGGCTACGAGCAAGTAACCTGAGAAATTTATGACCACCTTGCCAAGGTGCCCCATCGAACTTATTTCGGTGGGGATTTTTATTTTTGACGAAATTTGTTGCAATAACACAAATGAGTATGATATAATTCATCCATTCGTGTTGTTTGCGCGTAAAAATAGATAATCTTATATAAGTGGAGGTGTCATTTTAATGAACATTACACACGATGATGAGACTAAAGAATTACAGAAATTGAATAAGACTCAGAGGTTTATAGACAATGAAATTAAAGAAAGTGAAGAAAGACTTGAAAGAGGTTTCGAAGATTATGATTTTGATGACTATGCCGATGACTTTATGAAAGCAGCCCTTAAAGAAAAGTTTAACCAAAGAATTAAAAATCTAAAAATGGTTAGACAAAAACCATACTTTGCAAGAGTAGATTTTGTTGAAGATGGTGAAGAAAAAAGGGATGCTTTTTATTTGGGAAAAGTTATGGTTACAGATCATGATACTTTAGAACAAATAGTAATTGACTGGAGGGCTCCAATTGCGGATCTATACTACGAAGGTCGACTTGGCGATGCAACATATAAGTGTCCTGCTGGGGAAATTAAAGGCGAAATTAAACTAAAGCGTCAATATTTCTTTGATGACAATGGTCTTGCAGATGTGATGGATATTGATATTACAACTAATGATGAAATGTTACAACCATTCTTATCTGCAAATTCAGACACAAGACTTAAAAATATTATTTCGACAATTCAAGCAGAACAAAATAGAATTATTCGTTCAGATATGTGGCAACCACTTGTTGTTCAAGGTGTTGCAGGTAGTGGAAAAACAACAATAGCTCTTCATAGAATTGCGTATCTAATATATAACTATGACAAAAACTTTTTTCCTGAAGAGTTTTTGATAATTGCTCCTAACAAGTTTTTCTTAAATTATATTTCAAACGTATTACCTGATCTTGGTGTTGATAGGGTTGGACAAAGTACGTATGAAGAAATAGCTTTTGAGGTAATTGGAAGCAAGTTTGAAATAGAAGAACCAAATGAAAAGCTTGCAAGGATAATAAATAATAACAAATCTGAAAAAGAAGAAAAGGTTTGTAAGATAATTGAAGAGGCATCCATATTTAAATCGTCAATAAGATATAAAAATGTAATTGATGACTACATTTATGAAATTGAAAAAAGAATGTTACCAGATGATGATTTCAAGATAGGCAAATATATATTTATGACTAAGCAAGAAATTGCTCATTTATATTATAGAGAGTATGGTAATTTACCTATATGCCGTAGAATAGAAGAAATTTCAAAGCATTTGAAGAATTCAGTTATGATGCGAAATGCGACAATAATAAAAGATATTGAAGAAGATAGAGATTATAAGGTTGCTAAAATTAAGCAAGAAGAGGAAAACGAACAAATAAGACTTGCGATGATAAGAGATGTTTATGACGAGGCTGACCAAATGAAGAAGGTTGTGACGAAAGACGTTAAGAAATATGTTCAAAAATATTTTTTAAATCAAAAAGTATTAGAACCAATTAAGTATTATCGTGAATTTATAGATTATTATCTAGAGGAATTTGCAAGTCAAAGAGTTCCAAAAGAACAAATTGCATATATTAAAAATTCATTTGATAAATCGCAGCGCGCTGGAAAAATAGAGATGGAAGATATAGCTCCGCTTATGTATTTAAAATATATGATTCATGGAGTTAAAACTAAATTTGATTTAAAACATATTGTAATTGACGAAGCGCAAGATTTTAGTGAGTTTCAGTTTTATATATTTAAGAAAATTGTAAAGAGTAATTCGCTAACAATATTAGGTGATTTATCACAGGGTATTTATTATTATCGTGGTACTCAAAACTGGCAAAAGACGATGAGTACAGTGTTTGGTGTTGATAATGAACCTCAATATTTGACTTTAAAAAAGACATATAGAACAACAGAAGAAATTATGAATGTTGCTAATAAGGTCATTTCACATATTACAGATAAACTAAATTGTTCTTTAGGTGAACCTGTAATGAAAAATGGTGAACCTGTTACAATTAAAAAGTTTAATTCTGAAGATGAAATGTATGAAAATATAAAAGCTAGAATTAGTGAGTTGAAATCTCGTAATTTGAAGAACATTGCATTAATAGGGAAAACGGTTGAAGATTGTAAAGAAATAGCGAGTGCATTGAATGATTTTGCAGAAAAAGAAATTCATATTATAAATGACAAAGATTCTGAATATAATGGTGGAATTAGTATTGTTCCATCATATTTATCAAAAGGTTTGGAGTTTGATGCAGTTATAGTTACCAATGCAGATGTTCACAATTATACAGATTCTGAAGTTGATACAAAACTGCTTTATGTATGTGCAACTAGAGCGATGAATACGCTTGATATATACCATGTTGAGCCATTAACGAGTTTACTAAAATAGAATAAAATATAGCCAATTAATACCCCGAGTTTACTTGAAAAAAATGTAAATTCGGGGTATAATTATATAAAACTTGTCGAAGAATGGGACGTGATTGAATGAAGAAAAAAATGTATAAATTTCTTGTGATGATATTGTTTATTTTTACTTTTTTTACAACGTATATTTATGCTACTAATGGTGAAGAAAAAATATCGATAAGAAGAGTAGAAATTGCATCTTTAGAAACACCAGAATTAGATGCAACGATAGATAAAGAAGTCACAATAAAAAGAACTGATGCTGTTTCTGTTTCTAATATTGTTTGGTATAAAAATGGTCGAACAATGTTTGAAAATACATTTGATGAACCAGGTACATATATGTGCAGAATATATATGGAAGTAAAAGAGGGCTATATGGTGTCTTCTGAAACAGAGTTTATGGTAGAAAACGGCTGGGTTGAATATGCAGAAATGGGTGGTAAACCATTAGTAAATATTACATTCATAGTTAAAGAGCCTACAATTATATATCCAAACAGAATTATTATTGGTGGTCTTATAAATCCTAAAGCTGGAAATAGAGCAGATTACGATTTGTTTCCGAATCATCCAGATTTTTATACAATTAATAAAGTTGAATGGTATAAAGATAATGCGATGATTAGCCAAGCTGATATTTTGAGTGGGGGTACATATAAATGTAGAGTATATATAAATTTACTTAATGGTTTTACGTTATATGATGGGTTGCTTGCTCGCATAGGTTCGGAAGATGCAATAATTATTACTACATCTAATGATACATATGTTGAAGCAGAATACTTTGTTGAACCAGCTCAAGATGAGTGTTATGTATCTGTGGTTAGAGTCGATTTCCCTACAAAACCTTCTTTTGGGATAAAAAAGAATAGTATTATTCCAGAAAAAGTTGAGCGTAATGATTATTATGATATTGATGAAATTGTGTGGTATAAGGAATCAGGAACAATGTATGAAGATACTTTTCGTTCTGGTAGTTATAGATGTAGAGTATTTTTTAAATTCATTAATGGTGGTTATACAAGTAATACATTACAAGTATATATGGGAGATTCTTTCTTGCCCAAGACGATATCTAGTATAAATGGTAGATATTATGCGGAAAGAACTTTTTATATAAACCAGCCATACATTACAACTTTTAAATTTACAGATTTGAATTTACCTGAATTTGGAGGAATACAAGATAATAAAGTTACTTCATTGGAACCAGGAATGTATTCAACAAGCATGGTATATTGGTATAAGGATGATAAATTTATGTCTAATGTCGATACTTTTAAAGAAGGAACATATAAATGTAAATTTACACTTAATGTAAATAGTGAATGTATTATAGATGAACAGGCTAACGCACAGATAAATGATAGTGTTGCAACTGTTACACAAGCTTATAATACTATTACAGTAGAAATGAATTGTGAAGTAAAAAAACCAAGCATAAAATGGACAAATTCATCAGATTGGTCAAAAACTGAACTTGAATCAGCGCTAAATAATGCTCTTATTCCACAAACATTATATAATAAAGACTATACTAAAAGTATAACTCGTGCAGAGTTTGCAGCTGTAGCAGTTAAACTATATGAGAGAGTTGCATATAAAACAGCAAGCCCTGTAGAGAGAAATCCTTTTACAGATACAAATGACGTAGAAGTATTAAAGGCATATGCATTAGGTATTACTAATGGAACTTCAGCAACAACATTTGAGCCTAATAGTTTGATAACCAGACAAGAAATGGCAACGATGATGGTTAGGTCATTAACTAAAGCGGGAATAAACACGACTGTTAATTTGGCAGGTGTTTCTAAATTCTCTGATCATAACAAAATAGATAATTGGGCACTTGACGGAGTTTATTTCATGTCTAATATTGGGATTATAAAAGGAGTAGGAAATAATACATTTGATGTATTTGGAAATGCGACTAGAGAAGAAGCGCTTGCAATATCAATTAGAAGCGTAAATAAATTCAAATAAAATTTGGAAATTGGGACGGTTACTTTTTGAAAAAGAACCGTCCCAATTTTCGAAAAACGGCTGTTAATTTAAAACTTAGTTCTTTTTTTGTATTCTTTACAATATGTGTTAATGACACATTCGTTGCATTTTGGATTTCTTGCATCGCATATTGCTCTACCATGATAAACAAATAAATGATTCATAACACGCCAATATTTTTTTGGAATCTTCTTTAATAAGTCTTGTTCAACTTTTGATGCATCCGTGTTTTTTGAAAGTCCCAATTTATTAGAGATTCTAAGAGCATGTGTATCAACTGCAATACCTTGACAGTTATTAAAAGCTTCAAGCATAATAACATTTGCAGATTTTCTACCAATTCCAGAAAGAGCAGTAAGTTCTTCCATAGTTTCAGGAACAATTCCTTCAAAATTGTCTATTATTTGTTTAGAAGCTTCATGAATATGTTTAGCCTTATTACGAAAAAAGCTAATCGATGAAATTAATTTCTCAATATCTGAAACTTTCATTTGTGCAAAAGCTTCAGGAGTATTTGCAATTTTAAATAAATCTTTAGTAACGATATTTACACGTGCATCTGTACATTGTGCCGAAAGCATAACTGCAACTAAAAGTTCGAATGGAGTCGTATAATCTAAAGATCCTTTTTCTCCATCATAACATTTAGATAATTCAACAATAATTTTTTCTATATTCTTCATAGCATACCTCTTAGAAATTCGGAATTGGACAAATCATTTTGTCACAATAAAGATTTTACCACATACAATATAGTAAATCAAAGGGGTAAGGAGCGATGCCGAGAATGAATTTATTTAAAAAAACATTTGGAGTTTGTTTAATAGGATTTGGTTTTGGAACTTTATTAGTTTTATTACTTCCAGTATGCGGTTGGATTTTCGGCATAGGGGTAATTACATTAATAATGGGCTTAATATGGCTTTGTAGATAAAAAGAGAGGGAGTGGAATCATGAGAATTCTAGTTTACAGACCATCTAAATTCATGAGGAAGGTATTGCAGCTTATGTTCAAAATAAAAAAAAGCGAGGAGTGACACAGTGGGATGTCCGTTAAAGGTTTCATTTTTTTCTGATTTTTACATAAAACGATACATTTAATGGACGTCCTTTGTTTGTCAGACAAAAAAAGCACCAGCTTAAACTGGTGTTTTTTTTATTAAGCTCTTTCAACTAAGCCAGATCTTAAACATCTAGAGCAAACTGTTAATTTTTTAGGTGTACCATCAACTACAGCTCTAACTGTTCTTAAATTTGGTTTCCAAGTTCTTGAAGATCTTCTATGTGAGTGACTCACTTGCATTGAGAACACTTTTTCTTTTTCACAAATTTCACATTTTGCCATTTCTAGCACCTCCCTCAGGTTTTCTAAAATCGTTCTTTGATATTTTAGCACAAATAATAAACTTTGACAACATTTTTTACAATTCATTGTAATCAAAGTGTATTAAATGGAATTAATTGTAAGTTATATCTTTTGTTGCATGGTTAGTTTATGACTTTTAGGTCATTTTGTCAACATTAATTTACAGGTTCCTTTTTTATGAAATTATTTCTAATAATTCATTTGAAAGTTTTTGATATTTATTAGCGTTATCTTTAAAATACTCTTTTAAAAGTGGTATAACACTGTATTTTACAAGCATTTTTATTTCTGCATCTGGCATTGGCTTACAAAAATATGAATGTCCTATTTGCATACTTTCATCAAGTTCCAAATTGATTTCTTTAATTTTCTGGATAACTGCTGTTAATAAAGGATTTTGATTATAAAAGTACTGAAATCTTTCGTTATTAAAAACAGGAGTTATAGTGTAAAAGCAAAATCTCCTTCTAAGTGCATAGTCAGAAAGAGCCAAATTATCATCAAAAGTGTTCATTGTTCCAATGATATACAAATTTTCAGGTACATAAAATCTTTCTCTTGAGCAAGATAATTCAATGTAATTTTCCTTTCCTCGTTTATCTATCTCAATAAGAGAGAAGGCTTCACCGAATATTTTAGGAATATTTCCTCGGTTGATTTCATCTATAATTACAAAGAATTTTTGATTTGGGTTGTTTCTTGCTTTATTACAAATACGTTTAAAACAACCACGTTTATATTTATATATACCTATATCGTCAGGGCGATATCCTTCGATAAATTCATCATTTGAATACATTTCGTGAAATTGAACATTAAGCATTTTTTCGTCGTCTTTAGAACCGATGATAGAAAAGGCCATACGCCTAGCAATATATGTTTTTCCAACACCTGGAGCACCTTGCAAAACAACATTTTTTCTGGCTAATATTAATTCTCTAAGTTCATCATATTCAGATTCATCAAAATAAACATCTTTGAGGAAATCTTCTTTAGAATAAGTATCATATATTTGATATCTTTTTTTAGGATTTAATTCGCGAAGCATGCTAAAAATAACTTCGAATTCACGTTTAGAAAGCTTGAAAAGAGTACCTTGCATGTATCTAAATACTTCAAGATTGGCAAGTTCAATATGAGTTTCCATATTGTAACGAGGAACTGTGTCTGTAAGCCCCTCAATTTTCTTTAACATGATTCGCTCATTTTCTAATTCTTGAACACAAATGCAAAGACCAAGAACTTCATTACTAGGTTCAACTTCATATGCTACAACAATTTCGCCGCATTTAATTTCAGTGAAGTTTTTATGAAGAGTTCTACTTGTTCCATCTTCATTTAGTGCAGAGTAGTAAAAGCAATCGTCTATATCTAATTCTCTAAATTTAAGCATCTTTGGGTTGATGCTTAACCACCAATAATTATTCATATGATTATATGTGAAATTCTAGAATTCACAACGCTCCTTCCTATAAAACTGCATATATATTATCATGATTTATGGTAAACTTCAAACATATTCTTTACTTTGTTGACTAAGAACAAAAGTTTGTGATAATCTAATTGTAGATGGAGGAGTATATAATGGTTGATTTAAATATGGATTTACGTTTTTTAAAAGGTGTTGGTCCGGCAAGAGTTGAAATCTTAAATAAATTAGGACTTTTTACTTTGAAAGATATAATTAATTATTTCCCAAGGGAATATGAGGATAGAGGAAACTATAAAAAAATAATAGAAGTAATAGATGGTGAAACAGTTGCAATCAAAGCAATAATTTCTTCGAATGTGAGTGAAACAAGGGTCAGACGTAATATGGTAATATATAAGGTTATTGCAAAAGATGAGACTGGAAGCATGATACTTACATGGTTCAATCAACCATATATAAAGAAGCAATTAAAAATGGGAGAAGAATATTCTTTTTACGGTAAGGTTAAGAACACACTTGGGAGAATTGAAATGCAGTCATCAGTTTTTGATGAAAGTAATAAAGTTAAGAATACTGGTAAGATAATTCCTATCTATCCATTAACAAGTGGAATTACGCAGAATGTTTTTAGAAGTATTGTTGAAACTGCAGTAAAGACTGCGAGTGGAAATCTTGAAGATTCACTTCCAGAGTGGATTAGGGTGCAAAATAATCTTGATGACATAGAAACAGCAATAAAAAATATACATTTTCCTGAATATTTAGGACAGTTTGATAAAGCAAGATATAGACTTGCCTTCGAAGAATTATTAACTATGCAATTGGGACTTCTAAGGTTTAAGGAAAAGGGAAAAGAAGATATAAAGGGAATTTCTTTTGCTAAAGATGAAAGAATGGATGAACTATTGAAGACTTTGCCATATACACTTACAAATGCGCAGAAAAAGGTTTGGAAAGAAATTGATAAAGATATGAAGAGTGAAAAATCAATGAATCGTTTGGTTCAAGGGGATGTAGGTTCTGGTAAAACTGTAGTTGCAACGATGGCTATGTTTAAAGCGGTTCGTAATGGATATCAAGCGGCATTAATGGCTCCTACTGCTATTTTGGCAAGGCAACATTATGAAGGAATATCTAAAATGGTTTCAAGTTTTGGAATAAAAGTTCATTTGTTGACAGGCGATGTTACTAAAAAGAACAAACAAATAATATTGGACGAATTAAAAAATGGGGAAATAGACATGATAATAGGGACTCATGCATTAATTGAAGAAAATGTTGAGTTTAAAAATATTGGTCTTGTGATAACAGACGAACAGCATAGGTTTGGAGTTAGACAAAGAGGAATATTATCTTCGAAAGGTGAAAAAGTAGATACTTTAGTAATGACTGCAACGCCAATTCCTAGAACGCTTGCGATTATTTTATATGGAGATTTGGATATATCAATAATTGACGAGTTACCCCCAGGAAGACAAAAAATAAATACATTTGCAGTGCGTCGAAACATGGAAGAAAGAGTTAATAATTTCGTAATTAAAGAGATTTTGAATGGAAGACAGGCATACATAGTTTGTCCCCTAGTTGAAGAGTCAGAAAACATGGATGGTGTAAAATCGGTAACGGAGCAACTTGAATATTACGGAAAGGTTTTTAAGGATTTTAACGTAGAAATGTTACATGGTAAAATGCGACCTAAAGAAAAAGATGAGATAATGGCTAGATTTAAGGCTAACGAGATACAAGTACTTATTTCAACAACGGTTATAGAGGTCGGAGTAGATGTTCCGAATTCTACTATAATGATTGTCGAAAATGCAGAGAGATTTGGACTTGCACAATTGCATCAGCTTAGAGGTCGTGTCGGAAGAGGTAAGTTCAAATCGTACTGTATACTTAAATATGATAGTAAATCAGATGTTGTTAGACAAAGAATGGAAATAATGCAGAAAAGTAATGATGGTTTTGTAATTTCTGAAAAAGATTTAGAGCTTCGAGGACCAGGTGATTTTTTTGGTACGAAGCAACATGGTATTCCAGAGTTTAAAGTTGCTAATCTTTTTATAGATGTGCCGATACTTAAAATAGCGCAAAATGTTGCAAATATTATTAATGAGGATGATCCTAATTTAGAATTACCAGAAAATGGTTTGTTGCTTCAAAAGATAGAAGAGTTGTTTAAAGAAAAAATATCTTTGTAAATATAATTTATAAAAAGGCCTATATTTGTATACTTTTAGCAATTATTTGCCTTTTTTATTAATTTTTTAAAATATTTATGGTAAACCAGGCAGGATTTTGAAAAAATCCGTCGAATTATTATAATTATGGGTTGATAAATGAAAAAAATATTGCTAAAATATTGAAACATTTTTGCTAGACCATCAATAGCGATGAATAGCAAGAAACGAAAAAAGAAAAAATAAAGGTGTGTATGTAATGGCTTTTTATTCTGATGAGGTAATTGAAGAGGTGAGAGCGTCAAATGATATTATCGATGTAATATCACGCTATGTTACTTTGCAACGCAAAGGCAACAGTTACTTCGGATTATGTCCATTTCATAGAGAAAAAACACCTTCGTTTTCCGCTACGCCGGATAAACAAATATACCATTGTTTTGGATGTGGGCTTGGTGGAAATGTTATTCACTTTGTTATGAAGGTTGAAAACATTAGTTTCAAAGAAGCAGTAGAGTTTTTAGCAGAAAGAGCAAATATAACCTTGCCTGTAAGCAATTATGATATTGGTATGTCTCAAGATGAACTAAAGAAACGCGAAGCAAATAAAGCAGAGATGTACGAGATTAATAAAATTGCAGGAAGGTTTTTTTATGACAATATAGAAAAATCCAAAATTGCTCAGGAGTATATTTTAAAACGCAAAATAGACAAGAAAACAGTTGCAAAATATGGTCTGGGCTTTGCATTAGATGACAACGGACTTACGAAATTATTACAATCTAAAGGTTTCAAAGAAGAGAATATTTTAGGTACAGGCCTTGTTGGAAAAACAGAAAAAGGATATATGTATGATAAATTTAAAAATCGATTTATGTTTCCAATTTTTGATGTTAGAAAACGACTTATAGCTTTTGGTGGTAGAACTTTAGAATCATCTGAAGTAATGAAAGCTAATGGTATTCCTAAATATGTTAATTCACCTGAAAACCTTATATATTCGAAGGGGCGTCATTTATATGGCTTGAATGTCGCGAAAAGTTCGAATGAAAAAATGAAGAGAATACTTGTTGTTGAGGGATATATGGATGTTATTTCGCCACATCAAGCTGGTATAACAAATGTTGTTGCTTCACTTGGAACTGCTCTTACTGAGCAGCAAGGCAGACTCCTTAGACAGTATGCAAATGAAGTCGTGCTTTCATATGATTCTGATGCAGCTGGTCAAAAAGCCATGCAAAGAGGAATTGAAATTATGCAGTCACTTGGTGTTCCAACAAGAATATTAAAGATGGAAGGTGCCAAGGATCCTGATGAGTACGTTTTGAAATATGGTCCTGAGAGATTTGAAAAACTAGTAGACAACAGCATTTCTCCTTCGGAATACAGAATAGATTTATTAAAGCAGGAATATAACCTTAATGATACGGCTGAGAAAATTACTTTTTTGACAAAAATGGCTGAAGTGCTTTCAAAAGTTGATAATAATATTGAAAGAGATGTGTATGTCGACAAATATTCTACAGAATTGAATGTTGGAAGAGAAGCAATAATTGCGGAGATTGAAAAAAGAACAATACGAAGTTCTTATAAAAACAATAAGTGGCAACAGCCAAAGCCTGTTGTTTTAAATGTTGATGAGACAGCAGATGAAAAAGCCATGCGAGAAAGAGAAAAGATGATAATATATCTTTTAACTTTGCAGAAAAAAGATATTTTTGAGAGGCTCAAAGAAGTATATACAGATGCGGATATCGAACGTTCTTCTAATAGAGAATTGATAAAGAGATTTTACAATTTGTATGAAAACGACGATATTGTAAATAAAGACATAATGTTAATTTGCGAAACAGATGAAGAAAAAAGTTTAGTTTCTGAAGTAATGATGAAGGCCGATGCTCGTGACGATATTAATAAATTTGCTACAGAAATTATACGTAATATTGAAGTTGAAAAATTGCAAAATGAGAAGCGAGAGGTTTTAAAAAGATTTCAAGCAGATAATCTTACTGAAGATGAAAAAGGATTATTAGGAAATAAACTTCAAGAAATTATTATAAAGCTTGCAAAAAAATAGCTTGTTTGTTTACTTGAATTAATTACAAATAATCTTATAAAAAAGTTAGGAAGGAATGGTAGTAAAATGAGTGAAGAAAACAAAGACCTAAAAGAAATTAGTAAACAATTAGTTGATGCCGCAAATAAAAAGAGCGGAAGTATAACTTATAAGGAAATAATTGATATTTTAGAAAAACACCAATTGGATGCAAATCAAGTTGAAAAAATTTATGAAGTTTTAGAAGCTGCTAATATTGAAATTGTTGAGGATGTTGAGGAGCCTGATTTTGAAGAATTAGAAGATATTGAGGAAGAGGAAATAAAACTTGAAGACATTGAGACAATGGATGTGCCTGATTCTGTTAGCGTCGATGATCCGGTAAGATTATACTTAAAAGAAATTGGTAAGATTCCACTTTTGACTGCAGAGCAAGAGATTGAATATGCAAGTAGAATGATGGAAGGCGACGAGGAAGCTAAGAAAAAATTATCTGAAGCAAATTTGAGACTTGTTGTAAGTATTGCCAAAAAGTATGTAGGACGTGGAATGCTATTCTTAGATTTGATTCAAGAAGGTAATTTAGGTCTTATTAAAGCTGTTGAAAAATTTGATTATAGAAAAGGTTACAAGTTTTCAACATATGCTACATGGTGGATTAGACAAGCTATTACAAGAGCCATAGCAGACCAAGCTAGAACAATTAGAATTCCTGTTCATATGGTTGAAACAATTAATAAATTGATTAGAACTTCTAGACATTTATTACAACAATTAGGTCGTGAACCTACAATTGAAGAAATTGCTACTGAGATGGAAATGCCAGTTGAAAGAGTTAAGGAAATTAAAAAAGTTGCGCAAGAACCTGTTTCTCTTGAAACTCCAATTGGTGAAGAAGAAGATAGCCATCTAGGTGATTTTATACCTGATGATGATGCACCATCACCTTCAGAACTTGCTGCATATACGCTTTTAAGAGAGCAATTAGATGAAATTATAGAAACCTTAACTCCTAGAGAGGCGAAAGTATTAAGACTTAGATTTGGTTTGGATGATGGAAAAGCTAGAACACTTGAGGAAGTAGGAAAAGAGTTCCAAGTTACTAGAGAGAGAATTAGACAAATCGAAGCAAAAGCTCTAAGAAAATTAAGACATCCAAGTAGAAGTAAAAAATTGAAAGATTATATGTAATATAAGGATGGAGGTTTATATATGAAAGGTTTAGAGAAATTCATTTTAATTGCGGTATTTGTTGTTCCAATAGTTATTTGCTCTATAATTTTGAAAAGTATTTGGAGTGATGATACTGAAACAGATAATTCGAAGAAAAATGATGTAATTGTTTCTATTGGGGAAGACACAGTTTATCAAAGTGGAGATGAAATTATTTCTGGAGAAGATATTATTAATGAAAATATTGGTGGTGTTACTTCTGCTGAGCAAAACGTTGGAGAAACAAAACTAAAACAAATAAGTAAACTATATACAGATGCTGTTATAGATGCTGTTTTAGCGGATGTATATTCTGCTACAGATGTTACTTCTGAAAGAATTGGAACTATGGAGAAATATACAAAAGTTACAGCTCAAAAATTCTCAGGTGGATGGTCACAGGTTGCAGGTGTTGATTCAAAAGGAATGAGCATTTCTGGATGGATGAAAACAGATAATATTTCGTTCCCATCTGATGTTAATGGTGATTTAAATGTTACACCTTCTAGTGGTACGGGAGTTGTTACAGCTGAACCATATTTAAATGTTAGATTGAATCCTTCAACTGACGCAGAGATTATAGCTACAGTTGATAAAGGTAAAACAATTACAATAGAAGAGAGTACAAACGGATGGCATAAAATTACTGTAAATGGTCGTACGGGATGGGTTTCAAGCGCATATATAAAATAATTAAATAAGGAGGCTAATTTGTTATCAATGTTTTGGATAACGTTAGCGTTTCTAATAGGTATTATATGGGGGATATACTTAGAATTAAAGTTTCTAAGTATATCTCTCATTTTTTTGTCTATTTTTATGCTAATGTTCTTTAGAAATTTTTGTGGACATATTTTTATAATGTTATCTTTGTGTTTGATTGCTGCTACGTATACAAACTTTCAATTAATAGAGTTTGACAATAAATATGTCGATAAAATAAATTTGAGTTTAGAAGTAACAATGTTAACACATAAAGAAGAATCAGAGTTTTATTATAAATATACTTGTAGAGCGAAAAATAAAGATAAATTTATTTTGCTTTTTAGAAAGAAAAATACAAATATATTTCATATAGGTGATAAATTAAATATAAATGGAGAATTCACAATTCCAGATGTGGCAAGGAATAGAGGAGGATTTAATTATAGAAGGTTTTTAAATTCGAATGGTATATACGGAATTATAAAGGTTGAAAATAATTTCGAAGTATTAGAGCCTAACAATAATTTTGTGTATAGAATGCAAAACTTAATTTATGATAATTTTACAAAGCTGTTTTCTGAGGAACACACAGGTATTTTAAGTGGAATGATTATTGGAGAGACTAATTCAATATCACAAGTTACAAAGGAAAATTTTCAAAAAGCTGGCGTCACACATCTTTTAGCCGTTTCTGGCTCTAATGTCGCTTTAGTTATTACTTTCTCAAGCTATATATTTTCAAAAATATTTGGAAAGAAGTATAGTGATTATATCTCAATAGTTTTTGTAATCTTTTTTGTAATGTTAGCTGGTGCATCACCTTCGGTAGTCCGTGCTGGTATAATGGCCATTTTAAACATACTTGCAAATGTTTTTGAAAGAAAGTCGTCTAGTATGGTTAATGTTTTTTCATCTGCACTTATAATTTTAATCTTTAATCCACTTGCAATTTTAAATGTTGGTTTTATTCTTTCGTTTGTCGGAACGGTAGGAATCATAATTTTATCTAATTCTACAACTAATTTTTTTAAGAAATATATTAAAAACAAAATAATCCTCGAAACTGTTTCTATAACTATTGCAGCACAAGTTGCATTAGTACCAATAATGTCCTATTATTTCAATTCTTTGTCCTTGATTTCACTTTTTTCTAATCTTTTAATAATTCCTATTACAAGCTTAGTTACGATTTTAGGAATTATTATATTCGTTATTTCAATTGTATTTATGCCTTTTGCTAGAATAATTAGTTTACTAACCATTCCAATGATTAACTATATATTAATTATAACTAATATTTGTTCGAAATTTGATTGGTTAAATGTATTACTACCAACACCTAAGATATGGATGATTGTAGTGTTTTACATACTTTTATGCATTAAATTATATAAATTCAAGCATAGAAACGATAATTATTTAGAAAGAGTAAGTTTTGAAAAAGATTCTCATATTGTAAATAGAATAGCTAAATATACTTATGCGGTAATACTAACATTTATTGCAATTTTTATAATTGAAAAGTTTATACCTCGAAATTATACAGAGCTTACAGCTATTGATGTAGGTCAAGGAGATTCGTTCTTATTAGTCACAGAAAATCACAAGACTATACTTATTGATGGTGGTGGTAGTGAGACAAGTGATTTTGATGTTGGTGCCAATGTTTTAGTTCCATACTTGCTTAATAGAGGCATTATGAAAGTCGATTACATATTTGTATCACATGCACATGCTGATCACATTGAGGGCGTTTATTCAATTTTAAAAAGTTTGAGAGTAGGAAAAATATATATCGGTCCACAATTAGAAGGTGACAAGATGATAGAAGAACTATATCATTTGGCCAGCAAAAAGGGGGTAAAAATCGAAGAAATTAAAGCAAAAGATAAGTTGGTTGTTGACAATGTTAAGTTTGAAATTTTATATCCTGGAAGCAAAGACGTTGATGAGAATGTAAATAATTTATCTTTGCTAATGATGGTTGAATGCAATGATAGAAAGATTTTGTTTACAGGAGATGCTGAAGAAAAGGTAGAAGAAAAAGTGATTTTTGACATTGAAGCGGACATATTAAAGGTAGGGCATCATGGTTCAAAAACATCGTCATCAGAAGCTTTTGTAAGAAAAGTGTCTCCTAAGATAAGTTTAATAAGTGTTGCAGAAAACAATACGTATGGGCATCCTAATAAGGAAGTTTTGAAACGATTGCAGAAAGTTAGCAATATATTTATGACAAAGGATTTTGGTGAGATAAATATTAGAATATATAGGAATTCAGAGATGCATATTTTTACATTTTTAGATAATACTACCTTTATATTAAAATAGAGGAGAGATGAATATGCCTAAATATTTTGAATATGTTTTTCTTTTACTTACATTTGTGGTTGGAATTACGATTGGATTATATTCTGGAACGGATTTTACTAAAAATATAAACGAAATTGCTGAAAATAGAATTGCTAGAACAGTTCAAGACGCGGTAATTGCAAAGATACAAGAAGAATATAATTTGAAAAAAATAGATACTGAAGACTCGTTAGAAGACTTTAATGCAGAAATAAATTATATTGAGGATTATATAAAAAAAGATAAAGATATAGTAACAGTTTCTGCTTCTATAACCAAACTCTCACCATCTGCTGAAATGGTAATAAAAAAGAATTTTTCACGATGTAGTCATAGTGAAGTCAATAGAATGAAAATACCTGTGGAACTAGTAAATTATACTGAAGAAGAGGTTATGAAAAAATATTCAGGTTGGACAATTGAAAAATTTAGTACTGATGAAATAATTTTAAGTAAAGATATTGATGCTAATTGTACAGATCATTATGTTATAAAAGAAACAAATGGTAAGGTAGCTGTATATAATGAAATTGCAGAAAATAAGATGAATTTTATTGAAAACATAGATGTTGATCTTACTCTTCTTTCGGATGAAGAAAAAGGAAGATTTGCAGATGGAATACGAGTTTATGGTAAAGAAGAGGTTAGTAGTTTGGTAGAAGATTATAATTCATAAAAAGGACAAGAGGGACAGCCCTTTTTGCTGATTTAGATAGAAAAGATATATGCAATAAAAAATATTCTTTTTTAGCCTCAAACAACTCATTGTGCATTGCAAACATTATGCAATGCAAATGAGAACTCGGCGACAAAAAAGAATATTTTTTATTGCTTTAATTTTAAGTTTATTTAAGCAAAATGGTTTTTCCCTCTTGCTATCTTGATAATACAACTTTATCTTCTATTAAATTTAGTACGACTGTGTCGTTTGGTAGTAGTTCGTTTCTTAATAGGCACTCAGCTAGTTCATTTTCTACATATTTTTGAATTGCTCTACGAAGTGGACGAGCACCGTATTTAGCTTCATACCCTTTTTCAAGGATATAGTTTTTAATTTCATCAGAAAATGTAATTTGAATATTCTTTTCTGCTAATTCGTCAGAAATTTCTTTAAGCATTAAATCAATGATTTGCAATAGTTCTTCTTTTGTTAGAGTATTAAATACGATTGTTTCATCAACTCTATTTAAAAACTCCGGTCTGAAAGATGATTTTAGTGCATCCATAACTCTAGCTTCTACAAGAGGAGCTTCATCTCTGTTAAAACCAATTCCGTTTGTGTTCAAGTTTGAACCAGCATTTGATGTCATGATTATAATTGTATTATCAAAGTTAACAGTTCTTCCTTGTGCATCTGTAAGTCGTCCGTCATCAAGAATTTGAAGTAAAAGATTAAATACATCTGCGTGAGCTTTTTCAATTTCATCAAATAGAATTAGTGAATAAGGATTTCTTCTAACTTTCTCTGTTAATTGACCAGCATCATCATATCCTACATATCCTGGAGGAGAACCAATAAATTTAGAAACAGAATGACTTTCCATATATTCAGACATATCAAGTCTAATTATTGAATCTTCACTACCATAAAGTTCATTTGCAATGCATTTTGCAAGTTCAGTTTTACCAACGCCTGTAGGTCCTACAAAGATAAATGAAGGCGGACGTTTTTTATTTCTAAGACCTGCACGATTTCTTCTGATTGCGTTGCATACAGCCGTAACAGCTTTATCTTGTCCAATTAATTTTTTATGGATATTGGTTTCTAAGTTTAATAATTTTTCAGCTTCTGTTTCAGATATTTTTGAAGCAGGTATTTTGGTCCAATTTTCAATTACAGAAGCAACATCATCAATATTTAATTCAAGTTCTAAGTTATTTCCTTGAGATATATCAGCAATCTGGTTAAGAAGAGCTGTTTCATGTGATTTTAAGTTTGCAATCTTCTCATAATCAGGCTCGGTATTTGTATCTGTAATTTCAATATCTTCAAGAAAAGCTTTTTCTTCTTGAACTTGTTCAAGTTCTTCTTTTAAAATTTGAAGTTGAGCTAAAACTTTATTTGCTAAATTAACTTTTGAGCATGCTTCGTCTAAGATATCAATAGCTTTGTCTGGTAAAAATCTATCATGAATATATTTTTCAGACATCAATACGATTTGTTTTATCAAAGTGTCTGAAACTTTTACATGATGATATTCTTCATAATAATCTTTGATACCAAGCATAACTTCGATTGTATCTGCAACAGAAGGTTCTTCAACGATAACGGGTTGGAATCTTCTTTCAAGAGCAGCGTCTTTTTCGATATGTTTTCTATATTCTTTAAGGGTAGTAGTACCAATAACTTGAATATCTCCGTTAGATAACGCAGGTTTTAAAATATTAGCAGCATTCATAGTATGGTCCACGTCGCCACCAGCGCCAACGATATTATGAAGTTCGTCAATTACTAAAATGATATTTCCAAGGTCACGACATTCTTCAATTAAAGATTTCATTCTGGCTTCAAATTGACCTCTAAATTGAGTTCCAGCAACCATTGAGGTCATATCGATTTGGTAAATTTCGCAAGATAAAAGCTTTGCTGGCACTTCTTTTGCTGCAATTTTAAGTGCTAAACCTTGAGCAATTGCTGTTTTACCAACACCAGGTTCACCAATAAGAACAGGATTGTTTTTACTACGACGATTTAAAATCTGGGTAACTCTTTCAATTTCAGTATCTCTACCGATTAGTTTATCTATTTTACCATCGCGAGCTTTGGCGGTTAAATTGATACCAAAAGCATCAAGTGTTTTTCTTTTCTTATCTTTCTTTTTGTCTTTAACATTTTTAGAAGTAGTTTTTGATTTCTCATTTTTGGGTGATTCTTCTTTATTATGATTTGAAGAATTAGGAAATAGATTAGATAACATTGAAGAGAAAGCTTCTGGATTATCTAAATTTTCCATTTCTTTAGTTAGTTCTTCTGGAATTTCCATATCGCCAGATGAAAGAGAAGATACTATTTCTTCAAATTGCTCATTTAAGCTTGCAATATCTTCTTCTGAAGCACCATATTGTTTCATCATAGAAGCAAGTGGATTGATTCCTCTTTCTTTAGCGCAAGTAAGGCAAAGACCCTCAAGTTTAGGCTTGCCGTCGATGATTTTATTAACAAAAACTACTGCCGTATTTTTCTTACATACTGAGCATAGTGACATTTATCAAAACTCCTTTTTTCTATAAAGTAAATATGAGTCTAAAGTGCTACAGACTCAATAATAAATATTACAACAAGGGGAGAGAAATGTCAACTTGATGAGTGAATACGAGAGCCGTCTCTCGTGTTCACTTGCCAAATTATGCAAATATGATATGATGCTAGTGTAAATTCTACTATTTCTTATTCTTATAAAATGACTCATTACGAATTCGATGCACAACTAGAGGATCATCCTGTTGGTAATCAGGATATTTATAGGTTGCACTATATTCATTACCATAGGATTCAGGAATACAATGGATATCTGGTTTTGGACTCAGCTCTAGTTTACATTTATGGCTATTTATGGTATAATCTGCGAGGTGATGTCATGATAATTAATGATTTAGCTGAAAAAATATCTGCTAAAGGTGGCAGATTATATTTAGTTGGTGGTGCTGTTCGTGATTTGCTTATGAATAAGGCGCCTCATGATTATGATTATTGTATTACAGGGCTTGAAATAAAGGAGTTTCA
The DNA here is from genome assembly GCA_949283575.1 of uncultured Eubacteriales bacterium. Taxonomy (GTDB): domain Bacteria; phylum Bacillota; class Clostridia; order TANB77; family UBA1234; genus UBA1234. The sequence goes on from CASDSU010000016.1 coordinate 171,961, forward strand.
AGAGATTGTTCCTGAGGCAAGAATAAGGGGTAAGACTTTTCCTGTTTTTGATTTTGATGGATGTGAGTTTGCGCTAGCTAGACAAGAAGTGAAAACGGGAGTTGGACACAAGGCTTTTGAAATGATTTCAAATAATGAGATTTCTATTGAGGATGACCTGCGAAGAAGGGATATCACGATTAATAGTATTGCGATGAATGTGCTTACAGGTGAAATTATTGATCCATATAACGGTAGGCAAGATCTCGAAAATAAAATTATAAGAGCTACTAGCGAGGCTTTCGTTGAAGATCCGCTTAGGACATATCGTGTTGCAAGATTCGCAGCGGAGCTTGGCTTTGATGTTTCTAACGACACGATTGAACTTATGAAGGTAACGAGAAACGAGCTTGATTCTTTGTCCGCAGAACGAATCTATGTTGAATTTGAAAAGGCTATGAAAACAGATAGTCCTGCTACTTTTTTTAATGTACTTAAGAATGCAAAGTTATTGGAGATTCATTTTAAAGAAGTTTATGACTTGATTGATGTTGATCAGCCCGAAAAATATCATCCGGAAGGTGATGCATATAATCATACAATGATTGTTATTGATAAGATTGCTCAAAAAACGAATGAGCCACACATAATTTTTGCAGGTTTAGTGCATGACTTTGGAAAAGCGCTCACTCCTAAGGAGATGCTTCCAAGGCATATTGGACATGAAGAAAGAGGCGTAGAATTAGTAAGAAATATATGCAATAGATTAAAACTTCCAACAAAGTATATGAAAGCTGGAATCATCGCATGTAAAGAACATATGAAAGCTGGTATTTTTTATGAGATGAGAATCGCTAAAAAAGTTGATTTTATTGAAAGGTTAAGTAAATCTGCTTTAGGTTTGGAAGGTATTGAAATTCTTGCAAATGCTGATAATACAAAGAATACAGAAATTAGATTTGCAGAAATTGGTAAAGAAATGCTAGAGAAAGTTAATGCAAAGGAATATCCAAAAGAAACGGATTATAATATAATTAAAGAAAAATTAAGAAGAGATAGAATAGATTGGTTAAAGGAGAGAGTATAAATGAATTACAAAAATGAAATAGCTAAAAGGATTAATGCTATAACGAATGTAGAAGTTTCTTCGCTTGAAGAATACATTGAAATTCCACCAAATACTGAGCTTGGAGATTTTGCATTTCCATGTTTTAAACTTGCGAAAGAACTTAGAAAAGCCCCTCCTGCAATTGCTACAGAATTAAAAGAGCAATTAACAGAGGATGAAGTTATTTCTAAAATTGATGTTGTTGGTGGATATTTGAATTTCTTCATAAACAAATCGGCTTTTGCTAAAAATGTTGTAACAGAAGTACTTGTTAAAGGCGATGATTTTGGAAAAAGTGATATAGGTGCAGGAAAGAATATTGTTATTGATTATTCGTCTCCTAACATTGCAAAGCCTTTCCATATAGGTCATCTTCGTACAACTGTTATCGGTGGAGCGCTTTATAACATGTATAAAGCTGTAGGATATAATGTTATTGGAATCAATCATTTAGGTGATTGGGGAATGGGAATTTCTAAATCAATTGCCGGATATGAAATGTGGAAGGATGAATACACATTTGACGAAAATGCAATTTATTCAATTCTTGCAATTTATGTAAGATTTAATAAATTAGAAAAAGAAGATCCTACAATGACTGATAAAGCTCGTGACGTTTTGATTAGACTTGAGAATAAAGATGAAGAAACAACAAAAATTTGGAGATGGATTATAGATATAAGCTTAAAGAATTATGCAAAAATATATGATTTGCTAGGAAGTAAATTTGATTCATATAATGGAGAAGCTTTTTATAATGATAAAATGGATAGAGTTGTTAGCATGCTAGAAGAAAAAGGACTTCTTAAAGAAAGTGAAGGCGCGAGAGTAGTTGAAATGCCTGAAGAAAATATGCCTCCTTGCATAATTATTACATCAGCGGGGACAACCATTTATGCTACACGTGATTTAGCTGCACTTCTTTACAGAATTGAAAATTATGATTTTGAGAAAGCTTTATATGTTGTTGGTAGCGAGCAATCTTTACATTTTAAGCAAGTTTTCAAAACCTTGGAACTTATGGGGTACGAGAAATATGCTAAATCATGTGAGCATATACCATTTGGTTTGATTTTAGATGAAAATGGGGAGAAAATTGGCTCTCGTAAAGGTGGAAAACTTCCAACGTTGGAAGAAATTTTAAATGAATCTATCGAGAAGTCATTACAAATAATTGAAGAGAAAAATCCAAGTTTGGAGAACAAGGAAGAAGTTGCTAAGATGGTTGGTGTTGGTGCAATTATCTTTAATGATTTATCAAATAACAGAATTAAGGATGAAATTTTTGATTGGAATCAATTGCTTAATTTCACAGGCGAGACAGGTCCTTATCTTCAATATACATATGTTAGAACAAATAGTATTTTAAGAAATGCAAATGTTGATTTATCTGATATAAATACAGATGAATTATTAGATAAAGAAGCTATTGAAGTTATTAGGAAATTATCAGAATATCCAGATGTAGTTCTTAATGCTGTTAGCAAAAACGAGCCATCACTTATTTCTAGACATTTAATTGATCTTGCTCAATGCTTCAGTAGATTTTATAATGAACATCAAATTATTTGTGATAATGAAGATACAAAGAAAGCAAGAGTTGCTCTTTCAAAATGTGTTGGAACAACAATTAAGAATGGTTTAAGATTACTTGGAATTCAAACACCTGAAAAAATGTAATTTTAAATATATTAATATAGCGGAGGATGAGCTATGAAGAATATTGACGAGATGAGAGAATATTTAAAGAAGTATGATGCAGAGTATTTATTGAATTTTTATGATGAACTAAGCGAGGATGAAAAAGCGAAGTTATTGAATCAAATCGAACAAATTGATTTTGATTATATGAAAGAGCTTTATAACACTAAAGCTGTATTCAACATGGAGGAAAATAAAATAACTAGTATACCTGCAATTGACAAGAATAAACTAAGTGATGATGCTTTTGAACAGGTTGGCATAGAAGAAATAAAAGCTGGAAAGCTTGCTGTTTGTTCAATGGCGGGTGGACAAGGAACAAGACTTGGTTTTAATGGGCCAAAAGGCACATACATGCTTGAACTTGATAAGCCTACATCAATATTTGAAACGATAGTTATGAAGCTTAAAAAGGTATATGAAGAGCATGGAGTGCTTACATATTGGTATGTAATGACAAGTGAGCAAAATGATGTAGAAACTCAGAAGTTTTTTGAAGATAATAATTATTTTGATTATGATAGAGAGCATATCAAGTTTTTTAAACAAGGAGAATTGCCGCTTTTAGATACAAATGGTAATGTCATTTTGAAGGATAAAGCGAACGTATTCATGGCTGCTGATGGAAATGGTGGAATTTTCAGAGCGCTTGGAAATAAAGGGATTATAGCTCACATGAAAGAACATGGGATAAGATATTTAGCCATAGGAAATGTTGACAACATTTTGATTCATATGGTTGATCCAATTGCAGTTGGCCTTATGAAAGAAAATAATATTGAGTTATTATCAAAGTCATTTATAAAACCAACTCCAGAAGGCAAATGGGGAGTTTTCTGCAAAGTAAATGGTAGACCTAGAGTAATTGAATATATCGAAACTCCTAGAGAATTACTTGAAGCGCGTAATGAAGAGGGCGAACTAATATATGGTGATGCGCATTTTGGTTGTAATTATTTTGATGTTAATTTATTAGAAAAAATAGTTACCGAAAAATTACCAATGCATGCAGCAATAAAGAAAAATAAAGCTTTGAGTTCAATTGGACAAGTTGAAGAAATAGATACATATAAGTTTGAAGCATTTATTTTTGATGGATTCAGCATGGCTGATGATATAATTGTTTTTCGCGTTAATAGAAATGATGAGTTTGCACCAATAAAGAATAAAGAGGGTGAAGAAACTCCAGAAAGCGCGATAAAATTATATAAAGAATTTTATGCAAAAGATTAATTCGTGTATTATCTTAAATAAGCAATAATTAATGTTAAAAAAATCAAAGCGCTATTGCGATAGGAATAAGTCCATCGTAATAGCGCTTCTTGGTTATTTATTGCAAATATGTAATCCTAAATAAGTCAAGAACACGAGGAAATGACTGTTTCCTCGTATTCTATTGCTCACTAGTATTTACGATTTTCCACATATGAACTGCAGCACGTTTCGTCTTCAGGTGTACCGTTTTTTGTGTTTTTACAAGGACACACTTGTATAGCATTTAACGTACACTCGTTTTTTTCAGTTAAATTGTGAGCGCATGAACAAACACTACATTTTATTTTAGCCAATATAATCACTCCAAAATAAAAACTTTTATTGTACAAAATTATTTGTACAATAAATATTATTTTCATAAAAAATAAAAACTATTCAAAAGAAAAAAATAAAATGAGTTGTCGGAAAGCTGTAAAATGTGATAAAGTTGTTCTAGGAAATTATTACATAAAAGGAGTGTTTTTATTATGGGTATTGTAACGACAAAAGAGATGTTTGAAAAAGCTAGTAAAGGCGGATACGCGATTGGTGCGTTTAATGTAAATAATATGGAAATTATTCAAGGTATTACTGAAGCTGCTAAAGAAGTTAATAGTCCTCTTATTTTACAAGTTTCTGCAGGTGCTAGAAAATATGCTAAACACAATTATTTAGTACACTTAATTCAAGCTGCGGTTGAAGACACAGATCTTCCAATTGCTATTCATTTGGATCATGGTGCTGATTTTGATATTTGTAAAAAATGTATTGATGGTGGTTTTACATCAGTTATGATAGATGGTTCTAAATATGATTTCGAAGAGAATATTGAGCTTACAAGAAGAGTTGTTGACTATGCACATGAGCATGGTGTTGTTGTTGAAGCTGAGCTTGGTAAACTTGCAGGTGTTGAAGACGATGTTAAAGTTAGTGCAGAAGATAGTTCATATACAGATCCTGATCAAGCTGTAGAATTTGTTCAAAGAACAGGTTGTGATTCATTGGCGATTGCTATTGGAACAAGTCATGGTGCATACAAATTTAAAGGTGAACCAAAACTTAGATTTGACATATTAGATAAAATAACTGCAGCAATGCCTGGTTATCCAATAGTATTACATGGTGCTTCTACAGTTATTCCTGAGTTTGTTGAGAAATGTAACAAATATGGTGGAAATATCCCTGGTGCTAAAGGTGTTCCTGAAGATATGCTTAGAGAAGCTGCTAGACATGGTGTTTGTAAAATAAATATTGATACTGACTTAAGACTTGCTTTAACAAGTGCAATAAGAGAAGTATTTGTGAATGAACCTGGTGAATTTGATCCTAGAAAGTATTTAGGAGCAGGAAGAGATGCAATTAGAGATATGGTTAGACATAAAATTGTTGATGTGTTGGGATGCAATGATAAAATATAATTCTTACAAAAAGGTGGAGGAGTGCAAATGAAAAACTCTAGAGGTATATCTGTTTTAGCACTTGTAATAACGGTAATTGTAATGATAATTATTACTTCTATTACAGTATATAATGGTGTTACTGTAATTGCAGATGCTAGAAAAAAAGATGCAACTGATAAACTTTCAACTATTTGTAGTTCACTTAGGAAAGATGATAGCTTTTTAGATTTTATGAATGGTGAAACAATTCTGAATGAACAAGATTATATAGCATTAGATTTAAGAGAATTTTATGATGAAGATTATCCAGTTCATTTAACTAAAGACTTTTATACTGATAAAACAAAAAAAGTGACAACATATCATTTAGATATGTACGATGGAACTGAAATGACAGAGGTATATGCTTCTCAAGAATTTACTGTTGAAAAATCACTTGAGAAAAATGTTTATGTTGCTACATTTGATGAGTTACATGGCGTTAATAGACCTATTTTGTATGATAATATGTATGCTCTTTCAACTGATATGAGTACTTTGGTTGAAGATGTTTATGAAGATACCTGGTATAACTACAATCCTTCGGCACCTTCGTTTGCTAAAATGAAATATGATACAAACGGAGATGGTAGCATAGAGGATGAAACTATTACTTATGCGTGGATTCCACGTTTTGCTTATTCAATACAAGAGTATTACGATGGTTTGAACAATCCTCTTAGACCATTTACTAAGGTTCCAGGTTCTGCGATAAAAATTGTATTTTTACGTGAGAATACCAATTATATGACAAATAATGAAACTATACCTTCAGGGTATACAATTCATCCAGCTTTTAGAAGTGCAGATGTTGAAAAACCAGGTATTTGGGTTGCGATAGAGTCATCAGAGAATGCAACCACTTTTTCTAGTGCTGTTAGCGTTTGCCATAGCATAATTGGTACGAATGATAATCTTTCAAGTCATCTTATGACAAATTCGGAATTTTCAGCTGCACTTTATTTGATGTATGCGTTTAATTGCTTAGAACAAATAAACTTTGAAAGATATGATGAATATGTTGCTGCTGGTTCAGCAAACAATTCAACTTTGAAGAGCTTGGAATTTGCGGATTTGTATGTTAGAGATGATGATTCTGATACTGGAATTGTTAATAAAAATGGAGATGCAATGACTGAAACAAACTGGGATAGATACACAGGTGTATTTCCAATAAGTCAGGCCAATATTCTTGTAAGATTATTAGAATCAGGATATTTTAATTTTGATGTAGCAGGTTCATCAGAATTAAATCATTATCGTTCTGTAATTGTAACTAAATAAGGATGGTGTATGAATTTGAATGATACATCTTTAATAAAAAAAATAAGAGAATTATTTTTATATTTTATGTTATATTCGATGATAGGTTGGATATATGAAGTTGTCTTAGAAGTATTTATTTATAAATGGGGATTTTCAAATAGGGGAGTTTTATTTGGACCATATTGTCCTGTTTATGGATTTGGAGTATTAGCGTTTTTCTTTACAATTTATCCTTTAATAAAAGACAAACCTTTAAAAAAGAAAATTTTATTTATTCCAATAGTATTTCTAGGCTGTATGTTTGTTGCAACTGCTATTGAGCTTGTAACATCATATATATGTGAATTCTTTATGGGCTCATGGCCATGGCAAACATATGCCAGGGACTATGTATATCATTTTCAAGGTAGAATAGCACTTAGTCCTAGTATTAGATTTGGACTTGGGGGAACGTTCTTTTTATACGTGTTACAACCTTTATTCGAAAAACTTGCTAAGAAGATGAATTCTAAAGCTTTGAATATCTTAACTAATGTATTAGCGGTAATTATTTTAGTTGATGTAATATACACATTTTTAATTAAGTGAAAATATTTTTGGAAAAGGAAACGTCCCGCTTGTTCCGAAAAAAGAGATAAATCAAGAACTAAAGAAATATACTTTTATAGTATGTATTCTTTAGTTCTTTTGTTTTACAAAATATGGATTGTAGGGGATTAAAAGGAATGTGTATCTTAGGTGAAAAACTTGCAAATATGCGCGGTTAATTGTAGAATAACAATGGATATTGTCGACTAAAATTTTTCAGTTTAGTCGGAGTATTAGTTTGGAGGAAATTAATATTATGAAAAAAGTGTTAAATGTTGGTTTGGATATTGGTTCAACAACAGTAAAAGTTGTTGTTTTAGATGAAAATGAAAAGGTTTTGTACTCATCATACAGACGACATTTTTCTGACACTAAAACAGCAGTTTATAATCTTTTATTAGAAGTTGTTCAAAAATATAAAGATTATTCATACAAGGTTTGTTTTACCGGTTCAGGAAGCATGTCTATTGCTAAGGTTTTAAATTGTAAGTTTATTCAAGAGGTTATTGCGTGTAAGAATGCAGTTAAGAAATATATTCCTGAAACTGATGTTGCGATAGAACTTGGCGGAGAAGATGCAAAGATAATTTATTTTGATAAGTTTATTGAGCAAAGAATGAATGGAAGTTGTGCAGGTGGTACAGGTGCGTTTTTAGATCAGATGGCGACGCTTTTAAATACTGATCCATCAAGTTTAAACGAACTTGCGAAAGATTTTAAAATTATTTATCCAATCGCTTCTAGATGTGGTGTTTTTGCAAAGACGGATGTTCAACCTCTTATAAATGAAGGTGCAAGTCGTGCCGATATCGCAGTTTCTATTTTGCAAGCGGTTGTAAATCAAACTATTAGTGGTCTTGCTTGTGGTAGACCTATTAGAGGAAAAGTTGCTTTCCTTGGTGGTCCACTTACATATTTACCAGAACTAAGAAATAGATTTATTGCTACGCTAAATATGAAAGATGAAGATGTTATTGTTCCAGAAGAAGGTCATTTGCTTGTTGCTAAAGGAGCTGCACTTGATGCTGTTACTGAGACAGAAATATCTTCAGCAAAATTATCCGAATATCTTGAAATTTTAAAGGACTATAAAGGTGATGAAAATCCAGCATTGCCACCATTATTTAATACAATTGCGGAGCTTTCAGAATTTAAGAAGAGACATTCTAAATTTAAGGCACCAAGAGCAAAATTAGAAGGATATTCAGGAAATGTATTTCTTGGAATAGATGCGGGTTCTACAACTTCAAAACTTGTTTTAATTGATGATAGAGGAAGCATTTTATATTCTGCATATAAGAGTAATGAAGGTAATCCTTTAAATACCGTTTCAGAGATGATAAAAGATGTTTATCAATCATTGCCATCGAAAGCTAAAATTAGACTTGTTGGTACAACTGGTTATGGTGAAAATTTAATAAAGACAGCGATAAATGCTGATATAAGTGAAATAGAAACAATAGCGCATACAAGAGCTGCAAATCATTTTATGCCAAACGTTGAATCTATCGTCGACATTGGCGGTCAAGATATGAAATACATAAGACTTAAAGAAAGTACAATTGATAATATTATGCTTAATGAGGCTTGTTCTTCAGGTTGTGGTTCTTTCTTGCAGACTTTTGCTAGTAACCTAAATATATCTCTTGATGATTTTGTAAGAGAAGCTATACTTGCAAAAACGCCTGTTGATTTAGGGTCAAGATGTACAGTTTTCATGAATTCCAAAATCAAACAAGCTCAAAAAGAAGGTGCAAATGTAGGAGACATTTCTGCAGGACTTTCTTATTCGGTTGTAAAGAATGCACTTCAAAAAGTTATGAAGATTCGTGATACTAGTAAGCTTGGCGACCATATTATTGTTCAAGGCGGAACATTCTCGAATGATGCTGTTTTAAGAGCGTTTGAGCTAATAGTAGGAAAAAATGTTATAAGACCCGATATATCTGGTCTTATGGGTGCATATGGAATGGCTTTACTTTGTAAAGATAAGTATAAATCATCAAAGAGAACAAATGAAAAGTCTACTATGCTTTCATATGACGAACTTAAAAACTTGACTTTTAAAACGTCACATGTAAGATGCAAGAATTGTGAAAATCATTGTTTACTTTCAATTAATAAATTTAGCAATGGTAAGAATTTAGTTACAGGTAATAGATGTGAAAAGGGAGCGGGAAATACTACTTCAAAAACGGATGCTTCGTTACCTAATTTATATAAATATAAATATGAAAGAACATTTGATTATGTTCCTTTAAAAGAGGAAGAAGCTAAGAGGGGAAAGATTGGTATTCCTAGGGTTCTTAACATGTATGAGAATTATCCATTCTGGCATACTTTCTTTACAGAATTAAAATTTAGTGTTGTTCTCTCAGAAAAAACATCTAGAAAAACATATGAAAAGGGCATGGAATCAATACCTTCAGAGTCTGTGTGTTATCCAGCTAAAATAACTCATGGACATATAATGAGCTTGATAGAACAAGGTGTTGATACAATTTTTTATCCATGTATTCCTTTTGAAAGAATTGAGCAAAAAAATGCGGAAAATCACTACAATTGTCCGATTGTAATTTCATATTCTGAAGTTATTAAGAATAATGTTGAGGATCTATCAGAGAAAAAAATTAAATTTATGAATCCTTTCTTGCCTTTTGAAACAAAAGCTCTTGTTGAGGTAATTTATGGACTTGAAGAATTTAAAGAATATAATTTAAAGAAATCAGAAATTGCCAGAGCTGTAAAAAAGGCTCAAGAAGAATATGACAGATATAGACAAGATATTCAAAAGAAAGGCGAAGAAACTTTAAAATATTTAGATGAAAATAACATTAAGGGTATTGTTTTGTCAGGAAGACCTTATCACATTGATGGCGAAATTAATCATGGTATTGATACGATGATTACAGGTCTTGGAATGGCTGTTCTTACAGAGGATTCAATTGCTCATTTAAGTGAGTTAGAGAGACCGCTTAGAGTTGTTGATCAATGGATGTATCATTCAAGGTTATATGCGGCAGCTGATTTAGTTGGTAGAAAAGATAACTTAGAATTAGTTCAATTAAATTCATTCGGATGCGGAATTGATGCTGTTACAACAGACCAAGTTGAAGAAATTTTAACAAGCTTTGGTAAGATGTATACGCTTATAAAAATAGATGAGGTTAATAATCTTGGTGCGATTAGGATTAGAATAAGATCACTTCTTGCTGCTATGAAAAAACGCGAGGAAGAAAATACATGTCCTATTTCGAAGGCTCCAAATTATATAGTTAACAAAGTTCCTTTTACAAAGAAAATGAAAGAAACACACACAATCCTATGTCCACAACTTTCTCCAGTTCATTTTGAATTTTTGGAAGCTGCAATGGAGAGTTCAGGATACAAATTAAAATTACTTCGTAATTGTACAGAAAAAACAGTTGAAGTTGGTCTTAAGTATGTAAACAATGATGCGTGTTATCCATCTCTTCTTGTAATAGGACAATTGATAGAAGCATTGCAATCTGGTGAATATGATTTAGATACTACAGCGGTAATTATTTCACAAACTGGTGGTGGATGCAGAGCAACAAACTATATTGGGTTTCTTAGAAAGGCATTAGCAGATGCTGGATTCCCAGATGTTCCTGTTATTTCATTTAATTTTGCAGGATTGGAAAAAATGCCTGGGTTTAAGATAACTTTAAGTATGGCTGTAAAGCTTATAAGAGCTGTTATTTTCGGAGATTTATTAAGTAGACTATTATTACGCAATCGTCCATACGAAATGAATAAAGGCGAATCTAACGCGTTATATGAAAAATGGGTAAAACGTGGAAGAGATATTATTAAAACTGGACATGGAGATGATTACAAAGAAGCAATTCAAGAAATGGTTAACGATTTTGACAAGATAAAAATATCAAATGAAATTAAACCTAAAGTTGGTGTTGTCGGTGAAATTTTAATAAAATATCATCCTTTTGGAAATCACAATGTTGTCGAACAACTTGAAGCAGAAGGTGCTGAAGTAATTCTTCCTGATTTTATGGGATTTGTAAAATTTGTTGCTACAAGTAAAATAAATATCAGTGACCTTATGAAAATAGGAAAATTCAAAGGATACATCTCAAGAAAAGTAATTGATTTACTTGATGCACAAGAAGTATATGTGAGAGAAGTTTTAGAAAAAGCTAAAAAATCATACAGAGAGCCATGTGATATTTGGAAGCTTAGAGATAGAGTTGGAGAAATTCTATCAATTGGTAATCAAACAGGTGAAGGTTGGTTTCTAACAGCAGAAATGCTTGAACTTATAAAAGACGATGTCCCAAATATCGTTTGTGTTCAACCATTTGCATGTCTTCCAAACCATGTTGTTGGTAAAGGTGTTATAAAATCAATAAGAGAACATTATCCAAAAGCAAACATAGTTGCTGTTGATTATGACCCAGGTGCAAGTGAAGCAAACCAAACAAATCGTATAAAGCTACTTATGTCAGTAGCAAAAGATCAAATAGATGAAAAAGCTGCAAATAAGAAAAAATCTAAAGGAAATGCAAAAGTTAAAAGTGCAAAATAAAATTTAAATCTTTTTTCATAAATCCTCTTTAAATTCATACAATTGAATTTGAGGAGGATTTTTTATGATTATTTTAACAAAAAAAGATATGCTTTTTTACTCAATTATGTTTGTAATATTAGTGCTTGCAATATTTACTCCCATAACCGCCCAAAAGTATAGTGAAGATTTTATAAATACTACTGCAGAACTTGAACAAGTGACAATTGTAGTTGATGCAGGACATGGTGAGCCTGATGAACGGAATAGTTTATTAACCCTAAAAAATAACATTGATCTTTTACAGAAAATAAAGTGTTTTAAGCACTTTATTTTTTTTATGCTTAAAAGGAGGTTAATTTATGCGAAACAAAGGATATGGTAAAATAGTATTTTACTTATATAATTACAATAATATAGATGATCTAATTAGAGAAAGACGAACAAATATTATTGATGCAATAGATGTAACGAATAGAGCTTGGCTAAAAAGTAAAACTTCAAAAGGAAATACTTTAGAGGATCAAATTATAAAACTAAATAATGATAGTTTGATATTAGAATATAAAAGATGGCAGGTACTTATAAAAAAGGTACTTGCTTTTTTATATAAGCACTCCCCAATTACCCATAAATTTTTAGTTTTAAAATATTTTAAAAAATTTAAAGACGAAGATATTTTAAAAAGCTTAAAAATTGATTCTAAAGCCTTAATTTCTATTAAAAGTAATTTATTAGCATTAATATACGAAAATGCCCAAAAAAGGGATTTGATTTGAAAAGGAGGTGCTAAATATGTTTTGGACAGGATTAATTATAGGAATTTTTATAGGAGCTAATGTTAGCTTATTATTATATGCTTGTATTATAGCAGGAAAGGAAAGTGATAAGAGAAGTGGATACAGAGAATGAAGTAAATAGAATTGGTTATTTTGCTGTTATTCCTGCTACTGTGTTATTCAATAACAGTTTAAAGCCTAACGAAAAATTACTGTATGCTTTAATTACTGCTCTTTCTAATAAAGAAGGATATTGCTATGCAAGTAATAAATATTTAGGAGAAAAATTGGGAGTTGATCCTAAGACAATTACAAGTTGGTTAGCAGATTTAAGAAAATTTAATTATATAATGGTCGATCTTATTAGAAATGAAAATAAAGAAATAATACAAAGAAAAATTTATCCTCACGATGTACCCTACCCATTAAATAATGTGTACCCCTCTCCATCAAAAAATGTAGAGGCTACCCATCAAATATCGGAAGATAATAATATAAATAATAAAAATATAAATACACTCACAGTTACAAAGAAAAAATATTCAGAGAATGTATATTTATATGATTTTGAATATAAAGAATTAATTAATATATATGGAGAAAATAAAACTCATAAATGTATAGAAGAATTATCATTATATAAAAAATCTAAAGGAGTTGAATATAAAAGCGATTTTGCAACTATAAAAAGATGGGTAATTGCAAGAGTTGAAGAACTTGAACAAAGGCAGGAAAAACAGAACAATAAGAAAAGAAAAAGTAAATGTAATTTTGAACAGAGAGAATATCCACCTGAATTTTTTGAAGGTTTGTATGAAAATATCCCTTCTCCTACTTCAAATGAATCAGAAGAAAGTGAGATGGATTTAGATATGTAACACAACAATTAGTTGTGATTTTTTTATTTGGAGGTAATGTGAATGGAAATAATAAAAAATAAATTTAGAGATAAAATTTTTGGAGAAGAAGTTGAATATATCGTTATAAAAAATAAAGAAGAAAGAATACTTATATTTCAATATAATAATAAAATAAATATTATAAATATCAATACAGTTAAAGATCTTTTAGAAAATTTAATTGAATGTAAATTACTATCAGAATTCTTAAAAGAAACTATTGAAGAACAAGATGCTTATATTGAAGAACTTGAAACAGAAATAGATTTAGATCTATATAATGGAGATTTGGAGGAATAAATATGAGGGTAAAAAAGATACTAAGCTATGTAAAACTAAAAGTTAAAGAATATCCTAAGATTGATTCTATTATTGAAGGATTAGAATTAAGTAAAGAAACTCAAAGTAATAGAGATATAAACTCTTTTATCAAAAGTAAAAATAAAATAAATAGAACTACTGAAATACAAGCTGTAAAAAATATAAATATAGACAAAAAAATTGAAGAATATAGAAAGTGGCAAAAACTAATTCAAGATGAGCTTAAAGAATTAAAAATTAAAGATAATGATGTTTATAAAATTGTATTTTTCAAATTCACAGGATATAGTTTTGATAAAATAAAAGATGAATTATATTTAGGAGAACGCACAGTTATAAATCTATATAATGATTTTATAATAGAAATTACACTATTAGCTATAAAAAATGGATTAATACATATATAAAAATAAAAAAATATGATATAATGGTCATTAGAAAAATAGTAATTTGAAAGTGAGATATAAAATGGAAAATATAAAGAGAGAAGAACTAGAAAAATTAGTTGGAATTGATAAAGTTAATACTTTTTATAATATTGTGAATGAAATAACAAAACTTTATGATATGGAACAAGTATGGAATAATGGTGGAAAAAAATGGACTTATGAATATAAGTTTAGAAAAAGTGGAAAAACTTTATGTGCTTTTTATTTTAAAGATAATACATTGGGATTTATGATTATCTTTGGTAAAGATGAGAGAAGTAAATTGGAAGAAATAAGAAACGAACTTTCATCTGATGTACTAGAAACCTATGATAATGCACAAACATATCACGATGGAAAATGGGTTATGTTTGATATAACTGATAACTCAATATTAGAGGATTTAAAAAAATTACTTTTAATTAAAAGAAAACCTAATAGAAAGTAATATATGTTATGTGAATAATAGTAATTTGTGTTTTAGATATATTTATGATAAAATATGATTATTAAATTCTTGAAACTCAATAAAAAGTAATCTGAGAAAGGAAAATGTATATGAGTTTGTTTGAAATTATTATTACTTTGCTAATTCCTTTAGGAGCAATAATTTGGGGCATTTGTATTTATTTTCAAAAAGGTACTTGGCTTCTTGCTGGGTGGAATACAATGTCAAAGGAAAAGAAGAATACTTATAATGAAAAAAATATATGTCGATTATATGGAAAATGTGTTGCAGTTTGTGGAATAGGTTTTTTTCTGTTATTATATGGTAGCTTCAACTATAATGATATTATCCTATTAACTGGTATTGGAATCGTTGCTTTAATGATTATTTTGACAATTATTGTACCAATGTTAAATCCAAAAAAATATCGTAAATAAGATTAGATGATTTGTTTACAGATTACAATTTATTGAGTAATAACACAACAGGAGAGTAAATAGTTTATTCTCCTGTTTGTGTTACAAATTACAATAAATGAAGCAGATAGTTAGTTGCTAATTATCTGCTTTTATGATAGAATATGGAAAAATAAAATAGTAATTTGTAGGAAGGAGTATTTATGAAAAAATATTTAAAATATTTATTTTATATAGTTATTCCAATTATTGCAGTATTTTTATGTAGGATATTAAAAATAGCACAGGGAGAAAAGAATGAAGAGATTGTATTTGGTATAATGCTTGGAATATTTTTAGATATTATTTTTTATATTATTGATAAATTAAAAACAAGAAAGCATTAAAAATTACAATTTATATAATTACTGTTATATCTAAAACGACATTTTTAGTACACACCTCTGTACTGACATTTCAAAAAATACATTGAATTTGACAAAATAGATGGTATAATATGTATAATGAAATAATTATAAGAGATGCAAGAGTAAAAAACTCTTAGCACCTCTTTTTTTGTTTCAGGGTTTTGTATAGATTAATGGTGTATTGTAAAATTTATTATAGAAAGAAGGTAATTACAATGATTTTTGGAAAGTATGGAAAAATGATTTTAGCAAATATGGAGAGAAATTATCCATATAGAAAACAAGAATTAGAGCTTACAGGAGAACTTAAAATCAAGATATTTGAAAGAGAAAAGTATATTTTAGAATTAAAAAAGCAAGTAGAAGAACAAATAAAAGAAAAATACAAAGCTCCTAATACAAGGGAAATATCCGTACTTGCCAAATATCAACAAATGATTGATGGTTTAGTTGATGAAGTTCTAATGAAAGAAATTTTACAAAAAATATAGAATTTGAGTTAGTTATTACACTAGCTCTTTTTTTATGGAAAGGAGCTTATATGCTAAATGTTTGGATTGGAAACTTAGGAAAATACAACGAAGGCGAACTTGTAGGAGAATGGCTAGAATTACCTGTTTCAAAAAAAGAATTAGATACTTTTTTACGAGAAAAAGTTGGACTCCAGTTGACACAGGAAGAAGTTGACAAATCACTTGCTGAAACTGGTGTATGTTACGAAGAATATATGATAAATGATTATGAAACAGATTTACCTATTAAAATTAGTGAATATACTAATCTTACAATGCTTAATTTATTAGCACTTGCCTCAGAAAAAGTTAATAATATGGAGGCTATTGAGGCTTACATTGATTCACAAAGCACAGATGATATTGAAGAAATCATAAATATTATGTTGCAAGAAGATGATATACCTTTTTATTCTTATGAAGAAGATTCTAAATATCTTTCTAATGAAGAAAAATATGGTATGTCAAAAGCTAACTGGAATGGACTACAAGAAGTATTAGATCAACACAATGTTTCAGATTATTTTGATTACGAAAGGTATGGAGCTGACGATGATGTAATACTTTATGATACAGGTTATCTTGATAGCATTGAATCAGGTAATATTGACTTACATTACTACTCTTTAGAAGAAATAAAAGAAACATTAAATTACGATGAAGAAGAAACTAAAAATAAAAAATTAAAAATTGTATATAAAGAAGTTGGTAAAGAGCCTGTTGTAATGGAAATTGATGATACTTTAGAGGCAAAACAAAAATTAGTAGGTGGACTAATTGAAGTTGTACCATATAAGGACAATTTACTTCTTATATGTAATGAAGAAGGTAAAATATCTAATTTAAAGCCAAATTTACAATTTGATTATGACTATATTGCAGGAAATTGTTTTATAGTCGGCGATGATTATGAAAATGCAGGTTTTAAATCTGTCGAAGAAAATCAAATAAAAGATATAAAAAAGGACTTAGAAGATAGAACAATTATTTTAGAAGAAATTGAAGAAACTGATGAAATGGAGGTATAGTATATGAATATTGAAATTCAAAAGAAACCTCCTAAAGAATTTTTGGAAGATATAAAAGTTACTGGAACTAAAGATGTTTTGAGATTACAAGAAGTACAAGTTATTAAAGATGCTTTACAAGAACATTTATTATTTATAGGGTTAGATAGAGGAAATAATATAAGAAGTATAAACTTACTTGGTATTGGAACTTCATCAGGTATATATATAAATAGTAAAGATATTCTAAGAACGGCTTTATTAACAGCTAGTGAAAAAGTTATTTTGGTACACAATCATCCTTCAAATACTTTAAAAGCAAGTTTTGAAGATAAACATATAACTAATGTAATTAATAAATTTTTAAATATATTTAGTATTCAGTTATTAGATCATATTATTGTAGCTGAAAACGGATATCTGAGTATGGGAAAAGAAAATGAAATAAACAGAGATTATAAAAACGATGATATTAAATTTATAGAAAATACATTTGTAATCGAAGAAAATACTAGATTAAAAAAAGAATTACAAAATTTAGACTCTAAAACTTTTGATGCTACATTGAGTGATATGGAAGATGATATGGAATTCTAAAATATTTAAAAAAAGGTTTTGGATTATAATATTAGCACCTGTATAATTGTTACGAGGAGGTAAATATTTATGCCAAAAGAAACAGTATTAGATTCAATTTTTGATGATAGAGATCAAGGGTTACTTGCTAAAAGAAGTGAATATGAAAAAGAAATTGAATATGAAATAAAAATGGATGGCAATGAGGAAAAGCTTAGAAAGTTTATTGATTCGATTTATAATCAAAAATTGAAAAACAAGATTAACAATTTATTGGAATTAACTTTAGAAGATATGCTAAAAAGAGAAAGTGCAAGTTTAGATAAATACTATAAGCAAGGCTTTAAAGATGGAATTAATTTGTTAATCGAATGTATTAAATAAGGGTTAGTTATTACACTAGCTCTTTTTTTGAGGAGGCTATATATTGAAAAATATAAGATTGTTTATAAAATGTAAAAACTTAGATATGTTACAAGCCTTTTCTGATGAAGTTTATTTATACGATTATATTGTAAATAATTATTCAGAACTACCTGAAGAAAATATATTCAGAAATCCTACTTTAGTTAAAAGGATAGAAGAAATGATTTATTTCTCTAAAAATAATATTTCAAATGATGATGTAATTGTATGGAATGAAACAAGTAGAGATTTAAAATCAAAAAATGTTTCTTTCTATGCAGTTATTTTAGATCCTGAAAATGGATCTTTTACTATATATGATAATTTAAAAGCTTCTATTCCCTATTTACAAATTAATTCAAATACAGATGTATTTGAGGCAGTAAAAAAAATAGAGCAATTTAATAAAGGACTTGAATATGAAGAAGAAATGGAGATGTGAAATGAAGAACTTAAAATTACAATGGCTTGACAAAATCCCTCCTCCTGAAGAAAGAAATCCTGAATTATTTTATTATGATATAAGAAATTCAGATATTGATAACGGATACACTATTGAAAGAGGTGTATTAGTAAACAATATAGGATCTTTAGTTGCTAATAAAGATATTTTAAAAGATAAAGAATTTATAACAGATAAAGAATTAGAAAATTTACATTATGAAGAAGTACAAGATTTATATGTAAAACATAATTCTATTGAATCTGATATAGAACTTGAATAGGAGGATTTATTTTGAGTATAGAAGATGCAAGAAAAAAATTTGTGGTAGATAAAACACCTGAATTCACAAAAAAGGAAAAAGAACAAAAAGTAGAAAACACTAATAATATTATAAATATTGAATTAAGTAAATTGGTTGCTTTTAGAAAAAGGCAACCTTTTTCTATGTATGATGAAATTAAAAAGCAAGAAGTTTTAGAAAGTATTAGAGAAAATGGAGTTTTAGTACCTATTATTGTTAGAAAAATTGAAAATGAAAAATACGAAATTATTTCAGGGCATAACAGAGTAGAATGTTCAAAAGAACTTAACTTATCCACTATTCCTGCTCAAATTGTGGATTGTGATGACGATAAAGCAACTTTAATTATGATAGATACTAACCTTTGTAATAGAGATAAAATTAATCCTATTGAAAAAGGTTATGCTTATAAAATGAAAATGGAAATATTAAAAAATAACCCTAACATAAGTAATATCAATGATTTTGAAGATAATTCCCCAATGGGAACTGAAGATAGTAAAACTCAAATTTATAGATATATAAGGCTTACAGAACTTATTAAGTCTTTACAAGAAAAAATAATAAATGAAGATTTATCTACGAGAGCAGGAGTTGAACTTTCTTATTTATCTAAAGAAGAACAAGAAATAGTAAATCAAGTAATAGAAGATGAACAAATAAAATTATCACTTGTGCAATCTCAGAAAATAAGAGCAAATAAAAATAACATTACTTATACAGAGGTATTAAAACTATTAAAAAATGGCAAAAACAAAGTAGAAAAATTTACAGGAAAACTGAATAAACAAGTATTTAAAGAATATAAAGACAAGTTTAATTCAGATAAAGAATTTAGTATTTTGGTTAAGAAATTATTAGATGACTACTTTAAGAGCTACAGCGATATATAGCAAGATTCCCCTTTGTACTGACAAAGGGAGCAAAAAGTACCTTTTTTTGATCGAGTGGTTACACCACATAAGTTTTATTAACACAAGGAAGGAGATATATTGAGAAAAACAGACAGAATAGAAATAAGGGTAACTCCTGAAGAAAAGATGCTTATAACAACAAAAAGCAAACAAGCTAATAAAAGTATTTCTGAATATATAATCAAAAGTTCTATTGGTAAAGAAATTATAGTTATAAATGAATTACCTGAAATGATAACAGAACTTAGACGAATAGGAAATAATATTAATCAATTAACAAGATTAGCTAATAGCAGAATAATTACTTGTGTTGATTTAGAAGATACAAAAAAGGAGTTACAAAAGTTATGGCAATCATTAAATTTATTAACAACAAAGTCAGTTTAAAAAAGACTTTAAATTATATATGTAAAGAAGAAAAAACAGATAAAAAGCTAATTTCAGGTAAAGATTGCATACCAGAAATAGCTTATGAAGAAATGATGACAGTTAAGAAAATGTATAACAAGCTAATTGGTAGAGAAAAAATACACTTTGTGCAATCTTTTTCTCCTACTGATAAATTGACTTATGAACAAGCTCACGAAATAGGAATAAGGATGGCAGAATACTTTAAAGGATTTCAAGTTGTAGTTGCTACACATATTGATAGAAAACATATACATAATCATATTGTTTTAAATACTGTGAATTATAAAACAGGTTTGAAGTTCCATCAAAGTAAACAAGATTTACAAAAAATAAAAGAATTTTCAAATCAAATTTGTAAAGAATACGGACTTATTGTTACAGAAAATAAATCAAAAATATCAGATATTAAGATAAATGAATATCAAGCAAGATTAAAAGGTATTAGTTGGAAACAGCTACTTATACACGATATAGATTCTGTAATGGAAAAAACAAATAACAAGTATGAATTCTTTAGAGAAATGAACAAATTAGGCTACAAAGTAAATTGGAGTAAAGAAAAATTAAGCATTATATACACTACTCCAAAAGGTTATAAATGTAGTGATAAAAAGCTCCATAATGAAAAATATTTACGAGAAAATATGGAGAAATATTTTAAAGAAAAATCTAAGAAATTCATTAAAAGTGTATGTAAAGAAAAAGTTAAATATAAAAGTATTCACTCTAGCCTTGCAGATATTATTGAACAATTAAGCAGAAACAGACAAGCTGAAGATACACCTACATTAACTGGTTTAAATAAAAGTGCTAAAAAGGAATTAGTTATAGAGATGCATTATAGTACAGAAGAATTAGACGAAATGGAATTCTAGGAGGTGGTAATTATTGAAAAACAGAATATGTTAGTTCTCATAGTTGAAAATAGTAAAGATCCTGAATTAAAAAGAATTCCTAATAGGCTAAATACTTTAAGAAGAATTGTAGGCAATGAAAATATTGAGGTTATAAAATATAAAGATGTTCTTATAGTTTATAACGAGGATGCCTTTAAAAAATTACTTCCAGTAAATAGAACTATTGACGGATTGAATATAAGAGGAAATTTTGTAATAACAGGTAATGACGAGAAACATCAAGATTTTAAAGATTTGACTGAAGAACAAATAAAAGCATATACTGTTGAATTTCAAATAGAAAATGATTTAGAACAAGGAGATGAATTAGAAAATGAATAAAAGAAAATTTGGTATAGTAGCAGTTTTATCAATACTTAATATCCCCCTAAGTATTTATTTAAGTGCTATAATCCACACAAAACTTGCTAAAATAGAATTTTCTCAAATAGTAGTTGATAAACAATTATTACTACTATTTTTTCTTGTTTATTTGCTTTTTGAAATTGTATTTATTATGCTTTTTGGTTTTGGAAATAAGAATGTTTTTCAAAGTGAAACGGTAAGTGTTACAGATAAATTAAAAACACCTGAAATAATGGGACAAGGACAACACGGTACAGCTAGGTGGCTTTCAAAAAAAGAGTTTAAAAAAGCTTTTAAATGTAACACTATAAGTGATACAAATACTACATTTAATTCAGGTGGAATTGTTATAGGCTATGAAAAACAAAAAAATAAAGAGAATATTTATTATATTGATGATAATATTCATAGTTTGGTAGTTGGAGCTACAAGGAGTGGTAAAACAAGGAGTATTGTATTACAAACAGTTGGAAATCTTGGCTTAGCAGGAGAAAGTATGATTATTTCAGATCCGAAAGCTGAAATATATCATTATACTTCAATGTTTTTAGAAAACTTGGGATATAAAATTATAACTTTAGATTTTAAGAATCCTACCAAAAGTACGAGATATAATTTTTTACAACCTGTTATAGATGCAGTAAATAAAAATGACTTTAGAAAAGCTGAAGAATATGCTTGGGATATAACTCAAAGTTTAGTTGGAAATGAAGAAACTAAAATGGAAAAGATATGGAGAGATGGCGAAATGTCAGTAATAGCAGGAGCTATTATGAGTGTAGTTTTTGATAATAAAGAACATCCTGAATATCAGAATTTGACTAATGTATATTCTTTTATATCAGAGATGTGTAAAACAGTAGGACAACAAATGCCTATAAATAAATACATTGAAAGTTTACCACCTGAACATCCTGCAAGTACAATTTTTAATATCGCAAGAATTGCACCTGAAAAAACAAGAGGATCTTTTTTCACTTCAGCACTAACTACACTTAGGTTATTTACAAGTAAAAGCATTTATGGAATGACCTGTAAAAGTGATTTTAGTCTAAAACAATCAGGAGAAAGAAAAACTGTTACTTATATTATACTTCCTGATGAGAAAACAACTTATTATCCTCTTGCCTCACTTTTTGTTTATCAAAACTATGTTTCACTTGTAGAATCTGCTGACGAACGAGGTGGAGAGCTAAAGATAAGAGTTAATTATATTTTAGATGAGTTTGGAAATTTTACTACCATACCTGCTTTTGGAAATATGCTTACTGTTGCAGGTGGTAGAAGAATTAGATTTAATTTATTTTTACAATCTTTTTCACAACTTGACAACAAATATGGTCGTGAAATTGCTGAAAATATTAGAGATAACTGTCAGACTTGGATATATTTGAAAACTGCCTCAAATGAAACGGCAAGTATAATCTCAAAAAAATTAGGAACTTATACTACTTCTAGTTATAGTAGATCAAGTAGTTATAGCAAATATCAAAATGGCAGTAATTCTGAATCTGTTAATTTAATTAGCAGAAATTTACTTACAGAAGATGAAATACTTAGAATTGAAAGACCGTATGTTTTAATAATTCAAGCAGGTCTATTCCCTATAATAACTAAACTACCTGATATTTCTAAATGGAAATTTAACAAATTGTTTGGTATGGGAAATCAAGAGCATAACAGAAAATTAAGATTAGAAAGAGAAAATCAAAGACCTATTAAAGAAATTGAAGATATAAAACTATGGGGAATATGGAATGTTTATAGATAAGGAGAATTTATGTATGAGGAAAATAAAAGAAAAAACAAAAAAGTATTTAGGAAGAATAGGAAAAGCAGGACTTGTTATAACAAGTCTTTTTTGTGCAACAAGCACTTGTTTTGGAGCTGTGCAAGACAGCAAGATAGCAACAGGTACACAAAATTTAATTACTGATTTAACAAATTGGCTTTTAATACTTGCTCCTGTACTTACAGTATTATTGATTGGATATTACTTGCTTAGAAAATCATCAAGTGATGAAATGGATGGCAAAAGGTGGGATTCAAGAATTAAAATAGCAATTATTTGTTGTGTAGGTGTAATAGTTGCTAGTGGACTTATAAACTTAATTGTTGGATATTATAAATAAGGAGGTACATTTTGGAATCAATTTTAACTGGCTTAATTACCAGTATTATTGGTGGTGCTGATAATGTAATAAATTCTGCATTTAATGGACTTATTGATATGTGCTTTAATTCTGAAAATTACATTGCCTCAAATTTTGGTAGTACAGTAGTTGATTTTTCTGAATTAAAAGCACTTATATTAAGTTTAGCAATATCCTTAATAGTATTAAAGTTTTTAAAAAAAGGTTTTGATATGTATATTTTATGGACAGATGGAGAAGCTGATACTCCTCCTCTTACCTACATTGTCTATTTTGTTAGAGCAATAGTAGTAGCAATTAGTTTCTCTGTTTTATATGATTGGATAGTTCAAATTGCTCAATCTTTTGGAGAATCCATATTAACAGCTATGAACTTAGCGAATAATATATCACTTACTACCATTATTGCTAATATTGCAACAGCAGGTTTGTTTACAGCAATAATAGCTTTAATTGCTTTAATACTATTATTTGTTTTATATATACAATTTTTAATGAGAGCATTAGAAATGTTTGTATTAAAATTAGGATTTCCACTTGCTTGTGTTGGTTTGGTAAATCCTGACGGAGGAGTTTTTAAATCTTACTCGGAAAAACTTATAAAAAGTATTTTAACAGTTTTGGTACAAATTATATTATGCAAAATCGCAATAATACTGATAATGAATGTGAAAATGTTATTTGGAATCGCAGCGATTATAATGGCGATAAAAACTCCTAAGTTCCTACAAGAATTTATGCTTGGTGGTGGAACAGGAGGAATAAGTAGTGTAATTGTTACTACAAGTAAAACTATGGAGCTTTCTTCTCAAATTAAAAGAAAGCTAAGTACATTAAAGAAAGGGTAAACTATGGAAATATTAGATGAAATAATAGATTTATTAAGAGTTGCTATAATTCCACTTGGAGTTGTTTTTAGAGTAATATTTTGCTTTACTAAAATGATTTATGATGAAGATGCACAAGGATCATATAAGAAGAAAATTAAAAATACCATAGTTTTTGGAATTATAGCAGAGCTAATATTTGTAATTTTAGACTTAATTAAAAATTATTATGGAGGTTAAGAATGGAAAATGATGACTACAAGTTATATATTCCTTCTAATGTGAAAACAAGAATGGAATTTTTTAAAGGATATGGACTTAAAGAACTTATACCTACGATAATTGTTTTTGCTTGTTTACTTCCTATTAGTTTAATTATTTATAAATTAAAGGGTAGTTTTTTATTACCTGTATTAATAGAATTTATAGGAGTTGCAGGAACAATTATAGCAACTGCTAAAGATGAAAATAATTTATGTGTTACTAGGCAAATTAAATTTTTAATTGATTTTGCTAATACGCAAAAACAATACAGATATAAATATTTTAATAAATGGAGGTAATATATTGGGAAAATTATTAAATATAATATTTGGTAAAAAAACAAAAGAAAAAACTTGTAATGAAGAAATTGGAATATTAGATATTAGAAATAATTATATTTATACAAGAGATGGCAATGTAATTGCAGGAATTAAAATATATTCAATAAATACACAATTACTAACAGATAGAGAAAAAAATAACTTGATAAATGAATTATCTGCTGAACTTTCTTCTGAACAAGGAGAAATGAAATATTTTAATATTGCTAGAGCTGTTGATATATCTCCTTTACAGGAATATTTAACAGAAATTATAAATACAACTGATAATACAATTCAAAAAAAGTTACTAAAAACACACTTAAACGAAGTACAAAGATTGTCTTTAAATGGCGAAATTGTTGAAAGACAATCTTTTTTAATGATAAATGCAAAATATGATGACAATTCAGAGAAAGATTTATTAAAAAGGTGCTTAGATTTAAGTAATAAATTTGAAAGATGTGGCATAAAGGCTGAAATCCTTGATGAGCCTTCTTTAATTCAATTATGTAATAGCTTTTTAAATATGAATTATGCTCATAGAGAAGATACAGATATTGAGGATAAAGTTTTGATGCTGAAGGAGGCTTAAATTGAAGAATAAAGAAATTATAAGAATAACAGAAAACTTAACTTTACTTAATATTCTTGCCCCAATAGGTGGTATTGAATATTATAAAAATTATTTTAGAGTTGGAGATTACTTAGGCAGGGTTTATGCAATAACAAAATACCCTCAAAAAGTAAAAGTTGGATGGCTTGAAAACATTGCAAATATACCTAACACAGTTTGCTCTATAAATATATCTCCTACTGAAAAAGATACATTAATGCAGAATATAAGTAAAGGTATTAGGCAAAATGAAATTCAGTATGATAGCATTAAAGACGAAATATTAAGGCAAAGAACAGAAAGAGAAATTGAAGATGCAAGAGAACTAATTGAAAAAATTGATCTTAATGGAGAAACTGTTGTATATGTTACTATTGCTATAATGGTTATTGCTGAAGATATGGAAGAATTAAAACAAAGGTCTAAAGCTGTAACAACTAAACTTGCAACAATGCAAATGAAAGGGCGATTATTAACTAATTTGAGTAAAAACTCATTTAAGTTAATGTCGCCTTTTTCAATTACAGATCCTGTTATAAAAGAAATAGCTGATAGAAATATGTTGGAAAGTTCTTGGATTGGTGGACTTCCCTTTTCTAGTTCAGGATTTAATGATGGAAATAAATATTATTTTGCAAGAGATACAAAGGGAGGAATCGTAATACTTGATCCTTGGAAAAGAGGTGGAGATAGAACAAACTCAAATTTTGTAATTATGGGTACGGCAGGTGTTGGAAAATCAACTGTTGCTAAACATTTAATTCTAAATGAATATATGACAAATACAAAAGTAATCTTAATAGATCCTGAAAGAGAATATAAAGAAATGACAGAAAATTTAGGAGAAAAATGGATTGATATTGGTAGTGGTAGAGGTGGAATTATAAATCCTTTACAAATAAAAGAAGTTCCTTTAGACGATGAAAATGAAGAAGAACTAGGATATAAAGATGAAGGCAAAGGAATGGGGGCTATGGCACTCCATTTTCAAACATTAAGGACTTTTTTCAAACTATTATATCCTGAATTAAATTCTATTCAAATTGCTTATTTAGAAGAAGTATTAGAAGAACTATATGGAAAATTTGGTATAACTTGGGATACAGATATAACAGGCATTCCTAATAATAAATTTCCGATAATGACAGACTTATATAATTTACTTGAAGAAAAGGCTAATTCAGAAAAAGATAAGGATAAACAAAAGATATTCGCAACTTTAAAGAGTTTATTTAGAGGAATTAGTATAGGAGCAGAAAAAGGCTTATTTAATGGATATACTTCAGTAAATGATATGGCACAAGTGGTATGCTTTGACACTTTTAACTTGCAAAATGCTTCAGATAGAATAAAAAAAGCTCAATATTTTAATATTTTAACTTATTGTTGGGAAATTATGAGTAAAGATAAAGAAGAAAAAACAATGCTTGTATGTGATGAGGCTTATTTACTTATAGATCCTGAAGTACCACAAACATTAATATTTTTAAGAAATGTTGCTAAGAGGTGTAGAAAGTATGAAGGAAGTTTAGTAATAATTTCTCATTCTATTGTCGACTTCCTAGATAGTTCTGTAAAAATGTATGGACAAGCGATTTTGGATATGGCAACATATAAAATCTTAATGGGAACAGATGGACAAAACTTAGAAGAATCAACAGAATTATTTAAACTAAGTGAGGCACAAGCAGAGTTTTTATATAAAAAGAAAAGAGGTTTAGCATTATTTATCATTGGCTCAAACAGAATATTTGTAAGGTTTGATATCTTCCCTATTGAGTTTGAGTATTTTGGTAAAGGTGGTGGTCGTTAATGGCAGTAGATCCACATACACTTAAACTTATTGCACAAGCAGTAATTAGTCAAATAACAGATGAAGAAAAAAGGCAAAGACTAATAATAGGGATTATTATTGCTATTGTTATTATGGTATTTATAATCTTAATTCCTATTTTTGCAATTACATCTACTATTGATACAATTAAAAGCTTTTTTGGTTTTGGAGAAGATGGAAAAGCAACAGACGATTCCTATTATTCATTAGTTGAAATTCACGATACCTATGCCCCTACTCCTCAAATTGGAGAACTTGAATACAACGGTACTTTTCCTATGCCAGTTCAAAACGCAACTGTTACAAGTGAATTTGGATCTAGAGTACATCCTGTTACAGGAAAACAAAGCTTTCATACAGGAATTGATTTAGCAGGAGCTTGGCACTCCAATATTACAGGTGTTGAAAAAGGAAGTATTGTATTTGCAGGAGTACAACAAGGTTATGGAAATTGTGTTGAAATAAAACATATAACGGAAAGTGGTACTACATATTATACTTTTTATGCTCATTTAGCAAGAATTGATGTTGTGGAAGGACAAGAAGTTGAACAAGGCACAATCATAGGAATTCAAGGAGGAGATCCTAACAGAGATCCAAATCCCGGATATAGCACAGGCTCACATTTACACTTTGAAATAAGAATGTCGCAAAATGGAGATTTTGTAAATCCTAGAGAATATTTATATGGAGAAAAGGAGGTTTAGATTGGTAACAGATATATATACAACTGATAAAAAATACAAAATAATATACGCAGATCCACCTTGGAAGTATAAAACTTGGAGAGATGGTATGGGTACAGCAGAAAAACATTACCCCACAATGAATATAGAGGATATAGTAAATATGAAAGATACAATCAAAAAAATTTCAGATCGTGATTGTATTCTTTTTTTGTGGGTTACATTCCCCTGTTTATTAGAAGGTTTAAGAACAATGAAAGAATGGGGATTTAAGTATAAAACTTGTGGCTTTAATTGGATAAAAAGAAATAAGAAAAGCAACACTTTTTTCTTTGGTATGGGACATTGGACTAGAGCAAATTCAGAATTGTGTTTAATCGGTACAAAAGGAACAATTAAAAGAAAATCCAGTAAAGTTTCTCAAATAGTATATGAGCCTATTGAAGAACACAGTAAAAAGCCTGATGTAATTAGAGATAAAATAATAGAGCTTGTTGGAGATTTACCTAGAATTGAATTATTTGCAAGACAGACTGTTGATGGATGGGACTGTTGGGGAAATGAAGTTTAGAAAGAGGTGGTTTATTTGGATATAAAAACAAAAGTATTAGTTAGTAAATTTAAAAATATATCATACTTTACGGATTTAGAAGATTATATTTCAGATCGAGTAAATGAAAATAAGCTAAATTATGATAAGTTAAAGTATTTATATGATAATCTTTATAAAGGTCGTTCAGAATTTATAAAACAAAATATATATCCTGTTGGAGAATTTTTATCAAATGGCTATTCCTTTGAGGAATGCGAGAAGATAACTGATTTACTAGATGATGCAACAGGGAAAACTATATTTTTCTATGATAAAAAAGAACAAGGTCATAAATTTAATAAATTATTTGTAGATTTAAAATTTAGTTTTGACAAATATAATGAATTTATAAAATGTGGAAATAGTAAGGATATTGCCTTTGAAAAACTAAAATTTGAATTAGATATTACACCTTTAAAATTAAGAGAAATTATAGTTACTTTAAACTCAAATAAATATATTTATCACTCTGAAATGGAATCTTATTGTAATTATATAAATAATGAGATGGAAAAATTAAGAAATGCTTTTAGAGAAGATACTAGCAAGGATGAAAAACTATTAAAACTTTTTGAAAATGATAACCCCAAAAATAGGTTTCAAAGTATTAGAGTTGCAGGAACAATACTAGCAGGAATAGATTTAAGAAATATACAAAGAGAAAATAATAATTTAATTGGTACAAAAGAAGAATACCCCTACAATGATAAGCAAGTTAAAATGATAGATTTATTCAATAGGTTTGAAAATACGATGGAAAAAGCCGAACAATATATTGAGTTAAATTATGCTCAAGAAAATAATATAGAAATGTAGATATACTTAATCTTGTGTGATATAATCATAAGCGAAAATAGTAATTTATGGAGGTTATTATGATAAAATCAAATATAAAAAAGCAATTTTCTTGCGATAAAAACAAGTTGTGGGATATTATTACAGATAATTCAAATTATAAATGGAGAACAGATCTATCCAAAATAGAAATAATAGATGAAACACATTTTGTTGAATATACTGCAAATAACTTTCCTACATACTTTACTATTACTGCAAAAGAAAAGTTAAAAGAGTATAAATTTGATTTAGAAAATGCTAATTTAAAAGGTAAATGGATTGGTATTTTTAAAGAACTTCCAAATGGTAATATTGAACTAGACTTTACTGAAGAAATAGAAGTAAATAATTTTATTATGAAACTGTTAGCAAAGTCTTATTTAAAGAGTCAACAGAAAAGATATATGAAAGATTTAGAAAAAGAATTAAATAAATAGTAATGTGTAGAGAGGATTAGAAAATGAATTTAGAACAATTAAAAAAAGATTGCATAAAAAAACAAAAGAAAGGTATCCATTTTATTCTTGCGTCAATAGTAATATGGACTATGGTTTTAATGGTACAATTAACAAGTTTTCCTATATTAACAAAAAATCTATTAACATTTTGTTGTACAGCACCATTATTGCCAATATCGTTTTTAATATCCAAAATATTGAAAATACAATTTCAAGATAAAAGTAATCCATTAAATAATTTAGGTATATTATTTTCTGCAAATCAAATGATATATCTTTTAATAGCAATGTGGGTTTATCCTACATTGCCAGATAAAATGTTAATGGTTATTGCTATGATTTTTGGAGCTCATTTATTACCTTATGGTTGGTTATATAATTCAAAATCATATATGGCATTGTCAATAATTATTCCAATATTATCTCTAATAGTTGGTTTGAATTTTGCAAGTTATATTCTTGCAATGATGATGATAGTAATAGAAATAATATTTAGTGTGCTTTTATTATTTGAAAATAAGAAAATAGGAAATAATAGTTAGATAAATAGTAAGTTATCTTCAAGATTAAATTGTAAAATGAAAGGTAAAAAGGGTGATGTTTA
This sequence comes from uncultured Eubacteriales bacterium, assembly GCA_949283575.1. Lineage (GTDB taxonomy): Bacteria > Bacillota > Clostridia > TANB77 > UBA1234 > UBA1234. Next base: position 202,564 of record CASDSU010000016.1, read on the forward strand.
TGAAAAGAGGATTGAAAATATTGTTTATTATTGTAGGAATTGTAGTTATTTTAGGGATTATATTTTTTGCAGTAGATTATA
>CASDSU010000017.1 GCA_949283575.1 uncultured Eubacteriales bacterium
TATTAATAAAGAATAGTATTTATAGATAATAATATTAGGGATAAATAATTAATATAAAAAAATAACGGAGGGATAAAACGTGAAAATTTCGGAAATTAAAATGACTAAAATTAATAACGAAGATAGTCGTATGAAAGCAATAGTAACTTTAACTTTTGATAATTGTGTTACAATAAGAGATATTAAAATTGTACAAGCTTCTAACGGATTTTTCGTGGCAATGCCTGCAAGAAAAAATAAAGAGGGTAATTTTGTGGATGTATGTTATTCAATTAATTCTGAATTTAGAGAGTATGTTTCAAGAGAAGTTTTAAATTTATATAATTCAGAAAAAACAGAGCATATATATGAAGGAGAGTTTACTAAGCCTAAGATTGAAATTTTAGTTGAACCTATAAATGATAGTGATGTTATAGTAGCTAACTTAAAAGTTACATTTGATAATAATTTTTGTATTAGTGGTGTTAAAGTATTAAAGTTAAAAGATGAGAATAATAAAATTATTTTTGCGTTTCCTAGCCGAAAAACTATAGTGGGTGAAATTATACATATATGTGAAATAGTTGGATATTATGATGAATATTATTCTCAACTTTTTGATGCTTTTGAAAAAGAGATATCAAAGAAAAGTGGTGCAAATATTCAAGTGGAAAATGAAAATTTGAAAAAACATAAATTGATTGCATCGGTTTTCTATCCTCAAACTATTGGAATGATAATTGATAATATAAATAATGCTAAAGAACTTAATGAAAAAGAAAGTATAATTAAACTTATTTCTGAAAGTAGTAATAAGTTTGAAGAAATTAATAATGAAGTTATTGTTTATTTTTATAACGATGCAAAAGTTGTTTATATATTTGAAAATAATAAGTTACAAAGTGCTGTTGGGACGTTGGAAGATGGTAAAAGTTATGCGTTTGACAGAAATATAGTGGAAGACAAAAAGGCAAAATTAGAAAATAAAGATGAAAGTACTTTAAAAGAATTCTCTCAACAAATAGAAGGATATCCAACATTTAAATTTTACTTTCCTGTTAATTTGGGAGAATACGTTAAGGTGGCTCCAACAGTTTTTGAAATCAAAGAAGATAAAACTCAAAAAGTACGTGTCATGATTTCAAAGTGCGAGAATGGTGAAAATGGATTTAAACTAGGAGCTAGAGAATGGATAGAAAAAAACAAAAAAGAAAATAGTATGGATGAGATTTCACATAGAGAAGAGATGATAAATAATACTCTTATTGAAGCATATGTTTTGAAATATACTAATCGTAATGATCTGCCTTTTAAAATATATAAAATGGGATATGTAAATGGATATAGAATTACTATTTCAGGTTGGCAAATGGACAATACAGAAGAAATAATAGATAATGCTTTTAAAAATATAAAGGTAGGGACTAATGAAAAAAGTATGCCAGATAAATCTAAAAATATTGCAGAAAATATTGAATCTGAAAATGATAGTTTGAATATAAAAGAAACAAAAAAATATTGTGAAACATCAAAAGAAGATGGATTAAGAGAACTTTTGAAAAGTATATTAGATAATAATTTGATTAATCAAGAAAAAAGAATATTATCTTCTGCAGAAATTTTAAATATAATGCTTTGTAATCTTATGAATGCAAGAAATTTTCTTGATGAGAATAAGGAAAGTTTAGCCAAAGAACCTACAGATATAAGTAAAAGACAAAGAGGAACGTATGAAGATTTTTGTAATTGTATAAAACAAAAGAAATATGAATCAGCATATTGGGAACTTGTAGATTTTGTTGACGATTATGGTGATAGCCACAATAATGAAGTTTCTGTATGGGAATCAAAATTTTTAACTCATGAGGTTGATGATTTTAGAAGTGCAGTAGAACCGCTACTACATGGAATTACATATTACAGAACTCAAAATGTAGGAGATGAAATAAATTTTGGAGTTTTAGGAAAATACAGTTTTTCAGAAATTGAATCAGATAGTGATGATGCAATAAAAAGTGTTATAAAACTACTAAATGAAAATATAGCTGTATTCGATTCTAAAGTTTTATTTTATATGTTTTCTAATCTTAAAGATACCGCATACCCTTTTTGGGAGTACAACAATTTTTACAAATTTTTAACTGTTAAACCAACATGGGGTAATACTCAATTTTCAACAAATATTTATAATATTGAAATTACTCCTGAAAATATTATGGACGTTTTAAATTCAAATTTTAAATTTATTATTATGGAAAAAATTAAGGATGATATTTTGATAAAAAATGTCAATATAAATGAGAATTTGAATATGCTTTCAATTGAATTTGAAGGATTTTGTAATAAATTTAATGCTTTAATTGAAATGGATTATAAGAATAATTTTGAAGTGGTAAGTTTTCACGCTTCATAATATTAAGTGAAAAAACAAAAGTAAAAATGTTAAATATAAGGAGCAGATCATATGTCTGATGATTTAATAGTTCAAAGACTTATAGAAATTTATAATCAAAAAATTTTGACAAAACAAGAGATGAGTATTTTCAAATATTGTATGGATTATCTAAAAATAAAAATTCTGGAATTGAACCTAATAGCTTAATACAAAGAATTGAAAATGCTAGAAATTATAGACTAGAGGAAGTAAAAGGCAGAATGGAATGCGTCAAAAAGAAGGAAAAGATTATTTTTTAAGATATGCTCAGAGCGAGGATTATACTTTTTCTCAAGATGACAAGAAAAATTTTATATTATGGTCAGGAGATAAAGATGCGGCAAAAGAAGTTTTAGAAGGTATAAAGGAAAAGATAAAATAAGTGCAGAATATGCGCTAAAAGATATTTCGAAGCCAATAGGAATATCAGTTAATACAATCGATACCTGAAAATTTGAAGTCAAGTTTACCTACAATGTTGACAATTTGTTGCCAGAGTATGAATATTCATAATAAATAGAATACTATAAATATTATATATACGAAACTTACAAAACTTGATAAATCAAGAAATACAGATAATACTAATAATATTAAAAATATAGATAATATTTGAGTTTATTGTCCATGTGGTTCGGGGAAGAAGTATAAGAAGTGTTGTGGAGTGAACGCATAGTAAAAAGCGAAGTCAGGAAAGTTCTGACTTCGCTTTTATTTTTAGGTATTATTCATCAAATATAAGAATATAAGAGAACTTAATTTCAAAGTATCATGTTTGATTGTACCATCAGCTGTGGTTAAAAGATCTGATTCGATAAGTTCATATTCAGCTTTTCTAATATTATCATAATCAATAACAACTTGGTCTTTTTGTTCTTCAGTAGAATACTTTTTAAGTAATTCGTCTGGCATAACATTGTTACTAACAATTACAGCGTCTAATCTATCTTTTCCAATATAGCTTTCAAGTACATTAACGTGGTCACTTACGCCAAAGTTATCAGTTTCACCAGGTTGTGTCATAGCGTTACATACATAAATAACTTTTGCTTTTGCAGCATTGATAGCTTTCGCAACATCTGCGCATATAAGGTGTGGAAGAATACTTGTATAAAGACTGCCCATGCTAAGAATGATTAAATCAGCTTCTTTAATGCTATTTAATACTTCTGGCAGTACATGAAAATCTTCCTTATAAAAAATACGTTTATAGTGTTTCTTTGCATATGTAATTTCTTCTTCACCTTCAATAATCTCACCATCGTCAGTTTCACCCATTAGAGTAAGATAATCTTCAGAAAGTGGAAGAACGGTGTGTTCGATCCTTAGCAATTCACTCATATATTCTATACTTTTCTTTAGATTTCCAGTTTCTTTGAAAAATGATGTTAAAATTAAGTTTCCCATAGAATGACCATTTAAATCACTGTATGTAGACATTCTGTATTCCATTATATTTTTTACCTCATCAGGTAATGTAGAAAGATTGCTAAGTACATGCCTAATATCTCCAACAGCAGGAGTAGAAAATTCTTTTCTAAGTCTTCCTGTACTTCTACCATTATCAGAAACAGTAATAATTGCAGTAATATCTACAGGAAAATATTTTAAGCCTTTTAATACATTTGAGGCTCCAGTACCTCCACCAAAAACTACTATTTTTTTCTTTTCCATAAATTCCTCCTTAATATTGAAAAACAGATTGACTATAAAACTATTTCAGATAAAGTTTTATACTCTTTGATGTTTGAATTATCAATTTCTTTACTAGAATATTTATTACCTTCTCGTCTTATTCTTATTACTTGAATTGGATTTTTAGAATATAAACCTAATAAATCTGAAGGATTATCATCAATAAAAATACCATCCTCATAATTAATGTCAAGAGTATATTTAGGCACAGAAGTAATATAAAGAGCATCGAAATAATTAGCAATTCCAGAGCCAGAAATTTTTGCTGATTGATATGTTAAGCTGTTTGCATCATGTGAAAGAATATATAAATTATGACCAGCTTCTTTTAATTTTTTTAAAAAATCGATTGAATCTTCATAAAGAAAATCTTCAGTGTTTGCAATTATATGGTTTAAATTTTTTCTAACTTTTTCAGAATCTAGGTTATATTTTTCCGAAAAGTATAAAGCAAGTTCATAAATATTATAAATATTATAAATATGTTCTCTATTAAACATACTTTTACATTCAGCATAAACTTCATCAAAATTTAACGAACTATGTTCTTTAAATATTTCATTAGAAATAAGTGTAAGCATAGCATTTGTTAAAAGTGGTGTATTAAATAATGTGTTATCGAAATCGATATAATATTTCATAAATTTCTCCTTTCTGAATATATCACAGGTTTAATAATATCATAAAAAGGTGAAAAGTGAAATAATTATATGCTTGATTGATATAAAGCGAAATACAAGGTGTTGCTTTTTTTAAGATGAAATTTATTTACAATATTTGACAAAAATGTTATCCTAAAAATGACAAAAACAATGGAGGAGATTTTTTTATGGGATTTATAAAAGCTTTTACAGGTGCATTAGGTGGAGCTTTTGCAGATCAATGGAAGGATTTTTACAAACCAATGGATATGGTTCCTGCTACAGCATGGGAAAGATTTAAATTTGGAGGACAAGCTGCTTCAGAACAATTAGCATTCTTTGTTAATTTGAAATAGATTTCTAGAATTAGATTTGGAACACAAGAACCATTATATTGGAATGATTCTTACTTAGAATTGAAAGCGGGTGGTATGGCTAGAGGTACTTATTCTTTAAAGATATCTGATCCATTATTATTTATAAAACAATTCGTACCAGCAAAATATTTACAACCAAATGCTCCAATTTTTGATTTTAATGATATGGACAATGAGGCTGGAAATCAATTGTTTGATGATTTCTTAACTTGTTTAACAGGTGCTTTTGCGAGATTTTCACAACAAGCAAAGGCCAATAATTCAGATACAATGGATCATATCCAAGCTAACCAAGACAGATTTGCACAAACAATGGATGAGGAAGTTGAAAACACATATGTTTGGAGTACAAATCGAGGAATAAAAATATCAGGTGTTAATTATGATCAAAAAACTCAAGAAGCATTAGATGAAATTAGAAAACAAGATACAGAATTAAGAAAAGCTAGACGTATGGGAGCTGTTAGTAATGTTCCACAGCAAGCACCTCAAGCTGATGAAGATAAGGAAGATGAAGAAGATCCATACAAAAAAATTAGAAAATTGAAAAAATTATTAGATGAAGGAATAATTTCTCAAGAAGAATTTGATAAAGCTAAAGCGAAACTTTTGGGGGTGTAGCCGATGTTAGAAAATTCTAACGCTATTTCTTTAAATGCAAATACTGGAAAGTTAAGATGTAATTTTTGTAGAAATGAATTTGAACCAGAAAAAGTTGAAGGTTTGGAGACTGATATAAGCAAGTTAACTGGTAATATAATAGGTTCAGGAGCTCAAGATATAGCTCAAGATACTAATGATGTTATTACATTTAAATGTGAGAGTTGTGGCGCTGAAGTTGTAATTGATACGTCAAAGGCACCACAAGCGAGATGTCATTGGTGTAGAAGTATGTTATCCGTAAACGAACAAATTCCAAACGGAAGCATTCCAGATGTTGTATTGCCATTTAAATTATCAAAGGCAGATGCAAGAACACAAATTGATAAGTTTGTTAATAAGAGAAAATTTTTTGCTAACTCACAATTTAAAAAAGAGTTTACAACAGAAAATATAATGGGTGTGTATTTCCCTTACATGGTTGTCGATGTCAATTCGGAGGCTTTTTTAAGAGGTAAGGGAGAACGTCTTGTTAGAACATATACACGTGGTAGTGATGAAAACAAAAAAAGGTATTATGATGCTGATTTGTATAGAGTTGAACGTTATTTTGATTTGACAATAAAAGGTCTAACTGTGGAATCAAATTCTGATAAGATAAAAAAATCAGATACCAATACAAATAACGTTATAAATGCGATAATGCCATTTGATACTGAAAACTGCGTTAAATGGAACGCTAGACATGCTGCAAATACTTCATTAACTATGTATGATAGAGGTGTACGATGGGAAGAAGAAAGGCTTGATATTAAAGGAACACAATGGAAAGCAGCGTATTTGCCAGTATGGTTATATAGTTATCAAGAAGTGAAAGATGCTAGTGGGAATTATATATTTTGGAATCATGTATAGCAAATATCGAAACAAAGATGCTAGACATTTGCATGAAACAGAAACTGAAAAAGAAGTTTCAAATATTTCAAATATAATAAACGATTAAAAAGAGAACTAAAAATAAATAAAAAGGTGTTATTCTTATGGCACCTTTTTGTTGTATAAAAATATAAATAATGATATAATCAGCAAATATTTAATAACTGAATAAAGGATGTGATTAGATGTTTGAACTTGAGGAAAAACTTAAAGAATTAAAAGAGTTCGAAAAAAAGTTAAAAGAATTGGGTGAATCTCTTTGACATTTCTAATAAAATTAAAAAATTATTAGAATTAGAAGAGCAAACAAAAGATGCTGATTTTTGGAACGACATGGATAATTCGACAAAAGTTTTGCAAGAAATAAAAATGTTAAAAAATAAAGTAAATGAATTTAATTCGTTAGATTCGTTTATACAAGATACAGTAGTCTTAATAGAACTTGGAATAGAAGCAAATGATGAAAATGTTGTTAGTGAAGTAAGACAAAATATTAAAGAAATAGCAAAAGAATTAGAAAAATTAGAAATTTCAAACTTACTATCTGGCAAGCATGATTCTAGTAATGCAATTATAACAATACATCCAGGTGCTGGTGGAACAGAATCACAAGATTGGGCAGAAATGCTATATAGAATGTACTCAATGTGGTGTGAAAAAAATGGATATAAGCTTGAAGAACTTGATTATTTAGACGGAGATGTTGCGGGAATAAAAAGTGTAACGTTTAGTGTATCAGGTGATAATGCATATGGATATTTAAAAGGTGAGAGTGGAGTTCATAGATTAGTAAGAATATCTCCATTTGATTCTGCAGGAAGAAGGCATACATCATTTGCATCAGTTGAAGTGATTCCAGAAGTTTCAGACGATTTAGATATTCAAATAGATCCTAATGATTTAAAAGTAGATACGTATCGTTCGAGTGGAGCTGGTGGACAACATGTAAACAAAACAGAATCTGCAATAAGAATAACTCATATTCCAACAAATATAATTGTTTCGTGTCAAACACAACGCTCACAAATTCAAAATAGAGATAAAGCAATGAAAATGCTTATTTCAAAATTAATGGAATTAAAAGAACGCGAAAATAAGGAAAAAATAGAAGACTTAAAAGGTGTTCAAAGAGAGATTGCCTGGGGAAGTCAAATACGTTCATACGTTTTTTGCCCATATACAATGGTAAAAGACCACAGAACAAATTTTGAAACAGGAAATGTTGATGCGGTAATGAATGGAGAGATAAGCGATTTTATGGATGCATATCTAAAAAATGCAATTGAAAAATAGATAGAATGGACAAAGGGATGTTTCTCTTGTCCATTTTTATTTTCTAAGATAGACAAAAAGAAAACGCATACAATCAGATTAATGGATTGCATGCGCCCCCTAGTTTTCTGAGCAGTACATTAACTTGCTCCTTCCACATTAAATTTTTATACTCCTAAACGCCATCCATACACATCAAGCCCCGAATCGCACCTCAACGGAATCTTCTCCTCGGCACCTAGAGCTTATAACCTCGATATCCGTGGGGCATCCCCCATCGTTACCGGGAACCAATCCATACTTCAGGTTAGAGTATAAAATTATAATATCACAGTTTACATAAGATGTCAAGAAAATATTTTACTTTTTATATTATTTCTTAATTTTGTGTTTTACCAAATTGATGCAATATGATATTCTATTGTCTGGAAATTATTTGTGATTTTACAAATGAATGATTACATAAGTTGGGGGTAATTATTGTGGAAAATAACGAAATAATTTGGAATGAAGTTGTTGACTTTTTTTCAAAAAAATATGTAGCAATAAAAGCGGCATTAGGAGGTAGCACAATTGATATACAAGGTGATAATGTTAATGTAAATTTGAGTTCCAAAAGTAAATTTATGCTGGAACAACGTAACTCAGATAAACTTATAGAAGAATATATTAGAAATTCTTTTGGAAGAAATGTTCAGGTTGTTTTTAAAGAACCTGAAGTTATTGAAGATTCTCTGAGTAAAGAACAAGAAATTATAAGGAATCTATTAGAAAAACAAAAAAGTGAACATGAAGAGAAACAAAAAAATCTTTCACAAAATACATCTGCTAAAACCACTACAAAAAGTGTTCCGAACTCTAACACACAAATTAAAAATGAAAGTGGAAATATAAATGTTTCTAATACGTCTAATATTCCTATGAGTTCTGAAGAATATGCATCGAGTATGCCTCAAAAATCTAATTCAGAGTCAAAAGATACTTTTAGAAATAATAGAAAAAAAGGTATGGAATTTATTAAAGATCCAGAGATGCTTATATTTAAAGGTTGGAAAGTTCCATCAAATCCAAAAGAAATCAAGATTGCAAATCTTTCGCCAGAACAAAATGAAATTATTTTAAGTGGCAAAGTTAGTAACTATGATAGCAGAGAAACTAAAAATGGTGGTTTTCTGATTTCTTTTGATATATATGATGGTTCGAGTTCGATAAACGTAAAAGCATTTTTAAAAGCAAATGAATATGAGGAAGTTCATCCTAAAATGAAAAAGATTCCAGCTGTTCGTTTGGTTGGAACTTATGAATATAATAGTTTCTCAAAAGAGTTTGGTGTTATTGCGAGCATGATAGAAGAAACTACTTTTGAAGAAAAGAAGAGAATGGATAATTCGGAGGAAAAGCGTGTTGAGCTTCATCTACATACACAAATGAGTCAAATGGATGCTGTTTCATCAGCTACTGATTTAATAAAAACAGCGATTAAATGGGGGCACAAAGCTATTGCAATTACTGATCATGGTGTTGCTCAAAGTTATCCTGAAGCGAAAAAGGCTGCTAAGGATTCTGATATAAAAGTTATTTATGGTGTTGAAGCCTATCTTGCGCCTGATAATGTTACTTCAGTATATGAAGCAAAAAGTACAGAATCTTTAGATGATTTAACTTATTGTGTTTTGGATATTGAAACAACAGGTTTATCAAGACAAACAGAAAAAATTACTGAGTTTGGTATTATGAAAGTGAAAAATGGTGAGGTTATAGATACGTTCGAGTGTTTTGTAAATCCTGAAAAACCAATTCCACCAAAAGTTGTTGAGGTTACACATATCACAGATGATATGGTTAAAGATGCTGAAACAATCGATAAAGTAATGCCAAAAGTGATTGAGTTTGTTGGTGACAGTATTGTTGTTGCACATAATGCAAATTTTGATGTTGGCTTTATAAGACATAACGCTGAGCAATTAGGTCTTAAATTTGATAATACATTTATTGATACATTGGCACTTGCAAAAGAAATATATCCAGATTTTAAAAAGTATAAATTAGGATATATTGCCGAACAATTAAATATAAAAGTTGATGTTGCACATAGAGCGCTTGCTGATGTTGAAACTTTGGTTGCCGTATTTAATGTTATGCTTGGTGTTCTTAGAGAAAAAGAAATAACAACACTTAATGATATTGATGTGAAACTCGCCGAAGATGTTAATTTCAAAACACTTCCAACGTATCATGCTGTTATTCTTGCATCAAATAAAACAGGATTAAAAAACTTATATAAATTAATCTCATATTCACATGTTGATTATTTTTACAAAAAACCAAGAATTTTAAAGAGTTTATTAATGAAACATTCTGAGGGATTAATATTGGGAAGCGCTTGTGAGCAAGGTGAACTTTTTAGAGCAATTGTTGATGGTAAATCAGAAGAAGATTTAGAAGCAATTGCAGAATTTTATGATTATTTAGAAATTCAACCAATTGGAAACAACATGTTTATGGTTAGAAATGGTACGGTTCCTAGTATTGATACATTAATAGAATTCAATAAAAAAATTGTTGCTCTTGGTGAAAAAATGAATAAACCTGTAGTTGCAACTTGTGATGTTCACTTTTTAAATCCAGAGGATGAAGTTTATAGAAGAATTCTTCAAGCTGGTCAAGGATATGATGATGCAGATGAACAAGCACCTCTTTATTTTAGAACAACTGAAGAAATGCTTAAAGAATTTCAATATTTAGGACAAGAAAAAGCATATGAAGTTGTTGTAACGAATACGAATAAAATAGCTGATATGTGTGACAAAATAAATCCAATAGCAGATTATAAAGCGACTCCACACATTGAGGGTTGTGAAGAAACAATAAGAAATATAACAATGAAGCGTGCTATTGAATTATATGGAGATCCGCTTCCTGAAATTGTTCAAGCTCGTATAGATAAGGAACTTGATTCAATTATAAAAAATGGGTTCTCCGTTATGTATATTATCGCTCAAAAACTAGTTAACAAATCAAATGAAGATGGATACTTGGTTGGTTCAAGAGGATCTGTTGGTTCATCATTTGTTGCAAATATGACTGGAATAACAGAGGTTAATTCGCTTCAACCACACTATAGATGTCCAAACTGTAAGTATTCAGATTTCACAGACTATAATATAAAAAATGGATTTGATCTTCCAGATAAAGAATGTCCAAAGTGTGGAACTATGTTAGACAAAGATGGAATGGATATACCGTTCGAAACATTCCTTGGTTTCGATGGAGATAAAGAACCTGATATAGACCTTAATTTTTCTGGAGAATATCAAGCGAAGGCACATAAATATACCGAAGTTATATTCGGAAAAGGAACAACATTCAAAGCAGGAACAATTGGTACAATTGCTGATAAAACAGCTTTTGGGTACGTAAAAAAATATTATGAGGAAAGACATATTCCTGTAAATGTTGCAGAAACAACAAGATTATCAGTTGGGTGTACGGGTGTAAAACGAACGAGTGGACAACATCCGGGAGGAATTATTGTTGTTCCAAAGGGTAATGAAATATATGAATTCTGTCCAGTTCAACATCCTGCTGATGATGCAGAGTCAAATATCATAACAACACACTTTGACTATCACTCAATAGACCAAAACCTATTGAAACTAGATATTCTAGGTCATGATGATCCAACTATGATAAGAATGTTACAAGATTTAACTGACGTTGATCCACAAAAGATTCCGTTAGATGACAAAGATACAATGTCAATTTTCTCATCTACGAAGGCTTTAGGTGTTACACCAGAACAAATTCACTCGGAAGTAGGAACTTTTGGTGTACCTGAGTTTGGAACAAAATTTGTTCGTGGAATGTTGCTTGATACAAAGCCGACTAAGTTTGAAGAGTTGTTAAGAATTTCTGGTCTTTCTCATGGTACAGACGTGTGGCTAAATAATGCACAAACACTTATTCAAGAGGGGACCATTCAACTGGAAGATGCGATATGTACTAGAGATGACATAATGATATATTTAATAAAACAAGGTTTGCCACCAAAACCTTCATTCAAAATAATGGAAAGCGTTCGTAAAGGAAAAGGATTAAGTGAAGAACAAGAAACAATGATGCGTGAAAATAATGTGCCAGAATGGTATATAAATTCATGTAAGAAAATTAAATATATGTTTCCAAAAGCACATGCTGCGGCATATGTAACAATGGCGTTTAGAATAGCATGGTTTAAAGTGCATATTCCACTTGCATACTATGCATCATATTTTTCAATTAGAGCAGATGCGTTTGAAAGTGATTCAATGATTTATGGAAAAGAAAAAGTTATTAATAAAATGCGTGAAATAGATTTGCAAGGAAATGCTGCTACAGCAAAAGATAAAGATATGTATGGTACATTAGAAATTGTTTTAGAGATGTATGAAAGAGGATTTGAATTTTTACCGATAGATTTGTATAAATCAGATGCTAAAAAATTCTTGATTGAAGATGGTAAGATAAGACCTCCACTAAACAGTATTGCGGGTCTTGGAACTGTTGCTGCTGAAAATATTCAGCAAGCAAGAAATACAGGTGGAACTTTCATGTCAATAGAGGAATTAAAATTAAGGGCTGGTGTAGGAAAATCAGTAATAGAAATGTTAAAAAATGCCAATTGTTTAAAAGGAATGACAGAAAGCAATCAGATGAGTTTGTTTACATATTAAATAAAGTTTACATTATTTATAATAGGAGTGACGTATTTCAAAAAAAGTTCTTTGAAATATAACCTTTTATGATATAATGTATTCGTAAGTAGGTTACGGAGGTGATATCGTGATAGGAGACAACGCGTTTTCATTGTTTTTAGATAAGGCTTTTGCTTTTTTGACAAAAGGGATATCTTGGATTCTTGAAAATATAGTTGCGGTTATCTTTTTTAATCATACGATTGCATTAATTCTATTTTTTATTATGATTAATGCTCTTGCGATTATCTTAGTTAAGAAAGATAAGGAATTTGCACAGTCAGGCGTTAGAAGAGTTAGAGAAAGTACATTACTTATTATAGCTCTTGTAGGTGGAGGTTTTGGAGAATACTACGCGATGTACAAGTATAAGCATAAAACTCTACATAAAAAGTTTTTGTATGGAGTACCAATAGCTATTATGCTTAACACGATGATGTTAACATATTCGCTTACACTTACACTTTTGGCGTAGCTTAAGTACAGTAAAGGAGGAATTTTTATGAATATCAAAGTAGTAGGAAAAAATATCGAGATAACAGCCGCAATCAAGGAATATATTGAAAAAAGAGTAGAAAAACTTGAAAAATTTGAGGCTAAAAATACAGATGTTACTGTAGTATGTAGTGTAGAAAGAGAAGAGCAAATTGTAGAAATTCAAATAAATCAAAATGGTGAATTTATAAGAATTGAAGAAAAAAATAACGATTTGTATGCTTCTGTTGACCTTGCAATGGATAAAGCAGAAAGACAACTTAGAAAAGAAAAAGAAAAAAGAGTAGATAAAAATAGAGAAGAATCATTAAAGGAAAAAGTTTTAGGAATATTTAGAGGTGGAGACGAAGAAAATATAGGTAAAGTTACAAAAACAAAATGTTATGACTTAAAACCAATAACATTAGAAGATGCTAAATTAAAATTAGAAGACAAAAAAGATATACTATTTATGCCTTTCGTTAACGTTGAAACAAAAGAAGTAAATGTTCTTTATAAAAGAGAAGATGGATCTTATGGTATAGTAGTACCAGAATAAAATTTTTCTAAAAAATACCATGATTAAAAAGTCATTTTATGCACAATATATTAATGAAAAGATTAAGAGTCTTTTCAAAACAGTGTTATAATACTCGGAGGTGAATGAAATGGCAAGATCATCAAGTTATGAAGTTCCAGGTGCTAAAGATGCAATGAACAAATTTAAGCAAGAAGTTGCTAATGAAATTGGTGTAAATTTAAAACAAGGTTACAATGGTGACTTAACATCAAAACAAGCAGGAACAATTGGTGGAAACATGGTTAAAAAAATGATTCGTCAAGCTGAAAGTCAAATGTCAAACAACAACTAGTTATAAGTTTAGATGATTAAATAAAAGAACCTTGATAGGTTAAATTAAACCTATCAAGGTTCTTTTTTGCGTTTTATATAGGTGTATATTTAATAAAAAGTACATTTTGGAAGAAGGAATCGTATTAATTTCCAAAAAATGAGATAATTTACATAATTTTGTTGATTTTTTATTATGATTATGTTATTATAATAACGGTGATGCAATTCACGAAAGATTATTTAGGAGGTTTATTTATGAATATTTTTAAGAAAAGAATATCATTAATATTAAGTATAGCAATGCTAGCTACAGCAATATTACCTATATTTGTTGTAAATGCAGCAAGTACAGTTAATTATGACTTAACATTAGATGGTAAAGAAATTTCTTTCGGTTCAACATATGAAGTTGAAGGTGGAGAGAAAGTTGTTTTTGAAGCTAGCGCTACAAAAGGCGGAAGAATTACAACAATGTCTTACCAAATTGATACAGGCACAACAAATCCTTCAGCTGGTAGTAAACTTACAATAACAATACCAACAGGTAAAGCTGGAACAACAAAAACAATATATTTGAATGCCGGTGGAAAAGACGTTGATGGTAACGTAATCCAATTAGGTTGGAAAAATTTCAAAGTAAAATATGTAGAGCCAGAAACTGAAGAAGATACAACACCACAAGTTAGTATGACAATTAAAATGGGTTCAAAAACTTTAGGTGAAGGAAGCAAAGTTGAAGTTGAGGGCGGAGAAAAAATAACAGTTAGTGCAAAAAGCACAAAAGCTGCAATTGAGAGAATAGGATATTACTATTATGTAGGTTCAAGTGCAACTAAAATTACAGATATATATGAAGATAACATAACAATAACAGTGCCAACAGGTACACCTGGTTCAAAAAGATATTTATATATCGAAGCTGTTGCAGAAAATGACAATGGTGAACCAAATACAATAACTAAAACAGGTTGGGTAGAAATTATTCTTAACTATAAAGAAGAAGAAGAACCTATAGAACCAACACCTTCAACAAAAGATCTTACAGTTGCTCATGCAGGAAAAACATTAACAGCAAATTCAACAACAGAAGCAAATCCTGGTGAATCATTAAAGATAACAGCAACACCAACAGATGAAGTTGTTAAGTTATATTTTAGATGGGATTCAGATAACTGGTCAACAGTAGCAAATACTGGAAGCTATTCAACAAGAGTTCCAAAATACTTTGAGCCAGGAACAACACACACATTGTATGTAAAAGCTGAGTATGAAGATGGAACAGTATTATCTGAGAAGAAATATATCTTCAGAATACCAGAAGAAGCTTCAGATATCACAATGAACGTTAAATTGGAATCAAAAACAATAACAGCAGGTAAAACATATGAAGTTAAAGGTGAAGAAGAAGTTGTTGTTACAGCATCTGTAACAGGTTCAGAAGTTGATTATATTAAATACTACTTTGGTTCTGATGATGCTGAAAAAGTAAATAAATCAAAGGCTACATTTGAGGTTCCAGATAAAAAAGCAGGAACTACATTAAAATTATATGTTGAAGCTGTAGCTGAAGATGGTTCAACAACAGGTACAAAAACATATACATTAAAATTTGTTGATGTAATCGAAGGCGAATTAGACATTGAGCCTTGGATGGAAGAAAATGATGAAATTACAGAATTATCAATCAATTTAAGAAATGATTCTGAAGAAGAAGAAAAAGCTAACAAAAATATTTATGCATTAGAAGAAGTTGTTACATATTTCATTGATTACAAAAATGGAACTGGTGATGATATAACATCAAAAGTTACAATTGAATTTGAAATTCCATTAGATTTCGACGTTGTAGATGCTGATGGCGGAGACGTTGACGAAGATGATAGAATAATCACATGGGAATTTGAAGATGGTTTAGAAGAAGATGAGGCTGAAACATTAGTTGTAAAACTAAAATATACAGGATTCACAAAATCAAAATATGATAATGAAACAATTTATCCATCAGCTGCTATTTTAAAAGGTAAAAAAGAAATGGATAGATCTACAGTAATCAATTTAATCGTTGAAGAATATGATATGGAAATTGATGAAGTTCATGAGCCATATATGCATGGTGATGAAGAAACACCTACATTCAGACCAGACGATCCAATATCTAGAGCTGAAGGTGCATTAGTACTTGCAAGAATTTATGGACTAAACTACAAGAGCACAAAAGTTACTGATACGTTCTCTGACTTAGATGATACATATTTAGAAGCTCAAAAAGCTATTGTTGCTGCTTCAAAAGCTGGATTAATCAATGGTTATACAAATGGAACATTCAAACCAAATGCATCAATGACAAGAGCTGAATTTATTAAAATCTTAGCTTGCATGGTAGAAAGCAATGCTGAAGATGAAGAAATTGAAGGCTTAGAAATTAAAGATGTTGAAAACAACATTAAAGTATATGCTGATTCTACAAGATATTACATTGTTGATGGAAAGAAAATTTATTCACACTGGGCTCTTGAAGAAATCACATTATTAGCTAGATTAAATATGTTACCTGTAACAGAAGATGAGCCAGAACTTGAATTAGATGAAGAAATCACAAGAGCTGAAGTTGCTCAATTAGTAAACTTATACTTATTAAGAGCACCAGCAAGTGTTACATCTAAGACAAAATCAGGATTTGATGATGTATCAAAGAAACATGATTTGTTCGCTGATATTATTGAAGCAACAAGAGATGATCATACATTCTCAATGAATGAAGATGATGGAACAGAAAACGCAGAATAATAAAAAGCTAATAGATATAAATTTATAATTCACCAAAAGACTTGGGGTAGAGATACTCCGAGTCTTTTTTTATATAAGAAAATTTTCGAAAATGAAAATTTCAATAGCACAATATTGAACTTTATGTAAATCTATGGTAAAATAATATCTGGATTTATCCGTTTTAGCGTACAAACTTAGTTATTAAGTAAACGAGGAGGTTATAGTATGCGAAGAGGAACTAGCGAGTTTAACCCCTGGAAAACGTTGCTGTTGATGATTGTCGCCGTAATTCTTTTGCTGTTGATAGTGAACTATCTTACAGCTCCGCGGCTTGATGTCATTCAGGATCAAGTAACACCAACACCTGAAGTGACAGTAACGGCAACACCTACGGTGCCTACAGTTGTAATTTTTGTTACTCCTGAGCCCACAGTTGAACCTACAGCTACCCCGATGCCGACCATTACCCCAATGCCGACTATTACTCCGGTACCTGAAAATCCATCTGGTGGGCAGCAGCCGACTGAAGTTCCCACGGCTACGCCGACGATGGAGCCCACACCCACACCGACGATGGAGCCTACACCCACACCGACGATGGAGCCTACACCCACACCGACAGCAGTACCTACCGCCACACCGACCGCGGTTCCCACGGCTACACCGACGGCAGTACCTACACAGGTACCTACGCCCGAGAACGACATGGTAGACCTTTCTACTCCTCAGGTAGAGGGGATGAAAAACCTTGAGCTTCTGAAGAGTGAGCTTGAAAAGATGTGTGTTGGAACGGATGTCCTTATTACTAGGGACGATGCACCGACATATGATTTGGCTACTCTTGTAGATTTGAGCTGTGTCAACCAGTACGAAGCTTATGACGCGTTCTGTAAGGTGTTTATGAATAACCTTGCAAACTGGATGGCAATCAGTGGTGAAGGTGGCCGTTCTTCTACTGAAAGACTGGAAATTGCACTTTCTTCCTCGATATGTCCTAACTGTTCTCGAGTAATTCTCGATAATAACGATACGGCTTACGAAATCATGCACAATATCTTGTATTCTGTGAATGATGAAGCTCAGATGGAAGAAATGAACAAAATCATGTTCAATTTCCTGACGAACTACACGATTGGCGCGCCTTATAGCAGCCATGAACGTTTGCTTCTCGTATGTCCTGGGCATTAAGAAAAACGACCAAGAGGCCTAGATTAAAAATCGAGGTCTCTTTACTTTATATAAAAATTAATTTCCTAAAAAAGTAAAATTATGAAGTATTTACTATTGATTTTATTATTTATTATAGATACAATAATAATAGTATACGAGCGAAAGGGGTTCACTAATGAAGAAATTTTCTAAAATTTTGTTATTAGCTTCACTTTTAATTACTACATTAGCAGGTTCGGTATTTGCTAATGAGAATCAATATATTCTTACAAAAGAAATGGTTTATGAGAGCACAAGAAAAGTTGCATTACCTTCAGGTTTTGTTGAAGTTTTAATAGGAAATACAAATTTTACACAATATCAAAAAGATAATGAAATTATGATTACACCATTACCTGATGAAATTAGAGAAGATGAATATGGAAATCAGTATGCATATTTTGATATTACAGGTTTATTACCTGGACAAAAATTTAAGGTAACAATAAAGAGAGATTCTGAAATTCAAGTGTATGAGCAAATAATTCCTACGAGAAGTGATACAGAAATAAATTCTGAAACAGAAATGTATCTTGAACCTTCTAAAAAAATAGAGTCTGATGATCCAGAGTTAATAGCTAAAGCTAAAGAATTGACAGAAGGAATAACTACTGATTATAAAAAAGCACAAGCAATATTTGAGTATGTGAATGTTAACATGTCATATGATACATCTACGATGTATGCTAATAAAGGCTCAATATCAGCTCTTAAAAGTATGAGAGGTGTTTGTGAAGAATTTACAACGTTATTTGTTGCTATGTGTAGAGCTCTTGACATACCTGCTAGAGCGGTGGAAGGATATAAATTAGAAGATGTGTACGCGAGTGGTGACACAAATAATAAGAGCGGAGATGATTTATATCTTGGAAAAGGAATAGTAAACCACGTATGGGCTGAGATATACTTAGCAGAGTTTGGTTGGGTTCCTGTTGAACCAACTGTTATATATACAGTTAATGGAGAAAGAAAGCCATATCTAGATTCATTCTGTAAATTAGAAACACCAGAGTATATGTCAATTGGTATATATAATCCAGATAGAGCTAATAGAAGAATTAAAGGTGTAGAAGAAGTTAAATATGATGAGAATATTATTTTGAAAGACAAAATCGCACCTGAAGCACAAAATACTTTTCAAGATATAGCTCATGTTAATTGGGCAGTAAAAGATATTCAAACATTATATGCAAAGGGAGTAGTAAAAGGTTATTCTGAATATGAATATAGACCAGATAACAGCATTTCTAGAATTGAATTTATAACAATGTTATCAAGAGTTTTAAAATATTATGATACTCAATATGAAGAACGAGGTTTAGTATATTATTATCCGGATTATGATGAAACTACTCATTGGTCAAAAGAAGAGTATGATTTCTTACTTAGATGTTATCAAATAATAAACCCAAGTGATCTTTCATCAATTGGATTTGATGCCTTATCAGATGTATTTGGAACAGGTGCTTTAAATCCAGATAAGGCAATAACAAGAGCAGAAGTTGTTGCATTGATGGATATGTTTTTAGATTCATCAACAGATTCGTCAATATCATTTTCGGATGTTAATTGGTCAACAAATTTCAGAAGTAGCATTGAAAAAGCTGCGGCAAATGGTTTAATAAATGGTTACCCAGATGGTACTTTTAGACCAAACGATTCTATAACAAGGGCTGAAATGGCGGCGATATTAGGAAGATATATATCAGGAAATGTTTATAGTATGAATTAATTAAGAAGTTAAATAAAATAATCAGATATGATGTATTACTTTCAATACATCATATTTGTTTATTAAGAAAAAATATGTAATAAAGAAGGAGCAAAGATGTATAAATTTGTAGCGATTGATATAGACGGTACTTTGCTAAATTCAATGGGGAAATTATCTGAACGAACTAAAGAGGCCGTGAGAAGAGTTATAAATAATGGAGTAAAAGTTGTTCTTACATCAGGTAGAGTGACTAATTCTGCAAAACAAATCGCAGATGAAATAAACTCAGATAGATATATGATTTGTGATAATGGTGCGTCAATATATGATAGAAGTGAAGATAAAGTGATTTTTGAAGCGCATATTGATAGAGCAACGGTGCTTCAAATATTAGATACATGTATAGAAAATAATATATATTACATGGTTTTTACTCCTAAAAGAATAATTGTTAAAGATCTAAAGCATATGGCGCTAGCTTTTTACAGGCAACGTCATAATTGTAATGATGAATCAACAGGAATAAATGAAATAGTATATGGTGGAAGAGAATACATAGAAGAGATTGATGAATCTTTTACACGAATTATAGTTTGTGATCAAGATAGACCTGTTTATAATTCAATTGTGAATAAGTTAAAGGCATATGAAAATGTAGATTTAATGGCAGCTCCACATGTATCAAATAAGAAGATAGTGGAAAATGGGAAAGAAATTTTTCTTAGTTATAGTTATGCCGAATTATTACCTAAAAATACAAATAAGTGGATTGCTATAAAGATGCTAATTGAACAGTTAAATATTAAGCCAAGTGAGGTTATAGCTATAGGAGATAATTTTAATGATATAGAAATGATAAAACATGCAGGTTTAGGTGTTGCTATGAATAATGGATCACCAGTAGCTAAGGAGGTTGCAATGGTAGTTGCACCATCGAATGATATGGATGGGGTAGCAACAGTATTAGAACAATATATTTTAGCTAATAATAGGTATTAAAAAATTGGAAATTGGGACGGTTCCTTTTTCAAAATTCAGCGAAAACAAACAAAAAAAGTATTGTTTTTAAGCCTCGGACAACTCATTATTCATTGCAAACATGATGCAATGAAAATGAGAACTCGGCGACAAAAAACAATACTTTTTGCTGTCTTAAACAGTTTATATTTTGGAAAAAGGAACCGTCCCAATTTTTATTTATTGCTCGTTTATTTTATATGATGAATTGCAAATTGGACAAGCAGCAGGTGAATTAATACCAATATGAGTATGGCCACACTTGCTACAAACCCAAACAATATTTTTTGTTAAATTAAACGTCTTTCTAGAAGAAGTAACTTCTTCAGATATTTGTGTCTCTTGGATAGGTTTTAATTCCTTAGATATATTTGTAAAAAGATTAGAAAAGGACAAATTTTTACCTGCCAAGAAAAAGTGTTTTTCGTAAGTTGATGTATGACTCATTAAGCTCCCTCCTTTCAAACTAGCAAAAATATTATATCATATTTTTCCATTTATGTATATATCTTGGAGATATAAAATATAATAAGACAAGGAGGTAAAAATATGGAAAATAAAGGGAATATTTTTTTGATTACAAAAGGAGTTTTTGTGGGATATTTACTTACAATTATTCAAATTTTAGTTTATTCAATAATATTAGCTAATACATCTGTTTCTGAAAAAACAATACCGATATGTGTCTTTATATTTAGTGTTTTAAGTGTTTTTATAGCAAGTTCAATTGTTTGTATAAAAATAAAAGAAAATGGATTGAAAAATGGAGGATTAGTAGGATTATTTTACATACTTATAATTTATATAATAGGTAGTATTCTTTCAGGTAGTTTTTCCTTGACAACGTATTCAATAACAACGATAATATTTAACATATTGCTTCGGAATGATAGGTGGAATCGTTGGGGTAAATATGTCAAGATAACTGTTGAATAAGACAAATACAATATTATATAATAATTTTGTTAATAAACATGAAAGAGGTTGATTTTATGATAACGTATGAAGAGATTAAGAATGATGAAGAAATAAAAATATTAATAGAAACTGTAGAAAGACAACTAGTTGAACTAGGATATACAGAGCATGGTTTAAGACATGTATGTTTAGTTGCAGAAAGAGCAAGTACAATACTTAGAGAATTAGGTTATTCAGAAAGAATATGTGAGCTTGCAAGAATTGCGGGATATATGCATGATATTGGAAATGCTGTTAATAGAAATGATCATGCACATACAGGTGCATATATTGCATATAATCTTTTAAAAGAAAGAGGAATAGATTTAAAAGAAGCTGCAGAAATTATGATGGCTATAGGAAATCATGATGAAGGAACAGGAACTGCTGTAAGTCCAATATCTGCTGCACTTATTCTAGCAGATAAATCAGATGTTCATAGAACAAGAGTTAGAAGTGGAAATAAATCTAGATTCGATATACATGATCGTGTAAATTATGCAGTAGAAGAAGCTAAGATAGAAGTTGTAGATGCTCCTAATGGATTTCATAATTGTAAAAAAGAGGTAATACTTCGTTTAAAAATAGATACAGAAATTTGTCCAGTAATAAAGTATTTTGAGATATTCTTGCAAAGAATGCTGATGTGCAAAAATGCTGCAAGTTATCTTGGAATATGGTTTCACTTAGAAATAAACGGTTCAACACTTCTTTAAAAAATAAGTTTAAAGGACGCCTTTAAGGGCGTCCTTTTTACGTATTATTTCATTTCAACTTTATGGAATGTTTTCTTTCCTTTTTTGATAATTATATGTTCATCAATCTTTTTAATCATATAATTTGAATCCGTTATTTTTTCATCGTCAATTGAAATTCCACCTTGATCTATTAAAATTCTCGCTTGTCCTTTTGAAGGTGCAAGCTTTGTTTGAACTAATAAATCTGTAATTGAAATAGGTAATGAATCAATCACCGTTGTAGGCATACTAGCTATATCACCTTGACCACCGAACAATGCAGCAGCAGCGGCTTCAGCTTGTTTTGCTTTTTCTTCGCCATGAACAATTTTAGTTATTTCATAAGCTAATACTTTTTTAGCTTCATTGATTTTTTCGCCCTCAACATTGCATAGGCTTTCTATTTCATCCATTGGTAAGAATGTTAACAAGCACATTACATTTCTTACGTCAGCATCTGCAATATTTCTGAAGTACTGGTAAAATTCGTATGGTGATGTTTTATTTTCATCAAGCCATAAAGCACCTTTTACTGTTTTTCCCATTTTAACACCTTCAGTAGTTGTTAAAAGTTTAAATGTAAGACCGAAAGCAGTGCCGCGTTCCATTCTTCTAATTAAATCAGCACCTGCCAAAATATTAGACCATTGATCGTTTCCGCCAAGTTCTAAGCTACAATTATATTTTTTGTATAAAACTAAGAAATCATAAGCTTGCATAAGCATGTAGTTAAATTCAAGGAATGACAAGCCTTTTTCCAATCTTTTTTTGAAGCATTCCGCTGTAAGCATTTGATTAACAGAGAAGTGACATCCGATATCTCTGATGAAATCAACATAATTTAATTTTAAAAGCCAATCTGCATTATTAACAATAACAGCGGCATTATCACCCTCGAAGCTAACAAATTTAGACAATTGTTTTTTGAAACATTCAACATTATGTTCGATTGTTTCTTTAGTCATCATAGAACGCATATCCGTTCTGCCAGAAGGATCACCAATCATAGCAGTACCGCCACCAATAAGAATAATTGGCTTATGTCCAGCTTTTTGCATATGAGATGCAACCATCATTGAAACGAAATGACCAACATGCAAACTATCAGCAGTAGGGTCAAAACCAATGTAAAAAGCAACTTTTTCTTTTTCAAACCAATCTCTTAAACCATCGTGAGTAACTTGCTCTATGTAACCTCTTTCTTCTAAAACATCGTAAACATTTCTCATAAAAAAACCACCTTTCAAAATTTGTGGACAAGGGGACGGTTCTTTTGTCCATTTTTGTCCAGCTTTACCTAACAAAAAAGAGTCGTTATAGACTCTTTAATATTCCTTATATAGATCTAATTTAATATTGAATAGAACTAAATGATGTTGGATTAATTTCTGAGCTCATATAATCGTTATCTTGCATATATTTTTGTATTGACTTAGGAGAAACACCTGTTGTAGCAGAAACTGCTGATATTGAATCAAAAGATGCATTCTCGTCAAAATAAGTTTTTAATAAAGTCATATCGTAATTAGCTTTGTTAGCGCATGAACTGCAAAGTGTTGCTTCTGATGTGATAAAAGAACCACAATTTGAACATTTTTTTATCTCCATAATAATTCCTCCAATCATATGTTTAGTGTTCCTTATAAATGCAAATTTATTACTGTTTCATAAACTTTAGACGATTATATCATATGATAATTTGATATGCAAGATTATACCTTAGCGTAAAGTTGACTTTTTTGCTCAAAATTGATATAGTTTAGGAAGTTATGGTATCATTTAAATACTAAATTAATGATGAAGTAAGGAAGGTTTAAGATGTTAGAAATTTTTTTAGATGCAATGGTAGTTTTATTTGGATTAGTAATTTCGCCATTTATGGTAGGATTAGTAGATATGTTCTGTGATGAAGAGAAAATTACTTTTAAGTCTATTTATGAGAAAAAAAGATTTGATCCTAAATATGCTACAATAACACCGATAGCTTTATTAATATTGTTTATAAAGTTTGGATTAACATATCAATTTGGTGTTTACGCATTTTTGACAATTATTTTGATAATGGATGCATTTGCTGATATAAAAGCTCAAATAATACCTAATGGTTTGAATTTTGTTGGCTTTTTAGTGGGTGCGGTTTTGATATATTATACACTTATTAAAGACGCGATGTTGGGAATTGATATGTTGGGTGGAATGCTTACAGGCGCTGGTATTTTTGGACTTATTGCATTAGTTGCCTATGTGATATACAAAAAAGAAGGTATGGGACTTGGTGATGTTAAATTAATGGGAATGCTTGGCATGTTCTTTGGAGTATTTAATACAATTCAAATATTTGTACTTTCTTTTACTATTGGAGCAGTTGCAAGCATTATTCTTATTGCGACTAAAATAAAAAAGGCTAATGATTATATGGCATTTGGACCTTTTATTGTTGTTGCAAGCTTTATAACAATGTTTGTACCATATACTATAATGTTTCCAAATTACTTGAATTTTATAAATTCGTTGTGTAATTTAATTTCAATCGGTTAAATAAATGGGAGGTTAACGTGGGAATAATAAAGACTAAAGATGAAATTGAAAAATTAAGAAGAGCAGCTTTACTGGGTGATAGATGTTTTGAGCATATTTGTAATTTTATAAAAGCAGGAATGACAGAAATACAAGTGGCGAAAGAGATAGATGATTTTTTTGTGAAGAATGGTTCTAGTGGAGTTTCTTTTGATACTATTGTAGGTGCAGGAAAAAATTCAGCACAAATTCATTCTACGCCAACAGACTATATAATTCAAAAACAAGACATTATATTGTTAGATTTTGGCTGTGTTTTAGACGGATATTGTTCTGACATGTCTAGAACAATATTTGTTGGTGAACCAACAGATAAGCAAAAAGAAATCTATAAATTAGTTCAGGATGCACACTATAATGCAACAAAAAACATTAGAATAAAAGATATTGCTAAAAAAGCAGATGAGTACGGCAGAAAAAATATACAAGAGGCCGGATTTGATTATGCACATGCTCTTGGACATGGTGTAGGAATCCAAGTCCATGAGAAGCCATTAATATCTTATAGAAGTGAAGAAATTTTAGAAGAAGATATGGTATTTACAATTGAACCAGGAATATATATAGAAAATGAATTTGGTGTTAGAATAGAAGATACAGGAGTCCTTACTCCAAATGGTGTTGAGTTATTTTCAAAATCTAAAAGAGAAATAATTATATTATAAGTCAGATAAAAACATTTTAGAATGGAGAATATGAATGAAAAAAAGCAATGATATGGGTTTTTTTCGTAAAATAAGATTAGCAATTTCTGATTTTAGAATATATCCACATATTTTAAAAACAGAAAGTTTAGCAAAAAGCATTGGGCACTTTGCTTTATTCATAATGATTATAACTGTTCTTATATCAGCTAGTTATGCGATAAGAGCATTTGCTAGTTTTGATTTAATGTTAAATAAATATAATGAACAAATACCGGAGTTTGTTTTAGAAAATGGTGTGCTTAATGTTGAAGTGCAAGATGCGATAATAGTACAAAATGATTTAGTTGCGATAGTTGATACTGATTATAAATATGAAGAATGTACAGAACTAGAACAATATTCAGAATATGATAGATATAAAAATAAGATATTTATAAATTCTGATGCAATAACTTTTGAAAGTTCATATGGTAGTAATTCAACTGAAATTTCGGATGAATTGGCTGTTACACAATTACTTTTGGAAGATATTTCAGCAAACTATACTAAATCAACTTTTTATGAATATGTAGTTGAATTAAAAGAATCGATATCAATGAAAATAATGGTATTTTTAGTTGTTTTCATAGCCATATTCTTTGCGTATGGTCTTTCAAAGCTATTCGAACTTATTTTATATGCTGTTATGGCATCTTTATTTGCAGCGATTTCAGGAATGAAGCTTAGTTTCAAAAATTACGTAAAAATGGCCGTATACATCGCAACATTACCATATATACTTGAAACGATTTCATTTATGTATATTGGAAAAATAAGTGAGACAGCGTTCTTGGTTTCCAATATATTAGCATATGTATATATCTTCTATGCAGTAAGAGCGGTAAAATTGGATGCTTTCTTGATAATTATAAACAAGTCAGGGAAAATACAGAAAAGTAAGAATGGTGGAACTTTAATTAGTATTGAGCCTGAAGATGATAATGCAGAATCAAAGACTGAAAATAAATCAGAACAAAATTCAGAAGATGAAGATAATTCGCAAAAGTAATGGAGGAAGAATATGAATATATGTGGAATTATAGCTGAATATAATCCTTTTCATAATGGACATGCATATCATATTGAACAAACAAAAAAAGAAACAAAATGTGATGCAATAGTTGTTATAATGAGTGGGAATTTCATTCAAAGAGGTGTTCCGGCACTATTTGATAAATGGACTAGAACGAAAATGGCTCTTCAAAATGGAGCAGATCTAGTAATAGAACTTCCTTCATATTATGCAACATCTAGTGCTGAATATTTTGCACAAGGAAGTGTTGCTTTATTAGATGGGCTAGGTGTTGTAAGCAATATTTCTTTTGGTAGTAATACTAATGATTTGGATGCATTAAAAAGAATTGCTAATGTATTATATTTAGAACCTGAAAATTATAAAAAGTTATTGCAATCTGAACTTAAAAGAGGTACGTCTTATCCAATAGCTCGAAGTAATGCACTTAAAAACTTTTTAAAGAAAGAGTATAGTGCTAAATATATAGCGGATATTTTGCTAGATTCAAACAACATTTTAGGCATAGAATATTTGAAAGCGTTATTATATTCTAATAGTCAAATAAAACCTGTTTTGATTGAACGAAAAGGTACTTCGTATAATTCGACAAATATTGTAGATAACATGTGTAGCGCTACTGCAATAAGAGAACTTTTGGAAAGAAATGAATTGAAAACTGTAGAGAAGGTTATGCCTGATGAAAGTTTTAAATTGATGAATCAAGAAATTATACATGGGCGTGCACCGATGTTTTTGAAAAACTTTGAAAAAGAAATTTTGTATACATTAAGAAAAAGTACAACTGACGATTTATTAAATATTGCAGATGTTACAGAAGGCTTGGAAAATTTACTAAAAAAAGCTTCAAATGATGGTATGGAATTAGAATCAATAATAGATATAGTAAAAACTAAAAGATATACTAGAACGAGAGTTCAAAGGATTTTGTTACATACATTGCTTGATGTTACCAAAACAGATGTTGAAGATTACAAATATAATCCTCAATATATTAGAGTATTAGGATTTACGAAAAATGGAGAAAAAGTATTGTCGCAAATAGGTAATTCATCTAATTTACCTGTTGTAACATCTGTTGGAAGGTTTTTAAAGAATTCTAATGCGACATCTAAAAAAATGTTAGAAAAAGATATAATGGCTACTAATATCTATACATTAGGATATCAAATACCTAAATATAGAACAACAAACTTAGATTATACGATGCCTGTTGTTACAATATAATATAGAGTTGGAGGGTATATGGACGAAGTAATTATATATACTGATGGTGCGTGTTCTGGAAATCCTGGACCTGGAGGTTGGGGGGCGATTTTGATGTATAAAGGTACTGTAAAAGAAATAAGTGGTGGTATGAAAGATACGACTAATAATCAAATGGAACTTACTGCACCAATTGAAGCTCTAAAGCTTTTGAAACGCCCATGTAAAGTGAAGATATATAGTGACAGCGCATATCTTATTAATGCGTTTAAAGAAGGATGGATATATAATTGGCAAAAGAATGGTTGGAAAACTGCAAACAAACAAGATGTGAAAAATAAAGAATTATGGGAAGCAATATATTCGTTTACTAAAATTCATGAAATTGAGTGGATAAAAGTCAAAGGACATAGTGACAACGAATATAATAATCGTTGTGATGAAATGGCGGTTGATGCAATAAAAAAATTTAAATAAGAAAACTTGGAAATTAGGACGATTCTTTGTAATTTTGAAAAAAGGAACCGTCCCAATTTCCAATTTTTTTGCAGATTGTTTTTGATTTTATAATAATATAGCGGTCTATTTATTTTGAGAATGAATAAAATGTAGTACAAGTTATTCTAAAATAAATAGGAGGTACAAATGATAGCAGAACCGATAATAAAAAATAATAATTTTTTAAAGAATGAAGATAAGAACTTTGAAAATATTGAGAAAAGGGAAGTTCCGTCAGTAATTAAACATAAAGATGGAATAAGAGAAAATAATAGAGAACGCATTTTTAATAATAGAAATATACGAAAAAATATAAAGAATGATTCGAAAGAAAAGAAAGATGAATTAGTGAATTTAAAATTTTTTGCTATAATAATATTTATAATTGGGATTGTTGTTGGAAGTATAAGCTATAGAACTTTAATTGATGATCCAATTATTCAAGAAGATATTATTGATAAATTTTCTAATACACCGATGGGAAATGTAGAAGAAGTGATTGTAAAAGAATCATTATTGAAAAATCTTAAAACAATAATAGTGTTTTGGATTGCGGGAATATCAATAGTTGGAGCACCATTAATTTTGATTTTGTGTTTTTACAAAGGTTTTTCAACTGCGTTTGTGATTGGATCTTTTTTATTAAAATATGGATTTATTCAAGGTAATATTTTTATTTTTAAACATATTTTCCCATATTATATTTTTTCAATACTAGGTATAATAATTCTTACATCTAGCTCATTAAAGGTTTCTTTAAATGTATTAAAAGAGAAAAAGGATATTAGATATGAAATAATTAGACATTCTATAGTAACAATCATATCTTCAATATTGTTTTTTGTTTCTGCATTAATTGAAGTAAAAATAGTACCAATGAGTTTGTAGATATTATCAAGCTCAAGCCTTACTCCTGTAAGGAATGGCGGATTTACATAAAATTACAAATTATGTTCGAAGATTTTACATAAAAAATTGATAAAAAATACTTGCAATATAAGATTAATTTGTATAAAATAACCTTGTCAAAAAGTAAATAACATAATAAATGTAGTAGTGTTATGAAATGCTACTACATTATAATAATTTTCGTAATTTTTTATGTAATAGATTTACTGAAGATAAATGTGGTACACATAAACCTAAGGGTTGTCCAGGAAATTATGTAAAAACGTTAAAAAGGAGTATGTGGGATGGAAAAAAATTTAGTTGAGAGTTTTTTAGATTTTCTTCAAAAAGATAAGAAATTATCAGATAATACTTTACAATCTTATAATCGCGATATCAAATTATATTGTAATTATTTAGAAGAAAACAATTTGGATCCTGTTAAAACAAGTGAGGAGGATTTGACAGAATATTTAGAAGCTTTGAAAGAGAATGGTAAAGCTGTCTCTACAGTTTCAAGAAACTTAGCTTCACTTCGTTCTTTCTATCAATATTTATATAGAACAAAGGTTGTGTCTGAAGATCCTACCGTTAATTTGGAGTCTCCAAAAATAGAAAGAAAACTACCAAAAGTATTAACTTCTGAGCAAGTAGAATTATTACTAGAACAACCTAAATGTGTTGACTTAAAAGGATACAGAGATAAGGCTATGCTTGAACTTGTATATGCTACAGGAATAAGAGTAACAGAACTTATATCACTAAATATTAGTGATGTTAATATAGAGAATGGATATATTAAATGTGCTGGAAAGACAAAAGAAAGAATAATTCCAATCGGCACTTTGGCTGTCAACGCATTAAAAGAATATATTGACAAATCAAGAAATATTCTTCTTAAAGATGAAAATGACCAAGCTTTATTTGTAAATGTTAATGGTCATAGACTTACAAGACAAGGTTTTTGGAAAATAATAAAACAATATAAAACACAAGCTAATATCGATATCGATATTACACCACATACACTTAGACATTCATTTGCGGTACATCTACTTGAAAATGGTGCAGAGTTAAGAGCAATTCAAGAAATGCTTGGTCATTCAGATATCTCATCAACACAAGTATATGCCCAAATCGGTCAAAATAGAATAAAAGATGTGTATATGAAATCACATCCACGTGCTTAATAAAAAAGCTCTCATCTTTTTGATGAGGGCCTTTTTTGAAGCTAAGCGAACACTGGGGACGTTATGCCTCTTGCTTTTCTAGAGATGCTGGTATATAATGCTACCATATGAGTTAGTAGGAGGTTAGATTATGGAAAGAGTATCAGTTCGTAGTTTGTACAAAGAAACTTCTGAACATGCAGGAAAAGAAGTTAAGGTTGCAGGATGGGTTAGAACTGCTAGAGATTCTAAGACATTCGGATTTATAGAATTAAATGATGGGTCATTCTTCAAGAATGTTCAAGTTGTTTATGAAAATACATTACCAAATTTTGTTGAATTAACTAAACTTACAGTTAGTTCATCTATTATTGTAACAGGAATATTAGTAGAGACACCTGAGGCAAAACAACCTTTTGAAATAAAAGCTACTAATATTGAAATAGAGTGCGTATCACCAAGTGATTATCCACTTCAAAAAAAAGGTCACACGGTTGAATTCTTAAGAGAACAAGCTTATTTAAGACCTAGAACAAACTTATTTAGTGCTGTTTTTAGAATAAGAAGTATAGCTGCAATGGCGATTCATAGATATTTTCAAGATAGAGGATATGTATATGTTCATGCACCACTAATCACAGCTAATGATGGTGAAGGTGCAGGTGAGATGTTTCAAGTAACAACACTTGATTTGGATAGAATTGCAGCTTCTGGTAAAGTTGAATATGACAAAGATTTCTTTGG
Source organism: uncultured Eubacteriales bacterium (assembly GCA_949283575.1). Lineage (GTDB taxonomy): Bacteria > Bacillota > Clostridia > TANB77 > UBA1234 > UBA1234. Next base: position 31,199 of record CASDSU010000017.1, read on the forward strand.
TAAAAAGGTTGGTCTTACAGTTACTGGACAATTAGAAGGTGAAGCTTTTGCAATGGCTTTTGGAAACATTTATACTTTTGGTCCAACATTTAGAGCTGAAAATTCAAATACCAAAACTCATGCTTCTGAGTTCTGGATGATAGAACCAGAAATGGCTTTTTGCGATTTAGAAGGACTAATGGATGTTGAAGAAGACATGCTTAAATATATTGTAAGTGAAGTATTAGAAAGATGTCCTGAAGAAATGGAATTTTTAAATAAGCTTGTTGCACCAGGGCTTATTGAAAAACTTCAAAAATTATTAGCAAGTAAATTTACAAGAATTTCTCATGAGGATGTTATAACAATTTTAAAAGAAGCTAAGGTTGAATGGGAATTTAAACCAGAGTACGGCGAGGATATTGCTAAGGAACACGAAAAATATATTACAGAATATTTTAATGGTCCAGTATTCATAACAAACTGGCCAAAAGATATAAAAGCTTTTTATATGAAACAAAATCCAGATGGAAAAACCGTTGCAGCTGTTGACTTAGAAGTTCCAGGTGCTGGAGAACTTATGGGCGGTAGTCAAAGAGAAGAAAGTTATGAAAAGTTGCTTGCTCGTATGCAAGAATTAGGAATGAAGACAGCAGAATTGGAATGGTACATGAACCTACGTAAATATGGAAGTTGTACACATTCTGGTTTTGGTATGGGATTTGAAAGATTGCTTATCTATTTAACAGGTGTTGAAAATATTAGAGATGTAATACCATTCTCAAGAACACCAGGTAATTGTGAATATTAATAAAAGAAGATAAAAGACTTGGAAGATGGAAATATACTCAATTCCAAGTTTTTTTCATGAAACATTTAACGGATGTCCCTGTTGTGTCAATCGCTGAAATGGTATATAATATGTAACCGAATAGGAGTTGATGTAATGATTAGTAAAGAAGAAATCAAACATATAGCTGAACTTAGTATGTTGAATTTGTCTGAGGAAGAAATCCAAAAATATACAGTTAACATGCAAGATATTGTTGAGTTTGCAAATAAAGTAAATAGTTTAGATACGGATGGTGTTACTGAATCTGCTTTTGCACTTGATACATTTAATGTATTTAGAAAAGACGAGGTTAGGGAGTCGTTTGATAGGGATGAGCTTTTAAAGAATGCCCCAAGTAGTAACGGTGAAGCTTATTCACTTCCAAGTATGATGAATTAATTTATAAAATTAAGCAAATAAAACTAACAAGGAGAGTTTGAATTAATGAAAAATATATGTGAATTAACAGCTCATGAAATTTGTGAAGCATATTCGAATAAAGAGCTTAAAGTTACAGATGTTGTTAAAGCTTTTTATGAAAAAATAAAAGTTGATGATGAGAAAATAAAAGGTTATATAACACTTTGCGAAGAGGAAGCACTTACACAGGCAGAGGAGATACAATCAAGATATGATGCAGGCGAAGAAATGGGAGCTCTTGCAGGTGTTCCAATTGCTATAAAGGACAATATGTGTACAAGAGGCGTTAAAACTACTTGTGCTTCTAGAATGTTAGAGAATTTTATTCCTCCTTATGATGCAACAGTTATTAAAAAATTAAAGGAAGCTGGTGCAATTATATTAGGAAAAGTTAATATGGATGAGTTTGCCATGGGTGGTTCTACTGAGAATTCAGCATTTTTTAAAACTCATAATCCAGTCAATTTAAATAAAGTTCCTGGTGGTTCTTCTGGTGGTAGTGCAGCTGTTGTTGCTGGAAACTTGGCTCCAATTTCTTTAGGAAGTGATACAGGTGGATCTATTAGAGAACCTGCTTCTTTTTGTGGAATAGTAGGCTTGAAACCAACATATGGACTTGTTTCAAGATATGGTTTGGTAGCGTTTGCATCTTCTCTTGATCAAATTGGTCCTATGACTAAAGATGTTACAGATGCAGCAATTTTATTAAATACAATTTCTGGGCATGATGAAATGGATTCAACGTCTGCTAAATTAGATAAAAAAGATTACACAAAAGCATTAGTAAATGACGTTAAAGGTTTGAAGATTGGTCTTCCAAAAGAATTTTTTGCAGAAGGCGTTAACGTAGAAGTTAAAGAAAAAGTGTTGGCGGCAGCTAAGAAGTTTGAAGAACTTGGTGCGAGTATTGAAGAGTGTTCGCTTCCAGCTACTGAGTATTGTCTTCCAGCATATTACATTATCGCATGTGCAGAAGCTAGCTCAAATTTAGGAAGATTTGATGGAATCCGTTATGGATATAGAACTGAAAAATATGAAAATATACAAGATATTTTTAAAAATAGCCGTAGCGAAGGTTTTGGTGAAGAGGTTAAGAGAAGAATAATTCTTGGTACTTATGTGCTTTCTTCAGGTTATTATGATGCATATTATAAAAAAGCCCAAAAAGTTAGAACTATTGTTAAACAAAATTTTGACAAAGTTTTTGAAAAATATGATTTGTTACTAACACCAACTGCACCAACAACTGCATTTGATATTGGTTCAAAAATTAATAATCCGCTTGAAATGTATATGTCAGATATATTAACTGTTCCTGTGAATGTGTCTGGTGTACCTGCAATTTCAATACCTTGTGGTAATGATTCAGAAGGAATGCCAGTGGGTCTTCAACTAATTGCTAAACATTTTGATGAAGAAACACTTTTAAGAGCTGCATATACTTACGAACAAAATAAGGAGGTGCAATAATGGAATATGAAGTTATAATTGGTCTTGAAGTTCATGCTGAGCTTTCAACAAAAACAAAAATATATTGTGGATGTTCTACTGAATTTGGAGGGAATCCTAATACACATTGTTGCCCTGTATGTACTGGTATGCCTGGTGCACTTCCAGTTCTTAATGAAAAAGTTGTAGAATATGCGGTTAGAGCGGGACTTGCTACAAATTGTGATATTGCAAGAGAGAGTAAACAAGATAGAAAAAATTATTATTATCCAGATACGCCAAGAGCTTACCAAATTTCTCAATATGATTTACCACTTTGCGAGCATGGACATGTAAATATAAACGTTGGTGAATCTTCTAAAACGATAGGTATAACAAGAATTCATATAGAAGACGATGCTGGTAAATTGGTTCATGATGGATATACGGGTGGAACTTTGGTGGATTTAAACAGAGCGGGTGTTCCGCTAATTGAGATTGTTTCTGAGCCTGATATGCGTAGTGCAGAAGAAGCTGTAGCTTATGTTGAAAAACTAAAAGGAATTCTTGAATATATAGGTGTTTCAGATTGTAAGATGCAAGAAGGTTCGTTAAGGGCTGATGTAAACTTGTCAATTAGACCAGTAGGCCAAGAAAAGTTTGGAACAAGAACAGAGACGAAGAATTTAAACTCATTTAGATCAATTGCTAGATGTATTGAGTTTGAAATATCAAGACAAAAAGAAGTTCTTGAAGCTGGTGGCGTTATTCTTCAAGAAACGAGAAGATGGGACGATGAAGCTGGCGAAGGTTATGCTATGAGAGCAAAAGAAGAGGCTAATGATTATAGATATTTTCCGGAACCAGATTTAATGCCGATTAGATTATCTGAAGAATATATTCAAAATATTAAAGATACATTACCAGAACTTCCAGAAAGCAGAAGAGCTAGATATATTAATGAGATTGGCCTTCCAGAATATGATGCTGGAATAATTACTTCATCAAAGCATTTATCTGACTTTTTTGAAGCTGCCACAGTGGTTTGTGGAAATGCGAAAGCGGTTAGTAACTGGATAATGACTGATATTATTAGAATTGCAAAAGAGAAGGGTGTAGAGTATAACGAATTACCATTCACAGCAGAAAATCTTGCAAAACTAATAATGCTAATAGATAAAGGAACGATTAGCAGTGCTATTGCTAAAAAAGTATTTGAAGAAATGGTTGAAACTGGCGAAAATCCTGAAAAGATAGTCGAAGCTAAAGGATTAGTTCAAATATCTGATGAGGGGGCTATAAAAGAGGTTGTAGATAGAATTATAGCTGCAAATCCACAATCGATAGCTGATTATAAAGCAGGAAAAGATAGAGCTTTAGGATTCCTAGTTGGACAATGTATGAAGGAAATGAAAGGAAAAGGTAATCCTCAAATTCTTAATAAATTAATTTTAGAACACTTAAACAAATAATATCTCAAACTCGCTTTTTCTAGGTGAAGAGCGGGTTTTTTTATTGACATTTTACATAATTATGATAAAATATTAGATGACGCTGTGTGTTATGCAAAAGTGTCACATCAAAAATTGCCTTCATCAAGCTGCGTGCGAAGTACGAGTGTGCTCATGAGGGAACGAAACCACTTAAATGGGAGTAGGGAAAGGAAATATGTCTAGCAGCGAGTGTACATCGACCGCCAAGACCGTCAAGAAGACCAAGAAGGAAATTCAGGCAGAGCTCAAGGCAAAGATGGATCAGATTGATCTTCATCGGACCGATCCCATGCAGATTTTTAGCATGAAACCGGATGACGTTGCGAAGATTCGAACCGATGGTTCGATTCAGATTCTGGCTGAACATTTCAATTTCATGAGCGTTGAAATCTATGATGCTCCGACCTTTGTCATTCTCGAAATGGATGGCAAGAAGACGGTATACTCCAAGCACTCCAAGCAGAGGCTTTTGGGATGCGATGCATTCGTCAAAGCCTATTACGGCGAAGAGGAATGATGTGACCGACCCGGTTCCCTTTATGGGAGCCGGTTTTTTCGTTAACTTTTCTAAATAAAATAGTTGATTTTGTAAAAGAATATTATATAATAATTATGTTGTTGTTTTTGCCAATATGGCTCAGTCGGTAGAGCAACTGATTCGTAATCAGTAGGTCGCCGGTTCGATTCCGGCTATTGGCTCCATTTGAATACAACTTACGGACTAATTAAAGTTCGTAAGTTTTTATTTTTATATATGAAACTTAAATGTTCTCTTTCTAGGAAGGAGGACATTTTTTATGCTTGAATTTAAAACTATTCAGATTTTAAAGCCAAATACGGAAATACTTGAAATAATTAATGATTATAAGTACAAAATTAAAAATGGCAAGATTAAAAATCTACTGCATACCAATTTACAAGTCATAGAACCTACTGAATATCTAATTACATATCCTACTACTCTCACAATATTAGAATACAAAGTAAATGAAATATATAGTAAACCATTCTATATTAAAGAGCATAAACAAAAATATAATCTCAAAGAAATTAAACAAATTTTAAATAATTTTAAAGTTTAGACTATACTTTTCATTTATTAACAAGGAAATTAATGAGAAATATTAAAAAATTTCGATTTAGTGTCTGTTATTTTGCTTTTTAGTTAGGAAACAAGTGAGGAGATGATATTTTATGAGATGTGGTATTTATGTAAGAGTTAGTACAGATGACCAAAGAGATAATGGTTATTCTATTGATTCACAACTTCGTATGATTAAAGAATATTGTGAGAAAAATGATTATGGTATTATAGATGTATATAATGACGCAGGTCATTCTGGTAAAGATTTAATGCGACCAGAAATGCAAAGATTACTTGCTGATATAAAATCTAAAAAGATTGATAAATTAATTGCTATTAAAGTAGATAGGCTCACAAGAAATAATTATGATGGCTTTTGGTTACTTAATTATTGTGAAGAACACGATGTTAAAATAGAACTTATTTTAGAACCCTATGATGTATCTACTGCTAATGGTGAAATGATATTTGGAATGAATTTGGTCTTTGGTCAAAGAGAAAGAAAAGAAATTGGAGCAAGAACGAAACGTGCTATGGAAGAAATGGCATTAGAAAAAATACATCCTAGTAAAGCACCTTATGGCTATATTAGAAATAAAGGAACAGGTCATTTAGAAGTAGAACCTATTGAAGCACAAGTTGTTAAAGAGATATTTGAACTATGCAAACAAGGCAATTCAACAAGGAATATTGCTACTATTATGAAAGATAATAACGCTTATTTAAAACAAGGCAAGTGGGCATCTGATAGAGTTTATAAAATACTAACTAATTCTATTTATATTGGTATCTTTGAATATGGAAAATATAAACGAAAATCACAAGATATTTTAAGAGTTTAAAATTATTGTGAACCAATTATAGATGAAATTACTTGGAGTGCAACAAGAAATGTGTTAGTTAAAAATAAACATTCAAATTATGGAGAATATATTCATTTACTTTCAGGATTAGTAAAATGTCCTATATGCGGCAATATTATGAGTTCATCAGAATCCTTTAAATATCCAAATGGTAAATTAAAAGTATATTATCATTTAAGATGTAAAAATCATAATTGTAAAGGTTTTGGACTTCATTATAATACTGAAAAAATCGAAAGCAAATTAAAGCGAATACTAGAGGAATTAACAATATTTATACTTTCTATGGATAATGAAATTATTACTTGTAATTCTACCAAAAGTAATGATGTAAAAGAAATAGAAAAAGCTATTGAAAAGTTAAAATTACAAGAAAAAAGATTAGTAGACTTATATCTAAGTTCTAACTTAGATGTAGAAACTATTAATTATAAAAACGATGTTATCAAAAAAGAAATTGATAAATTAAACAAAAAGAAAATTAGACTTGATCCAGATAATTCATCACAAGATTATACAGTAGAACTTATTAAAAAACTAGATTGTATAGAAGAAAATGATAGTCTAATTTTTACTAATATTAGAAATATAAGTTTTACTTTTTTATATGATTTATTATCACGAGAAACCAAAAGAGATATGATTCATAGACTTGTATCACAAATAGAAATTACTAGAGATAAAAATTATAATATTGAAATTAAAAATATAAAATTTACAGATGAATTTATAACAAAAAGTAGTAAAGAATATTTAAAATATCTTAATAAAATAATTACCGATAACAATATTGGAATTAAATATCAAGAAGAAATTAACAAAGAAAAACTAAAAAAATTAGAAAAAGATTATGAAATTTTATCGGTTATAAAAATGAAAAACAATAAATATTCTAATGAATTTTTGGAAAACTTTATATCAAAATCCAAAGAACATTTATATATTGATGGCATTATTAGTTGCCCTTATGTTGATGAAAATAAATTAAAAGATATTTTAATATTAGTACCTAAAACTAAAATGGAAATAGCAAATTAAATAAAGAAATGGAGAGATAAAAATGAAATTAACTTATACGAAAGTTGGAGATTATTTATTACCTAATTTAACTAGTAAAAATCAAAATTATAAAAAGATTAACAAATATGGATTACTAAAATTGGACTATCTGAAAGAAAATAATAAAGCACTTTATACTACTCTTTTAATGAAAAACGAACTAACTAATTACCTTATTTCAGTCAGTGATGAATGTGAAAATAGATTAAATAATCTGATGGAACAATTTAAAAAATATGATAAATTACTTTCTGAAAAAAGTAAAGAAATTAATCAATTAGAATGGACAAAACTAATGAACAACTACAACAATATTGCAGAAGAAATTATTTTAAATGAATTAATTTATAATAAAAACGTGTGAGTACAAACTATAATATTTGTACTAGCCAGCACTGAATTTGTACTCCCGTACAAATTCTATTATGGGAAATTCCCATACCCTTACTTTGAAAGGATAAAATTGATTATGAGAAAAAGAAATATTAAAATTAATGTATTTTTAAATGAAGATGAAAAGCGAATGCTAGTAGAA
>CASDSU010000018.1 GCA_949283575.1 uncultured Eubacteriales bacterium
CTTGATAACTTGCCACTGTGTTTCTTCTATATCCGTCGAATACATAATTATTTCAAGTGTGGTAACTTAAAAATAATCATTTTCGCGGAAAGAAGAAACACTCTTTCAATAGCAAACTTTAAAATTTAAACAGGCTCTTAATCTCTATTGTCTACATTATCGTACGCGAAACTTAAAATGTTTCAAGATATTAGGGTTAATCATTTTGATGATATCACTTTGGTGAATTTCAATATGCCGAATCCATTTATTATAGTTTAAATTACAATATTCATTCAAACTTCCTTTCTGATTACCTAACAAAATCCAATATATTTATGTACAGTTTTAATTGTACCATCCCTTAATTGAAGAGGCGAATCGTAAAATTCACTTAAGTCAGGCTTCCAAAATACACCTTTCTCTTGCTGCCTTGCTACGCATAACATTCGATTTAATATCCTATTAGAGAATGGGTAAATAAACATTTCCGTATCAGAAGTCTCATCCAATGAAAACCTATAATATTTTTCTTCAAATATTTCTGAAAGATGTTCAAACTCAGATGCAACATCTATACGATTAGCTTTTACTATAAGAGAAAGGCCATCCGGATTTAAATGATTATCTACAATCTCAATAATTACATATTTATCCATAATATATTTTTAAATGTTTGACATAAATTATTTAATGGAATAGCTTATTCATGGATAGGTAAATTATGCCTTCTCTCCCTTTCCGCCTTTAAGACATTCAAACATCTACTATATTCATACAATTTATTTCTCATAACACTCCTTGTGTAAGAATCTGTATCATAATCATCAATCCAATCAGAGGCGGTATCAACTCTATCCTCATAAGTATCTATCATATCATCCAATTTTTCCATTGAATATAGACGTTCCGGATGCACATTTCTTAACTCTTCCGAGGTTATTACATTATCGACAAGTATTCTTTTATCAAAGTTTACTATGCCATTTTTAATGAAATCAATTTCTAAATCAAAATCCTTCTTGTAAAGAAAAATATTCTCAATAATTTGTGCAACTTGATTATACCGTATTCGAACCTCAAAAATCCCAGAATGGTCTTCGTACAAATAACAACCATCTTCTTCCTTTTTGAAGAACATATCAAAATTTACATAGCCGTTTATTACAAAATTTACAACTCCTTTATATAATTGGGTTCCATCTATTGGGATAATTTTAAATGTATATTCGACTTGCGATATAGAAACTAATTCTCCCTTATCAAATCTTTTTTGCAAATTTGAAGAATACAAATAGATACTCATAACTACTATCTAAAATAGAAAACACAAAATAATTAACAGGTTCTAATGGATATCACTCAAAGATATAAGGTGTGACATTACCCATACTTATAAACTCCACATCATCAACATTAAGTCTTTCTCGAATATTACAATCAAGCCTCTTACATACAATGTACCCCGTACGTTCTTTGCCAAAAAGGTCATAACATACTGAAGTTATTTCCATAAGAACTTCGTCACCTTTTCTCTTTACAATATTACCCGCTTCATAATTATGATACATAGTCAGTCCTTTTTCTTTCTCCAGCCCCAAAAGAAATTTTAACCACAAAAAAAGCGCAGGACTGCATGCTATTCATCGTTGCTGAAGGTCCTGAGAAAACCTAAACGTACTAATGATAATAGACAGCAGACCCACGCTGGAACCAGCGTAGGAACCGACTGTGCCTTCTTGTACGTTTTGAAAATTTCCTAGGTTCTCAAGAACAAGAATGAAGCACAACGCTTCTTACAATTTTATCTCACAAAAAGTTTTGAAGGCAACACTTTGCACTTCGGCTGCAA
>CASDSU010000019.1 GCA_949283575.1 uncultured Eubacteriales bacterium
ACGTCATTGCGGGCGACTTCATGACGGATTCGTATATGAAATCTTCGCTCATAATATCCCTTAACCTCGATAAAGGTATCGTCGTCGAAAACAAAGAAAAGGAATTTGCGGAGGGTCTGAAATGGAACTGAAAACGCTGGGAATATACGGGCCGTATCCTAAAGCGGGCGGTACGGCATGCAGCTCGTATCTCGTCAGAACGGAAAAAGCGAAACTTGTCCTGGATTTCGGCACGGGAGCGCTAACCCGACTCACCGCCGAGGAGGACGTCGGCTCGGTTGACGCGATAATTTTGTCCCACACGCATTTCGACCATGTGTCGGATATGTTGCCGTTAACTTACCTTATGGAGCTCCGTCCCGGAAAGTTGAAAGTATATTTGCCGAAAAATGAGGATAATTGGTATCTTAAGCTACTGAATAAATCTTGTTTCGAGGCACACGAGGTCGAGGCGGGCGACAAGGAGGAAATTAACGGCGCGCTCGTTGAATTTTTCCCCGCCAAGCACACCGTTCCGACCCTCGGGATAAAAATAAGCGAAGGCGGCAAAAGCCTGTATTATACGGGCGACACCGTATGGTTCGACGAACTCTCCGAGTACGTCCGCGGCGCGGATACGGTGCTTGCGGACGCGGCAAAGCCGCTCGGATTCAAGGGACCGCACATGAGTTACGACAAAGCCTTTCTGTTGAAAGAAGCGTCCGGCGGCAAAGTCCTTCTTACCCACCTTTCGCCCGATTTCGATCCCGCCGACAAGCTCCTCGGCACGGGCATAGAAGTCGCCGAAGAAGGAAAGACGTATAAGATTTAAAATCTGCTCTACCGATCTCTTAGACCGTCTTTTTGACGGTCTTTTTTAGATTTTATTAATTCTTTTCTTTCTTCCATATCTCCAACCGCTTTTATTGTTTTGCGTTTTAAATGCTCTGATAGTTTCTATAAAACTTATACTAAAAACAAAAAAATATCCGACGACTACAATACACAGTGAATAATTAAACATACATTCGTCATTAAGATATTGATCTTCAAAATTCCGTTTATAAATAAACATAAACATTATTTTTCCTTAATAAATTTACTTCACATTGCTGCTTTAAATTTAAATAAAAATTGCTTTACCTAACATTAAAAAGGTAATAACGTCGTATTATCAGGTTTTCTACACTGCTTTATATTTTTATAACACAATTCGCTTAAACACATATTATTTTAATTTTTTACTATCTATCGATTAAATCAGCTATGTTGATTTTAAAGTTTAGCTGTATTTTTGTATGATTATGAGTATTTCCATTATATAAATCCAAAATATTATTTGCGCTCTCTTTAAATATGTTAATAGGCATTTCTAATAAAAAATCGATAGAAAATTTAACATCGCCTGAAACTCATACCGTCATTCCTCAAATTTCTTATTTAAACTACAACCATTTGACTACTATTGATAAAATATTTTTAACCTGATATAATTATTGCAAAAATGATGGAAGGTCTATTATGAGATTTATAAATGGCTGTATAACTTTAAACAGAGTTTGTAATTTACGTTGTAAATGGTGTTATGCTAAAAATACTGGCTATCAATCTCAAGATACAATGCCGCTTAACACTGCAACTTATTTAGTTGATTTATTTAAAGATTTAAATTTTAAACACATAAAATTAATCGGTGGCGAACCCACACTTTATGCAAATTTGTTTGATCTAATTCATTATATAAATTACAAACAGATCAATACAGGATTTTTGACTAACGGTATTATGCTGAGCGACAAACGCTATACTAGCGAGTTAATCAATCAAGGAATAAAACATATATCCATTTCACTTAAAGGCTGTAATCCTCAAACATTCAAAGATACCACTTGTATTGATGCTTATGATAAAGTAATTTCGGGAATAGAGAATTGCATTTCATTAAACGCATCTGTAGTAGTATTTATTGTGTTATCAAATGAAAATATTAATGAATTATTAAATTGTGTAAAATCGTTATGTCACATTGGAGTTAGCAAATTTAGATTTACATTTGTCTATAATTTCGATACAACACCCGGATACAAGGGTTATATTGAAAAAACTCAACCTAGAAAGCTTATAGAAACATTTAAATCAATTTATGAAGAACTTGATTATATAACAAATCATAAAATTGGAATCTTTCCCACTTATCCGGCCTGTTTCTGGGGAGAGAACTTCATTCAAATGCTACACTTAAAAAACCAACTTGTCCGTGGCTGCACATTAAAAGATCAAACTGATTTAATTTTCGACTGTCATGGCAATTTAATCCCATGTAGCGCTATGTATCAAATTAAATTCGGAAAATTATTTAAAGATTTTACTACGAGTGAGGAGTTAGTAAATTATTGTAATTCCAATTCGATTAGTTCTATTTATAATGAACACTATGTAATTCCTTGTGAAAAATGCAATGATTGTTCTGTTTCCTCCATTTGCGATTGCTGTTCTTGTCAGTGGACAAACTATAGCTTTGAACAATTAATGCTAACATAGCATGAAGGCGACAATATTTTGTCGCCTTCATGCTTTACCCTTTCATACAAATGATCCATAGACATATTAATCTATGCCCCAATCGCAATCATCACAACAATCGCTAATTGTACTACCGTAAAACACAGATGTTTCCTTGATAACTGTCATTTTGCTATACCTCCTTTTTTAAAATAAATCTTTTAACTGATTTAATAAGATTAGCAACGGTGAAATCGCACTCGACATCACCATCATTTGAAAATCGACGATGCGGACATCCACCCATACATACCGGAAGAATTGAACAGCTTAAACATTTTTGAGGCAACGGTTGATCCATAAACTCCAAGAAATATTTATTAAATGATAAACCGGTTTTTATATTTCCTATAATATGTTCTGGAATACCAAGATCATGTTCACACTTATATACCTCACCATTAGGGCCTATGCAAAAAACATTCATGCAATGCTGCCCGCAAAACACGGTTTTGGGTTCTGGAAATTTAAAGGATTGTCCGATAAAATCTTCAAAATCATATTTCAGGTTTTCAAATTCATCAGTCGTGCAGTAATCGGTCAATGACTGACATTGGTCATACTCCCGCAAGCGCTCTAAAGAAAAGTTAATATTGTCGTGAAATCTCTCATCTTTTTTTAAATTTAAGATAAGCTCTTTTATATTTGCATAATTTGCATTATCTGCATTGAGGCGGATATTAAGTTTAACGCCCAATGAATTGTTATGTAGATACTCGGACAAATTAAGTATGTTATTTACTACCTTATAAAATGCTTCAGGTTTTGTTCCTTTTCTTTTTACATACTCTTTCTCTGAGCCATCCAAAGTTATCTGTACAAATTTTGTACGCCCTTCTTTAAATAGAAAATCATATTTTTCCTCAGTTAAATAATATCCATTAGTAATAATACTAAAATGTATATTTCTTTCCTGTTTACTACATAATTCAATAAGTGCTCTTTGTAATGGAACGATAACTTTATCAAACGCCAATAAGGGTTCTCCGCCGAACCATGTTATTCTTACGTTTTTAATTTGCAAATTATCGTTTATTTTGTTTCTAAGGCATTCAACGAATTCTTCTTGAACTGCGCTTGACATAGTGCCCTTACGATCAATCCCGTGTTCAAAACAATAAGGACAACAAAAATTGCAAGCTAACGTTGGGGCAACTACAAAACCTAAAGAATCTCTTCCGGTCGAATATTGTCTTTGTCTGGCTCGAAAAATTATTTCTTGTTGTTCATTTAAATTTTGGGGAACAACTATTCCTTCTTTAAGAAGTGTATCGATATATTGAGCTACTTCTCCATTGAAACAGCCTTGCGCAAGTTTATCATAAATATGTTTCTCTAATTTAACAATCGACCCTCGCTTGGTGTTCCAGATATTTAATTCCGTTGCAGATTCGTCGACAATTAAATTATAAATTGATAATTTGACTCCCTTATCCGTACTTAACATAATTTTATCCCTTTTTTGTATTATAAAGTATTATTCAGCAAAAAGCAAGACCAAATAAAATATATCAATATAAAACAGTGTAGGGTTGTCAAACATTTGTTACACATTGGAGAAAAAAGAAGAGAGGAACTCATTGGGGGACTTCCAGCCCAAGGGTCGCATCGGGAAGTTGTTGTACTCGTTCATGTATCTCCTTAATTGCTTGTTGTAGTCCTCCAAACTGTAGAATTTTCTGCCGGCATAGAACCGCTCTCCGTCTTTTCTGTGACTGCGTTCCACCTTGCCGTTGTGTCTCGGCGTATACGGTCTGATCTGCTTGTGCCGTATTCCCATC
>CASDSU010000020.1 GCA_949283575.1 uncultured Eubacteriales bacterium
CATCTGGTGGGATATTTTTATTAACCTCATAATTTTTACTAAAAATTGAAGATAATATTTACTGTTTTATCTTCAAAAACCTCAATTTTGTTAATTAGTTTCTTCATTATTTCATTATTAAAATTTTCAGCACATTTAAACTCTTCTATAATTTCAAATATTTCTTTATCTGTAATCATATTTTTTCTTTCTTTTTTTAGTTGTTCTATCTGTTCTTTTATTGCACTCTCTTTTAATTTCAAATCTTTATATTGCTTTTTAAATTGTTCTATTGTAATATTTTCCTCTAATTTCTTATTATATAATATTTTAATCTCATTTTCTATTTTTTGTTTTGAACTTTGTAATTTTGTTAACGCAATACATTTTGAATTTGTTTTTGTATATTCTTCTCTAATTATATTAGATTCTTTTTCTAATTGCATTTCTTCTAATTTTTTATTCAGAGTATGAATTACTATTTTATTTAATGTTTTTTCTTGTATAGTATGTCCTTTATCACATATAGAAGGAAATTTATATATCATTCTACATTTATAAAACCAACATTCTTCTCCATTTGTTATTATTTTATTATGTATTTTTGTTCGTTTGCGACTCTTATATTGCATTTTTGAATGACAATGTCCACAATATACTAAATCTTTTAACAAATATTCATATTTTCTTTTAGGTTTATTATAGTTATTATTTAACAATTCTTGTACTTTTTCAAAAGTTTCTTTATCAACAATAGGCTCGTGTGCATTTTCTTTCAATCTCCAGTTTTCTCTTTTTGTCTTTTTAACCTTTTTAGTCAAATAATCACTTTCATACTTATTCAATATTAAAGCTCCTGTATAAATAGGATCTTTTAATATTCTACTAATACTGTCATTTCTCCACTCATTAATTGCTACTTTTTGTCCCTTATATTTTTTAGGTGTATCAATACCTCTATTAGTTAATTCTTTAGCAATTTTACCTTGTGAATATCCTTCTAAATACATTTTAAATATTAGTCTTACATTATCAGCAACTTTTTCATCTATTACTATTTTGTGTTTCTCTGTTTCACTTTTTTTATAACCATAAGGAGCATAATATTGAACATATAAGCCTTCACTTTTCATATTATTTATTACAGATTTTATCTTTTTTGAAACATCTGCAAGATATGATTGATTTACTATTCCTCTTAACATTATAGTATCATCAATTTCATACCTCTCGCCACTATCAATATAATCATTAACTGAAATAAATCTAACATCGTTATCAGGAAAAAATATTTCTGTATAATAGCCTGTTTTATTCTTATCTCTTGTTAATCTTGATAAGTCTTTTACTATCAGCATATCTATTTTTTTATGCAGAATGTCAAATATCATTTCATTAAAAGCAGGTCTAGAGTCTAAAATTCCTGACCATCCATTATCGACATATTCTTTAATTATTGAAAAACCTTCTTTTTTTGCATAATTTGTTACAATTTCTCTTTGAGAGCTTATACTATTATTAGGGTTGTTATCTTCTTTAGATAACCTTAAATATATTCCTGCCTTGTAATCTTTCATTATAATTTACCTATTACATCATATCTGTAATTTATATATATGTTATTTTCTTTATCTATTTCTATATTATATATAAGTTCAGATAATTTTTCTGATGTCCAGTTTTCAACATTTGACAGCTTTGAAATTATATCTAGTAGCTCTCTTTTAGTAATAGTGGGTTTTTCTTCTCTTTGCTTACATAAGTTGTTTTTTTCAATCTTTAATACTTTTCTTCTCTCAACATTACTTTTATAAAATCTTCTATAATCTTCTTCTTCAATTAAGTCATTTGAATAATCTTCATATAAAGAATTTATGGCTTTTTCAGTTTTACATATCTTCTGTTCAATCATTTCAATTTCTTTGTCTAAAACACTTGTAGTAGTATTTTTATATTCTGATATTATAATTTTTTCAAGTTTATCATTATTTACAATACTTTTTATTTTATTATTTACACTTTCGACTACTATCTTTCTTAATACTTCTTCTTTTATAGACTTGCTTTTTCTATCACAATTTATATCCTTCTTAGTTTTCATAGAATTTACACATACTATTATTTTACTCTTGATTTCTCCTTGCTTATTTCTCTTAATTTTTAAAACCATTTTACTATTACATTCTTTACAAAAAACAAGTCCATTTAGCATCCAGTTAAATTTTTTATGTTTAGTCTTTTTATTTAGGCTTAACTTATTTTGAACTCTCTCAAAAGTTTCTTTATCAACAATAGGCTCATGTGTATTTAAAGCTATTTTCCACTCATCTCTAGGAACTAATTTTACTTTTTTAGATTTATAGCTTAAATTAAGTTTTTTACCATATTCAGTATGTCCTAAATAAACCTTATTTGATAAAATTCTTTTTACTGCTTCTGTTCTCCATTTATAGTCATCTCCACTTCTTGAACCTCCATAATCATAATATCCGGGGCAATAAACTTTTTCTGTTTTTAGTTGTTGTGCAATTTGTGTAAGCTTAACTCCATTATCATACATTGTAAAAATTCTTCTAACTATATTAGCTCTTTCAGGCTCAATTATAAGTTGATTTTTATTCTTAGGATCTTTAATATATCCATAAGGAGGTAAAGATCCTAAAAACAAACCCTTTTCTTTTCTTGCCCATACACCACTTCTAACTTTTTTAGAAATATCTTTGCTATACCAATCATTTATTAAGGTTTTAAACTGAATCATATCATTATTAGAATTTTTTACATAAGTATCTACATTATCTAGTACAGAAATATACCTTATGTTATTTTCTAAAAAATATCTTTCTATATAATAGTTTGCTTCAAAGCTATTCCTAGACAATCTTGATAAGTCTTTTGTGATAATTGAATTTATATAGCCTTTTTCAATATCTGCTATCATCCTTTGAAAAGCTGGTCTATTAGTATTAAGTCCTGTGTAACCATCATCAATATAAAAATCTACTAATTCGTATTCTTCGCCAAGTTCTTCTAATTTTTTACTAATAATACTTCTTTGACTTCCTATACTATCACTTTCTTCTTTATCGCCATCCTCTCTTGATAATCTTAAATATCCTGCTACTCTATATATAGTGTTTTGCATATCAGTTGTTCTCCTTTCCAAAATAACAACTGATCTTTTACAAATACATTATATAGTAATATTGTATATTCTCAAAACCCTTTGTTGTTATTTTTTATTCTTTCATCTATTTTTTCAAGTGCATATCTAACTAAAACATTGTAAATTTCTTCAACACTTGAATTACTTTTAACCTGTGTAATAACTGTATAATCTTTGCCATCTATATTTAAAATTTCTATATTATTTTGCATTTTTAATTCACTCCTATTTAAAAGTATTATTTTTTTTTATTTTTATGACTAATGCAAAATTTTATTATCTCTTTTGCCATACAGTATTACAGCTTTTTTCCAGTATAGATTCAGCTTTTTTTGTTGCTTCTCTAGGAGAATATAATTTCATAACAACTTCAATTTCTTCCCATAATATTTTTACATCAAGATCATTTGGAGTAACCCCTAAAGTATCTAAAGCAATAATCGCATAAGACTTAGCTTGTTTTTTGCTAACTGTTTTTACATTAGACAATTTCATTTTTTATCAATTCCTTTCTTTATAACTTTTGAATTAGTTACAAGTGAATTTAGTATCATTCACATAGGAATTCCACCTCTCCGTTTCCACCGAGCGACTTCTCAGCCAATGCTAAGCCAAGTCGAAGTATCATTATCATACTAATATAGATCTTCGCCAACATAAACTTACCATCGTTTACTTTTTCCCTCATTATAGTCGC
>CASDSU010000021.1 GCA_949283575.1 uncultured Eubacteriales bacterium
GTTTAAATGTGCTGAAAATTTTAATAATGAAATAATGAAGAAACTAATTAACAAAATTGAGGTTTTTGAAGATAAAACAGTAAATATTATCTTCAATTTTTAGTAAAAATTATGAGGTTAATAAAAATATCCCACCAGATGGAGGAGCAGTTTCTGAAAATGGCATAAAAGAAAGTGATTTAAATCTTCAAATAGCAGAAAAACTAAAAGTAAAATTAGAAAATGAGAATTTTAAGGTTGTAATGACTAGAGAAAATGAGAACAATGTTGCAGATTTAGCAGTGCAAAATAGTAGTATTAGAGAAATTAAAACTGCAGATTTGAATAATAGAGTAAAAATTGCTAATGAAAGTAATGCAGCATTACTTGTATCAATACATATGAATAAATTTAAAGATTCAAAATATAGAGGGTGGCAGACTTTTTATTCTCAGAATTCAGAAAGAGGGAAGAAGTTAGCGGAGAGTATTCAGGAGTCTATAAAAAGAAATGTGCAAATTGAGAATAATAGAACAGCATTGAAAATTGATGGAATAAAAATTATAGATAAATCTGTAATTCCTGCTGTTATAATTGAGTGTGGTTTTTTGTCAAATTATGAAGAATGTGAATTGTTACAAGATGATGGGTATCAAGATAAATTGGCAGAAGGAATAAAAATAGGTATTGAAAAATATTTAAAGAGCATGTAAATAAGCCCAGCATATTTTCTCATACAGAGATGAGTATTCAGTGTTGCAAAGTTGATTCGTTTCGCCAGATGCGTGCTTTTTTAGCAGTTCGTGAATGATATTCTGGTTCAAATAGAAGAGTGCGGTTGCAGTGTCACAGTACAGCTCATCATTCGTCAGCACTCGATGATAGGATTTTTGAGATGCATCCTGATTTTCATAAGTAAAGCTGAGTACCAAATGAGAGTGTTCATCAATCTCAAGCTGTAATTCGCATCCGGTTTTTTCCTGAAAATTGTTCATCAGTTTCCTGAGATCTCCAAATTCTTCTTCAGTAGCGAAAGCGCTGGAGAACGAGTAGAGGGAGAGAACCATACCCAGAAGGGTGGATACCAGAATCTGAATCATACGCTTAGACATAAAAAAACTCCTTTCTTTGGTTCGACTGAACTAAGCTTTGGTTGCAAGAATAAATCTTACATACCACAGAAATGATCGATGTGAGTCAGTCAATCCCACATAATTTTTCTGTATGTTTATGAGATATTCAAAAACATAATTATTATAGCATGCATTTTTTCTATTATATCAACTGATTAGCGATATCATGTAAGTTATGGCTAACATGTGTAAAGGATAAAAAGCGTAAAACAGATATTTAGCATTTTTTCCTTTTTTTTCGTTATATAAGCAAATAGGAATTATAGCACATATAGCTGGAATATTAAAAACGCTATTACTTATATAGCAGTAAAATATTAATAATATTGCATATCCAATAGAATAAAATAGCTTTGAGTTTTTAAATACGTAGAAGATAATAATTGATAAAAATCCGTAAAAAGTATAATCCATTGGAATAATTGTAGAAACGCTAAACAAAATAAGCAAAAGTGGTATTTTTATAGCAGGATGTTTAACTTTATCAATTACATATAATCCTAATAATCCAGTTGTCAAAGTAGCACCTACATTAAGTCTAAATGCACTTCCTGGTGCAGCTGCTTTCATAAATAAATCATATGGTATCTGCGAAATTATTGTAAATATAAGCATTCTAATAATGTATTTTTCCTTACTTTTTGTGTGTGAGAAACCATTAGCGACTTGAAAAGCAAAAATCGGGAAGGCAAATCTTCCGAATTTGCCTTAAAATTGCATATTCTTTAAATATTCCAAAACCAATATGGTCAATAAACATCGTGATAATTGCTAAAATTTTCAATCCAAATGAAGTCATTTGTCATTCGCCTCCTGACAAACATTTTAGCATTTGTTTATAAACAAAAAAAGTTATTTGACAAAAAAAGAAGGATACCTGTGTGCACAGATATCCTTTTTGCTGTTGTTCAGTTGATCTGAGAAAGGTTTTTGTACATCTCCAAAAGTTCGTCGTAGACATCGCCGTGAACAAGAAGAAAGATGTTCAACTTCCTGCGCAAAGGCAGCAGTAAAAATGGACACCACCAGAATCAGTACTAGGGAAAACCACCAGATAGATTTCGAATGCTTAGACATTTAGTCTAGCCCCTTTCTTATGGTTGACTGAACAAGCTTTTAGTTTGCAGAAAAAATTTGCATACCGCAGGGAACATTGAGTTGAGTCAGTCGATCTCAAAAAAGTTCCTGCATGCTTTTAAAACATAACAAAACAGTTTACTTTTGGCGATTTTTGGTATATTATTATGTGGTTAAAGGAGGGCTTATATAGTGACAAATCAAGAAAATATTAGAAATTTTTGTATAATTGCACATATAGACCATGGAAAATCTACTCTAGCAGATAGATTGATAGAGTTTACTGGGGTTTTAACTAAGCGTGAGATGCAAGAGCAAGTTCTTGATAATATGGATTTAGAGCGTGAAAGAGGTATTACAATTAAACTTCAATCAGTTAGAACTACTTATAAAGCTAAAGATGGAAAAGAATATATATTGAATTTAATAGATACACCAGGTCATGTTGACTTTACGTATGAAGTTTCAAGAAGTTTGGCAGCTTGTGAAGGTGCTATTTTAGTTGTTGATGCATCTCAGGGAATTGAAGCGCAAACTCTTGCTAATGTATATTTGGCGTTAGATAATAATCTTGAAATTATACCTGTTTTAAACAAAATTGATTTGCCAAGTGCAAATCCCGAAATGGTTATAGATGAAATAGAAAACGTTATTGGTATTGAAGCTCAGGATGCTCCTAGAGTTTCTGCAAAAACTGGATTAAACATTGATCAAGTTCTTGAAAAAGTTGTTACAGCGATACCGGCTCCAACTGGTGATGTGAATGCACCAACGAAAGCACTTATATTTGATTCTTATTATGATAATTACAAGGGTGCGGTTGCATATATTAGAGTTAAAGAAGGTAGAATCAAAGTTGGCGATGAAATCAAGTTTATGGCTACTAATAAAACATATACAGTAGCTGAAGTTGGATATTTTGGTGCAGGCACTTACGTTCCAACAGAAGAGCTTACAGCAGGTGAAGTTGGATATGTTGCTGCAAGTATCAAAAATGTATCAGATATCAACGTTGGTGATACTATTACTACTAAAAATGAACCAGCAAGTGAGCCTTTACCAGGATATAAAAAGATAATGCCGATGGTTTATTGTGGTATTTATCCAGCAGATGGTAGTGATTATGAGGATTTAAAAGCAGCACTTGAAAAATTGTCGTTAAATGATGCTTCACTATTCTGGGAACCTGAGACATCAGTTGCATTGGGATTTGGCTTTAGATGTGGTTTCCTTGGACTTCTTCATATGGAAATAATTCAAGAACGTATTGATAGAGAATACGATTTGAATGTAATTACAACATCACCAAGTGTTATTTATAAAGTCATAAAAACTGACGGTGAGAAGTTTGATTTATACAATCCAACAGAACTTCCGTCAATGCAAGAAGTTTCAAAAATGGAAGAACCAATTGTTAAGGCTGATATAATGCTTCCAAAACAATATGTTGGAAATATTATGGAGCTTTGCCAAGATAGACGTGGCATTTATAAAGATATGAAATATTTAGATGAAACAAGAGTTATTTTGTCTTACGAGATGCCGCTTAATGAAATTATTTACGACTTCTTTGATGCACTTAAATCAAGAACAAAAGGATATGCATCATTTGATTATGAGATTATAGGTTATAGAGAATCAGATCTTGTTAAACTTGATATATTGCTTAATGGTGATTTAATTGATGCATTTTCGATGATTGTACATAAAGATAAAGCATATGGACGTGGTAGAAGAATGGCTGAAAAGCTTAAGACGACTATTCCAAGACAAATGTTTGAGATACCTATTCAAGCTGCCATTGGCGGAAAAGTTATTGCCAGAGAGACAATTTCAGCAATGAGGAAAGATGTTCTTGCTAAATGTTATGGTGGAGATATTACTCGTAAAAAGAAATTATTAGAAAAACAAAAGGAAGGAAAGAAGAAGATGAGACAGCTTGGTACTGTTGATGTTCCACAAGAAGCTTTCTTATCAATTCTTAAATTAGATGAAGAATAATAATAAAAAGGAGAGTCTAAAATGAGAGACTTTAAAAATGAAAGAAAGAGTAATACAAAAGGTAAAAGAAATGGTTCTAATAAATCATATAATCAAGAACTTGTAGATTATACAAGAAAACAGGGAAGAAGCAATTATTCAAAAACAAATAATAAATCTATTTCAAAACCAAGAAGAGATTACGAAAGAACAGAATCAAAAGTGAAAGCAAGTAATAGAGATGAAGATACAGGAGATTTCAAAGTAGAAGGTAGAAATGCTGTTATTGAACTTCTAAAATCAGGGAAACCTGTAAATAAGGTATTCATTCAAAAAGGTGAAAGACAAGGTTCGATTAACGAAGTTATTAAACTTGCTAAGAAAAATAACAACTTAATTTCTGAAGTTGAAAAATCAAAATTGGACATGCTTTCAGATACGGGACATCATCAAGGCGTTATCGCTTTTGTATCTCCAGTTGAATACAAAACTTTAGATGATATTTTTGCTTTAGCTACTGAAAGAAATGAAGATCCATTTATACTAATTGCTGATGAAATTGAAGATCCACATAATTTAGGTGCATTAATTAGGACAGCAGAATGTGCAGGATGTCACGGGGTAATAATACCAAAAAGACGTGCTGTTGGGGTTACAGAAGTTGTAGCCAAAACATCGGTAGGAGCTACAGAATATGTGCCGGTTGCAAGAGTTAATAATATAAATGAAACAATTAAAGAATTACAAGATAGAGGCGTGTGGATAGTTGGTACAGATGGAAATGCTAACAAACTATACTACGAACAAGACTTAACAGGTCCTATTGCAATTATAATTGGAAGTGAAGGAAAAGGAATGGGCAATTTAACAATGAAGAATTGTGATTTCTTAGTTAAAATACCTATGATGGGAAAAATCACATCACTTAATGCGAGTGTATCTGGTGGAGTTGTAGTGTTTGAAGCACTACGACAAAGACTTTCAAAATAAAAATGACAAAAGCCAGTTCCTTTGTCATTTATTAAGGAGGAAATCTGATGGAGAGAGATGAACTTATGCAAGCTGTGGAAGCCATGATTTTTGCAAGTGGTAGACCGGTAAGTACAGAAACATTATCTGAAATATTAGATGTAGATACAAATGAAGTTGAAAGTGCTATTGAAGCATTAAGACAAATGTTAATTGAGAGAAAAAGTGGAATTCAAATTATTAAAGTAAACGATACATATCAGCTTGCTACTCTTGAGAAGTTTTATTCATACATTTGTAAATTATTAGACAATAGACCAAAACCAACGTTATCTCAAGCAGCGTTAGAAGTTTTATCTATTGTTGCATACAATCAAAATACTACAAGAGCTGAGATTGAGAAAATAAGAGGAGTTTCTTCTGATAGTGCATTAAATAAATTGTTAGAATATAGCCTTGTTGAAGAGGCTGGTAAAATGAATGCACCGGGAAGACCGATGATGTATAGAACAACAGAAGAATTCCTTAAAATGTTTGGTTATACTTCACTTAAAGATTTGCCAGAATTACCTACGATAAAGGAAGCTCTAGATGAAGAGGATGGGCAAATTACAATTGAAAAAAATGTAGAAGAAAACTAGAAAAATATAATAAAATATAGGAGGTTCAAATGATTCTAACACAACTCCAAAAAGAATTGATACAAGAGATGGTCGAACAAGGAACATCAAAAGAAGTAATTAATACAGTAATAACTAGATTAGAGACAGCAGAACAACAAGAGGAAATGATGAAATATTTAGTTTCAAACAGAAAAAAGAATATATTATAATTAACAATAGAAGAGCTAGAATTATTTTCTAGTTCTTTTTCTTTGGATAAAAATATAAATGTGTTTTGTATTTCTTGTCGTCTATATTCTTGACGAAAAATTTTATAATGTGATATCCTAAAAATTAAGAAAATAATAAGAAGAGGAGTGGGGTTTTGTGTTTAAAAATGTGTCATTAATAATTTCGTTACTTTTATCAGGAACAATGCTTTTATCAGGATGTTCGCTAGAAGAGCAACATCCAAATCTAGAGGTATCAAATCCAGAAATAGTTAACCCAATAATTGAACAAGTTAGCGGAGAAGAAGCAGAAATAGGTAATTTAAATGAAAAAACTATAGGTTTTAATGTATTTGATTCAAGTTTAATTTCTTTTATCGATATAGAAAAATCAAAAGAAAATTATATGATTTCTCCATTATCTTTTAAATGCGCTTTAGGTTTAGCTGTGTCTGGTGCAAGTGGAGATACAGCTAAAGAGCTATATAGTGTTTTAGGTTATGATGATTTTTCGGATTTTGAAAGTTTGATGAGACGCATAAATGATTTAAAAGTACAATTTGATTCGTATAACGAGAGAATACAAGGTTATGAATGGATTGAAGAAAAAGAAAAGGAAGGTATGAAGATTCATTTTGATGTAGCGAATTCAGTGTGGGATGTTTCAGGCAAACTAAAAGAAGATTATATAGAAGAAGTAAAATCAAAAATGAATGCTGAGGCTAAAAATACTTCTATTAATACAGTTGTAGAGGAAGTCAATACATGGGTAAATGAGAAAACAAGAGGATTAATTCCTCG
This sequence comes from uncultured Eubacteriales bacterium, assembly GCA_949283575.1. Taxonomy (GTDB): domain Bacteria; phylum Bacillota; class Clostridia; order TANB77; family UBA1234; genus UBA1234. The sequence goes on from CASDSU010000021.1 coordinate 6,772, forward strand.
CTTGTTGACTATGGCACCTAATGATTTAGGTGCGGTTTTAGTTAATACAGTTTATTTGAAATCAAGCTGGTTTGAAGAGTTTAGCGTAAGTTCAAATCCTATGAAATTTACTGATATTAGCAATAACATAATTGAAAAAGAAAGTATAAATAAAACAGATAAATTTGCTTATTATAAAGATGATGATTCAGAGTTAGTTATAGTTCCTTTAAATGGTGGAGCAAATATTGCATATGTTTTGGGTTCTAGAGAGAATATTTCGGAAAAAATAAATAAGGCTGAAAAGAAGAAAGAAATTTATGTAGAAGTACCTAAAATTGAAATGGAAACTACATTCGACAAAAAGGAATTAGTAAATTATTTGCAAGCAAATGGAGTAAAAGAAGCATTCTTAGAAACTGCCGATTTTGACAAAATGTCAGAAGATATGTCTATTGGAGATATCATTCAAAAAACAAAAATAAAAACAGATGAAAAAGGTCTCGAGGCCGCTGCTGCAACAGCAATAATAATGAAAGATAATGCAATGTTTATTGAACAAGAAGAACCAATTAAGTTTGTATGTGATAGACCATTTTGTTTCTTTATTTATTCTGAAATAGACGGAGTTAAAGATTTAATGTTCTATGGAAATTACGTGAAATAAATAATATAAGAAAAAGACTAGATGTATATATTTTTAATATATATCTAGTCTTTTTTATAATTTCATTATTAAATCACATCAAATTCACAAAAAATAAATATAATTCATCTATAATATATTTTTTATTAGAGGAGGAATTATTTTTAAAAAATTTAGTATATTATTAATTATTACGATGTTACTTTCAATGGGTGTTATTTTTGCATCTACAAATCAAGCTTATTATGACATTGTTTTAAATGATGATGTTACAACTGTAAATGGAGAGGTAATGTCTGAAGATTCTACAAGTTATATTTATTTGTCACAGAATATGAATAATGGAGGAACAAGCAAAGAAGCTCTTGAAGCAAACATAAAAGTTGATGACGTGGTTAATATAAAAGCTCCGGGTACTTATAGATTTACTGGTTCTCTTTCAAGTGGACAAATTGCAATAGATACAAACGTTATAAATGGTGATGTTGAAATTGTGTTAGCTGGTGCAAGTATTACATGTAAAGATGGTCCAGCAATTGTTGCGTATAACATCAATACAAAGGCTGCTGATAATTGCAATGTAATTATTAAAACTGAAAAAGGTACAGAAAGTTATGTTTATGGAACTAGAGTGAAAACTAGCGTAATAGGATGGACTGATCAAGAAAAGATTGTCTACAACATTGAAAAAGGTACTAATGATGAGGGGCAATATTTTGAACAATATAAGTATGACGGTGCAATTAGTTCTGATATTACTTTAACTTTTGAAGGCGAAGGTACTTTGAAATTTGAATCAGGAAGAGAAGGTATTGAAGTTAAAGGTGATGTTATCATTAATAGCGGTAATTATATTTTCAATACAGATGAAGATGGAATTAATGCTTGCTTAGATCGTGAAAGTATTATTGAAATCAACGGTGGTAACATTTTGGTTGAAACCAATAAAGATGGTCCTCAAGGTGATGGAATAGATTCAAATGGGTATTTGTATATTAATGGTGGTAATGTATTTTCATTTGCTAATCCAACTACAGGCGACAGTGGAATAGATTCTGATTTAGGAATTTTTATTAATGGTGGTAATGTAGTTGCCACAGGTAATATGTATGACATGATTGAAACTGAATCAAAACAAGATTTTATTTTGATTCCATTTAACGAAAAGATTACAGAAGGAACATTAGTAACTGTAGTAAATGAAAAAGATGAACCTGTTATTGCTTTTGAAACAGAAAGAGATTATACAATTTTGACAATTAGCAATCCCGAATTAAGAAGAGGAACTTATTCTATTTATAAAGGTGGAACAATTGAGGGAGAGTCAACAAACGGATTGTATTCAAATATAACATCTTATTCAAAGGGAGAAAAAATTAATGTAACAGTATATGCAAAAGAAGATGAATATAGGGGAAGAGGACCTGGTGATGGCATGATGATGCCAAATAATATGAACAATAACAAATTAAATGTTGGACTAGTAGTTATTCTTGGCGTTGTTGCTATTGTTTGTTTGGGAATCGCTCTAATATTTATAAAGAAAGAAACAGGAAGAATAGCAAATTTATTTTTAGGTATAATTGTCGGTGGAGCAATAGTTGCGATTATATTTATGTTTTCAAATAATGCGAGTATGAATAATCAATTTGATATGCTTAGAGGGGATAGAAATTGGAATGATTTTTCTGGCGAAAGACCATTAATGAATCAAAATCAACGATTTTAGAAGAATCATCCATGTGGTATTCCATTAAATAGATGACATAGCAATAAAAAAGACTCCCTTGTTGGGCGTCTCTTTTTTTCACTGCATAAGAAGCAGTGGATACTCATTCGTAATCTTCTTTACAGGCAGCATCGATGAAAAAAAGATCAACACCAGCGTCTTCGCAAAGTCGCTGGAAGCAACGTTCTTCAACCTCGTCTTCTTCAGTGTACTTACACTCGTAGGCATGGGCTTGTTCGTACTCAATCCTCTCATTGTAGTGAGGGTCGTTCTTGATTTTCTCATAGATTTCACGTCCCCATGAAGTTTCGCGTATTTTTCCATTGTACGTGAGTCCATTGAGAACGTGGATATCTGCTGTAGTGCAAAGAATAGATGCCGCTTTCTGGCAAATATTCTCATTGTAAGATAGCGTACACCGAAGAACCTCATCTTTCTTTCTAGCAAAGAGAATCTGTACTTTTTCGCAGATTCCCAGATTTTCAGCCAGATTATTCCATGCAAACCAGCATATTGTTCTTCTTCGGAAAGAGGCTGTTTTGCCACATACTGTTCGATCTCTGCGGTAGGTGCTTGGTAAAGGAACATTTCGAACTTTTTCATTTCCATCATCGTTTTACTCCTTTTTGAGTCTTCATCGCCATTTATCATGACGATTACAGGAAATGATTCTTAAATAGTATTTAAAAGAACACTATCATACCAATTCGGAGTTACAAAAAAATTATACTATCATTTGAAAGTTATGTCAACTTGTGTTATAATGTCTTTGTTGAATTTATGTTTTCAACAGTATCCCGTCAAATAATTTAGAAAGGATGTGAATTCGAGTGGGGAAAAAGCAGAAGTATACCCCTCTCAGGCTGGTTGATGAACACAGCCGGGCAATTCGTGAGTTTGAAAAAGCGCGAGCTTTGAGAACAATCGAAGGTGCTGAAGATGAAGTTGGTGCAGCTGTTGAATACGCGGTTACGCGGATTTACGAGAAGAATGGCATCAATGGTCGCAAACTTGGTGAGAAAGAGAAATATAGTCTCATGTGCCAAAGCTATGATTACGCAATCGCTACGGTGGTTTCTGCGTACTGGAGCAGGTGCAAACAAGTCTATACCTTCTCACGTGATTTCTACGAGATGCTTCTAGATATGGATGATTTCGAAATCGGATGGTCGCTTTTTGACTATTTGCCTTACGAAGCATTTTATCTTGAGCTTCTGGATCACAAGGAAATTGATGGTGTGCTTGTGAAGTACACTAAGGGACCGAAGCGTTCTATCCTTTATACTATCTGTGGTAAAGAGGGTGGAATGGTTAGCATTAACAGTGGTATTGTCGATCCTCGCGAAAATCTCAGTTACAAGAGTTTTTTCGAAACGGAAGTCTACTGCTCAAATGCTGACATAACTGCTCCATATGTAGTGCTTGTAAAGCAAGTACTTGCTTTTACACTTCAAGCGTGCATGTACCTGTGTGCAAAAAATGCGGATATCGAAGAGAATCCGCTGCAGAAGAAGATTTATACGCCTTCAAAGACTATCAGAAACAGGTTTTCTGAAATTCGTAAGTGGGATGTTGGCGTGCGAGTTGTGAAGGAACACAAAGCTGCGCAAAGCACTGCGACCGATACTGTCAACGCTCCTGACATGCTTCGGAAGAGACCACGTCAGCATTGGCGCAAGGCCCATTGGCATACTTATTGGGTAGGCAAGGGGCGCGAGCGCAGAGAACTTAAGTTCATTGCTCCGGTGTTGGTAAATGACAATGGTGATGAGACGCCGGTAGTTGTTCACCAGTAAAACAAAGAAAAGAGGAAACTTTGCTTTTAGACAGCGAGTTTCCTCTTTTTTCGTTTGTAAGTACCTCAAATAATTATTTCGTACCTTTCTTTTTAGGAATCGTAAGACGGAGCGGATAACGGTAGGTTACACCTTGAGTGGGATGAACAGCGAAAAGTTTCTGAATGGGGTAGTTTGCGGTGACAAGCCCTTTCATAGAGTAAAGGCTTCCGCCAGGCCAACAGCCATTGACGAACTTTTCAGTAGTAACACCAGAAAGTTCAGAAGGCACATGGAAGTGACCAAGTTCAAGGTAGTTGTAGCTTAAGCCCATGAGTTCCAAAAGTTCACGGTAGTTCTTTGCAGCACGGTCGATACCGTAGTAGGGAATTCCCTGCCAAGAGCGAATATCGTCACCATGGAACATCAGGAAATTGAAGCCGTAAATCTTGTCGATTTGCCACCAGGATTTCGTAATCTGCCAGGTAATTCGGTCGTAGTTTTTGAGTTCAGATTCCATCCATTTGTACACGATGTAGTCCCAGCTGACGTAGTGCAAGTTTTCACCCTTGCTACCGATGCGACCATGGTTACCAGGAACCGCAACAACGTGGATTTTGTCGAACAAATGAAGAGCCTTAAGTAAAAAATCACAAAGCAAATCTTTGACACCGATTGCCTGTTCAGTGATTTCGCGATCGATTTGACGAGTTTGTCCTTTAAAGATGTCGTAGCCTTCGACAATGTCACCAATAAGATGAACATGCAACGAAGAGATAGGGGCAACTTGTTTGTGGCGAGTAACGATTTCTTCGAGACCTTTGTAAAGCTGTACGAACTGCTTTTCGAGAATGTCCCAATTGTACTCATTAAGACCACCACTAGCTTCGTCGGAGATATAGGTACCAGCCTGAATATCCGAAATCATAAGCACGATGGTTTCTTCAGAGTAGTTGCGGTCGACGTTAACCTTAAAAGGCTTGATGTCGCGCAGGGGACGATTCTTGATGATATCTTTAATAGAGTCGACAATCATGTCAGTAACGGCAATCTTGGTGAGAAGCTTTTTGTCACGCCTTGCGGCTTCAAAAGAAATGATGCTAGTACGACGGTCAGAAACTTCATCCTCAAAAGTCTTGGGCGGCGGAGGATATTCTTCACGCAAAAAACGTTTTACAGTTCGTGCAGAAGATTCCTTGCCTTTAAAATTCGGTCCATATTGTTCGTAAACTTTAGAAATGATTTCCTCTTCAGTATGTCCCTCTTCATGAAGAATACGTGCAAACTCTCTCCAGGTAATCGTGGGTTCAACATTCTGATTATTCATGGTGATTTCCTCCTTCAGAAAACACTGTCGGTCGTTTAAAAAATTTCCTTCACATCAACGATAGCATACCAAAATTTTGAAGTCAAATTACATTTTGGTTACTTGTTACAAACCCTATAGTATGATAGTATTTTGTAAGATAACAAAAGTTTTCACGAAGGGAGAAATTTAATGAAATTAGTTTTAGGTAGAGCAGGATTCGGAAAAAGTTATTATTGCATGAATGAAATTAAAGAGTCATTAGAAAGCGAATATGATGGCTCTATTATATATATAGTTCCAGAACAATTCTCTTTAACTGCAGAATATGACATTTCTGAAGTTATTGGAAGAGGTGGAATATTAGAAGTACAAGTTTTGTCTTTTAAACGTTTGTGTCATAGGATATATAATGAGTTTGGATACAAAAGTGCATCGATATCAAAATCTGCAAAAGCGATGCTTGTTTATTCTGTAATGAAAGATTTAGAAAAAGAACTTATATTACTAAAAGGCGTAGATAAAAAGCTTGGTCTTGTTACAACAGTCTGTGATTATATATCTGAATTTAAGAGATATAACGTTACACCAGAGATGCTTTTAAATGTTAATACTAAAAATGAAAGATTAACAAACAAATTAAAAGAGTTAGCTTATATATATGCAGAATATGAGAAGCGTATCGATGGACGTTTTATTGATAGTGACGATGATTTAAAAATAGTAATGAACTATCTTGAAAAATCTAAACTTGTATCTGGCTCTAAAATATGGATTGATGGATTCGATGGATTCACACCACAAGAACTTGAAGTCATAAAAGTTTTAAATAAATGCGCAGACGTAACAATAGCAATTTCTTATGATGATAATAATAGCGAATTGTTCCTACTTAATCAAAGGACAATATCTAAATTAAAAAGATTTGCGAATGTTGAAGAAATATATTTAGAAGAACCTAAAAGATTTGATAATAAAGAGCTTGTTCATCTTGAAAAGAATTTTAATATGTTCCCTCCAGAAAAATTTTCTGAAGATACAAAAAATATTGACTTATCTATAATGCCAAATCTTCATATGGAAGTTGAAAGAATCGCTTGTGACATTTTGAAAAAAGTTAGAGACGAAGGTTATAGATATGACAATATAATGATTGCATCTAGAAATATTGAGAATTATGAATCTATTTTTAAAATGATTTTTGAGCGTTATAACATTCCTTATTTTATAGATGTTAAGAGTGAACTTTCTTTACAGCCATTAGTATGTTTAGTGTTATCACTTTTAGATACTTGCAGTAGAAGTTTTCAAACTGAGCATATAATCACATATTTAAAGACTGGATTGACTAATATAGACGATATTAATGATATTGATAAATTAGAAAATTATGTTTTGAAGTTTGGAATAAAAGGTAATAGATGGACTGAAGAATGGGAATATGATAGTGATGATGTAAATGAGAAAATAAATGTCATTAGAAATAATGTAATCACACCAATAATTAATTTTAAAGAAAAATTAGCTGGTAAGAAAACGGTTGCAGATTTATCTAAGGCTATATATGAATTTCTGGTAGAGATAAATGTGGAAAGTAATATTCAAAAATTATTAGATCAAATTAAAGAAAATGAAAATGTGACAAGTAGTGAAACAATGCTTGCTGATGCTCAAATTCAAGTATGGAATATCTTTATAAAATTACTTGATGAATTAGTAGAGGTAATGGGCGATGAAAGAGTTTCTTTTGACAAGTTTCAATCAATTCTTAAAGAGGGAGTATTAACACAACAAATAGGTTTAATACCAACAAGTAAAGATGAAGTTGTAATAGGTGATATAGCTCGTTCTAGAAACTCACATATAAGTATTTTATATATAGTAGGCGTAAATGATGGGTTATTTCCAATGCAATATACAAACGAAGGTTTTATTAATGATAGTGAAAGAAACTTGTTGTTAGAAAATGATGTAGAAATAGCAAAAGATACAAAGATGTTATTACTTGAAGAGAATTTTAATATATATAAAACGCTTACTGTTCCTAAAAAGAAATTACATATCTCTTATCCAATAACAGATGAAGAGGGGACAACACTTCGTCCCTCTTCAGTGGTAAATGAATTAAAAAATATTTTCCCTAATTTATGTGAAAATAATTATTTAAATAAAGAATTAACATGGGATGACTTAATAAATACGAAGAAGTCTACATTTGTTCATTTAGCATATGAATCACGTAAAGATAAGGAAAATGAGAACATAGATAAGAGATGGAAGATAACTTATAAATGGTTTGAAAAGTATAATCCAGAATTTATTTCGCTTATTAGTTCTGGCTTGAGCTTTGATAATAATGTTAGCAAACTAACTAAAGTTTCTGCAGACTCATTATATGGTACGACAATGAAATCAAGTGTTTCTAAAATGGAAACATATGCATCATGTCCTTTTAAATTCTATTTGCAATATGGTCTTAACGTTAAAGAGAGAAAAACATATAAGTTAGAAACGCCAGATGTCGGTATTTTTATGCATGATATAATAGATAAATTTTCTAGATATTTAGAAGTACATAATATAAAGTGGCGCGAGATTGAAAGGGAAGATTTAGAAACTATTGCGTCTCAAATAGTAGATAATACACTTACTGAACGTAAATATAATATATTCACAAGTAACAATAGATTAAAATTCTTGAGTATAAAGTTAAAACGCATAGTGAAGAGGGTTTTATGGATAATAACCCTTCATATAAAGAATAGTGAATTCGATATCGCCGGCAGTGAAGTGACATTCGGCGAAAATGCAAATTATCCTTCACTTGAAATAGAACTCGACGAAGGTAATAAACTTGTTTTAAACGGCAAAATAGACCGAATGGATATAGCTAAAACTGAAGAAGGAAAATATATCAGAATAATTGATTATAAATCCTCTTCAAAAGCAATCGAATTATCTAAGGTTTATTATGGTCTTCAGTTGCAGCTTATAACTTATCTAGATGTAGTTACAAAAGAAGATTTAATACCTGGAGGTGCTCTATATCTTAAATTAGACGACCCAATTATTCGTTCTAAAAAGAAATTAACACCCGAAGAAGTTGAAGATGAAATTCGTGAAAAATTAAAAATGAATGGTATTATTTTATCTGATGTAAGGCTTGTAAAAGCTATGGACACAGAAATGGCGAAAGAATCGAAGAATCTAAACCTTTCTATAAAAAAAGACGGTACATATTCTCACATGCCAACTGCAACCGAAGAAGAACTTAAGAGGCTTTGTAAACATACAAAAAATATTCTGAAAAAATTTGCCGATGAAATATTAAATGGTAATGTAGAAATCAAACCTTCTAGATTAAAGAAGGAAACTCCTTGTGATTATTGTGATTATAAAGCTATATGCAATTTTGACAAAGAATTAGGAAATAGATTTAAAGTAATAAATACGATGAAGGATGAAGAAGTATTTGAGAAGACGAAGTTATTTTAATTGGACAAGAGAACAGAGCTTTTGTCTAATTTCAAAAAAGGAGGAGCAATATATAAATGGGAGATGTTAAATGGACTCTTGAGCAACAAAATGCAATAGATATACGAAATTCAAAAACACTTGTTGCAGCAGGTGCTGGTAGTGGAAAGACAGCAGTATTAGTTGAAAGAATTATACGCAAAATAATTGATGATGGCGTTGATATAGATAAGATGCTTATAGTTACATTCACAAATGCTGCTGCGAGTGAAATGAAAGAACGTATACGTAGTAGATTGTATGATGAGGTTAACAAGAATCATTCACTTCAAAAACAAATATTATATTTAAATAGATCAAGTATAATGACAATAGATGCTTTCTGTAAAAAAGCAATAAAGGATTATTTTTATAAATTAGATATAGATCCTAATTTTAAAATAGTTGATTCTACAGAAGGAGAATTATTAAGATTAGAAGCCATTGATGAAGCTTTGGAAGAGCTTTACGAATCAAAGGATGAAGAGATATTAGATGTCCTTGATGCTTATTCTAGTAATAAATCTGATGAGGGGTTAATAAATTTAATACTATCGATACATAGATTTATTCAAAGTTGTCCAAGCCCTCTTGAGTGGTTAGAAGAAAAAACTGCTATGTATGATGTACAAGATAGCGATTTTTCAAACACTATATGGGGTAAAAAGATTATCAGGTATGCAAGAAACTTAATTGAAGAATGCGTGGAAGAGTTTAAGATGATGGAGGAGGAACTTATAGATGATCCAGATGCCAAAAATTATCTTTTAGTTATACAAGATGACATATTAAAACTTGAAGCTATTAGAAAGAATATGTATACATGGGATGATTATTATAATGCTATTAGATACATTGAGTTTGGAAGATTAAAAGTTGCACCTAAGATGGATGAAGCTATGAAGAAAGCTGTTCAAGACCTTAGAAAAAAAGCTAAAGCACTAATAATAGAGTATTTAAGAGATAAAGTCTTTATATCATCATCTTCTGAAATATTAGATGATTTAAAAAATGCATACTCTCATGCAAAAGGTATTAAAGAAATAATTTGCTTATTTGATGAACGTTTTAAAAAGAAGAAAAATGATAAGAATCTATTAGATTTTGCAGACATCGAACACTTGTGCTTACAACTTTTTGAAAATAATAAAGACGTATTAGAAGATTATAAGAACAAATATGAGGAGATATTGATAGATGAGTATCAAGATAGTAACCTAATACAAGAAACTATATTAAATAAGATTTCTAACGGCAATATGTTTATGGTTGGAGATGTTAAGCAAAGTATTTATAAGTTTAGACAAGCAAGACCAGAACTATTCTTAGAGAAGTATAGTACGTATGTTAAATATACTGGTGATACGGATAATCATTTACCTGAAAATAAAATTTTGTTGTTTAAGAATTTTAGAAGTAATGAAAATATAATTGATGAAGTAAACTTTATATTTAAGAACATAATGTTTAAGGATACTGGTGAGATTGAATATACTGAAGAAGAATATTTAAAATATGGTGCTACATATTATGAGTATGATGGTGAACCGGCAGAGTTACATATAATTGAAAAGAAAAATAATTTATCAGAAGGAGCATCAGCGGATATGCAAGATGATGATGCAACATTAATGATAGAAGATGATATAGAAGAGAAGCTTCAACTTGAGGCTAGAGTTGTTGCAAATCGTATTAAAGAGTTGGTTGGTAACTTTGAAGTGTTTGATAAAAATACTAAACAAAAGCGAAAAGCAAAATATTCTGATATAGTAATTCTTCTAAGAGCGACAAAGAATACATCATCTACATTTGTAGAAGAATTATCTAAGAAAAATATACCTGTATATGCAGATTCAAAGAGTGGGTATTTTGAAAATACTGAAGTACAAATCATTTTATCACTTCTTAAGATAATAGATAATCCATATCAAGATATACCTCTTCTTGCAGTCCTTAGATCTCCAATAGGTAATTTTGATGTGAATGAATTAACTAAAATAAGACTATATGATAGAAAATGTCCCTTCTATGAAGCTATGCTTATTGCCGCATCCCAAGGTAATATTAAAGCAAAAGTTTTCATTGATAAGTTAAATGAATGGAGAGAAAAGTCAAGATATTTAGTTATAAATGAACTAATATCATATCTTTATGATGATACCGGTTATTATTACTATGTATCGTTATTGCCACATGGAGATAGTCGTCAGAATAATTTAAAAGTATTACTAAAGAAAGCTACAGACTTCGAAAAATCTAGTTTTAAAGGTCTTTATAACTTTTTAACTTTTATAGATAATGTTACATTAAGCTCTGGTGATTTTGATTCTCCAAGTGAACTTTCTGAGAATGATGATGTAGTTAGAATAATGAGTATTCATAAAAGTAAAGGTTTAGAATTTCCTATAGTAATTCTTTCTGGTACAAGCAAAAAGTTTAATAATAAAGATATGAGAAATCCTATAATATGTCATCAAGATTTAGGTTTTGGTTTTGATATTGTAGACCCTAAACTTAGAATAACTTATGAAAGTATTCCAAAACTTGCGCTTAAACTTCAAGCAGAACAAGAGATGCTTGCTGAAGAAATGAGGATTTTATATGTTGCAATGACAAGAGCAAAAGAGAAACTTATAATAACTGCTCTTCACGATAATATAGAGAAGAAAATGATGGAATGGGGAAATCATCTAAGTAAATATAAAATATCTTCTGCTAAATGTTATTCTGATTGGATATCTAATGCAGTACTTTCTACAAAAAACAATTGGACAGTTAAGCCTTGGGCGTATTCTGAATTGATTGATTTTAAAGACACTGAAAAGGAAAGTAGAGATACTAGCACAAAGATTTTGAATAATAATGACATAAACTTAGACAACCAAATCGAATTTAAAGTAATCAATGAACGTTTTAATTGGAAATATCCATATACTTTATCTACGAATATTCCGTCTAAACTATCAGTTAGTGAGCTTAAGAGACTTCATAATATAGAGGATCATTCTAATATTCAAAAGGTAAGAGAAATAGAAATGCCAAAATTCCTTGAAGAGGTCTCATATAAAGGTGCTACTTATGGTACTTTATTACACAATAAAATGGAACACTTAAATTTCAAATTGGCAAACGAACAATTAAATGACTTATTAAGTGACGTTGAGGATAAAAATACGAAGAGTAGGTTAGAGAAAGATATTATCCAATTTATGCAAAGTGACCTTTATTCGAAATTAATGACTAGTAAGAAAATTCATAGAGAAACTCCATTTAATTTATCAATTTCAGCCAAAAAAGTGTTTAAATTTGATACTGATTCAAATGATGATAATATATTGGTTCAAGGAATTATTGATTTGTTTTATGAAGATGAAGAGGGGTTAGTGATTGTAGACTATAAAAGTGACAGATTACATAATGCGAACGATTTTGTAAGTAAATATAAAAAGCAACTTGAATATTATAAGATAGCGCTCGAAACTATTACACATAAAAAGGTTACAAACGCGTTTATCTATTCATTTGAAATGGCGGATGTAATTAAAGTATTTTAATTTAATCAAAAAGTTTGATATTTAAAATATCTTGTAATATAATCGTAACAGAAAAGTAATGACCGTGTAAATTATATAAAAATATGCAAAATTAAATTAAGTAATAAAAGAAAGTGAGTGATGCTGATATGTTCGGTTTTGGTCAATCCATAGGTATAGATTTAGGAACAGCTACTGTCTTAGTGCATGTAAAAGGTAAAGGGATTGTACTCAGAGAACCATCAGTTGTTGCTATAGATAGAAATACAGGAGAGGCAGTTTCTGTTGGCGAGGAGGCTAGAAGGATGCTTGGCAGAACTCCAGGAAACATTGTTGCAATAAGACCTCTTAAAGATGGAGTAATTTCGGATTATTCTGTAACAGAAAAAATGCTTAAATACTTTATAAAGAAAGTATGTGGTAAGTTTGTTATTGCTCCTACAATAATGGTTTGTGTGCCATCAGGTGTTACAGAAGTTGAAAAAAAGGCTGTTATAGATGCATCTATGCAAGCTGGTGCAAAAAAAATTTATTTAATTGAAGAACCAATCGCTGCCGCAATAGGTGCTGGAATAGACATAAGCAAGGCTTGTGGTAGCATGGTTGTAGATATGGGTGGTGGAACAACAGATATTGCTGTTATTTCGCTAGGTGGTGCAGTAGTTAGCACATCAATTAAGGTTGCTGGCAATAAATTTGACGAATACATAATTAAGTATATCAAAAGAAAATATAATGTTATTTTAGGTGATAGGACAGCAGAAGAAATTAAAATAAATATTGGTTGTGTCTTTCCTCGAATGCAAAAACTTGAAATGGATGTTAGAGGTAGACATTTAGGAACAGGCCTTCCTGTTAATTTAACAGTAAATTCAGATGATATATTAGAGGCACTTCAAGAGCCAGCTATGCAAATACTTGAGGCAGTTATGTCTGTACTAGAAAGAACTCCTCCTGAGTTATCAGCTGATATTAGTGATAGAGGAATTTATATGACAGGTGGAGGATGTTTAATTTACGGACTTGACAAACTAATACAAAAACGCACAGGTATTAACGTAATGATTGCTGAAGAGTCTGTATCATGTGTAGCTCTTGGTACAGGAAAAGCCTTAGATAACGTAGATATGTTGCAAAAGCTTGATGCAAGAAGAAAAATACCTAAATATTAATATAAAATTCAAAGAGGGCTCTAAGTTATTTTTAGATTCCTCTTTTTTCATGCTTTATCTATAAAAACGGTTAAATTATTCGGGTCATAGACTGTTCTAAATTTTATAGAATAATTATAGGAATTTTTGAATTTAAAATCCAAATTACTTTGAAGGCTGACCGTAGCATCTTGATTTTTAGGTACATATGCTACAGGGCTACTGTGATGATGATGCTCGGTTATTTCTAAATCCAATGCTTTAACGGCATTATATAGAGTTGACGATAACTGACAAACTCCGCCACCATATCCTTCATCTTCTTTGCCGTTACTTAGTAAGATTGTGGCTTCTAAAAAACCATCTTCTTTGCCATATGGTCCACATACTTCATTGAAAGAAAACTCTTTTCCTGGTTCCAATACATAATTATTTAATCTATCAGAAACAATTTTAATATTATTATATCTATTCTCATCATCTGTTAATATTTTAGTAGAGTAGGTAGATAAAAAGGTTGGATTTTCTTCTAGCATATTATTTGGGTCATCAAATTGAACATGTTCGTCTTCTGTAATATCAAGTTTTGAATCTACATTTGTAAATTCTTTTATCCCTGAATTTTCTCCAGATGTACTATTTATACTTCTTGAAGCTGTTCCATTGTCATCAGAGTTTAACCTATTTACACCATATAAAGATGAATCCTGCATATTATTTTGTGAATCTGTAATATTGCTATTACTTTTTTCTTCACAACCAGTTAATAAAAGTGTAAAAATTATAAGAGAAAAAATACATATTGATTTCATAAAAAGCACCTCAATCATATATTGACCAATATAAATAGGAAATAATATGGAATATAATGGAAAAATAATTGTAAGGTATAAAAATTAAACAAACTACTTGTTAAATTATGTAATCTGGATTATAATGTATGTTGTAAAATCTCTAGCAGAGAGGAGAAACAAATCGTGAAAAAATATATATCAAATAATTGGAAAAAAATATTGAGAGTTGGCGGATACATATGTTTAGGCTTAATAATCTTTTTTAAATTGAATGCAGAAAAAACATTATTAGCTGATTATATAAAATATGGAAAAGAGGTAAAACCTAGTGAAGGAAGTGGAATATTATCTGGTGTTAAAGATAATTTTCTGACAACATTTACAGGAGTTGATTCACAACTAGTAAAATTTGCTATCATTTTTATTGTAGCAATTATGATAGTAGTTTTCTTTACATCATTGCTAGATAAAAAGAAAGATGCAAAGAAAAAATAGATATAAAGAGATTAATTTAGAAGGACTAGAATATTCTAGTTCTTCTTTATATTAATAACATTATCTAGTTATAATATTATATGAAAGGATGATGTCCTATGAGAAACTATACTATGATGACAGATTTATATGAATTAACAATGGCTCAAGCTTATTTTAACTCAAATGAAAAAGATAAGATTGCTATTTTTGATGCATTCTTTAGAAGAGAACCTCTTGATTCCGGATATGGAATAATGGCTGGTTTAGATAGCATTATCAATTATATTAATAACTTACACTTTAACGAAGAAAATATAGAATATTTAAGAAGTTTAAAAATATTTTCAATAGATTTTTTAGATTATTTGAAACAATTTAAATTTACAGGTGATATATATGCAATTCCTGATGGTACTCCTATTTTCAGAAATGAACCTTTAATTGTAGTCAAGGCTCCACTTATTGAAGCACAAATAATTGAAACAGCACTATTGTCTTTCCTAAATGCTAGCATTTGCTATACTACCGCAACTAGAAAAATTGTAGAAGCTGCTGGAGATATACCTGTTATGGAATTTGGAGCAAGAAGAGCCTTTGGTCCAGATGCTGCAGTTGAAGCAAGCAAATGTAGTATAATAGCAGGAGCTGCCGGAACAAGTAATGTTTTAGCGGGTGAAAAATATAATATACCTGTAATGGGTACAATGGCTCACAGTTTTATTACTGAAGCCGACTCTGAATATGAAGCTTTTTTAAACTATGCAAAAGCCTTCCCAAATAACTGTGTATTCCTAGTAGACACATATGATGTTTTGAAAAGTGGTGTTCCAAATGCTATAAAAGTAGCAAAAGACTATTTAATACCTAATGGATGTCGACTAAAAGGCATTCGTATAGATTCTGGAGATTTAGCTTATTTGTCTAAAGAAAGTAAAAAATTACTTATAGATGCAGATATGGGCGATACAAAAATTTGTCTATCTAACGGTCTAAAAGCAGATACAATTAGATCTTTAATAGATCAAGGTGCAATCATTGATTCTATAGGTGTTGGAGATAATATTGTTGCTCCAGACAGCAGTAGAGTAGGGTGTGTTTATAAAAATGTTGGAATGATATCTAATGATGATGTAATACCTAAAATAAAATTAAGTGGCGACACTGAGAAAACAATAACACCAGGATTTAAAAAAGTGTATAGATTTTATGATAAAAATACTGGATATGCACTTGCAGATTTGATTGCATTACATGATGAAAAAATTCCAAAAGATGAATATACATTAATTGATCCTACAGATGAAACAAATCAAACTAAAATAACTAATTATACAGTTAAAGAATTACTTGTAAAAATATTTGAAAATGGAAAATTAATTTATAATGATCCAAGTATCTATGATAAGAAAAATTATTGTGCAAACGAGATGAAGAGTTTATATCCAGAAATAAAGAGAGTAAATAAACCTCATAAACACTATGTAGATTTAAGTGAAGAACTATTAAATGTGAAAAAAGATTTAATAAAAAGAATTAAAAATTCTATATAATAAAATTGAAGAAATAGGACTAAGATGGAATATTCTTAGTCTTATTTTTGTATTGTAACAGATATTATACATTGCACAAAATAAAAGTTTTGTGACAATTGTCCACGCATAAAACGGCTTAATATCAACACTTACACAGATAAAGCTAATTTTTGTCTTTTTTATATTCCGTCATATTTCGCCTCTTTTCAGACCTATAAAGAGATATTACCCTTATCAAAAAAATCGATTTTAGACGATTCTCGTGCATCGTTTTTTTGTGTTTTTTTCATGCATAAATCAAATTAAAAACTTAATAAAATATTTGATTTAGTTGCATCTATATTTGGAGAAATGAGTGCATTTAGTAAGATTATATATACTTTAGTTGGATTGAGTGGAATTGTTTCTTTTGGAATTTATAAAGAAATAAATAGAATTAAATCTTTATCCAATTAAATGTATTTATCAAGTCCCCTACTTCCTTCTATATGTTTTTGATAGTTTTATTTTTTGTGCAATGTTTACTTTATTTTTATTAAATGATATTATTAAAAATATATAAATACAAATGAAAACATGGAGGAAGTAGAATGTTTGATAATAAATTACCCAAATTATTAAGGGATTATTTAAACTATAGCTCTAACTTAAATAAATCATCCAACACTATCAAAGAATATCAATATGATTTAGTTAATTTTTTAAAATACATAAAACTACAATCTATTAATAATAAAAAAATGACAATTGATGATATTGAAACTATTACTGATATAGATTCTAAATTTCTAAATAATATTGATATTAATGATCTTTATGAGTATATGACTTACTTGAAAGATAAATGTAATGATTCTGCTGTGACTCGTGCAAGAAAAGTTGCTAGTTTAAGAGGTTTTTTTAAGTATTTACATGTTAAAGCAAGAGTTATTGATGATAATCCAGCTAAAGAATTAGAGAGTCCTAAATTAGGAAAAAGATTACCTAAATTTTTGACTTTAGAACAAAGTACCTCACTACTTGATGGTGTAAAAAATGCACCACTTACAGGAAAGCAACATGATAATAGATTAAGAGATTATGCCATAATAACTTTGTTTTTAAATTGTGGTATGCGTCTTGCTGAACTTGTTGGAATTGATATTACTCATATTAAATTTGATGAAGCATTACTTACTGTAATTGGAAAAGGTAATAAAGAAAGAACAATCTATTTGAATAAAGCTGCATTATCGGCAATTAAAGAATATTTGGAAGTTCGCCCAACAGATGGTGTTGTAGATAAAAATGCTTTATTCTTAAGCGAACGTAAAACAAGAATTAGTAGAAGAACAGTACAAAATTTAATAAAGAATTATTTAAGGAATATTTGTGGTCTTTCTGAACATTATTCTACGCATAAGTTAAGACATACCGCTGCAACACTTATGTATCAATATGGTGATGTGGATATAAGAGCTCTTCAAGAAATATTAGGACATGAAAGTATCGCAACCACTGAAATATATACTCACGTAGATAATTCACAAATACGTGAAGCTGTAGAAAATAATCCTCTTGCGAATTATAATCCTAAAGAACAATAAATAATTATAATCATTATTGGTTAATTTAAAGCAGAAAAAATTAGCCAACGATGATTATTTTTTTATTGGAACAAGAAGCTCTTGACCTTCATATATGATAGAACTATCTAGATTATTTACCTCTTTTATATTATAAATGTTTTCACTTATATCACCTTCTAAAGTTAAAGCTATTCCCCATAAAGTGTCACCCTCTGAAACAATAATAGTGTCATATTCAATTGGAGTAGCAGAAAAAACTTTAGATGTAGCCATACTTATAAGGAAAGAAAGTATGCAAACAATTAGAGATATCGAAATTATAAATCTTGTGAAATTAACTATTTTCATAAAAAAACCTCCTTAGAACATCCGTTCTCGTTATGTTTTTATAATACACGAACAGTCGTTCTTTGTCAATCTTTTTTATACTCTTCACTAAAATAATTTCTATAATGCTTTAAATAAGAGGAAAAGTAATGATATAATTTTTATGAAATTATAGGAGGTTAATATTACCTTTAAAAAAGAGAAAGTAGTAAATACTACTCTCTCTTTTTTATTATACTGGTCTATAATGTTTTATATCTCCGAGAATTGGTATTACAATATTCATTGCAATAAAAATTATTGTAGATATTATCATTAGTTTATTAAAGCTATAAATTGTACTATGCTACAACCAAATATTACATTTTCATAAACAGGTACGTAAGTGCTTAAACCTCCTGCTATAATATTTGTATCAGGTAATGAAGCTGCTTATACCATATTTTCCCTTTTTAAACAACCTTTCTTGCTGTCTCTAGCTAAATGTTGTATAATCATCAATACTAAGTTCAAGGAGGATAAAATTGATGGTTAAAAAGATGTTTGCACTTATAATACTAATTTTTGCTTGTTTATACATATATATTTATTTTAATGAAAATAATAACATGGTTGTTTCTACTAATAACATAAGCACAGAACAAAATAATATTGATCCTGATGTTTTAGAAGAACAAAAAGATAAAATTTCAGAAATTATTGATGATATGACTTTACAAGAAAAAATTTGTCAAATGATGATAGTTGCTCCTGAAACATTAATACACACACAAGATTCTTCAACTTCAGGTGATAAATTAAAAACTGCATTAACCGAATATCCAATCAGCGGTTTCATATATTTTGCAAACAACCTTGAATCTCAAGATCAAACAAAAAAGATGATTAATGACACAAAAGAAATAGCTAAAGACCTCTCTCTCCTACCTCTTTTCTATAGTGTTGATGAAGAAGGTGGAATAGTTGCAAGATGTGCTTCTAAACTTGGAACAACTAAATTTTCTCCTATGTATAATTATCGTAATGATGGCATTGAAACAGCATATAATAACGCCAAAATTATTGCTAAAGACATATCAAATCTTGGCTTTAATTTAGATTTTGCTCCCGTGGCTGACACTTGGTCTAATAAAGAAAATACTGTAATAGGTGCTCGTGCATATAGTGATGATTTTATACAAACGGCTGAACTTGTTGCAAATGCAGTTAAAGGTTTTAATGATGGTGGAGTTTATTGTACGTTAAAACATTTTCCTGGCCATGGTGATACTGCTCAAGATTCACATCAAGAACCTGCTTATTCTAATAAAACTATAGAAGAACTTTCAAGCGGTGAATATCTTGCTTTTCAAAGTGGAATTAATGTTGGCGCAGATTTTGTAATGATGGGACATATAGTACTTCCTGAAATAGATTCATTGCCTGCATCACTTTCATATAAAATAATTAATGATGAACTCAAAGGGAAACTTCAATTTGATGGTATTATTATTACTGACTCGCTTGCAATGGGAGCGGTTTCTAAATTATATACAGCTGATGAACTTGCTGTTATGGCTATTAAAGCTGGTAATGATATCTTACTTATGCCTGCTGATTTAAAACTTGCTGTTGACGGTATAAGAAAAGCGGTTGAATCTGGAGAAATTAACGAAGAAAGAATAAATGAAAGTGTAAGAAAAATTCTTGAAGTAAAATCTAAAAGATTAAAAATTTATTAAATACGTGAAAAGGTTGACAAAGATTTTGGCCATCATGGACGTCCGAAATCTTCATCAACCTTTTTCTTTTTATTTAATTCTAGTATAACCTGTCTTTTCTACTAACTCTTGACCTTGCTCTGACAAAATCCAATCTATAAATAATCTTACATTTTCGTTTGGATTATCTTTATATGTTACTGCATAAAGCGATGCTGTTATTCCATAAGTTCCATTTGATATTGTTTCTGGTGTTGGTTCTATTCCGTCGACTTTTAATGTTTTTACATTTGGGTTTGCAATCAATGTTTCTAAATAGTATCTGAATGAAAATCCAATTGAATTATCATAGTTCTTATAATCAGCAACTTGTGTAATTATTCCTGACATAAAATCGTTTACTTGTTCTGTTTTAGCGTCCATTATAGGAGTATCTCCCATAAACCTTTTTAGCATACTTTGACTTCCACTTCCCTCATTACGTTGAAAAGCGAGTATTTCTTCATCGTTTCCGCCAACATCTTTCCAATTAGTAATTTTACCCGAATAAATATCTTTTATTTGTTGTGAAGTTAAATTTTCTACTGGATTATCTTTATTTACAAAGAAGACAAATGCTTCTTTTCCAATCTCTGTATATTCAAATTCTGTTCCTTTTTCTTTTGCTGTTGCAATTTGTTCTTTTGATGGATATGCACCAAAGAATATATCAATTTCTTTTTCCCCAAGTAATTTATAGCCGCCAACCGTATTATTATATTCAAATGTACCATCTCTATACTCTACAGTTTTAGGATATACCGCATTTATGAAAGCCGAATAAAGCGGAAAAACAGCAGCTGCACCATCTACTCTTGGCAAATTGTTTTCTAATTTTAAAGTTGCCTCTTCATCTAATTTCATTATTTTGGAATCCTCTTCAAAAGGCATATAATCATACACGTTGATATTTATATCAGTTTTAATTCTTAAACTTTCTTCATGTAATACTATAGCTTTATTTATCCCACATGCCACAAGTGTGAACGCCGTGAAACAAAGCCAACTAATAAAGAATTTTTTCCTTTTCTTTTTAGACCAAATTAAAGTAACAAGCAATGGTAAAATTAGACTTGCCATACCTAATAATATACTATTTAAATCACGACCAAGTATAAATATAAATAGCATTACATATACAGAACAAAAGAATATTGCTACTGTCAAAAGTGTTTTAAGCGCAAACATTCCTATAATCTTTGCAGTAATTTCTTTTTTGAAAATCTTCATATCTTACACTCCCTCAAAAAATATTTGTTAAATTACAAATGCTTTAATTCCCCACAAAATTAACAAGTGTAACGGATAAAAAATATAATAACTATATTGTAGTCTCTTGCTTTTATGTCCCTGTTTCCCATTATATAACCATATTGGTATCAATGCAAACATAGCAAATATTTGTCTATGAATAAAATAAGTTTTACTACCAATTAATATTTCATATCCTAACCCTCCAATCATCTCCGTATTTATATATAGAAGTATTAAGAATTGTAACTGTTCCTACAGCTGAAAATATCCTTCAACAAGTAAAAAAGCAAATATAGGAAGTGCAAGTCTACCTATACATGTAAGCCAATCATTGCCAGGAATTCAAATTTCTTAGTTTTTTCCATAATTAGTTCAACTCCTCTTCATGCTCCTAGTATACTAAAACCTGATTTATTTATCAATTTTATATTTTCTATAACTAATTACTTATTTACTAAACTATTAATATTTTCTTCCGTGAAATTAATATAAGAAACTTCTATTTCTTTTGTTTCTGAAGATATATACGATTCTCTCCATTCATTATACTCTTTGTAATCCATAAATTTTTGAAACTCAATTTCTCCTTTTGGAGTTACAAAATAAACAATTCCATCATTATCTTCGTCAACTTCTTTTGGAAATTCATCAAACATATCTAATATATAGCTTGTTTCACCATATAGTTTATCCCATGCATCTACCCAAGCAACTATACTATATGAATCAGTCTCTGGTTCATATTTATACATTGTATATGGCCATAATGCGTCACCAGCTGTACCTTGATTGTGTGACCACATTGCTTCTAATATACCATTATAATAAAAATTCATCCAATTAAAATCAGTAAGCTGCTCTCTAAATTTATTTGTTACAGGGTCATAGTCGTATATAGTTGTTCTCATTGCAGCCATCGGATAATGTGAAAAAGCAATAAGTAATTCTTTTTTTCCATCATTGTCAACATCACATATAGCAAAACTATTTTCTGCCATATCATAATTATCCATATATTTATAATCTTCAAATTCAGTTCCGTCCGGTAATATATGATTATAATATAAATCTTTTAAAGCATTTATGTATATTACCTCTTCATAATTTGAAACAACACGAGTTTTACAATCCTTAACTATCCAAATGCCAGTATCATCTTTTTTTATTGGTCTTATAAGAGTCAAAACATACTCTTTATTATTTAATGAGTAAAATACCATACACTCATTTAATCCTGTATATTTTATATCAGATATCTCACCATCACTTATACCAAACAAAACATGCCAATATTCACTTACCACATCTTCTGGTTTTAAACGCCAACTATAATGTCCATTATCTACATCATTCTGAAAATACAGCATATCATTGAAACTTATACCTTCTGCATTACCTAAATTCGAATAACATTCATCAAATCTTTGTAACTCAGCAAGTTCTCCTGTTTCAAAGTTTATTTCATTTAATATAATCGTAGTATATTCATCACCATCTTTATATGTACTATAAAGAAGTTTCCCATTTCTTACACTTTGTACAGCCATATTTTCTACTTGTGGTATCTTCACATCTTGAACTTTTAAAGTTTTTAAATTAACTAAACGTGTATTTCCTGTAGAACCAACAACTATAACATTCTCAGAAGCAAATCCAATTATATCATTATATAAATTCTCAACTAAAACTTTTTCTTCTTTTCTAGTTTTTAAATCTATTTTCCATATTGATGTTTCATTTAAATTCTCGCTTCCACGATTTGAACGATAAACAATATAGTCATTGTTAGGGCTTATTACTGCCTGATCAATCCATACTAAAAAGCCATCATTATCACTAGTATCATTATTACCAATCTCATTCATTAAATCACTATATGTTTTTCCGTTATATTCATCACTTGTAATTTTATCAAGAGATAATTTTTCTGTATCTATTTTCCAAATACCTAAATTGCCATATATGTAATATGAATTTTCTTCACCATCTTCTATAAAACCGAATGGTAATGAACCCCATTCTGATGGAAACACAAATACATCTTCACCAATTACAGCCTTATAGAAAAGGTAATTCTCTTCTTCAAATGAGATAGATATTTCTCTTAAAGTTATATAGAATTTTTCTAACTCAACTTCTTGAGTAGCTCCATCTATAACTGTATAAGCTTTTGTATGTTCATTTATAAAGTTTTCTCTAACTTCTGTTGAATTTTCTATTATGCCAATTTCTTGTCCTTGTTCATCGACAATTCCTTTTGGATATAATAATTCTATTAATTCGTCATATTCTTCTGTACTTATTGAATCAACAAACAATGAAACTTTCTTTCCTTTTATTATGTAATCATAATTGAAGAGGCTATATGAACCTTGTTGAACAATATTTATATCATGTACATTCCTATTTGTTAAGCAAACTATTGTCAAAAGTATACATACAGTAAGTGCAACTATAGATATGATAATTCCACTTTTTTTATAATTAATCATATTCTTCACTCTCTTTTCTGTATTATTCTCACTAAAAGCTATTGGACAAGGAAGTATATTTCTCATATTTCCCGAAGATAATTTAACTAAGCTTTCCATATACCCAACTTTGTTTTCTTCACCTATTTTCTCAATTGATTCTTCATCACAAAGCATTTCCATATCATTTACAAATAGTCTAAATAAAATCCATGAAATTGGATTCATCCAATGTAAACTTAAGATTAGATATGCAATTAATTTTGTAAAATAGTCTTTTCTATTTATATGCGTATTTTCGTGTGCTAATATATATTTTTTCTCTTCATCGTTTAAATTAAGTGTCAAATAAACTTTTGGTTTTATTACTCCTAAAACGCAGGGTGTAGATATCATATCTGTTTCGTAATATTCACCATTTCCTTTGATTGCAAACATAACTGTTCGCTTTAATTTTATATATGAAATAAGAGCATATGAGATAAGCATAAAACTACCTGTTAACCAAATTATCATTAATATATCTGTAATTTTTGCTTCTTCTTTTGGTACTTGAAGAGGGATTATTTCCGGTTCAATTGATTCTATAGTTTCATCTGATTCTATAACAAACTCTAAATCGTCGTGAACAATATTATTCACTTCAAAATTCATATCAGAATTTTGCGATTCACTAAAATTCATTTGGCTTATCAAAATATGATTCTCACTACTAGTTGATGTATCAACCAAATTAAACAAACTAAAATTACTTTCTATAAATGTTGGACAAACAAAACGTAAACCTATAATAATCCACAGATAAAATAATATCTTTCTTGAAGCACCACACTTCTTTAATATAGATTTAAACGATAAAACTATTAATGCTACAATTGTTGCCATTATATTTATTTTTAATAAAGCAAAAAATAAATTTGAAAGCATCAAATACACTCCTTCTTAATATGGTTTAATTATTGTTTTTTTGAATCTCTAATTAATTTTTGAATCTTTTTAATTTCTTCTTCATCTAAAGTGTTGTCACTTGTAAAAGCCGCAATAAAAGAATATAATGAACCAGCAAAATTCTTCTCTACAAAATCTTTACTCTCGCGTTTTTGAACTTCTTCTTTGCTAATTAAACTCGAAACTCTCTTATTCTCATTTTGAGCATAACCTTTTTGACTTAATTTTTTTAGCATAGTATATGTAGTTGTTCTTTGCCAATTTAATTCTTTCAAACAAATTTCTGCAAGCTCTCTCGACGTAAGTGGTTCATTCTCCCAAATAATCTCCATAACTCTATATTCTGCATCAAATAATTTTACATATTCCATATATTCATCCCCTAAAATTTTTTGTCTACCTCACTAGACAAATGTATTCTATTACGATAGACAACCATTGTCAAGAAAAATAAAAGAAGATTAGATATTAATTTTCTAATCTTCTTTATGCTCTCTTACATAAAAACAGCCCTCATATCCCCATAAGGCATAAATAAACTTTCCTTCATCGTCTTCTTTTACAGAATAGACTCTCTACTTCTTTTCATATTTTTATCAACCCCAATTATAACTCTTTATCGTTTGTTACATTTCCATCTCCAAACACTGGTATAACTTCGCCCAAATACGTTGGTTTTGGCTTGAATATGCACTTCACAAAATCTTTATTTCTAGCAAGTATTTCTCTTATTTCTCTATATGTTGCTCCAACATATTGTCTCGGATCTGATGCTGCTCCATATGCTTCAATTCCTAACTCTCCTGCAATATATAAAGCCCTATACAAATGATATTCTTGCGTTACGATTATAACTTTATCAGCTTCAAATATTTCTTTTGCTCTATACAAACTTTCATAAGTAGAAAAACCCGCATGATCCATAAAAATATCTCCAGATGGTACTCCTTTATCCATAGCAAATTTTTTCATGACATTAACTTCATCATATTCTTTTCTGCCATGGTCGCCAGTCATAATTATTTTGGGAGCAACATTATTTTCATATAACTTTATTCCTTCAAGTAGTCTATCCTCTAACATTGGACTAGGATTTTCTCCCCAAACGCCTGCGCCTAAAACAATAACACAATCTACATTTTCTAGATTAGAATAATCATTATCTTTTATTATTCTATTCTTTGTAGAAATTTTTACGTATGCATTTATACTAAAAACAATTATAGAAACCGCTACTATAAGTATAATAAATATCATTAGTATCTTTTTTAATTTTCTCTTCATAGAAATCACCTTATATAACTTTATTTATTTTATCTTTTGCACTTCCTTTTCTGTTTTTTCAGCAATAAATTTTCTGAAATCATCTATATTTCCGCTTACAAGACCTTTTTTATTATATACTTGAGCATGGCTTTGATCAAAAACAAATATAAAATACTCTTCTGTTTCAAAAATAATATAACATAAAAGAGGTGAAATATCAATTATTCCACCTCTTCATTTAGACTTTTAACGGACGTCCCCAAGTACAAATTCATTCGAATAAAAATTTATGTATTCCTTATCATAAGTATCTTTCACTATTCTATACGTTCCTTTTTCCAACTCTCCATAGAATCTTGTCCAATTTATATCTTGTTTAAATTGGCCATTTTCATCTAATACATATGCTATTTCTTCAAATATCATCTCTGCTTTTGGTTTTAATGCTTTCCATTCTTCATCTACTTTTTGCTCTATCTTATAACTTTTTCCCCAACCATAAGGATCTTCATTTTTGTCTGTAATTACAATTGTTGCTCCGATTGGTGTTACTGTATCCATTAAAACATCTATTGTAACATTTTCTTTATTTCTATTAAAGATTATATCTTCTACTTTTGTTCCAACGTCATCTTTTGATGCTATTTCCATTCCATCTGGTATATACGCTCCTGTATTTTGTGTATTGCTATCCTCTTGATCCAAATTCTCATCTACCGTTGTTCCACTTTGAACTGAAGATATATCAGTTATTCTAGCGGCAAAGTATGGTAGATTTCTTCCTTCTTCAATTAAAAATATATCAAAAGCTTGGTCTACATTAAACTTTCTTTGTTTTTGTTCAATCATAATTGCAGATTTGTTTACCATCATTCCGGCTTCGCTCTTTATTTTTCCGCCTTTTTCATCAATCTCAAATTGTATTGTTTGCAATGCTTTGTCAATCATATATTCTTCACCATTTGAAAAATAAAATGGTTTGTTTTCTACCTCTGTTATTTCTTCTTTTAAATCAAAAGTTATGTAAGGCATTTTAAAAGTATCATTGTCTCTCAAATTCTTACTATCTTTATAACTTTCTTCTTTTTTCGTTATGTTATTATAAATATCCAAGAAATTATCTGCCTTATTACCTACAGAAACAATTATTTCATCATTACCTTTTGTTTTTATTTTTATTGCAAAATCATCTTCTGAATCATAATACAAAACGTCAATTTGTTCTTTAACTTCATCTTTAGTTCTGCCAGTAATTCCAAAATATCTTACATTATCGTATTGTTCAAAAACTCCATTATTTAATTTATCAAATGTTTTTGGATATTCAAATTCTTTTTTTAACATTGAATACAAGAAATAGTCTTCATCAGTATGATTTTCCCAATTAAAATCATCTAAAATATCACTTGTTTCATTAAACTTATCTTTTATAGCCTTTTCAATTTCAGCTTTTAGTTCTAATGAAGGAACGCCATACTTTTTATAATAGCTATTCTCAGATAATTCATTTACAGTAAATGTACCCTTATTAAGATTATCTACAATATCTGAATTTTCAGCAAATTTGATATCTTGCTTTGCTAAATCATTTTTCAAATCATTCCATATTAAATTAAAAGTTCCACACCAAGCCGCATTTTCTGCAATCCTATCTTCTAATGAAGTAACTATCTTTATCTCTCTATTATTTACGTTATCTTTTACGTTTTGCATAGTAAATTGTTTTGCTAATACGAACCCCAAAACTCCTATAACAGCAAGAATACTTATACAAATTAATATTTTCTTTTTCATAAAACCACCTCTTCATAATTATATAATTAAAGTTGATTTAATTCTTCTATTGTTGGCACAATATGACCTGGATGTGTTTTTACAAACTTTATTGTTTTAATCATACTAAGAGCATCTTTTGATTCTTCTGCTGTTAGATTTCCATTTTGCATTACTACATCAGTTGTTGTTTTACTAATTTCTGATATATTTGGTATTTTATTTGTTATATCTTCATGATTTATAGGTGGGGCATAATCGTATCCCCAAGTACTAAATACTACAGGTTCATTAGACAATTTAAAACTAAAAAAGTTCCATTCATTTTATTTATTTTTTAATCTAACGTGAGGTCTTGTCAAATTATAACTTTGTTCAATCAGTTCTTTAACTAAGGAAACATCTATATCCTCGTCTATTATTATAGTATTCCAGTGCTGTTTGTTCATATGGTATGCTGGAATTATATAGTTATATGTACTTCTTAATAATTCTGAATATTCAGGATTAGTTTTTACGTTTAAATATAATTTACCATTAACATTCATAAGTAATGCAAACCATTTTTTATTATTCATATGTTTCATAACAGTAGTTTCTAAATCATCTTCAAAAGGCATGTCTTCAAAAGCGTTTGGCAAGGTTAAACAAAACTCTATAATCTCTCGTTTATTCATTCTATTCAAAACCTCCTTCACTATCCATTTCTAGTATGTCTGGTATGTATATTTCTGGTCCATTTTCTAATATGATAACATTATTATAATAATTAATCTTTTTCACTTTACCAGTTACGGTCTCATATTTCCCTCCAGATTTTTTCAAATCCGAAACAAAATATGTAAAAGTTACTTCTGGTCTTTCTAATATGTTTTCATTAATTATTTGCAATTTTGTTTCTAATATTGTTTTCTCGTTTTCATCAAGTTCAATTTTTTTATCTGTCAATCGAGCTGTTTCTCTAATTTCATCTTCATATCCGAGTTAACGCGGAGAAAGGTGCAAATTGTGCAGACCTTGCTTCAAGAGACATTCTAGGATGTTTTTTGGATACGTGATGTGGTAAATTTATAATATCTTTATATTGATTATTATCATTATTCACTATCGCTTCCTCCTATTCTTTATGACCTCCAATTTGTCTATTCCTTTCAATAGTTGTTCCGCCCTCTTCAAGATTCATTCCTTTTATAATCGCATTCTTTCCATATTTGTTTTTTATTTCAATCATAGCTTTTTGAATCTCTTTTTCGGCTTTTTCTTTCTCTCTTTTCTTTTTTAATTCAGTCTGATCAACAAATAAATCAAGTTGTTCATAATCAAAAGTATTTTTTACAGAATCTTCAGACACGACATTATTAGCGCATATATTGATTCTTCTTATAAGCAATTTATCGTTTACAATCTCTTTATATAACCTCATCACAGCTTTTATTAAAATTTGTGTTGAAGAGGTTTTATGGTCTATATTAACCGTCCCATGAGCATGTTTAGGAATTTCTCTTCCGTACATATCTATAGTAGTTTCACCTGAATATAAACTTCTTCTTTTAGGATTCTTTAGATTTTCTATATCATATCCAATTGTTAAGACAATTTGATCAGTTAGTAAGTTTTTCTTTACTAAATCAAGAGATAATAACTCGGTCATTTCTTTTACAATAAGTTTTGTTTTTTCATAATCATACGCACAATGTAAAACTTGCCCTGATGTAATACAACTAGAAGTCGGCTTGTATGCTTTTATATTTTCTATTGTAGCACATTCCCATCCCCAACTATGATCAATCAGAAGTTCTGCATTCACACCAAATAATCTATATAGTAAATCTTCATTTTCAATAGACTTTCTAGCTACATCACCCATCGTAAACATACCATATCTCTCTAACTTTTTAGCATATCCTTTTCCAACTCTCCAAAAATCAGTTAAAGGTCTGTGGTTCCACAAAAGCTTTCTATATGTCATCTCATCAAGACCAGCAATTCTTACACCTTGTGCATTTGGTTTTACGTGTTTTGCAACTATATCCATCGCAATTTTAGAAAGATATAGATTCGTTCCTATTCCCGCAGTTGCAGTAATTCCTGTTGTATCATAAATATCTTGTATAACTTTTGTAACAAGTTCTCTAGCTGACATATTATATGTTTTTAAATATCTTGTAATGTCACAAAACACCTCATCAATCGAATAAACATATATATCATCTGGTGAAAAATATTTTAAATACACATTATAAATTTGTGTACTATACTTCATGTAGTATGACATTCTTGGAGGAGCAGCAATAAAATCAAGTTCTAATGAAGAATCTCTTTTCAATTCAATATCATTAAAAGATTTACCTTTAAACTTATGCCCTGGTGCTTTCTGTCTTCGCCAAGCATTAATTTCTTTTACTTTTTGTATAACTTCAAATAATCTAGCTCTTCCTGGTATTCCATAAGACTTTAATGCAGGACTAACAGCAAGACAAATTGTTTTTTCTGTACGACTACTATCTGCTACAACTAAGTTTGTTGTATTAGGGTCAAGACCTCTTTCTTTACATTCTACAGAAGCGTAAAAACTTTTTAAATCTATCGTCACATAAATCTTCTGTCTATTATCTTGCATAAAATCTTCACCTCACATCTGAGTCTGATTATAGCACGCAGTTTTTTATTTGTAAACATGTGTTCGTGTTGAATTTCAAAAAAATAAAGATTGACTTTTAAATCAATCTTTACTAACATGCTAATTACTCTCTAACAATTTCTTTGCTTCTCTTTCTGTTATTACACCATGTTCAACAGCAAAATTTATCATCATTATTTTATCCTCTTCATCTTCTAATTTTTGTACATTCTCTATAAAACTTTCCTTAGAACCCCCTGATATCGTTCCATCTTCATTAAACATATATGAACTATAAAAATTATATATACCATATACTATAGCTACAGTAATTACGAGAATTATTGAAATAATTATTATAACCTTTTTATTTTTCATATCTATCACCCTCTCTTTTTACTCTATTTAACTTATCGTTTAATATTTTAATCGAAATTAGGTTATATAGTACGTTAAGTACAAATACTACTAAAGAAACTATACAATATACTTTTAAACTTTTAGGAACATCTCTAACAAATAAGTCTATGTAATTGGGAACCATATCGCTTAGTATATTCAAAAAGATAAATTCTACCAGAGCTACTATTCCTGAAAACACTAAAAATCCCAAAATGAAATATAATATCATTTTTAAAATATTTTTAATTTTTTGCATTTTAAACACTCCTTTCATCTAAGAAATTCATTATGCTTTTTAATTTTCGTCTTGAAACATATTCTTTGCTATTATCATCAAACACAACAATAATTTTTCCAGTCTCACTTATATCGAAACTTTTTATATGTTTATAATTCGCAATGCATCCTTTTGAAATTCTTATGAAATTTGAGCTCAAATTTTCCACTTCATAAAGTTTACTTTTAATTTTATAATCTTTATCCTTAGTCTTACAATAATTATATTTTTTATCGCTATAAAAACATATAATATCATCATAGCTAATTTCTTTTATAGTGTTGTTGCAATTAACTAATACCTTAGAATCATTATTTTTTTCATACTGACTTATATATAAAGCAAGTTTTTCTACATGTTCATTTAAAATGGGAGATTTTATTAAAATTTCTATTTCGTCTTTGCTTAGCTGCTTATCTTCGATTTTTTCTATTTTAATTTCCATAAAATTCCCCCTTTATATATCTTAAGTATAGTCCCATATCTATATAATTTCTACATTTATACCATAAGCGGTTATATAAAACAGATAAACGGCAAAAAATCATCCATTAGGGACGTCCGTCAATGGATGATTTTTATTAATCATTTATTTAAATACTCTTGGAACTCTATCTGAAATTGTACACATTATTTCATAATTTATCGTGTCACATGAAGAGGCCACTTCTTCTAACGTAATATTTTCGTTATCCCAAATATAAACATCATCCCCTACCTCAACATCTTCAAAATCGGTTATATCCGCCATAAAACTATCCATGCATATATTTCCTATAATCGGAACTTTCTTTCCATTTATAACCACTTCTCCTTTGTTAGAAAGTGATCTTCTAAGACCATCTGCATATCCAATAGGAATAGTTGCAACCTTTGTCATTCGAGTAGTTGTAAAGCTTCTTGAATATCCTATTGAAATTCCTTCTTTAACTTCTTTAATGAATGTAACCTTAGATTTTAATTTACAAACTGGTTTTAAACTTATTTTTTTCATAGTTTCTTCATAAGACTCATAACCATACAAAATAATACCAGGTCGAACTAAGTTATAATAACTATTCTCATAATTCAAAATTCCATTTGACGCTGAACTATGTAGATATTTCAAATCTTTATAACATTCTTTTTCTTCATTCAGTGCAAATTCAAATGACTTAAGTTGTTTATTTGTATATTCATCATCATAATCCGCACAAGATAAATGTGTATACATCCCTTCTATTGTTATATTAGGATGTTTTTCTACCTTTTCAAAAAACTCTTTAACTCTACGAGGATGAATTCCGGTCCTTCCCATACCTGTACCAATCTCAATATGAACTTTTACATCCTTACTAACTTTAGCAAGCTCTTCTAAAAAGCCTTCTGAACTAAGTCCAACTGTAATATCATACTTTGCAATCTTTTCAACTTCATCCTTATACGGCTGATTAAGTACAAAAATTTCTTTTGTATATCCAAGCTTTCTAAGTTCAACAGCTTCATCGACAATCGCTACAGCAACTATATCAAACATTTCTAGTATATCTAATCTTTTATTTAAATATGTTCCATATGCATTCGCCTTTATAACAGGCATTATTTTAACGCCTTCTCCAACATATTTTTTTATTTGCTCCACATTATATTTAAAAGCATTTAAATCAACCTCTAAAACTGTAGGTCTAGTAACTTCCATCGATTTCCCTCCTTTTCCATTTTTCTTAATCGATAAATTCGAAATCTATTCTTCTAGATAGCTTGTCTGCATCTATTACTCTAATCGTAACTTTATCACCAATCTTATATATGTTTTTTGTATGCTCGCCGATCAAAGCTACATTTATCTCATCAAACACATAATAGTCATCATTCATATTTTCTACATGAACCAACCCTTCTATTGTATTATCAAGTTCAACAAACGTACCAAAAGAAGTTACTCCAGAAATATATCCTTCAAAAGTCTCTCCTATGTGTTCTTTCATATACTCGCATTTTTTTATTGTTGTTAGTTCATCTTCTGCCTCTTCTGATTTTTGCTCCATTTCTGAAGAGGTTTCTGCATATTGAATTGATAGTCTAGTGTATTTTTCAAATGTTGATCCTGCTATATCACCATTTGCTAGGTAATCTGATATTACTCTGTGAATGAAGAGGTCTGGATATCTTCTAATTGGTGACGTAAAGTGACAATAGTTTTTTAGTGCAAGTCCAAAATGTCCCAAGTTATGATTACTGTACTTTGCAAGTTGCATCGTTCTAAGCCCCATCATTGAAATAACTTTCTCTTCCGGCTTACCTTTTGAAATTTCTAATATGTTTTGAATATCTTTTGGCTTTATATTTTCAGGTATATTATCTGTATAATTCAAATTATTTAAAAACACTTTAAATCTTTGCAGTTTATCTGCATCGGGGCTTTCGTGTACTCTATAAATAAACGGAATTTTCAACTCTGAAAACTGCTTAGCTACACATTCATTTGCAAGCACCATAAATTGTTCAATAAGTCTATTAGCAAGTGTTGTTTCATATGGCTTAATTTCAATAACCTTATCATTTTCATCAACAATAACTTTTGTTTCTGGAACTGAAAAATCTATTGCACCTTCATTTTTTCTTTTATCAATTAACTTAAGTGTTAATTCTTTCATTAACATTAATGTATTCACAAATTTTTCATATCCATTTGGAACATCATTTAATTCAATTATCTTATACACATCATCATATGTCATTTTCTTCTTCGAATTAATAACAGCTTTATACAAGTGACTTTCCAAGATATTTGCATCTTTATCAAGCAAAATATCAATAGATAAGGTATTTCTATCTTCGCCTTCATTCAAACTGCAAATACCATTAGAAAGCTCCTTTGGAAGCATTGGTATAACTGAATCTAAAAGATATACACTTGTACCTCTTTTGGCAGCTTCTTTATCAAGTGGCGTATTTTCTCTAACATAATTACTAACATCCGCAATATGCACACCTAATAGATAGTTTCCATCAACCATTTCAAGTGAAATTGCATCATCAATATCTTTTGTATCAGCACCATCAATAGTAAAAATTTCTTTTTCTCTTAAATCCTTTCTACCATCTGTATTTAACACAACTTGTGGCATCATTTCAGCTTCTTTTTGAACAGCTTTTGGAAACACTCTTTTATAATCATATGCTCTTAATATCGCAAGTAAATCTACACTTGAATCATTAGCACGACCAAGATTTTCGATTATTTTCCCTTCCGCATTCTTGTTAAAACCAGGGTATTGTATTATTTCTACAACAACTTTATCATTATTCTTAGCTTTATTACTGTTCTTTTTTGAAATATATATATCATTAAAAAGTCGTTTTTCATCAGGAACTACAAAGCCATAATTCTTACCTTTCATGTAAGTTCCAACTACAGTTTTTGTATTTCTCTCTATAACTTCAATAACTCTACCTTCTGCTCTTCTCTCCTCAATTTTTTCACTTACTATTTCTACAGAAACGATGTCGCCATTCATAGCTGCACCAATACTATTAGGTGGGATAAAAATATCATCTTCACGGCCTTCAACCTCTAAAAAACCGAAACCTCTTTCGTGACCAACAAAAATTCCTGTAACTAAATTTCTATTTTTTTTCATAATCATCATCCAATCCTTTTTTATACATTTGTAATTATATCCAATCAAAACTTAATACTCAAGTATATTAAAATTGTAATTTATATCATAGTTTTTCATAAAACACAAAAAGATATTAGCAAAATTTATTTCACTAATATCTTTAAATTTTAATTATTTATTTGGCGTCAATACATAAATATGATCATGTTTTCCTGCATCAGCACTTACAAATATATCTGTATACTCATCATCTGGACTTAATTTATTCTTTGTTACGCCATCATTTGTACCATTAGAATGAACTATCATACCATTGCCACAATACCCAGTCCTTTATCAGCATAGTCTTCTGAATGTGTGAAATTTTTCTTGTCATTTAGGAATGTATAAGTTGAATAAATACCTCCATCTTCTCTTATATAATCAAAACCATATGTAACCTTTAAAATTGTACTTACAAATGCACTGCAATCAAAAATAGCAGTTCCTTCAATCTTCAAATCATCAAGTTCTCCATTTTCAAGCACCCTTATTATCATTCTAGCACCTTGTTCTCTTGATTCAACAGTCATACTATACTCAGTATCACTATTTAATATCGCTAATACTATCGCATCAAATTTCTTTTCTTCTTCTGCTGTAAGAATATCTGTGTCAACATCCAAAAGTTCAGCCCACTCTTTTTTAATTTCTTCCTTACGTCTTTCTTCAGCTGCCGCTTTGGTTTCTTTATTATTTATAATAAATGTATATAAATATGTGTCAATATCTTCCCATGTTGCGTCGTCATCTAATCTTCTATTTACACCATAATATTCTAGCATTTGATTTATAGCTTTTCTAGTTCCTGGTCCCATTTTCCCATCAATATCACTAGTATAATATCCTAGTTCTTTTAGTTTGGCTTGCAAAGCTTTATTATCTTCTTCTGATTCTGGTGAATATTGTTCATTTATAAAGGAATTATTTGCTAAAAGTTTTTCGCATCCACAAATTTTACATACATTTTCAGAATTAAAAATATGGGTTTCTTTTCCTGTATATCTGCATTTTGAACATTTATACGTTTTCTTCGTTGTTGAACAAATTTTTGCTGTACCTTTTTTAGTAGTTGAGGGTTTTAATAAGCTTTAAAGAATGTCCTAATTTAGACCCTGTGGTTGCTCCACATTTACATTTTTTGGGTGCTGTGCATGTTGCTGCAGAATATCTATGAGAACTTCCATATACACTACATTTTGAAGCCGCAGCAAACGTTGTACCCATCATAATAATCATAAAAACACTAATCGTACAACAGACATATTTAGCTTTCTTCTTAATATGCATTCCTCCTTACAAATAACTTACAAGGACCTTTATTTACCATTTGGCAATCTAATACAAAATTACCACCTATATCCAATTATACCACTTTATGTAAATTAAAGTAAATTAATGCTAGTCTTTATGTTTACTATTTAAAAAAAGGAGCATCTCTCTCCTAAAAGATAGATACCCCTCATTTAATTTTGGAAAAAGGAACCGTCCCAATTTCCAAAAATTATTTAACTAATCTTAATGCTTCTTTAGCAATTATTATCTCTTCGTTTGTAGCTATTACAAACATTTTAACTTTTGAATCTTCTGTGCTAACGACACCTTCATACATTTCGTCGCCCATATGTGAATCATCATATTTGATTCCGAATTCTTCTAAACCATCGATGCAAGCTTTAACAACATCTGGGTTGTGTTCTCCGATTCCACCTTCAAATGTGATACAATCTACATGACCAAGAACAGCTAAATATGCACCAACATATTTTCTAACTCTGTATGCTAAAACATCAAGAGCCATAGCAGCACGCTCGTCACCTTCATCACGAAGCATTCTTAAATCTCTAATATCACCTGTTTTACCAGATAAAGCAAGTAAACCAGATTTTTTATTTAATGTATTTAACATTTCATGAATGTCCATATTCTCTCTTTCCATTACGAATTCAAGAATTGCAGGATCTAAATCACCAGATCTTGTTCCCATTACTAAACCTTCAAGTGGAGTGAATCCCATTGAAGTATCAACACATTTACCATTTTTAACAGCTGTGATGCTTGATCCGTTACCCAAGTGACAAGAAATCATGTTTACTTCATTTACGTCTTTTCCTAACAATCTAGCAGCTTCTTCTGTTACAAATTGGTGAGACATTCCGTGAGCACCGTATCTTCTGATACCGTATTTTTCATACCAATCATATGGAACACCATACATATAAGCTTTTTCAGGCATTGTTTGATGGAATGTTGTATCAAAAACTAATACTTGAGGAATACCTTCCATTGTTTCAAAACAAGCATTTATACCTTGTAATGCGGCAGGATTGTGAAGTGGCGCATAAGGAATTGATTTTGTCTTAAATCTTTCTAATACATCTGGAGTAACAAGTGTAGATTCTTTGAAGAATGGACCAGCATTTACGACTCTATGACCTATAGCTGAAACTTCGCTTAAATCTTTAACAGCTCCAACTTTCTCATCTGTTAAATATCTAACAACAGCTCTGAATGCAGCTACGTGATCTGGAAGTGGTAATTCCTCTTTAATCTTAGCTCCATTTCCTTTGTATTCTATAAATGGACTACCAATTTCCCCTTCTGAAGCACCAATTCTATCGCATTTTCCTTTTGCTAATACTTCTTCGTTATTCATATCAATTAATTGGAATTTTAATGAAGAACTACCGCAGTTAACTACTAATATTTTCATTTTTATTTCTCCTTTTTATATAATTTATTATTCCATAGCTTGCATAGCTGTAATCGCTACAACACCAACTATATTATCACTACTGCATCCTCTACTTAGGTCATTAACTGGTCTAGCAATACCTTGAGTAACAGGACCATAAGCTTCTGCTTTAGCAAGTCTTTCAACTAATTTGTAACCAATATTTCCTGCATTTAAATCAGGGAATATTAAAACATTTGCCTTACCTGCGACATCACTATCAGGAGCTTTTTTAGCACCAACTGATGGAACTATAGAAGCATCAAGTTGCATCTCACCATCAACCATAAGTTCTGGAGCTTTTTCTTTAACAAGTTTTGTGGCATTTATAACTTTTGAAGTCATATCTGTTAAAGGCGCACTACCGTGTGTAGAATATGAAAGCATAGACATTCTAGCTTCTTTACCGGTTAACGCTTTCCAACTTTTTGCAGATGAAATTGCAATTTCAGATAATTCTTCTTCGTTTGGATTTACGTTAAGACCACAATCTGAGAATAAGAACATTCCATTTTCACCTAAATCACAATTAGGAATATTCATTATAAAAAATGTTGAAACAAGCTTAACACCAGGCGCTGTCTTTAAAATTTGAAGAGCAGGTCTTAGTGTATCAGCTGTTGAACAAACGCTACCTGCAACTAATCCATCAGCATCACCTTGTTTAACCATCATTGTTCCAAAATATATAGTATTCTTCATTGTTTCTTCTGCTTTTTCTGGTGTCATTCCTTTTGCTTTTCTAAGTTCATAAAAAGCATTTGCATATTCGCTTGTTTTTTCAGAAGTAGCCGGATCAATTATTGTAATATCTGATAAATCAATACTTCCAGCAATGTTTTGAAGTTCATCTTTATTACCAATTAAAACAACTTTTGCAAAACCTTCGTCAGTAATTTTTCTTGCAGCTTCTAATACTCTGATGTCAGTACTCTCAGGAAGTACAATAATTTTCATAGAGCCTTTTACTTTTTCTTTTATTTCATCAATAAAACTCATAAACGTATATCTCCCTTTATATAAATTTCTTATCGATTATATACTTAAAACTCACGATTTTCAAGAGTTTGATGTTTTAATTTTCGTCCATTTAACGGACGTCCCCAATGGACGAAAAAGCTCCAGTAGTAATTAAACTACTGGAGCTTTTCCGCTCATTGATTACAGAAGATCAGAATCCTTGACTTTCTGCACACTGGCGATTCGGAACAGTTCCCAGATGCGACGCGAGGAAACCTCCATCCTCATGTTGGGATACTTCTCACGAAGCTCAAGCGCAGAAGAAACGACGCGGACTTCTTCATCGTTCATCGGCTTCACGGTATGATCCTCAAAAATGGAATACCTCTGCACCGGAACCTGAACAAGATAACCATTTACAACATCACGCTGCATCTTGGAAAGCCTGTTCATCGCGCTCAGGAAGCTGTAGCTCGGAACAAAATACCGAACATCTCCGAACATTCGCGTAATGAACATCTCCTCGTCATATCCTTTTTGCATCAGCATTTCCACGAATGTGTCACCATCCATGAAAACAGGTTTCAAGCTTGCCGACTGATGATAAGCTTGGTACATTTTGGAGTTACTCATTCTAACGACCTCCCATTCAATAGTTGACGAACCATTTTTAAAGTTGCCATTTACATGACCTCTGTTTCAAATTACTATTTCAATACGAAATAGAATGGATAAGGCACAGAGCGTTCTTATCCCAAATCGCTTATTTCATAACAACGAACGTATTATATTACAATTCTTGCATTATGTAAATAAATATATAAAAAAAGACAATCGGGACAGAAAAATTTGTCCGCAAAAAAGAAAGGAGTCCAGTGTTTTTACACACTGGACCCACTTTCCTGTGAGGTCATCACACAACTTGGCGGTTAGCTGTTAGCGTCTTCGAGAATCCGCATGATGGCGAGCACCACCATGAAGGGATTGCGGTAACGCTCAATGCATTGGAAAACTCCTTGCAAGACTAAGAAACGACCGACTGGGAAACCATAGACTTCGCGTTTTCTGCCATATTGCTACCTCCTTATGGTGCATTGCAGATGTCGAGTAAAACCACGGTGCTGCCATCTTCTGCGGTCCTCCTTTTCAGTGACCTCAAATTGATGACCTCTTGGTGTCGCTAACCCATACATGGATTAATACTCATTTCTTGTTTAACACATTAGATTTTCTTATATAACCTTAAAGTTACAAGATTTTTCTTTTATATGAATTTTCAAAAAAACAAATATCTGGTAGAATAATATCTCGGAATGTTATTTTAAGAGATGTTTCAAGTGCAAGGAGGTTGAAATGGTACTTACACATATAGTCGAAAAACACGAAGCGAATCAAAAAATAAGCGAACTTTTAAGAAAGAAATTTAATATTTCTTCTCGCTTACTTACAAAATTAAAGATGAATCAAAAGATCTTGGTAAATAATTCTCCTGTTTTTTCAAGTCATATAATTCTTGAAAATGACCAAATTACGGTAAAAATTGATTTTGATGAAGATGACTTCATAATCTCAGAAAAAATTGATCTAAATATATTGTATGAAGATGAATATTTATTAGCTGTAAATAAACCAGCTGGTATGGTAGTTCACCCGTCATCGTATCATCCTAATAATACACTAGCTAATGGTGTCAAATACTACTTGAATAATAATAAAAAAATTCGCCCTGTAAACCGCTTAGACAGAGATACTTCCGGCATTGTCATATTTGCAAAAAACGAATATATTCAAGAACTTATGAAAAACGATAATTCAATGCAAAAAGAGTATTTAACCATCGTTACAGGAATATTGTTAAATAAAAAGGGAACTATAAATAAGCCAATTGCTAGAAAAGAAGGCAGTATTATGGAAAGAATAGTTGATGAAAATGGACAAATTGCAATAACGCATTATGTTGTATTAGATGAATCTATAGAAAAAAATTTATCTTTGGTTCATGTTACTTTAGAAACTGGTCGTACGCATCAAATTCGCGTTCATTTCGCCTATTTAGGAAATTCAATTTTAGGTGATACACTATACGGAACTGAAACAAATTTAATAAATAGACAATCCTTGCACGCCTGGAAACTATCTTTTACTCATCCAATCACAAAAGAAAAAATACAAATATTAGCCGATATTCCAAATGATATGAAAACAGTAATGAAATCAACTAATCTTAATGAATTTTAAATTTCCTAAATCACTAATTAAAATTTCATCAGGATTATTAATTGATGTTAGCATTATATAATCTACACCAACATCAGTTAATATTCCTGTTTTTTTAATTAATTCATCATCAATATAAAACTCACAAGAACATCTTCTCCCTATATATCTTCTAATAACTCTTTCCTTATTCATTTGATTTAAATTTTGATTCGAAATCGGATTTAAATTACAATTTTCTCGCATATTACACGTTCTCCTATCTTTATTAGTTACAATATAGTATGCAAAAAATTTTTTTGTGTTACTGCCAACATTGCTGACGTCCGTTCAGCCAACAAAAAGAAAAAGACCTGCTAATTCGCAAGTCTTCTTCATGTATAATTTTAAGGAGCAAATCTATAAGCCGGGTTCTGTCTTGGATAATCATTTATCTAGGACATATGTCGCCACATGCCTCAAGCCACATTTTGCGAAAAAGAAAAGACGAGCAGCCTATATATTCTTTTTCCAGTGTTGCTCCGGGTGGGGTTTACATAGCAGATATGTCTCCATATCTCTGGTAGGCTCTTACCCTGCCTTTCCATCCTTACCTTTACAAGTAAAGGCGGTTTATTTCTGTTGCACTTTCCTTAGAGTTACCTCCACCAGCCGTTAGCTGGCACCCTGCTCTATGGAGCCCGGACTTTCCTCTCGTATTTCTTCAATACCAGCGATTATCTGACTTACTCCTTAAATATAATACAATCTAAAAAGAATTATGTCAATATCCATTTTCTTCTATTTATGACCCCGTCGATGCATACTGCTTCAATCCTATTTTCCATACTCCAAAAGAAATGACCAAAAATATCAATGTTGCAAAAGGTGTAAATCCATACCAAACCGGAACTATTCCTTTATCTAGCAAATAAAGTAATGGAAAATAATTTACACATCCAAACGGAATAACATATGTAAATATATTCGCAAACCATTTTTCGTAAATACTTATTGGATACGACGAAACCTCTCTGCCACCATCAGAAATTATACTCATAAATTCCATTCCTTCTATTGTCCAAAAACTAAAAGATGCTTTAAGTAATAATATTGAGAAAAACAGTGTCACAGATCCACATATCATCAAAATCAGTACAAACACTTTGTATAAATCCCAATCAACATTCACTGTAAAAATTGCATAGAGCAAAATTACTATTGCATCTACAAGTCTTCCTATTTTTCCAGTTTCAAACTCTGAACATAAAACCTGAAGTGTTATATTTCTAGGTCTTGTAAGTATCCTATCAAGCAAACCGTTCTTTACTTGTTTATGAAAATGATCGAGTCCTCTTCCAAACATTTCAGTTGTCACGTGTCCAAAAAGTGCAATGCCTGTAGTAAGTAAAATTTCACTAACAGTGTATCCATCTATACTTCCAAAGCTTTTTAAAAGAATCAATGAACCAATAATAGCAAGAAGAGAGCTAAGCGCAGAAGCAATTACCGTTAGTATAAAAGAAACCTTGTATTCTATATCACATTTAATATGCATTAGCATTGATTTTAAATATAATAGCACTTCACATCCCTCCTATCCACCTTGAACAACTAGCTTCTTAGTCGCATTCTTCATAATTATATTTCCTGCAAGTATAACGATAAGGTTCCAAACTAACTGAATTATTATACTTTCAATTCCTTCAGCTATAGAAATATTACCAACGTAAATTCTAAAAGGCAAGTCCATTATTAACCTAAAAGGTAGCGCATAACAAATTGTCTTTAAAATTCCTGGCATAAAAGGAATTGGAATAACACCACCTGCAAAGAAATCCGCAACGACACCATATATTGAAAAAATTCCTCTTGACGAAGTTGTAAAAAACATTAAAGAATAAATCAGCATGGTTAACCCTAGTGACAAAAACAATCCTAAAAACAATGTTACCAGAAATAATATAAAAGCTTCCATTGAAGCTGGCGCCATAAGTCTATAATGCGACGGTAAAAATATCGAAATAATAATTATAGGTGCAAACCTTAGAAGCGTGCTCGCTACTTTACTTGCCAATAATTTTGAATACCAATAATAATAAATATTAAGTGGTCTAACAAATTCGTAAGACACCTGCCCCGTAACTATCGAATCATGAATCTCCGAATCAACAAAACTAAATCGCGTAAGCATCAAAAAAGCTTGTCCAAGCCATATGTACGACACAAGTTCATGCCACGCCATTGGAGTATCAATTCCTGCTCTGTAATATGCGTTATACATCATGAGCATCATTGCACCCCAAAAAAATTGCGTAGCAACACCTGCAATTGCC
Source organism: uncultured Eubacteriales bacterium (assembly GCA_949283575.1). GTDB lineage: Bacteria > Bacillota > Clostridia > TANB77 > UBA1234 > UBA1234. The sequence continues at coordinate 49,722 of CASDSU010000021.1, forward strand.
GCAAAACGATACTGAAGACCAATTGCAATTCGAAGCTTAACAAAAGATAAATATGCTTTCATTTTGCCCTCCTATTCTATCTTCATATCTGTATACATTTTTGCAATAACTTCTTCTATAGGTGAACTTTCAATTTGTATATCCATAATATTAACTTGCTTTGCTAAATAACCAATTACCTCCTGAACTTTTATAATGTTTGAATTAAATTTCAAAACCGCACGCTGCTCATTTTGTTCTACGACATCAACATTCGGAATATTAATTTTTTTCTTGGTAAACTCATACTGTGCACTCATAATAAATTTAGGCGAGTACTTTTTTCTAATGTCGCTCAGTGAACCATCATAAAGCTTTCTACCCTTGCCTATCAAAATAATTCTATTAGTCAAAGCTTCGATATCCTGCATATCATGTGTCGTAAGAATTACGGTAGTTCCCTTCTTTTCATTAATTTCTTTAATGAATTTTCTCACTGCAATCTTAGAAACAGCATCAAGCCCAATAGTCGGCTCATCTAAAAATAATATCTTAGGATTGTGAAGTAATGAACCTGCTATTTCACATCTCATTCTTTGACCTAAACTTAATTGTCTTGTTGGAATTTTTATAATTTGACTTAAATCTAATGCTTCAATTAGCATTTTCCTGGTATCCTCAAACTCTTTGTTTGGGACTTTATAGATATCTCGTAAGAGATAAAAAGAATCATCGGGTGGAACATCCCACCATAATTGAGAGCGTTGACCGAACACAACGCCAATATTTTTAACATACTCTTTTCTGTCTTTGTAAGGGACCTTATTATCAATAATACACTTACCACTTGTTGGATTTAAAATACCACACATAATCTTTGTTGTAGTAGACTTTCCTGCGCCATTCGGACCGTATGTATCCGAACTATCTCGCCCTTCTTAATATCGAACGAAACATCTTGCAGTGCATGAATTTCTCGGTACCTCTTCTTTACAAATGACTTTAGCACATCTTTTGGATCTGAACTTCGCTCTGCCACTTTAAATGTTTTAGAAATATTCTCCAGATGTATCACAAAAAACACCTCCTTAAAATTTTTCTAGACAAAATTAAAACGCAACGAATGGACAAAGTTTATACCATAATTCGACAAATGTAAATACATTTTTTAATTAAATTTTCATTTGCTAATATCAGCAAAACGTTGTATAATATGTAAACTGATATAACCTACATATTTGAAGGAGGATTTTTATGCAAAAACCAATAGTTACAATGGAAATGGAAAATGGAGATATAATAAAAATGGAACTTTATCCAAACAAAGCTCCAGAAACAGTTAATAATTTTATTTCATTAAGATGGAAAATATGCAGCATTTGGTCAAGTAATAGAAGGAATGGATGCTGTAGACAAAATCGTAAAATCTAGAGTTATCACTAGAAGCCCTTATGGTGGTGGAAAAGATAGACCAGTTGAGCCACCTGTAATGAAAAAAGTTACAGTAGCATCTATCTGAAAATTTATTCCGAATACCAAGCGGATACTCTAATTCGTCAACCTTCCATTTAAAATTTCCCTTATCTATTTCTTGAACCATAAGTTGAACTTTGTCTAATTCTAAAAAAGCAAATCTGTTTTCTGGTCTATCATATTCAACGTGAAAGCCTATTAAATCCACGTAAAAATGAAGCGTTTCATCTAGATTAAAAACATCAAATTCAGGTATAATCTGATTTCATTCCATTATTCATTCCTCCATTTTAATTTTTGGCTCGACGTTTTTATGTAACGTCACTATAATTGTTTTCATGAGGTGTTCGGATATGATGTGATTTGCCCTTTTTCTTACAAAAGAAAAGGGGGTGATGCCGGTGATTAAAACTGATTACATATCTTTGTTAATTGAAGTTATAATTATCGCTTCCTTCTTAAAGATACTAATCAATAAGAAGTACAAATAAAAAAAAAATCACCCTATCCTTTGCACGGAAAAACTAGAGTGATTAGTTAAACTCGGGCAAGTCACATTGTGACTAACACCTCTCTTTATTTTTATTATACTGTATTTTATGTAGTTGTCAAATTATAAATTATTTCTGTTCGCTTCAAATTTATCAAAATCTTCTTAAAATATTAATATTGTATTCCCCAAACAACCATTGTTTTTGCTGGTTTGCCACAACATACGCAAGTGTCTGAAATGTGTTCCTGCTCTTCTTCAAAAGGAATACATCTAGATTTTGTTCCTCTAATTTCTTTTATTTTAAGTTCGCATTCTTCATCACCACACCACATTGCCTTTACGAATCCTGGTTGAGTTTTCATTATTTTTTCAAGCTCTTCCATGTTTGTTGCAGTAAATGTAAGTTCATCTCTTCTCTTCTTTGCAGCTTCAAATAGATTGTTTTGAATGTTTTCCATCAAATCTTGAACATATTTAACAATATCTTCATCAAGTGAAATAACCATTTTTTCTCTTGTATCACGTCTTGCAACTGTAAGTTGATTTGCCTCAATATCTTTTGGTCCAATTTCGATTCTAACAGGAATACCGTTTGTTTCATACTCTGCAAATTTAAATCCTGGTGATTTGTCACTTCTATCTATAAAAGCAGTAATTCCTGCAGCAGATAATTTTGCAAGAATTTCTTCAGCTTTTGCCATAACGTTTTCTTCCATTTTGATTGGAACGATAGCAACTTGTCTTGGTGCAATCTTTGGTGGTAATACAAGTCCATTATCATCACTATGAACCATGATTAGTCCACCAATCATTCTTGTAGAAACGCCCCATGATGTTTGGTACACGTATTCTAATTCGTTGTTTTTGTTGCTAAAAGTTATATTAAATGGTTTGCTAAATTTTTGTCCGAAGTAATGCGATGTTCCACTTTGAAGTGATACACCGTTATACATTAAAGCTTCGATTGTATATGTATATTCGGCACCAGCGAATTTTTCTTTTTCTGTTTTTTGCCCAACAATTGCAGGAATTGCTAAATATTCTTCAAAGAATTTCTTATAAACCATAAGCATTCTAAGTGTTTCTTCTTCAGCTTCTTTAGCTGTTTCATGAATTGTGTGACCTTCTTGCCATAAAAATTCTCTTGAACGTAAGAATGGTCTTGTTTCTTTTTCCCATCTACAAACGTTAACCCATTGATTATATAGTTTAGGTAAATCTCTGTGAGACTTAACCGTATTTGCATAATATTCACTAAACAATGTCTCAGAAGTAGGTCTAAAACAAAGTCTTTCTTCTAACTCATTGTGACCACCATGAGTGATCCATGCTACTTCTGGTGCAAAACCTTCAACATGCTCAGCCTCTTTCATAAGTAAAGATTCTGGTATAAAAACTGGCATATTAACATTTTGATGTCCTGTTTCTTTGAACATACCATCTAAAGTTTTTTGAATGTTTTCCCAGATAGCATACCCATTGGGTTCTAAAATAACGCATCCCTTTACACCTGAATATGTAGCAAGTTTTGCTGCTCTTACGACATCATCGTACCATCTAGCAAAGTCTTCTGTACGTGAAGTGATTGCCTTATTTTTCATATAATTTCCCCCTTAAAATTTCATATAATTACTGCTATTTGTGCTAATTTAAGATTTTATCTATTCTTTTCCAGCACTTTAACATTATACATCTTAAGTACACATAAATCAACATAAATAAAAAGTGTACAACAAAAGAGAGAGCATTTTTACATGCTCTCTCTTTGCCAGTTAAAACTGATAAATTATTATTCAATTTTCGTAAAGCTCGAAACAGATACTTCGTAGGCAGTTCTGGTTTCTTCTTCTCCAGAATCACCCAAACGCTTGGTATATTCTCGGCTCTGAAATCTTCCTTCAAGCCTTATCTTTTCACCCATCTGAAGCTTGAATGCATTCTGTGCAATTCTTCCCCACGTAATACAGGGAATGAAGTCACACTTTCCGAATCTACGATTTACAACAATCTTAACTTCAGTAATCTCTCTGCCAAAGGGTGTAACCCTGTAGACAGTGGGCTTACAGATGTAGCCTTCCAGAAACACCTTGTTATAATCACTCTGCGGATCTGTCTCGCCATTACCTTCTTCATTCACCTTTATGGACGTTGCGAACACAAACAGTTCGAGCATCCCCTTACCATTTTCAAGAATCTTGTTATGAGAACGGAATTGCCCCTCAACTTCAACACGCTTTCCTTTCAGCGTATGAGCCTTGATGTCACTGAGCAGGAACTCAGATATGATTACTGGTACAAAGTCTTCAGTGCCACTCAGTCTCGCAACCCTCACTCTGTTTTTGTAAAAGTTCTCGCATGCAAAATTGTGGCTGTATTCGAAATTTGATTCGAGAACACCGCTCAGCTGCACATTATTGAAACAAGCCTCATGATTCGTTGCAACATACCGTCTCTCTGTCATTATACATTTCCTCCTTTAGTGCTTGTCCTTGAAATTAGAAAAAGTTAATGCTTTCATGAGAAGAATCCTCTTTTCAAGCATTTTGAAACGTGAAAAACTAGGATCCGCATATTCTTTAACAGGCAAATTAAGTTCGAGTCCAGCTCGAATTTCTCGCATCTGTAAGGCGTTGAATTTAGGATTGGCATAAAAGCTTACATCAACCTTTTTGACAAGTCCCATTCTCAGCTGCTGCATCTGGCTTGCATTATATCCCTTACTATACACGCTAGTATCGACACCAAGTTCCAAACCAATACGAAGTTCACGCATCTGTGCATGCGTATAGAGTTCGGGTTTGGCATAGATACTAATATCCACACCAGACTTAAGCCCTCTCATGATTTCATACTGCTGACACTTATTACAATCATCCCATGATTCACGAATCGCCCGCATGCTCATATAAGGATATGCAGGATTCAAAATGAGCGTTACATCAAACCCTTCAACCATACCAAATCTGATTTCACGCATTTGTTCACTCGTGTATCTAATGTCAGCATATACGCTTACGTCAAGCCCTTCTTGCATACCGTGCCTAATTTCACGCATTTGATACCTTCCAAATTTAGGTGTAACATATTGAGTAATATCAACACCCTTTTCGAGTCCTCTGCGAATTTGCTCCATCTGATGATAATGGTACTTATTATTCGCATAAATGCTGATATCCAAGCCTTTATTTAAACCAAGTGCAAGTTGTGACATCTGTTTTGCACTAAACTCAGGCTTTGCAAATGGTGTTGGATCGCCACAGTACAAACTATGTTTTCTGATTTTCATCATTTGATCTGCATCAAACTCAGGTCTCGCAAACACATGCAGGTAAGGATTCTTTTCTTCCAATCCCAACCTTATTTCTTTCATTTGCCATTCGTCGTAATAAGTATGGGCATATACCGAAACATCTACACCCTTTTCCAGACCTTCCTCAATCTGCCTCCGTTGTCTTACGCTGAACTTTTCGAAATCAATATTTCCGTTCATCTTCCTTTCCTCCTTATAGAACAAATTATTCCCTATAAATCAACAACTTGTTTTTTACCGTATAGATTATACAATTTATCAACTTATTTTGTCAACCATTCGTTTCTTTAACAAATAAACCTAATTCAAAAAATGGACAAAAGTCTCCGTCCCCTTTGTCCATTTTTTAATCTAAAATTCTGTTTTCTTTCCCCTACTCATTAAGTTTTGAGTAGCTTCCTCTGGTGTTTTTCCTTTATGAATAATGTCGTACATTTCATTTATTATTGGAGTACTAACACTGTGCTTTTGTGCAAGTATGTATGCACCTTCAACAGCGTTGATTCCCTCAACAACCATTCCAACTTCTTTAACAGCTTCTTCAACAGATTTACCTTGACCAATTAAGATACCAGCTCTTCTATTTCTACTATGCATACTTGAGCATGTAACAAATAAATCTCCAACCCCAGTAAGTCCATAGAATGTTTGTCTTTTAGCACCGGCTTCAACACCTAATCTAGATATTTCAACAATTCCACGTGTAATTAGTGCAGCTACTGTATTATCACCATAACCAAGTCCATTTGCAATTCCACAGGCTAAGGCAATTATGTTTTTCAATGAACCTCCCATTTCAACACCTAATAAATCATCATTTATATAAACTCTGAATTTTGGATTCATAAAAACACTTTGTAGGTGTTCAGATAACGCTTCATCTTCACTTGATATAACAACTGCCGTAGGGATTTGCTCAGAAACTTCTTCTGCATGACTTGGTCCTGAAAGCGCAGAAACTTTATTATTTGGATATATTTCTTTAATTACCTCTGTATATACCTTTTGAGTATCTTTCTCCATTCCTTTTGAACAAAGAACAAAAACTTGATTTTCTGTAACAAAAGGAATCATATTATTAAGTGTAGTTCTTATGGCATTTGAAGGTGTAACTATTAGCACAATACTTGTATCTTTAAGAGCATCTTCTAATTCTGTATAACATTCTAACCCTTCAGGAATTGTAATATTGGGCAAGAATTTGCACTTTTTATCTTCATTTATCATTCTAGCTTCTTCTGGATTATACGACCAAAGCTTAACTTTATGGCCATTGCTATTTAAAAGTATCGCAAGAGCAACGCCCCAGCTACCACTACCTATAACAGAAATTTTTTCAGACATATATTACTTTCCTCCCTTTTCTTCAGCAGCTTCTTCTTTTTCTTTTTTAGTTTTCCATAATTTATTTTCAGTACCATTAAGCAATCTATCAATATTGGCTCTATGTCTATATATTGCAAGAGAAGCCAATAAACATGCAAATATAAAATAAGGTATTTTAAGAGCTAAGTCTGAGCCTGAATCAAATGCATCACCTATTACTAAAACTAATACTGGATACAAAAATGAGCCAAATATTGAGCCAAGAGAAACCATTCTTGATGCTATCATAAGAATTATCGCAAACAATGCACATGTCCAACCAATTAGTGGCTCAATCGTAAGAATAACTCCAAGTGAAGTTGCTATTCCTTTGCCACCTTTAAAACCATAGTAAATTGGGAAATTATGTCCAAGTATTGATGCAAAGCCCGCTACAAGTGTTGCATATTCAAAAGCAAGAGGTAACTTGTCTATATCTACAGCACCTTGACCAAAAAGCATCAAAGCCATTCCTAGTTTTATTGCTATAAATCCTTTCAATATATCAAATGTCAATACTAATAACGCAGGTAATTTACCTAGTGTTCTTAATGTATTTGTTGTTCCTGCATTTCCACTACCATGATCCCTTATATCGCCTTTTCCCATAAGCTTACAAAGAATGATTGAAAGATTAATGCTTCCAATCAAATATCCAACCATTGCAATAACTAATAAGTGCAGTATAAAACTAGATCCCATAATAGTTCCTCCTTATATTATTTTTCCTTTAGTTTTTCTCTTACTATAATTCTAACTGGTGTTCCTTCAAGTCCTCCAAAGTTCTTTCTTATCTGATTCTCAATGTATCTTTGATAAGAAAAATGGAACAATTTTGCACTATTACAAAATACAACAAACGTTGGTGGCCTTGTTGAAACTTGAGTAGCATAATATATTTTTAATCTTCTTCCTTTATCACTTGGTGGTTGTACAAGAGTAATCGCTTCTTCTATTACACTATTAAGCATTCCCGTTGTTGCTCTAAACGAATTTTGTTCATTTACAGCATTTATTAGTGGGAACAGTTTGTCCACCCTTTGACCTGTAAGCGCTGAAACAAATATTACTGGAGCATATGTTAAATAAGCAAGTTTTGTATATACATCTTTCTTAAAGGCTTCAAGCGTACCAGTTTCTTTCTCTATAAGATCCCATTTATTAACTAATATTATTATTCCTTTTCCAGCCTCATGAGCTTCTCCTGCAATCTTAGCATCTTGGTCTGTAACACCTTCTGTTGCATCAATTACAAGCACACATACATGTGAATCTTCGATAGCGGTTTTTGCTCTTAAAATACTGAATTTTTCTATACTTTCTTCAATTTTACTTTTTCTTCTTATTCCTGCTGTATCAACGAAAATATACTTACCATGTTCATTTTCAAATTTAGAATCAACTGCATCTCTAGTTGTTCCAGCCACATCTGAAACAATTAGTCTATTTTCTCCAAGAATTTTATTAATCATTGAAGATTTTCCAGCATTAGGCTTACCTATTAATGCAACACGAATATATTCCTCATCATCTGTCAAATCCTCTTTTTCTGGGAACTTGTCATATATTGCATCCAAAACTTCACCAGTACCAAGCTGATTTAGCGAAGATATAGGAAGCGGATCACCTAAACCCAAATTATAAAATTCATAAATATCATCTGGCGGCTCTCCTATTTTATCAACTTTATTACAAACTAAAACTATTGGTTTCTTAGTTTTTCTTAGCATTGTAGCAACTTCATAATCTGCAGCAGTAACACCTTGCTTTATATCTGTTAAAAAGATAATTACATCTGCAGTTTCCATAGCTATTTCCGCTTGTCTTCTCATCTGAACCAGAATCTCATCGTTTGAATCAGGTTCAATTCCACCCGTATCAATTAGTGTAAACTTTCTGCCTTTCCACTCAGAATCAGCATAAACACGATCTCTTGTTACACCTGGAGTGTCTTCAACGATTGATTTCTTTTCACCTATTATATAATTAAAAAAAGTAGACTTACCAACGTTTGGTCTACCTATCAAAGCAACTATTGGTTTTGCCATTTTTACTTTCACCTCACCTTAGACATTTTACAGGAAAAACATGTAAAAGTCAATGATTTAGCAAGGATGCGTAGGATTTCCTACGCATCTTGAAACCCTAAAACGGCAATACCAATCATTACTATAAAAATACTGATATATTGCGCTATACCAAGCTTTTCCTTTAAGAATATACGTGAAAGCAAAATTGAAACGATGCTATAAGATGCAACCATTGGTGCGGAAACAATTGCTGCATCACTCATCGCATACACATATGTGAATTGTCCAGCAGTTTCGAAAATAGCTGCCGAAATTCTATCTTTTTGCTCTTTTAAGTGCATTCTTTCTTTTTTCACAAAATATAAATATACAAATATGATAAGCGCACATATGAAAAATGTAAGCTCATATGATGTATTTGCAACATTTTCAAGAGTAAATTCTGTAACATTTCTAAGAGGTGTTGCAGCGATATCATCTAAATAATATGCATCAAAAAATGTTCCAAGAGAATCAATTATGCAATAAAAAATTGGGAACATGAAAGCAATAAAACCGATTTTATATTTTTTGTTGTTCTGCTTCTCATAATCGTCTTGTTTTCGCTTCTCAAACACCCCAAGTAAAAATACACCTAAACAAATTAAAACAACAGCGACTATCGAAGGTAAATTCATTGTTTGTTGCAAAAAAATCGCGCAAAGTATACACACGACTGCACCTGATGAATTTTGTATAGGTGAAGATATTGATAATTCTAAGTATTTAAGTCCAAAATACCCTATCGTCATCGACAATATGTACATTATAGAAACCGGCAAATAGATTAGGATATTTGAAAAATCATAATTCATATCACCAAAAAGTAACATAAAAGCTGCATGAAGTCCCATCACTAACCCAACAATCATAGTTGTTTTCAAATGGCTATACTTGTCATTTTCATCAGCACCCTTCTTGTAAAACAGATCTGCCGCCCCCCAAGCAAGCATCGTAATTAAAGCAAATGTAAACCACATATATTAACTCATCTCCTCTTTTGTATTTTTCTTCCATCAAATATGCTATATCAAATTTCCAATTTTTTCAACTAAAATACGATGGACGTTCGCCTACGCTCTTCCTCACCAAAAAAAGAGAGCCTCTTTTCTGCAAATACTGCATTAAGAAAGCTCTCTCTTGCATGCGGAATATATAGATTACCAGCCGAACAAAACCTTGAGAATCCACCGGATAAACGCTATGAGAAGCAAAATTCCGATGACCTTCCAGATGCCGACCATAATCACCCAGGCGAGAATAACGCCAACCGCGTGCTGAATCCACAACAGGACATCACCTATCGTGCCACCGAACAGGACAATAATGATGAGTATAATTCCAATCGTCTTGAGCATTTATCTCGCTCCTTTCACGTCTTTTCGTCACAAAATGTGTAAAGTTACTCTTACATTATAACATATTTTTTCAATTGATACAAATTTGTATACTTTACATAATTATGATATGACACATAGCCATATGGCCGACGCGTACGCCTGGGATGCTGAGACCTACAAGAAGAAGGCTGCAAAGTCTCATCCTGTCGGTTTCGGTTTCGGTGCGAGCGTGGAATCTGTAAACTGGGCCATCGAGGTCCTGAACACGGTCAAGGATCCCACTGAACGGGATATGCTGACCAAGTTCATGATTGAGCAGCCTTCCCTGCGCCTCATTTTCTCTGCTGAGGAACAGCATCGCTGCATTGAGGTCACCCAGCAGCTCTTCGATGCCGGCGTCACCGAGTGTGTCGACGAGTGGATGCAGACCAACGATGATGACATGGCTCAGGCCACTGTCCTGAATGTTGGCGACTTTCTGATCGTCACTGAAGATGGCGTCTACTGCGTGCGCCGCGAAGAGTTCCTCGAGACTCATAAGCTGTAATCGCTGTAGACAAAAGAAGAGCCCATCCCCTAAAAGGATTGGGCTCTTCTTGATTTTTATCCATTCTTAAGTAAAACTTCTTCTACACAATCTGCAATATTTTCACAAGCATCAAAACATTCTTCAAGCGTTTCATACATTCTTGTCCATTTTATTATTTGAATAGGATCTTTTTCATTCTTATATAGCTCTCTAACAGAGTTTTCATATAATTTATCAGCTTCTTCTTCTAATTTATTTACTTCAATAACCTTATTTTTTATTTCATTTACATTTTTTAAATTGTTCATTGCAATAATTAAATCACAAGTGGTTCCAACAGCTGTTTCTAATAACTTTATAGATTTCTTCATATTTTCCTTTATTTCCGATATTATAAAGATATCTATGTCTATTACTACTTCATCTATTTCATCAACTAAATCGTCTATTTTGTGTGCTATAGCAATAATGTCTTCCCTGTCAATAGGAGGTAAAAAATCTTTTAAAAGATATTTTTTTAATTCATGTAGAATTCCATCTGCTTGATTTTCTATATCATGTATTTTTTTCTTTTCATCAGCAGATGATTCACCATTAAAATTATTTATATAATTTTTTAATTCTTTTGTTGCATCTTTTGCAAGAGTTGCAGCTTTAACAAATTGCTCAAAATAACTAAATTCATTTTTCTTCTTCATAAAATCTATACCTCCACATTAAAATATTTTCATGAATGCGTATGTAGAAAGCATTCCTAAAAGACCACATCCTGGGAATGTAAGTACCCATGCTAAAACCATTTCTTTTACAACTTTCCAATTTACATTAGATAATCTTTTAGCTGAACCAACACCCATTATTGCAGTAGTTTTTGTGTGAGTCGTACTTACAGGAATACCTAATGTGCTTGATAAAAATAAGCATATAGCACCAGCAATATCTGCTGCACAACCTTCATATGGTTCCATTTTTACCATCCCTGTTCCAACGGTTTTAATAATTCTATAACCGCCAATTGATGTTCCCAAAGTCATAACCACTGAGCATAAAATTATAAGCCACATTGGAATAACAAAATCTGTTACACCAGCATTTCCATTTGCAAGACATATTCCAAGTAAAAATATTCCCATAAATTTTTGACCATCTTGAGCTCCGTGCATAAACGCCATTGCAGCGCCACCAGCAACTTGTGTCTTCTTAAAAAATCTTGTGGCTTTTTGCCTATCTACATTCTTAAAAGTTATTCTAATAATTTTAGTAACTAAAAATCCAAAAGTAAAGCCTAAAACTGTGGATATAACTAATCCATATAATACTTTGACCCACTCACTTCCGTTAATACCCGAAAAACCATGTTGTATCGCAATAGCCGCGCCTGAAATTCCTGCAATTAAAGCATGACTTTCACTGGTTGGAATTCCAAACCACCAAGCAGCAATCGCCCAAACTACAATTGAAACCATTGCTGCCGCTAGAGCAATTAACGCTTGCTCTGAATTATTTCCGAAATCAACCATCTTATATATGGTTTGAACAACAGTAGCATTGAATGTTGTCATTATAAAAACACCTAAAAAATTAAAAATCGCCGCCATCATTATAGACTTTTTAGGTGATAACGATCTTGTTGAAACACATGTTGCAATTGCATTTGGTGCATCCGTCCACCCATTTACTAGAATAACACCTAAAGTTAAAATCGTTATTATAATTAATGCAGGATTAGCTATAAGTTGTTCTAAAAAACTTACAAATGTGATTTCCATGTCTACCTCCCTATTTTAATTTGATTTTACTTATCCTTACCCTTTATATAACCATATATAGAAAACGCAATCATGTCAATTATAAAAAATACAACCAGAATAGCGCTAACTATTGGTTTTAAAAAAGTGCTTATAACAAAAGCAGCTCCATAAATTATAAATACAACACCTAATAATTTTGCAAGTTTACCTAGTGTTTCTTCATCATCCACTCCAGGCAAATGTATATATATTCGTCCCTTTGCTTTTGGGAAACAAATTCCCATTATAATAAACCAAATACCAAGCAATATCATCACTATTTTTCTTATATCTAAGTTATATCCCAACGCAAACCCCAATGTAACAATATAAAGAACTATTGTAATAGTCGGAATGACCCATTTAACAATTGTCGAAACTTGTTTATTCTCTTCTCTATTTTCATCAGTCAAATCAGTCATAACACAGAGAAACAATTGGATTAAAGACATAATAACCGGTAAGCCCAAAACTGCAAAAGTTTTAGATGCATAGTTATTAGGATTATTGTTAATGTCGAAATGAATTGGAACTTGGTCTGGCAATTTATCATAAACAGAAACTCCCAAAATAATTGGAAATAAACATGTTAGAAAAGTAATTATTAAAATTTTTAAATTAATTTTTTTCATATACATCACCTCTTATTGTGGACAAAAGAAATGTCTCCTTGTTCATTTTTATATAACCAACATTCTTTTGAATGTGCATTTATAATTCCCGCTGCTTGTAAGAATGAGTAAATTGTAACAGAACCTACAAATTTCATTCCACGTTTTTTCATGTCTTTTGAAATTCTATCGGATAATTCACTTGTAGTTTGTCCTTCAATTTCTTCTTGTATAATTTTGTAATCCGTGAAGCTCCAAATATAATTTGAAAAGCTACCATAATTTTTTTGAATTTCTTTGACTACTCTACTATTTGTTATGCTTGCTAAAACCTTAAGTTTATTACGAATTATATTTTGATTGTTTAAAAGTTCTGATATCTTAACATCATCATAATTAATAATTTTATCGATGTCAAAATTGTCATAAGCCATTCTAAAATAATCCCTTTTGTTTAATATACATTCCCATGATAGCCCCGCTTGAAAACATTCTAAAATAAAAAGTTCATATAGCTTTTTATCATCATAAATAGGAACTCCCCATTCTTTATCATGATATTCTACGTATTTGGGATTTTTCAAATTGCACCAAACACATCTTATTTTATCCATACAATTCCTCTTTTCTATTTTGAGTTCGTATACATTTCGATTATAATATAAAATCTTGATTTCTTGTAGGATTCTTATTTACAAATTTTACATATTTTTTACACACACTTTATTATGAGTTAATTTTTTTAATATATCATTCAATCATTCAAAGCAGGATTGAAATGAAAACAAATATATCTAATTTAATGAATGTCGTAGCAGAATATGAAAGGAACCTAAGTGAACTATCAAATCAATTATTAGGACATGTGTATACAACTGTAGCTAAAGAATTAGATGGACGCGAAAATGTTATCGAAGATTTCAAAGCTGACTTTTCAGAAGAATATTCTGATTACTTAGACTACTCAAATAAAATTGTCAAAATAAAACAAGTAATCTATCAAAAAAATAACGAATTAAAACTACCTAATGGTAATACGATTCAAGACGCATTGACAGAATTAAATCTACTTAGAAAAAAATCAGATTTATTCACTAGGTTGTTATGGTTCAAAAATGTAAATAAAAGAATCACAGAAGTTAATAATTCATACTTCGAATGCAAAGAACTAAATTTTAAACCTGAAGAAATTAAAATCGAACTAAAAAAAGTAGAAGAACAAATACAAGAAATTGAATTTGAAATATCAAAATTAAACTCAATCGAATTCGAGATTGAATTATAGCCATAATCCCACCCCTCTATTTTTTGGTGCTTGCTTTGCAAGTTAAATGAGAGTAGTTGCTACTCTACCAGCCAACCATATTCACTTAAATATTTATATATAAAATGAAGGAAGCAGGGTTAAAAGAAAGCTTTTATTACTATTTACAATTTATTTTTTAGTTACAAGTTATTGTTACAATTAACGCACTTATATACATAGATTATAAATTTTGATTAGTTTCATGTTTAAGTGAATATGAGAAACCACCACTTATTAAAAAGAAAGTGGTGGTTTTTTTATGCTATTTTCAAACCTAGCGAACCGTACATGTATTTTCTTTGCTTTTTTCTCTCAATTCATCACATGTACCAACAAATATAATTTTACCTTTATCAAGCACAGCTATCTTATCGCATATTTTTTCAGCCACTTCTAATATATGGTTATAGTTCCTTACTACATTCTGATATGATATAATTGGAATAACTATAGAGAAATCTACAGTTAGTTATAGTTCCTTACTACATTCTGATATGATATAATTATATAGAAATATAATAGAAAGGATTGATAGTTATAGTTCCTTACTACATTCTGATATGATATAATAAATAAATTTCTTAAGTCTACGAACAAAAGGTTATAGTTCCTTACTACATTCTGATATGATATAATAATTCACGACGGGCAGGACAATATGTTTTGGTTATAGTTCCTTACTACATTCTGATATGATATAATCATAATCTCAAAACAATGCAGCGACGAACCGTTATAGTTCCTTACTACATTCTGATATGATATAATGATAGCCTAAATGGATTAAATATCTGACATGTTATAGTTCCTTACTACATTCTGATATGATATAATCATATTGAAAATTCTATTTACGAAACTGACGTTATAGTTCCTTACTACATTCTGATATGATATAATTGCTCTAGCAAGTTTAACCCCATCTCCTACAAAAGAAAGATTATTAGGCTTTGTAACATTAAATTTCAAATTCCTTTTCTGCATCATTGGATAAGATTCATCTATTAATTGATCCAATAACAAAGATAAATCTATTTTATTTTTGTTAATCGGCATGTCTTGAAGATTATATCGTGTTATTTCAAAAAATTGATTTGTAAGTTCTTCTACCCTCATTGACTTATTTAGTGCTATTTTTAAATATTTCTCTTGCAAGTCTTTAGAAATATTTTTTTCATCATTTAATAAATATCCTATAACAGATGTTAAGGGTTTTTTTAAATCATGTGCCATATACATTATTAAATCATTTTTCTTTTGCTCTGCATCTTTTGCTTTATTTTTATTCGCCATATACTCATATTTTATCTTATTAAGTTTATCTGAAAACATCCATAAAGAATTTGGCAATTCAATATTAGTAACATCATCATCATAAACATTATCTATTGCATTATATATCTTATTTAATTCATTTACTTTTTTGGAAATAAATCTATATATAATAATACTAAATATAATTGCTAAACCTATTAAGATAAGGGCATCTTTATTACAAACAGCCCACACATAAAATTCTGGAAAAGTATCATAAGTATATTCGGCAAGTATATCATTCAAAATTCCAGCAATAAATATAATTCTAAAAACATTAAGCAAAAGAAATACTACAATAAACTTTAGCATTAGTAGTCCAAATATTTTTAATTGGAACTGGGTATTTTGTTGTTTTTACTCTACACATTATATGCTTAAATTAATAGTTTTGTTTTCATAATCATATTTTGCTTCACCATCAAAAAACTCGGCTAATTTTGAAATAGTCCATTCATAAGGTACTTTGTTACCCTTTATTTCACTTTTTAAATTCAAATCAGGATCTAATATGTATTTTTGTCCTTTGTATACAAAACTTAATAACTTGCCAGACTGATTAAATTCATAATCATCAACATTTTTCATATTTTTTATAATATAATGCAATTGTATAAAATAATCACCTTTTTTAATGCTATATGTAGAGAAAACATTTATATCTTGATTATTGCGTTTTATTTTTACATTTTTTCCGTTTACGCAGACTATAAATTCCTCTGGCTTATAATAATCTAGTAAATCTTCATTTGGTACATTTACATCTTCTATATTATTTTGATACAAATAATTTATATAATCAATTTTAATTTTTTTCGTGTAATATTCATCATCATAATATTTAATATCATGTCCTATTTTACCAACAAAATCATTTAAATAAATTTCTGGATAATATATAGGAACAGGCATTGTTGCAGAAGTAAAAATCTTTTTAGCTTTCTTATTTATAAAACTATTAACCTCCATTAATTCCTTAACCGTTTCTTCTATTTGTGAATAATCATTTATTTTTATTCCAAAACTAAATTTTAAAAATTCATATCCATTATAATTATCAAATTCTTCCTTACAAATTATAGTTTTTTTCTTTTCTTTTTCTATATATTCATTTACAAATTTTTTTATTAAAAATTGATCATAGTCAGTTGTTAAGATTGCTTTTGTTTTATATGCATTAAATATTATTCCATTTCCATCTTTAAAACGATAATACCCGATTAGGTGTAACATTTGTTTCTGACGTATTTATTTCAGGATAAAGAAGTGTGAAATTACCTTTATACATACTTTCAATTTGTTCCATAGCATTATATGTAAAAAAAACTTCTTTATATTCAGCTATTTCTTTAACAAATAAAAAAACAAATAACACACACATAACTATTAGTATCCATTTTATAAAAAAATAAACCAGAAGATGAATATTGATTATTTTAATTTTGGGTTTATTTGTATCATTTCTTTGATAACACAATTTATCTATTTTTTTCATATCACTATTTTTCATCACTTCTCACCTCATTTCAATATTCTCTTTTTTTATATAATTATACCATAAATGTCTGCCAAATACTATCTTTCTAAGTAATTATGTTGACCAAAACGGCAAAATATGGTATAATAATATAAATATGATATGTTGGGAGTTGATAAGTATGAAGAAAAAAAATATTATTATAATATTAATAATTATATTGATACTTCTAGTTATAGGTTATTTCGTGATAAATCATTTTTTATCAAATTATATGTTTGATGAAGAAGGCTTCCCACATTTTCAAAGCCGCAAACAAAATTTAATTGAATTGCGTAATTCAGTAAACAATAACATTGAAACAGAAGAAGAAAGAATTGAATTTATAAACAACTGCTTAGAGTTAAATCAAATAACTCAAGAAGAAGCAGATTTCTTACTTGGTATTACAGATAAAATTTAATAAAAATATTATAAATGGGGCTGTAAAAGTCCCATTTTATTTTTTTAAAAAAAGAGTACTATATAAGTACTCTCCAAGAAAACAAGTGCTGCTGTTTATCACGTGTTAGTTGCTAATCGTAACTTGTACAGTTGCGGTACCAGAATTAGAGAAATGGAACGTGTAAGTACCTGCAGGGGCATTATACACACGCTTCCTAAATGTATTGTTGCCAGAATAAGTGATGAAATTCTGATAAGTCGTTCCATCCGGCTTATCAATTGTCAACAACCCAGCAACAGGTCCCGTACAATCGCTGATTACAACCGTAATGTACTTAGGCGTAAAATCAGCAGTAAGTCCAAACGTTTTAGAACCACTAACAGTGTATTCAGGGGAGCTTACACTACTAGCAGCCAAAGCTACTGTGGTCATCATTGTACAAAGGAAAACCGCAGTGAGCAGCAATGCGATAACTTTCTTCATAAAGTTTCTTCCTTTCTTCTTTTCAGTTGGATATAGCAGCACTTGTTTGTTATAGTTCCTTACTACATTCTGATATGATATAATATGTCTTTATCTAAATCATTTATAATAACGTTATAGTTCCTTACTACATTCTGATATGATATAATTATCTTCTCCTCTAATCCTAAATATCTAGCGTTATAGTTCCTTACTACATTCTGATATGATATAATAAGAAGCGAGATACACTACATATCATGTAGGTTATAGTTCCTTACTACATTCTGATATGATATAATAAAAACTTGGTTTTTTATGGGACGTTTTAAGTTATAGTTCCTTACTACATTCTGATATGATATAATGGTTGGGAGCGTGCTATCTCGACGTTATTTGTTATAGTTCCTTACTACATTCTGATATGATATAATTACAACAAAAAAATTGTATTATGGTAACTAGTTATAGTTCCTTACTACATTCTGATATGATATAATCGGATTAAGACCTTGCGACTAAAATTAACAGTTATAGTTCCTTACTACATTCTGATATGATATAATTGCACAAAAAAAACTATATCATTGTTTTAGGTTATAGTTCCTTACTACATTCTGATATGATATAATAGTCATATTGAACCTCATGTTGCTTCTCTAGTTATAGTTCCTTACTACATTCTGATATGATATAATGATACTGTTTATAGTTGCTCTCAAAACATTGTTATAGTTCCTTACTACATTCTGATATGATATAATTTAATGTTTTCTACAGATAAAATAACAGTAGTTATAGTTCCTTACTACATTCTGATATGATATAATATATA
>CASDSU010000022.1 GCA_949283575.1 uncultured Eubacteriales bacterium
CATTCTCGTGATTTATCTCCTGTACTTTGAACGGTATAAATACTGCAAGACTTTCTGTTGTAAGTGTTCTTAATGCGTCAATTTTTCTTACACCGTGTGGCATTGCAGTATTTAATCCATCTTGTTGTTGATATTTTAAAATTGCAAACTGACATAAATGCTTCCTTGCAGTAGTAAGCAAGTTTTCTGTATCATTATCTAATTGTTCTTTTGTATCTGCCGTATGAACAAGAGTTAATACGCATACAAACATTCTTTGATCTCGTGTTGTTAAATCATCTAAAAACTCTTTTGATTCATTACGTTGTTGTTCTAAATCATAAGGAATTACGGCACTAAAATTATTATTTGCATTTTGTCTGCGTTGCCAATTTGTTATATTCGTTTCAACTCCAAGTCGTCTGTTTTCAACCTCTCGTACTGCTTCGTCCATTGGTATTGGAAGAACATCAACACTCATCATTAAATTTCTATTAAGTTCTGTCATTTCTGCAACCATACTGTCTTTTATATAGGAAGCATATTCTTTTAAGAATATTACTCTCCCATATCTTTTTCCCATTTTAAAATAATCACTTTCAAATTTGAAACTATCAGGACATATATAATCTTTAAAACTATGTCCTTTTTTCATATTTGATAACATATCAAAATTAAAAGAATTTTCCTCTCCTGTTCTATAAAAATCGTGACATATTCTTAATCTTTCTACTGCGTCCAATTCCACACACTTTGAGCCAAGTTGTGCAAAATGATTTGTTAAATCTGCACCTATTCGTGAGAAATAATTTCTTGCTTCCTCCAAACTCTTTTTATTTACTGATACTGTAATATATTTTTCTTGTACTATTCCGTTTGCACTATTTGCTTGATCCATAAGCATTTTATTATACTCTTTTCTATACTCATCTAAATCATCTCCAACAAGTGGTAACAAAATAGTTTTTTCAAAATCTAATTTATTTAATCTTCTGTTGGATATAGTTATTTTAGTTGTTGCACCAGTATCAAAACTATTTAATAGTTCACAATATTCTAAAAACATTGCTTCTTTATCACTTCTACTTGCTACTGCATAGTTTATATCTGTAAAACGATATGTTTTTGAATATTTATTTTTTCCCACTAAAAAAGTGCCATCTTCCCATATTCGGGTTACTGGCACTACATCTTGCACTCCTTTTGGAGCAATAAACTTTTCTTTGTCATTTTTAAATATTGCTTTCAGACTTTTCATTCTTCTTTACCTCGCTTTCTTTATTTTCTAATTTATCTTTCATAAGTTCATAATAAAAGTTTGTTGGCTTGAAAGTTAAATGACGAGGAGTTAAAACTTCTGATTTAATCCAAGCCCATATAAACTTTTCAGCAGTCATTCCGTTATAAGTTAGAAAACCAAGTGCTGCAAATGGAGCAGCACCTAATATGCACATCCAAGACAATGTGCCAATATCAAACTTACTTCTTAATAAAAAATAAAGTAATACGGCTACTCCACAAGCAAATATAGAAAAAATGAACTGTCGTAAAGACAGTCCAAAGAATATACTTTCAGTATAATTTCGTATTTCACGATTTATTTTTACTTCCACTTTTTATCTACTCCTTTCCTTATTTTTTTGATTTGTTTTTCTTTCTATTTCTTTTTTATAATCAAAATCTAATTCTACACTCATAATGTTATTATCTATTGATCCATCATTAAAACGAACAATATACCTGTCATTATAAATATCTTTTCCTTTCAAAAGACCTATTACTTCCACAATTTCTCCATTATGCTTCATATCAGAAACAATTTTAGTTTTAAATAAAGCCATCTGATTATCATAACTTTCAAAATTCTCATTATCTTCTGTATAAATATATAATTCACTTTCTTTTATTCTACTCATTATATTCCTACCTTTCCCTTTGTATTTTATTTTTAATTGTTTCTACAAAACCAAATTGTGGGTATGATCTATAACATCTGCTGTCGCAATGTTTAAAATAATCTCTACCATTTTCCGAATACATATACATCCAGTCCTCTGGATTTTTCATACCTCTTTTAATGGCATTTTCAAAGGCGTCATCTGGATTTTCTCTAATCTGCATACCTGCAAATATAGAATTTTTAGGGTGAGTAAAATATTTTATAGGCTCTTTATTTTTCATAGTCATTCCTACTTTCTTTTTTATTAAAGGTATCTGCAAGATTATCTCCAGATACAACTTTTTGAAAATCTTTTTGGGCTTTTACTTTGTCATTGTCATAATAATATCCATAAGCCCACTCTAATTTATCTTGTTTTGTTGTATAGAAAAAAGCAACTATATACTCTTTTTCATTTCCTATTGTTTTTTCTACTAATGCAACAGGCTCTTTATTTCTATAACCTTTTTCTATAATTCGCATATTACCATTATAAATTTCAATTTCTCCACCAGTCATCTCTTTAAAATCTTCTAATATTTGTCCTTTATTTTTATCTACCCACTCAACTAACATTTCATATCCAGAATGTTTTGGATTTCTATATTCTTTTGATTCTAAAAATCTCCCTGCTTCATAATCACAAAAATCATAAACAAGATCACACTCTGGAGCAGTAGAATTTCTAAACATATCTTGTAATACATCATAACCTAAAACAAAAGTGAAATAGGCTCTTTCATCTCTCATATCTTTTTCTTCTAAATTATAATTTTCCTCTATATAATCTCGAATATTTTGTTTTAAATTTTCCATTTTTAAAGATACACTTTCAATTCTTTCTCCATCTATATAGTCTTGTTTATTTTCGTAGAAATTAACGATATGCTCTTTATTATTTTCTGGATTTAATCCATCAACCTCTGCAATATATTCTAAATATTCCATTGTATCTCCAATTTCTAAATTCTCATAATATTGCATTACATCTTTTGTATTAAGACCTATTTTATTATCAAGATATTCTTTTGTAATTCCATTATCTTTACAATATTTTAAATATTTCTGAACTCCATCTATATTATCAAATTCCTCTGGATACCATTCATCAATAGTTTGCCATACTCCATAATGACATTCATCACTCATATATCCTACTTCATAGCCTTTTTGTAATTCTTCAAAAAGATATGAGTCAAAATTAAAATCCCATTCTGGAACATTCATATATCCATTTTCGTATCCGTTTTCTTTTGTTGTGTACGGAGCAAATTGTATTATTTCTTCTCCACCATCACTTGCAAGAGTAATTGTTTCTTTTGTTTCTGGATTTACTAACAAATAATCAATGCTTTTATTTTGATGTTCCATATCTTCTCTTAAAAAGGCTTCTACATTATCTCTTGTTTGTTTTATAATATCCTCCATTATCTCGCCTCTCTTTCTTTGTTTTTGGTTTTAGATAATAATTCTTCAACCGTATCAACACTTCTATTGCTTTCAACAAAAGTGTTATAATCTACCCAATTATCATTTATGGTATTACCCAATTTTATTTCTTTATCTGTAATCATAGAGCCAATTCTATTGACTCCAACACGCTTTTCAATACTGGCAATATC
>CASDSU010000023.1 GCA_949283575.1 uncultured Eubacteriales bacterium
ACATAGGAATTCCACCTCTCCGTTTCCACCGAGCGACTTCTCAGCCAATGCTAAGCCAAGTCGAAGTATCATTATCATACTAATATAGATCTTCGCCAACATAAACTTACCATCGTTTACTTTTTCCCTCATTATAGTCGCTATTTAATTCAAATTAACTTTCGCCTTCTTGGAGCTATTCTATATTAGTAAAAGTCTTGTAACTAATATATTTACTTGTCAATGTGCATAGCAAATTTCTTTTGCTACACACATAGGCGAAAAACTTTTAAAAAAGATTAACAAATTTTTAAAATTTTTTAAATTTTTTTATTTCAATTAAAAGTCTATCTATCACATAATCTTTACACTCTTGATTAAAACAGCCATTTATATAACAATTTTTATCTATGTAATTTTCAAACATTAAAATAATTTCAAATATTGCTTTTGTATTACCCTTTTTAGCTAATTGTATAAGTTCATATAATCTCACATCTTCATAACTCATATTTATTCCTCCAATCCTTTTTTGAATTTAGTTCTAGCTCTATTTCTTAAAACTCTAACTGTATTAATTGTAGTATTTAGCCTTAAAGCAATTTCTTCGTCTTTTAATCCTTCTGAAGTAAGTATTAATACTTCTCTTTCCATTTTGGTAAGGGTATAAAAAATTTTATTGTTTTTTTCATTACTAAATTTAATTTCATCACTTTCTCTAAAATCAAAAAAAGTGTCATTATCCCATTCAGATAACGACACAATAGAGTCAATAATATCATTATATAAAATTTCTATATATTTAGCTTTTTTCACTTTTCTAATATAATCAATAGCAGAGTGTTTTATAACTTTAGTTAAATAAACTTTGAATGCTTTTACAGTTTCTTCAATTTCTTCTTCATTCATAAAAGTTCCTCCATTCTAGGCACAATCAAGCCATAGAATAGAGGTAAAATTTTTACCTTATTATGAATATAAAATTATAAAATCAAATAATTACATAGCTTTTCACTTTTTATTTCTCCCCCAAATCAGTCCATAATTTAAAAGTTGTTTATTTTCCTTAGTTCTCTATATCAACATTTGTAAAAAACTTTTACCTCTAATTTATGGACTAATTGTCCTGCATACATTTTAAAACTTTTATAAAAAATTTCATTATAAGTGTTGAAAAGTGCTGTAAAAGTGCTGAAAAGTGCTGAAATTTTTGTCGAACGCAGGAAATTATTGTCAAAAAGATTGAAAGTTCACATAAAAAATGATATAATAAAACCCAGTTAGTTGAGCTAGTTGGGAATTTTACAATACAGTAATTTTAATGGAGGTATTAAATGATTAAAGTTATGATTGCTGAGGATAACATTTTTATCAGCAAAAACTGTTTTAAATTTCTAACAAATGACAAAGATATTAAAGTTATTTCCTGTGCTTATGATGGAGAAGAAACAATAAAGGAATATTTTAAATTACAACCTGATGTACTATTATTAGACTTAGATATGCCTAAAATAAATGGGTTAGACATAATTAATACAATCGGAAGATTTACAGAAGAAAGAAAAAAATGTAATATAATAGTTGTTTCAGGAAGTACCGAACATTTATACAAACTATATAATACAGCCCAAGTGTTTAGGGTAATTCCAAAACCTGCTGATCTTGACTATATTTTGACAACAATAAAAGAAATACCTGTAAAAGCCAAAGAATTAAATCAAAAAGAATTAAAAGAGATTTTAGCAGAGCTAAGATTAAATATATTTTCTTCAAGAGTACAACAACTTATTACTGCAATAAGCTTAGCTTATGAAAAGCCTTATTTATTGAATAATATAAAAGATTTATATATAGAAGTAGCAAAAATTTATAATATTAGTCCTAAAACTATAAAATGGAGCATAAGAACTTCAATAGATACACTTAATCGTTCTGTGTCTATTGATGCCCTTTGCTCCGTTTTTTCTTTGAAATTTAGACCTGATACAGTTACACCAAAATACTTTATTACCTTAATTGTGGAATATTTTGAGAAAGAATAAAGAGCAGAAATTGAAATCTGCTCTTTAAAGTTATTTTATAAAAAATATATAATAAAAAAGCCAGTATTAATACTGGTATTAAAATTTATATTTTTCTGATATTTTATTTATTTTTTCTAACAATTTATTATATTCATCTCGTGAAACTTCTTTAGGTAAAGGCTTTGATTCTTTTTTTTCTTCTTCTTCCATATCTTCAGCTATATAATATGAAAGTAAATCCATATTTAAAACTTCAAATTCTTGTTCTGTATATATTTTATTCTTTATTTTAATATCAAGTTTTTTTATTAAAGAAATATCACTTTTTGAAAGATATTTACTTAAATCTATAAGTTCTTTCGTACTATACTTTTCATACCAACTATCAAAATCAAAAGTGTTTATATAAACACCCCTATTAAATCTATCATCTCTATCTTTTATTTTAAATAATATTTTTAATCCTGCTTTTAGTATTTCTCCATTTTCAATAGATATTCTATTATTTATAATTGCTAAGTTTATCATTAAGCAAGTATGATGATAAGTTTCATAATCTAAAATATCATAAATTATATAATCTACAATTTCAAAATTAAAATGTTCCTCCAATTTTTCTTTTAATGCTTTATATTCTTTTTTTCTTATTTCTATTCTTTTAATTTTTCCTTTTACTTCTTCAATTTCGTCTGCTAAATAATCTTTAAATATATCATCCATTTCATATTATCTCCTTTTCGTATTTTTTTGTGGTATTAACAAATAATAATTTTATAAATACTGGCATTTATAATAATATCAAATTTTTATTATAAAATCAATGGGTAGAGGAGATGTCTATATGAATAATGCAAGAATAAAAGAAGGCAACTTAAATGTTGTTGGAGAAAAAATAAAATATTACAGAGAATTAAATAAACTTTCTTATCAAAAATTATCTGATAAATTAATGTTATTAGGAATAGATATTCATAAACAAGCAATCTATAATATAGAAATAGGTATAAGAACAGTAGTAGACTATGAATTATGTGGATTCGCTAAATGTTTTAATATAACAGTTAATGATTTAACCGATGACTATTTTAAAACTTTAAAGTAAAATACTAGATGAAATATATATTGTATATTTCCTAGTATTTTTTCATTTTATAGAGTAGGGAAAAAAAGTAAAAAATAGGAGAGATAGAAACAAAGTTCTTCTCCCCTATTGAAATAAATAAAAAATTATATATATATATGAATTCATAATTTAAGTAAATTATAATTAAAAACAATTAAAAGTCAATACTAACAACCTGTTCTAGGTAATTTTTGTGTTGTTTCTATTTCTTTAAAATAAGTAACAGTAGTCCATTCATCAGTATCTTCAACATATTTATCTTCATAGTTTCCAAATACTTTAGTATAATTTGTAAATTTAAATCCATTTTCTAAATTGTCTAGCATATCACAATATAGAATAGGAGCTTCAACCTCTGAAAATCCTACTTTTACAGTTCCAAATCTAAATTGATATTCAGTAATATATTCATCATCTTCTAGATCTGCATCTTTAAAACTTATTTCATTATTTACTTGTGTACTTAGACCATCTACTAGCATTTTATAATCATTTTTATTTGTTTTGTACCAAATAGAATATTCTAAATCTTCATTCCAAGTACCTGTATAGATTCTATCAGCTCTTAATGCTTGTGTTGGTAATGTGTCTTGCCAAGTGAAATTATCTAATGAAACATTTGAATTATTTTTTATATTTTTAAAATTATAGTAAATGCTGTCTTTTGATTGTGTTTCAACGAATCCTTTTTTCTCAACTTCAACCTCAATATCTACACTATCATCTTCAACATTTACATCAACAATTTCTTTATGTTCTTTTATTTCAGCCTCAAATATATCTGAGTTTATTAAATAATATGGTGATCCTGAATCTACTTCTTTTAAATAGTATTTTCCTTTTACAAGTAATTTAGAAATAGCTTTACCCTCGCTATCAGTTGTTAAAGTATCCACTAATTCATCATTTGAATTATAAACTTCAAATACTGCTCCTTCAAGTGGAGTACCCTTTTTATCTCCTGTTAATTCGTTATCATCACTACTTACTTTTGTTACTTCAATCTGTCCTTTAATTTTTTCATTTTCAAATACAACATCTTTTATTTGATTTTCTTCAAGCTTGATAGTGTGAACTTCATCATCTAAAACATAAGTATCTAGTGTTTCAACTTCTTGTATTTTTAGTTCTGAAAAATCTCTTATAGGATAACTAGATGTTTCAGCCTCTCCATTCTCATCTGTTATTAATTCTTCTAAAACATTTCCGTCTTTATCCATAACTTTAAATTTGACATTTTCAAGTTTTACTTTGTTATCTTCTTCGTCAACTTTTATTATTTTTATAGAGCCTTTTTTTAGCTCATTTTCAATTTGTAGTTCTTTTGTTAAGTTCCACTCGACTTCAACTTCAGTATCTTCAGCAAGATTATACCATTTGTTTGTTTCCTTTTCAATTAATGAGTAGTCGCCAATTCTTAAATCTTTTATTTCTAATTCTCCATTTACATCTGTATGATATGTTCCAATTACTTTATTAAATTCGTGTGAGAATAAGTCAAATTCTACATTTCCAAGCACTACTCTGTTGTTATCTTTATCTACTTTGTAAATTTTTATATTGCCTTTTTTATGCTCATTCTCAACATTAACATCAGATGTTTTATTATATTCAACAGGTACATCAAATTCCATATCATTTAAAATATATTTTGGATTTGTTTCTACCTCAACTAATTTATAGTTTCCTTGATATAGTTTATCAAATGTAGCAACTCCTTGTTCATTAGTTGTAGCTGTTCCAACTATTGTTCCATCAGCTCTTTTTAATGAAAATTTAACTCCTGCAATGGGTTGTGAAGTTTCATCATCTGTTTTATTTACTACTACTTTCCCTGTATTAGTTTTTATATTTAATGTAGCTCTACCAACACCATCTCCAAATGGATCATAAGCAAGTGCATAGTTTTGAGTACCTTCTACTCTTGTTTGTCCATAAAATACTGGATAAGTTTTCACTTTCCCTTGAATGTTGATTATTGCGTTTGAAATATCTTGTCCCATTTGTGATTTAGGAATTTTTACATACATACTTTCATTTCCATTAAATGAATTTGTTTGAGTAGCATTTGAATTAGTAATTATAGTTCCTTCAGGTAAGTTTGCAGTAGCAGTAACTGTATAACTTGCCATATCTACTGTACTTGAAACATTTATTTTTTGAGTATAGTAATTTCCATCTTCGTATAAATTTCCTAAAGTAGATAGTGTTATATTAGGATCTGAAGGTACTTGTGATCCATTCCTTCCTTCATTAACCATATTTACTATTGCTCTTTTTATAGCATCTCCTCTAGCATCTGCTCCTTGATCTGCTCCTCTAAATCTAGTATTAGGATCATAATCATATAAAATACTATATACAGCCATTTTAGTAGCTTGAAAAGCCTCCATATCATTAGCTACTCCAAGCTCACTTGCTGATTTGTAAGGAAATCCATTTATAATAGTTCTCCATACTCTAACATCTCCTAAAACTTCTGTAAGAGTTTCATTTACATCAACAGTATAATCAGGTAGTTCTCCTACACCCGGATATTCACTATTAATGCAGTAGGCAGGGTATTCCTTGCCACCTTCTGTGTAGGTAGTATAAGTAGTTGTAACATAAGACCAATGATCTCCGTTCCAATATTGTAGATGATATTCAACATCTCCTTTATTTTGTATATTTGCAGAACTTATCTCTGTTGCAAACACACTAGGACTTAATGCTGAAAAAATTGTTAATACTAACATAAGTATTGCTAATATTCTTTTATTTTTTACTTTTATCATTTTACCAAATCCTTTCCATAATAAAAGACACTTAAAATTAAGTGCCTTTCAGTTATTTATTAAATTTCTAAACTTTCATCTATTTGTTCAGCTTTTAATTTTTCAATTTCATTAATAAGTTCTTTAGTTTCTTGATATTCTTTATCATTTTCAAAGTTTTCATCACATTCTAAATCTTCTTTAATAGTTTTTAAGTGTGAAATAATATTATCAGGACTATTTTGTAATGTTCTAAGTGTTTCTTCTAGTAGATTTTTTCTTGCATCACTATCTATTTCAATATTTCCATAGTCATCAACAAGATCATACCAATTATAATTAGCCTCATATTCTATTATTTTATTAGCCAATTTTTCTATATCTATAATAAACCTCCTTTCCTATATGATATAACATTGTGTGCATATAAATTGCCCATTGTTATAATAATCTCTTGCATATATTTTAATTGTACCAAATTTATATTTAATTTTATCAATTACTCTTTGTTTAATATATGTAAATTGAGAAGTATCTTCAACAATAGAACTATCTATAACAATATTATATCCATATAATTTCATATCTTCACTTTGATTACTATTTATAACATTTTTTATCGTGTTAATCATAGTATCATTAATTTTATATTCTTCTCCAATAGTTACAGGTTTTTCTTCTTTGACAACTTCTTGTTCCGTTTTTTCAGGTTGTACTTGTATGGATTCATCTTTTGTTTGTGGTGTATTGTTATTATCTTTTTTTATTTCTGTATTTTCCTGATTTACTTCAACAATAGGTTGTTTATTATTAGTAGTAACTTGTGGAGTAGAATTCTTATTGTTTTTTACTTCAGTTTCACTTTCAGCAACTGGAGTCTTTTCAGTAACTTCTTTTTGTGATTGAGTTATGCTATTATTTATCAGTTCTGATGTTGTTTGTTCATCTGAAGTTTGTAATTGATTTGTACTTTCGACATTTTCCACTATATTTTGTGGATTTATATTTTCTATAACATTTTCTGAATTTGTTTTTTGATAAGTTATGTATGTTGATAATATTGCTATTCCAAATATTAAAATAAAAGCTATAATTAAATATTTTTTCATAATTAGATCATCTCCTTATACTATAATTATAAATTATTTCAAGGAGCAATCCCAAACCCTTTTTTAATATTTATTGCCCATAACTCATTCCTTCAGAAGATTCTATTGCTTGAACGCAAAGTCTTTTATCTTTTTGTCCTGCAACACAAGTAATTAAAGTAATTCTATTGTCCTCAGTTTCTTGTAAATAAGACCAATCTTCCTCACTAATTACTTCTTTTGTTGTTACAACATATCGTTTAGTTCCATAATTAGTTTGATAAAAAATCTCACTTCCAATTTTTATTTTCTTTAAATTTTTAAAGAAATCTCCTTGACTACCTGAATTATGAGAGGCTAAACCTACATTTCCTTCATAAATAGAAGTAGAAGGGAAGTGTCCTATTGTTTCTGATAAGGTAGATAATTCAACACTTTCTCTAATAGGTGCATTATCAAGCAAAATGTCAGGTATAGTAAGAGTACCTATTTCATCATCATAATGAATAATATCTTGTTCTATATTTTCAAGAGGTGTATCATCTAAATCTGAATTATCTCCAATTTGTATGCTTTCAGCATCTTTGTTTGCTTTATATACAGGATATTTTACTGCAAAAAAAATAACCCCTATAAGAGTTATAATTGCAATTAATATTATTGCTATTAAAAATCTATTTTCCTTTTTCATAATGCCTCCTATAATCTAACTTCTATACTATATTTTTCGCTGTCTGTATTTACTAAAGTTTTTATCTTATTTTTACCTTTACTAATAGTTATCATTTTGCCTTGTAATTTATTTGTAAGTCTTTTTGAGAATTCTAACTTATATTTATTTGTTACTTCTGACATAGAATATTTTGTTAAGTTTATTGTATTATTATTTAATATAGTTTTGCCAACTTTTATATATTTACCATCTCTGTAATTATAAACTGTTACATTTTTAGAAAGAAAGAATAAAATAACTAAAATAATTATTGTTGATCCACTTGCTATTAGAATTATATTATTTTCTTTCTTTTCAACAACTTCAGGACTAACAGTAGGTATTTCTTCTTCAACTTTGTTATATTTTACTGTATATGTATATGGTGTTAATATCTCCTTTGTTGCTGTTCCTGTGTATTCTGCTGTAACACTATAAGTATTAGGATAATTTACTCTTTGTTTTCCTGCATAGTAACATTTTGCTGTATATAGATCTGCGACTTCATATTCTCCTATCATTTTAGTTGTTTCAACTTCCCACTCAACATTTAATAAGTCTAAGGTTAATCCATCTTTTTCTGTTTGTTTAGGAATAAAATCTAGGTCATTTCTTTCTAAGCCAGTATAATTTATAGTTTCTTCTATTAAATCTTCTCTAAAGCCATTGTAGTTTGTTTTAATTTGTATGTTTTCTGTATTTAATTGATATTCTCCTATATAACCATCTTTTTCATAATGTATAGTTCTTCCTAATTGATTTATAATACTATTCAAGTTATTAGTATCACTTGTAATTTTCTTTGTTGTTGAAATATCAATGGTATCTGTTGTAGTTCCACCTTTAGAAGTATAACTATCAAATGTGTACTTTTCTCCAAAAACTTCAATATCTTTATCTAAAGTTTCAATAAAAGTGTCTTTTTCATCTTCTTGTACTAAATATGTTTTATAACAATTTAGTTTGTCATCAGTAATATTTGTATTTTCTTGTGTAACAGCTAAACAGTTTGTAGTTGTAAGTAAAGTACAAAAACTGCATACTGCCAATACTTTTTTTAACCAATTCATTGTAAACCTCCTAAAATATATTTATTATTCCAAATTTATTAGCAAGATAGGTAGCTCCAATAGAGCAAAGTATTATAATGCCTAAATATAATAATATATTAAATATTCTTGATAAAATATCAAATAAAAAAAGTAGTGCTTTTAGAACTGGATTCTGTTCATTAACAACTACTTGTTCATCGTATTTTTCCCTTATTTTTTTCTTTTTTAAATAATCTTTATACAAATTTTTCTTCATTATCTACCTCTTTTCAGAAAACTAAATAAACCTTTCTTTTCAACAACTTCAAGCTTATTAGATTTTTCAGTAATATATTCTTTAAATATTTCGTGGTACATATCTGTATTTATATTGCTATTAAAGGTATCTGTTGTATATTCAGAAAAATATATATGTTTTATATATTGTTTTAAAATTCTTTTGAATTTAGCTTTTTCCTCATTACTAGAAAAGTTAAAAATATAATTTACTTCAGGTATTTTTTCTAATAAACTTAATACTCTAAAAGTTTCATCGGTTTCCCAAGCCTTAGTACCTCCAACAATAATTTTTACTTCCTTAGATAAGAAATTGTCTAAAGTATTTTCGTTTAGTATTCCATAGTCATAAATATAGAAATCATATCCATATTGCATAGCATCAATTTTGTTGTCATTGCTATACAAATCTATTCCTTTATATGTATAAAATCCGTCTTTTTTTAGCACTCCTTCTAATGTTTCAATATTTTTAATTTCATCTTTATCAGTAGCACAAATATAACAAGCATTCATATTAAGGCTTTTTAAAAACATTGTAATTAGTATTGCTTGTGTAGTAACTCCTATATGTTTTTCAGTTCCTGCAACTGCAATATTAACAAATTGTTTTAGTTTTTTATATTCTTTTTTGATAATGACTTTATTCTTTTTGCCTTCATCAAGTTTTTGCCTAAATCTAACAGCATCCTTGTATTGACAGCCTTCATTACTTAAACAATTTCTAAATTGCTCCTTTTGTTCAAAATATGTACTAGCATTTACAAAATTATAGATTCCTTCATTAAACAATTTAGCAAGTAAACTGTTACCTTCTTGAAAACCTAAAGCAACTATTATTATTTTTATATTATACATACTTTTTATTGCTACAACTGCTTGTACTATTTCATTTTCTGTTTCTTTTGTAGAGACAATATCTATTATAATTTGCTTATAATTATTTAAGTTTCTAAGTTCTTGAACTGCAAACTTTTTTAAACTATCAACACCTGTTAATACTTGTGGATTTTCAAAGCCATTTTCTTTACATACCTCATAAATTAATTTTTCATTATCTCTAGTAATTGCTAAGATCAACTTTATCAACTCCTTTCCATAAAAAAAGAACTACTATTATAAGCAGTTCTTAACTTTATTATCTGTTATATTTTTAACTAAGTATAAAACTTGTTGTAAAAATGTTTCTGATAAATTATCTTCCTTAAATTCACTCATTAAATTATCATACTCATTTAATATAGGGGTATTTTCTATAAGCATTATATATTCATCGTTTGGTAATGTCTTTAGTAATATGTTTAGGTAACTTTCAATAATTTGTATAGTATCGTCTTTGTTATTCATTTTTCCTCCTTTTTTCCTTTGTGTAGCTACATTAACATTATATACTTCAAGACTTTATATTTCAACAAAAATCGTTCGTCAAAAATCGACAATCCCTACATTTTATATAAATTGTAATTTATGATTTACTTATTACTTTTTTCTGTCAACTTTTTTGTTTACACTATTGCTAATAATATAGAAATTTGAAATATAGCTACTGATAAAATTCTTATTTTCCATTTTCAAATTTTAATTTTTTTTGGCGCT
>CASDSU010000024.1 GCA_949283575.1 uncultured Eubacteriales bacterium
AAATTACTATTTTCCGATTAGTAATACATACTAATTATATCATATAAAAACACAATAAGATAGATATTGTGCCATATTATATTAGATAAATCTTATTTAGATATATTTTAACATACATCATTTTAAAAATAAATATTTTACTATGTATTTGACTATTTCTTTTTTTATTTAGAAATAGTCATTTAATTTTAATATGCAGGTGTCCCATACCCAAAAATAACATCACTATTTATTGAATATTCTTTTTGTCGGCAAGTATCCCCATTAGAATTACCCTCTACTGTATGAACAGTATTGTTTTCTACTTTTTCAACAATGCCAACGTGATCTGCACTTCCATCATTCTCCCAGTCAAAGAAAATAATATCTCCTGGATTTGGAACAAATCCTGCTTCTTTCCATTCGCCTACGGCTTTAAACCAGTTAATTCCTTGTATAACACCAGAAAACTTTGGAATAACATTTGTATCTATATATCCGGCTTGATTTGCTACCCAAGATACAAAACAAGCACACCACTCTACACGACTTGTAAATCCATACCAACTCCAATATGGCTGACCTCCAACATTACCAACTTGTGATAAGGCTATTTGAACTATATTCAGACTACCAACTGAAGTACCAAATATTACAGATGACCATAAACTTGCATATTCCTCGCTTAACAATTCATTTAACTGTTGTTTTTGCATTGGAGTAAAACGGTATTGTGTTATCATTTCATCTACTGTTTTACTTGTTATATTGATATGCAGTATTCTCTTTTTTACTTGCTTTATTACTGGTGTTCCATTTTCAGTCTGTTCTTCATTTACCATTTCTTCCTTTACTTCGGAAGTGATACTATTCATATCCCAGAATACAGTTTTTAATATAGATACTTTGTTATCATCTAATGTCATTACCTCTGTTTGATTATTTCCATTTGATACTTTAACTGTATAAACTGCTAAAATATCTTTCCACTCTGCTCTGTCAGAGTCAATTACATAATCATCATAAGTGTTTTCTTTTTGTATATTTGATATTTTTGTTGCCATTTCATTGTTTAATTCTGTAACAACACTATTCATTGTTCTCCCACTTCCAGTATCTTCGCTACTAAAAAATATTCCAAAGATAGAACTACATAATAAACCAATTAAACAAATTACTATAATTACTATTAAAGCAACCCAGCCACCTGCAAGTAGTGCTGCAATAAGTGCTTTTGTTCCTGCAATTATGGCTTTTATTGCAGTTACAGTACCTTTAACTACTGCTTTTGTTGTTCTTGCAGTTGCTTTTGCAGTTTGTTTTGCCATATTTATTGCTCTTTGTGAAGCCTTAACAGACTGTTTTGCAACTTGCTTTGTATTTTTAGCAACACTTTTACTTGTTTTTATGGCTGTTTTTGTTGTTTTTCCTACTGTTTTCTGTACTTTCTTACTTGTCATTTTATTTTTAAATGCTTTGATTTTTATTTTTGATTTAATAAAATTATCTTTTGTTTTAGCAAGTGATTTTTTTCCAATTTGATTAGTACGATAAATCGTTTCATCAACTGTTCTATTTGTTGCAAACTTTATTTTTTCACTTCCATCTTCAACTATATTGCCATCACTTGCCCCAGTATTTTCTGCTTTTTCTTTTGTATGAACAATGGTATCTTTAAATCGTTCTGTTGCTATTATACCTTTATCTATTGTTTTTATAGTCTTGTTCTTTGTATCTTTTACTTTTATATCTGCCAATATAGTCACCTCCTAAACTACATACCCTCGCCCGGTTTTGTAGTCATTAGTTTGTATAATTTTGTATTTTTAGGAAATCTATTTATAAAAGGAACTAAAATACTTGATATTTTAATTAAGCCTTGTCCTGCTCCAACATTAGTAATATAGTTCATTTGTAAATCAGATATATTAAGCAATTTTGCAAGTTCAACACGATCGGTACTTGCCTGATTAAGCATTACTATAAATTCAGAGTTTGCAAGCATAGTTCTTGCAGTATGACTTTGTAATAAGTCATCAACATTTTGTGTAATACCTGTTGCGAATGCCCCATACTTACGAACACGCTTCCATAAAGTAAACAGAAAATTTGCAGAATATTCGTGTTGGAAAAGCAAGTATATCTCATCGATAAAAATAAAGGTATTTCTACCTTTTGCTCTATTTCTTGTTATTCTATTAAGAATACTATCCAGTACGACCAACATTCCAATAGGTTGTAACTGTTTACCTAAATCTAAAATATCGTAACATATTAGTCTATTGTCAGTATCAACATTTGTTTCCTTTGCAAACGTATTTAAACTACCGTTCGTAAACAATTCAATGGCTAATGCTATTTCCTTTGCTTCTGGCTCACTCTGTTTTAGTAGTTCTTCTCTAAAATCCTGTAATGTTGGTGGTGTTCCTTGATAATTTCCTTGTTGGAAATGTCGATAGACCGAAGCAGTACAACGATCAATAATTGACTTCTGCTTTGGTCCGAGATTATTCCCACCAATTAACTGCTCACAAAGAGATAAAATAAACTCTGATTTTAATATTACAGGGTTTGCACCATCTCCATACTCACTATTCATATCCATTGCGTTTATATGACTATCACTTGTTGCCGATATTCTTATTACTTCTCCTTTTAAAGCATTGACAAGTGAGCCATACTCACGTTCTGGATCAACAATGATTACATCTGCATTTGGATTTCTTAATATTGTTGATACTATTTCATTTTTACCAGTAAATGACTTACCGCTTCCACTAACTCCTAATATAAATGAATTACCATTCAGTAATTGGCGTCTATCTGCTATAATCATATTTTTACTGATTACATTTTGCCCATAATAGATTCCGTTCTCGTGATTTATCTCCTGTACTTTGAACGGTATAAATACTGCAAGACTTTCTGTTGTAAGTGTTCTTAATGCGTCAATTTTTCTTACACCGTGTGGCATTGCAGTATTTAATCCATCTT
>CASDSU010000025.1 GCA_949283575.1 uncultured Eubacteriales bacterium
ATTCTCGTTGCCACGCTCACTTGGAATTTTAATTTCGGAAAAACTCATCTTGTCGGTACTAAATCGCTGAATAATCAGGATACCGACTACGGAATCAAAGGAAGTTATAAGTAAGATTAGGTGTTGATTTCAACAAATTCTAAAAGTATGAAAGAGAGGTGTATCCTATGATAGGACCAGATAAGAAAAAACTATATCCAAATGAAAACATAAAAACTGTTTGTTAATGAAATAAATTAAGGAGGGGTTATAATGAACAAAGTAAATATAAAAGATAGTCAAAATTTTATTACTTCAAAATATCACATAGAAAAAATAATGAATTGCATAAGTTTAGATGAAAAAGATAACATCTTTGAAATAGGTGCAGGGAAAGGTCATTTTACTGCTGAATTGGTAAAGAGATGTAATTTTGTTACGGCGATAGAAATTGATTCTAAATTATGTGAGGTAACTCGTAATAAGCTCTTAAATTATCCTAACTATCAAATAGTAAATGATGATATACTAAAATTTACATTTCCTAGCCACAATCCATATAAAATATTTGGCAGCATACCTTACAACATAAGCACAAATATAATTCGAAAAATTGTTTTTGAAAGTTCAGCCACAATAAGTTATTTAATAGTAGAATATGGTTTTGCTAAAATGTTATTAGATACAAACAGATCAAAAGCATTGCTGTTAATGGCAGAGGTAGATATTTCTATATTAGCAAAAATTCCCAGGTATTATTTCCATCCAAAACCTAAAGTGGATAGCGCATTAATTGTATTAAAAAGAAAGCCAGCAAAAATGGCATTTAAAGAGAGAAAAAAATATGAAACTTTTGTAATGAAATGGGTTAACAAAGAGTATGAAAAACTGTTTACAAAAAATCAATTTAATAAAGCTTTAAAATATGCGAGAATATATGATATAAACAATATTAGTTTCGAACAATTTGTATCGCTATTTAATAGTTATAAAATATTTAACGGCTAAAAACAATAGGCCACATGCAACTGTAAATGTTTAGTTATAGGTAGGGTAGCATTAGTTAAAATGCTATTCTGCCTTTTAAAAGTATGGTATACATTCCTGAGAGAGATTGGATATGTTCCCGTATACCGATAGTGCCAAAAGCGAAGTGGATATGTTTCCGAGAACGGACGTACTCAAATGACATTCATTCTGTCCTCTCCAGCCACGTGGAAAGTTTAGTTTGTCTGACGAAGCAGACAAACTAAAGCGATATAAATCCTCACGGATTTGCGATATACGCTACATTTCATTCGCGTGCGATATGCCTCTGGCGCGATATGTGCCTTCGGCACGTGAGCGCACTGCGTGCGCATAGGGGCGCGGGAATTTATGTTCGCGTACTTTCCACCACGTTCGAATAGGCGAAAAGAAAGCTATAAAACTGCTTGAAACTTTTTAATATAAACCTGAAAAATACGCCAAAGGGTTAATCATATTTTTGAATTACTCGGTCTTTCACTTTTTGAATGCTATGATATGACCGGGAAGCCTTATAAAGAAGTGAAGAAAATTGCAACGGAGATAAATAACTTTTTAAACAAGGGGAATTCAGATGAAAGAAAACAAATATGATGATAATATATTTTTTCAAAAATACAGTCAAATGAGTCGCTCACAGCAGGGACTAGCCGGTGCAGGAGAATGGGAAACATTGAGAAAGCTGCTGCCGGATTTTAAAGATAAGC
>CASDSU010000026.1 GCA_949283575.1 uncultured Eubacteriales bacterium
GCAGTTCATTTAATTTTGTATATTGCTAATAATTTTAATTGAAACGCATTAGTGTATATTGAAAAATATAATTTAAGATACACCGTATTAAAGGAAAGTTAAAAATAATTGTATTACAAGTTTTAACATGTTTTTATTTAATGTTAGGTGACAAACTCAATGCAACGAAAAATAATTATTAGTCCTTTTCTATCATTTTAAGAAATGTGTTGCATTTACCTTGTCATTTCTTTGACAAAATATAACTGATATAGGCATAATATGAACATGGCAAAAGATATCGTTGATTGAATGTGACTAACTCAATGCAACGATTGAATAGTATCTGGTTTTAGTCTTCTTTGCCTGGCTATTCTGGTTAGATTATTGGTCTTAATCTAACCTTTTTGTTTGCTATTCTTTTTATTCCTATCTTATCAAGAAATTCTTTTCCAAATTTCTTTTTAACTAGATCATAAGGGGTTTTATCACCTTGACTTTTTCTTACGTAGCTATTGATGTTAGAAAACATCTCATCAATTTTATCTTGAGTTAATAAGTCAAGGCTTTTTCCTTTCGGTAAGAAATAACGTACGAGTTCATGTAGTCTTTCACATTCCGCTTTATCTGTTGCTTTGTAAGGATTTGTAAAAAATGTAGAACAAATCTTTTCTCCATCTTCATTTATTTCAATTTGATTAAAATAAGAAAATTCAACACCGTTATCAGCTAGATTGATAGGGAATATATCTTTTATCATTTCGCTTTCTAATTTAGCAAAGATTCCTTTTATTTTAGTGATGACATTACTAGGAGAACCTTTATTGATCAAAAGCCCAAATTGGAAAGAGTATTTTGGAAAAGTAATAGTTAAAATTGCTTTCTTATCTTCTCTTTTACCGACGATAGAATCATATTGAACAATATTGTATTTCTTATGAGTAGATGTGACTTTTTTATAGTCCTTGTAGGTCCTTCCAATAAGAACTCTTATATCACGTAATTGAATGTCTTTGATTTCTTTCTTATAAGCATGTCTATAGGTAACATATCGTCTTAATTCGTGAGGCTTGCTAGATAATATTCCTCTATAACAAAGACGACGAACTGTTCTTTCTGAACAATGATTAGCTAGATTATAAGAAACAAAAATATGATGAAGAGATTGACCTAATGAAATACCATCTCTTACTGCTTCATCTATCTCTTTAATGGATGATTGAGATAATTTACTATGAGATCTAGAAGTGGAACGACGATTACTACTTTTTTCTTCTGCGAGTTTAAAATTATAGAATCTTTTTTCTTTACCACAATATGCGACGCTTGGACAACCATTGCACATTCCAGCTCGTTTTCTCTTACAAGGAATTTTATTACCAGATTTCACATAAGAATTAATTTTCAATTCTCTAGTGATAGTCGATTTATTTACTCCTAATCTAGAAGCGATTTGAGTTATGTTTCTATGATCATGAATACAAGCTTGAATGATCATACGGTCTTCAATCGTCAACCGTTTTCTTTGCTTATGTTTCATAATTTAAGCCTCCTTTCGAACAGGCAAAGAAGACGATTAGATTATAAAACAAAG
This sequence comes from uncultured Eubacteriales bacterium, assembly GCA_949283575.1. Lineage (GTDB taxonomy): Bacteria > Bacillota > Clostridia > TANB77 > UBA1234 > UBA1234. The sequence goes on from CASDSU010000026.1 coordinate 1,574, forward strand.
AAAGATAACAAACTTAAAAACAGTTTCGTTGCATTGAGTTTGTCACTTAACAATTACCTTTTATTGATAAAATCATCAAATAAAAAAACTATCAAATGTTTCATTTAAGTGTTAGAATATTCATATAGAAAGTCTCCTTTGTGATTTCCAATTAACATTGTAAGACTTTCTATTTTTAATTGTTACCTACAAATCACTAACGGTATCAGAAAAAGATAAAGATTGGATTGTTAACACTACTGATGCATATTATGAAAAGTGTGAAGAACTTAAGAAAAAATATGAAATGAATCCAAATGAATCTGAAAACGAAAGAAGTGGTAAGGGTGGATTTGATGGTTGGCTACTTCAAGAAATCGGATGGTTCTTACTTGGCCTTTTAGTTACTATTGTTACCATAGGAATCTGTTTCCCAGTTGCGTATTGTTGGATGCTTAAATGGAATTATAAACATACCTTATACGATGGTAAGAGTTTATCTTTTGATGGTGAAGCTCGCCAATTAATTGGAAGATTCTTACTTTGAAAGTTATTAACTATCATCACTATCGGAATATATGCTTTCTTCGTTCATATCAGAATGAAGAAGTGGATTGCTAAGCACACGCATATGAAGTTAGGCTACGTTCAAATTAAAGTTATTTAATTGAAATAAGAAACTTTAACAATTTAAGAGCCTGTAAGGCTCTTTTTAACTGTGAAAACATATTTTTTTGCACCAGAAACGATTATTAAAAAACACCCATCTTTTCTAAAGACTAAATTAGAGTGAGTTTGAATTTTGATAAACTTCTATTTCGCAAAAATGAAAAAATAATAATTTTGCGAAATAACAATTATATTATTTCAAATTTGCATCTTCTAAAGTAATGAATTCCTTTTTCTGGTTACCCCTTTTCACGATGCAACCTTTTTTGCTCGTTCTGCCTCAACTTTTACTTTGATGATTTCATCAATAAGTTCTTCTTTAGATAGAGAGAATCATAGTTCTTGTAATCAATAGTTTTCTTTTTGTTAACACAATAACCAAAAATCCGATGTTTGTGACTAAATTTATCCCATGTTTGTGACAAA
>CASDSU010000027.1 GCA_949283575.1 uncultured Eubacteriales bacterium
CGTAAGGATAGGAGATGATGTATATAAACTGACAGAACAAGAATATAATAAATTTTTATATGATTTAAAAAATATGGTAGAAGAAGACCTTGAAAGTAATCTGGCAGAAATTGATGAAAAAGAAGCTTTAAAACTTCTATATACATATAAAGAGATGCAGGAAAATCAGGAATTTCTATGGCAACAATAACAAGAATAGAGGCAATAGAACAGATACAAGAAGTCCTCAAAGCATATGCTTGTAAAATATATGAGCTGCGCCATGATGCAGAATGTTTGCCACCGGCAGGAAAGGCGATAATAGACTCATATTGTTGCAATGAAAACGAAGAACAAATTTTAATTCAAAAAGCATACAGCGATAAGGATTTTTTTGACAAGATGTCAGATGGAATGCTCGTTCAATATGCAAAAGTATGTTGTAGACTGAATGAAACGCTTGATTTAAATGTAAAAGGGTTTGAAATAACAGGGGTGACTGCAACATCTAGAGGAAGTTCTGATGAAATTATGAAAAAGATAAAAAGTATTCAAAAGGAAATAGATACGGCTATGAGGAATGGAGAGGGAATTACACATAAGCATATGGATATATTTTTTTCCTTAAGTTTCGATTATAATGATGCTCTTATAAGAGAAGCAAACTTGAATGTTTCTGATTATATTGATAATGGAATTGTGACAACAGCTTTCGCAGAGGAGCAGAATTCAGTGGGAAATTATCAGGTTAATTTGCATACCGGAATAGATATTATTGGGGGTGATTTAAAGTCACCATTTTTTATGAATGCAGTAGGAGGTAATGACGTAAAATCGAATGAGAAAATATTCAGCATTAACGGAACAGATTTAAAAATGAAAGTTTCACACGGAGATGCAGGCAGCGTATCAAAGACAGGAGATTATTTCAAACCGGGAGATAAGATTATGCCGTTTCCAAAGAAGAATAACTTTAATTTGGCAAGTACGGGACCACATTTTCATATAGAGATATCAGATGGAACTAATTTTTATAATCCATTTACGCTTAAAAAATCAGAAGCCGATTTTAAGCGGACGCTTGATGGAGGTAAAACATGGGATCAGGTAAGACCAAACTTTTAATATTTATAGTTATTTTTATGACTGTTTGCTGTATGTGTTTCGGCAATGAGCATATTGATACGATGTGTGGGATTTGGGTGTATCCTAAAGATACCGGTATAGCAGTTGCGTTGCAAAAAATATCGGAGATGGAGTATTTTGTAGTACATTTGAGTCTTGAAGGATTTTTTTCACCTAACATAGCGGGGGTAGGAACAGTTGTCAGTGACAATATGATACACCTGACACAAGACGGAAGTGATTTTTATGTATTTATGGATTATGAAAATGATTCGGTATATCTGTTGTGGAATCATACATTTCCAGATGGAATTTATTTTGATGTGGAATTAAAACGTGTTACAGAAGTATTTGACAAGGAATTAAACGAAAAAAAGAAAGCGGAAGAGGAAGAACAGATGAGAAAAGCTTTCGAAGAATGGGTGTATACGAATGTAATGAATGGGACGTGGAAGGATTAAACTTTAAGCTGATGATTGGCGGAGGTAAAACATGGTATCGGGTAAATCCAAAATTTTAATATGTGTAGTTATTTTTATGACTGTTTGCTGTATGTGTTTCGGCAATGAGTACATTGATACGATGTGTGGGATTTGGGTAGATAGTCAAAAGCCTGATTATGCTCTTGCACTTCAAAAAGTATCGGAGACACAGTATTTTGTATCATACGTGAGGATGATTAGAGGAAATCCCGTGCTTAGTTTGGCGGATATAGGAACGGTTGTCAGTGACAATATGATACACCTGACAAAGGGTGAAAGTGATTTTTATGTATACATGGATTATGAAAGAGATTCAGTGTATCTGTTGTGGAATTACACAGTTCCGAACTCTATTTATGAAGATGTGGAATTGAAACGAGTTAACGTACTATTTGCGAAGCAATAAGTTCGCAATATGATACAATGATTGCAGTTAGTCAGAATAATGGCAAAAGAACTAGACCTGTCTGTTTACAGTAGTTTCGTTAATAAAAAAGTTTCAGAAATAAATTTACAGGAAATTAATTATTTATTGACAAAATATAGAAATTTATCGAATTGGGAGTATGATGGACACGGAAATTTTATTGCAAAAAAGAATGCAACGTTATGGGAACTTGGAGGTGTTTATTGGTATAAATTATTTGAATTACCGGAAAATCCTGACATAATTCATATTGGTGATAAAATAAAATTAAAAGAAGATGTTATTAATATTATATATGACTATTTTTTGTCAGATATAAATGGACAGTATTTTTTTGATACTGAATCACCTGAACCTATGGATATACTTTGCGGTATTATCGGCTTATACATTGATAACGCAAATAAAATACCACGAAGTATTTGGTGTGGAAATCTTATTAACGATATATCAAATACATGTGCACTTCTTTTTACAGAGGAAGAAACAGGTTCTAAACTTTCTTTTTTTATTCAACAATATACAACAGAAGGGCAAGAAGAAGATGCATGGAAAAAGTTTTTAAGTGTAGCAGGATTTTTTGGACCTGTATTTAGTTTTCTTAATTTTTTAGGTTCAACATCTATAGAAGAAAATAAATACAATATAGTGATTTACAATCAAAGAAAAGCTTTTATAAATAGTGCTGAATATGAGATACAAAGAATACAAAAATTACAGGAATCAGTAAGAGAAAAAGACTTGCAAACAGAGATTAACTATTTGAGATTCCTAGAAAAGCAGATTAGTTTATTAAAACATGAAATAAAGTTAAATAAAACATGCGAAAAGCAGCAGGAGGCTGAAATATTGTATAACCTTTCTCGATACAATACCCATGGGGCAACATACAAAGATACAAGAACTGAAAAATCATCAATGACATATCATACAATAAATTATCGTAAACTATTTGAGGAGAACCAATGAAAGCCTGGAAACGATATTTGTTCATAACTCTGCCTCTGTCAATACTTGCCTCCATAATAAATTTTTATGTAAAAGATGACACAACCCC